>NZ_MUXY01000003.1 GCF_002015035.1 Haemophilus parahaemolyticus | reverse complement strand
TTGGGAGACAGTATCTACATTTATCTATTCGGATTATTTCGCCTTCAATCTCAAATAAACCGTTGCTAACGGCGGAATGGACACTGAAATCGAATTTTCTCGTCCGTGGCTTTCGATTTTTTCACTTGCAACACAACCAAAATTGCCCACATTTGATCCTTGGTAATACATTGAATCGGTATTCAAAATTTCTTCATATTCGCCCGCAATATTCACACCGATACGGTAGTTGTGGCGAGGCACAGGGGTAAAGTTACTGATAACAATAATGCGTTCTCCGTTTGAACTGCGACGCTCAAAGACGAACACAGAATTTGCTGCATCATCAACGACAATCCAATCGAAACCTTCTGGGGAGTTATCAAGTTCAAAGAGCGGTCGATTTTGTTGATAAATTTGATTGAGGTCTTTAACCAGCTTCAACACGCCTTTGTGCCAGCCTCCGCCAATATTTTCATCAAGCAAGAACCAGTCCAAACTTTCTTCGAAATTCCATTCTCTGCCTTGGGCAAATTCATTCCCCATAAAGAGCAATTTTTTACCTGGATACCCCCACATATAACCGTAATATGCACGCAAGTTAGCGAATTTTTGCCACGTATCGCCCGGCATCTTGCCAAGAAGTGAATATTTACCGTGAACCACTTCATCGTGAGAAAGTGGTAAAACAAAATTTTCGCTATATTGATACACCATTCCAAAGGTCATTTTGTTGTGATGATATTGGCGGTAAATTGGATCGAGCTTCATATAAGCAAGGGTGTCGTTCATCCAGCCCATATTCCATTTGAAATTGAAGCCCAATCCACCGTTTTCGCTTGGGTGAGTTACGCCTGCAAAAGAAGTCGATTCCTCCGCAATAGAAATTGCCCCCGCCATTTCACTGTGAATTTTCCAGTTAGTGTGTTTTAAAAATTCAATGGCTTCTAAATTTTCACGTCCGCCGTATTGGTTTGGAATCCACTCCCCTTCCGCACGGCTGTAATCGCGGTAGATCATTGAAGCCACAGCATCCACGCGAATACCATCTACACCAAAGCGTTCAAGCCAATATAGTGCATTACTGGATAAGAAATTTTTGACTTCATTACGTCCATAGTTATAGATCAAGGTATTCCAATCTTGATGATAGCCTTCGCGTGGGTCAGCATATTCGTAAAGTGCTGTGCCATCGAAAGCACTCAAGCCGTGAGTATCACTTGGGAAATGCCCCGGCACCCAATCTAAAATCACGTTGATGCCTGCTTCGTGAGCACGTTTGACTAAACGGCGAAATGCTTCAGGCGAGCCAAAACGACTGGTTGGCGAATAAAGTCCAAGTGGTTGATAACCCCAAGAACCATCAAACGGAAATTCAGAAAGCGGTAAAAATTCTATATGGGTGAAGCCCATATCTTTGACATAAGGAATTAATTCATCAGCAATTTGATCGTAATCTAGCCAAAAATTGTTTTCTAAATTACGACGCCAAGATCCTAAATGTACTTCATAAATGGAAATCGGTTGGTTCGCTTGATTGGCTTTTTTGCGTGCTTCCGTCATTTCCACTACATTTGGCAAGGCACTGACTTGAGAAGCCGTATCAGGGCGAAGTTGTGAACTAAACGCATAAGGATCCGCTTTCAAACGCAAGTTTCCAAAACAATCAATCAATTCAAATTTATAAAGCTGACCAAGACTAACTTTCGGTAGGAACAATTCCCATACACCGCTTTTCGGGTGGAAACGCATTGGGTGGCGGCGACCGTCCCAATAGTTGAAATCGCCCACAATAGAAACACGTCTGGCATTGGGTGCCCACAAACGGAAATTTACCCCGCTCACACCATCACATTCCATAAAGTGCGCACCAAGTACTTCATAGGGGCGAAGCATAGAACCTTCAGCAAGTAGCCATTGTTCCAAATCATCAATCATAGGATGAAAACGATAAGGATCTTCGACTATTTGCGATTCATTTCCCCAAAAAACCTGTAATTGATAAGCAAAAAATTGACGACAATTGGGGATCACCGCAGCAAAGAAACCACGCTCGTCCAAGCGGTCTAATTCCGCTATCGTTTTACCACTTTCACGCTCTATTACCGCTACTCGATTGGCATCTGGCAATAAGGTGCGAATTTCTATGCCGAGATCGGTTTCGTGCATACCGAGAACAGAAAAGGGATCAGAATTAACCCCATCAAAAAAAGCATCAATGACAGATTGGGTAACGAGTTGAGTCATAAAAACCTCACAATAGACGAGTGGCATGAACGAAAAACACGATAGGGAAGATAGAAATGAAGGCAAGCGGTCAAAGTTTGCAACAAACTTGCAAAAGGTTGAGAAACATTGCCTTCATTGGATGGCGGTTTTTGAGCAAACAAGCATGACGAAAACGTTTGCTTAAAAGAACCAGAAAAAGAGAATCCGCCTTCCTCATTAAGTGGCTTTGTGGAAACATCCCTATCAAAAAATATGCTTTCCAGTGTCATGCGTTTAAAAATTTACCAATTTTTAGTTAATTTGAATTCTAGGCTTAAACAAAATAAATACAACGACTTTTGTTAAAAAGCGTGATCTCTGTCAAGAAATTTTTGGAATATCGTATAAATTTTCGGCATAGATTGCTATTCGTGCTAATCACAATATAATGAAACCATTTTTAACTTTAGAAAACGACAGAAAAATTAGAGAAAATGGAACAAAAATCTCCTTTAATCGCACTCGTTGCAGGTGAGGTCTCAGGCGATATTCTAGGTGCTGGCTTAATCAATGCATTAAAATTGCACTACCCAAATGCACGCTTTATTGGTGTAGCGGGCGAGCAGATGAAAAAAGCGGGTTGTGAAACTTTATTTGAGATGGAAGAGCTTTCCGTGATGGGCTTGGCAGAAGTGTTGAAGCATCTACCTCGCTTACTCAAACGCCGAAAACAAGTGATTGAAACAATGCTTGAAATGAAACCTGATGTATTTATCGGCATTGATGCCCCTGATTTTAACCTCACCGTGGAGGAAAAACTCAAGGCAAACGGTATCAAAACCATTCACTATGTTAGCCCTTCTGTTTGGGCGTGGCGACAAAATCGGGTACATAAAATCAAACGTGCGACTGATTTAGTGTTGGCGTTTTTACCGTTTGAAAAAGCCTTTTACGACAAATTCGACACGCCTTGTCGTTTTATCGGGCACACGATGGCAGATGCGATAGCCTTAAAACCTAACCGAACAGAGGCTTGTGAAAAGCTCGGTTTAGATGAAAGCAAACGCTATGTGGCTATTTTGATAGGTAGTCGTGGTAGCGAAATCCAATTCTTGGCAGAGCCTTTTTTAAAAACCGCTCAACTGTTAAAAGAGAAGCATCCAGATTTGGAATTTCTTGTGCCGATGGTCAATAAAAAACGACAAGCACAGCTAGAAGAAATGAAGGCAAATATAGCCCCTGAGTTGGAACTGCATATTTTGCAAGGGCAGGCTCGCCAAGCGATGATCGCTGCAGAGTGTACGTTACTGGCTTCTGGCACGGCAGCATTAGAAGCAATGCTCTGCAAATCGCCGATGGTGGTGGGGTACAAAATGAAACCACTGACCTATTGGCTTGCGAAAAAATTGGTCAAAACTGATTATATCTCTTTGCCAAATTTACTCGCAAATGCACCGCTTGTGCCAGAGATGATTCAAGAAGAGTGTAATCCTGATAACCTTGCGTGGTCGCTCAATCACTATTTGAGCAATGATGTAGAGAGTTTAAAACAAAAAAATGAACTCAAGCACAGTTTTACGGACTTACATAAACTGATCCAATGCGACGCCGATGCACAGGCAGCACAAGCTGTGGTTGATGTGTTGGAACAAAAATAACAAGCGGTCAAATTTATTCATTATTTTACAAATTAACAAAGGAACCCATTCAATGTGGAAAGATATTTTACTTAACTACGGCATTTTCTTATTAGAACTTCTCACTATCTTCGGCGTAGTTGCTGTGATTGTGATGATTATTTTAGAAAGCAAAAAGCATCCAGAAAACGGCACAATCGTGCTAACTGATTTTTCTGAAAAATATAAAGAAGAGAAAGAATCGCTTGAAGCTTTTTTCCTTAGTGGAGAAGAGCTAAAACAAAAAGAGAAAGCCGAGAAAAAAGAGGCAAAAGCGAAAGCGAAGGCAGAGAAAAAACGCATTAAAGAGGGCGAAAAAAAGTCAGATGAAGAGAAAAAGCCTCGCTTATTCGTATTAGATTTTAACGGAGATGTGCACGCTCACGCTGTAAGTGCTTTACGCCGTGAAATTACTGCTGTGCTTTCGATTGCGAAACCAGAAGATGAAGTGTTGCTTAAACTCGAAAGCCCTGGCGGTGTTGTACATGGCTATGGATTAGCTGCGTCGCAGTTACAACGCTTGCGTGAGCGTAATATTCCGCTGACCGTAGCCGTTGATAAAGTTGCTGCAAGTGGTGGCTATATGATGGCGTGTGTGGCGAATAAAATTGTTTCTGCACCTTTTGCGATTATCGGTTCTGTGGGTGTAGTGGCTGAAGTGCCAAACATTCACCGCTTGCTCAAAAAACACGATGTCGATGTAGATGTAATGACGGCGGGCGAATTTAAACGTACCGTGACTTTTATGGGGGAAAATACCGAAAAAGGTAAACAAAAATTCCAACAAGAGTTAGAAGAAACCCATCAGTTATTCAAGCAATTTGTACGTGAGAACCGCCCACAATTAGATATTGAAAAAATTGCAACGGGAGAGCACTGGTTCGGCAAGCAAGCACTTGAGTTGAATTTGATTGATGAGATTTCAACCAGTGATGATTTGCTTGTGAAAGCAGTTGAAAACAAAGAAATTATTGAAATCAAATATAAAGAGAAGAAAAATCTGACCAAACGCATTGGCTTACAGATGGAAGAATCGATTAGTAATGTGATTACTAAGCTCGTGAATAAACGAGTAAATGTAATGTAGTCTTTTATTGGATTAGAATAGTTGGACGTTTCAAAATGCTAACATCGTTGAAACGTCCAATTAAATTTAAACCCCTCTTTCAATAATTACACCAACACTACTTGCTTGTGCTACGGCTTTAGGCTTGTGCAATTTGATTCGTAATTTTTGAATGCCGTAAGTTTCTTGTAATAAATTTGCCACTTGATGAGCAACTGTTTCAACTAGTTTGAAAGGTCTTCCTTCCACGAAATGTAAAATACGCTCTGAGACTTCGGCATAATTTAAGCAATATTGCACATCATCGGTTTCCACCGCTTTGCTGAAATCCCAATAGAGTTCAATATCAAATACAAGGCGTTGTTTGATGGTGTGCTCCCAATCATAAGCACCGATGGATGCAAAAGCGGTAAGTTCGTGGATAAAAACTTTATCAAGCATTGGATTTTCCTTATTTTATTCTACTTTTATTATGTAGATAATGCGGTAAAATAGCGACAATATAACACAAAGATAGGGAAAAATATGACACTTACTGCGTATTTAATGATTTTCGGGACTTATCTGCTCGGTTCAGTATCAAGTGCGATTATTTTTTGCCAATTAGCAGGCTTGCCTGATCCGCGTGAAAATGGTTCGAGAAATCCTGGTACAACAAATGTACTACGCATAGGGGGGCGTCTTTCTGCTCTTGGGGTGCTGCTATTTGATGTGTTAAAAGGCATGTTGCCTGTTGCCCTTGCTTTACGTTTTGGATTAGAACCAAGCGAAATAGGTTTTATTGCATTAGCGGCTTGTTTAGGGCATGTTTTTCCTATTTTTTTCCGTTTCCGTGGTGGAAAAGGGGTTGCAACTGCATTAGGAACACTGATTCCTTTTGGAATGGAAATTTCAGGGTTATCACTTGCAACTTGGCTGATAACTTTCCTCGTTTTTCGCTACTCTTCATTAAGTGCTGTTATTACAGCTCTTATTTTGCCTGCTTTCGTGTGGTGGTATAAACCTGAATTTACGTTCCCTGTTGCACTGGTTTGTTGCTTATTGGTTTATCGTCATCATGATAATATTCAACGTTTATGGAGAGGTCAGGAAGATAGGATTAGATTTAAATCTACTTAATAATAAAAAGACGGGATTTCTCCCGTCTAACAAGATTTTAGTTAGTGTGTTTTATGACTTGTACTATAAAGTACTTTATCTGTATAGGCCAATGCAATTGCAGAAACTAAGAAACCTAAGTGTAGGAGTAATTGCCACATCATTGTTTTTTCAGGTATATTGTTGGCATTTACAAATGTTTGTAAAAGCTGAATAGCAGAAATACTGATAATCGACATTGAAAGTTTTACTTTTAATACCGTTGCATTTACGTGACTTAACCATTCTGGTTGATCAGGGTGATTTCTTGTTCTCAATTTTGAAACAAATATTTCATAACCACCTATTGTTACCATCACTAATAAATTCGCAATCATGACTACATCAATTAGATTTAAGACTGCTAACATAATGGTGTTAGAATCCATTTCGTTAATATTTGTAATTAATTGCCATAGCGATTTCATAAATTTATAGGCATAGATGCCTTGCACTACAATTAATCCTAAATAAATGGGTAATTGTAACCAGCGACTCATAAAAATAAGTTTACTAATTGAATTAGCTTGAGCATTATATTTTACATAAGGATCATTGTTTTTCTGTTCTTCCATAAGTTCCTACTTACATCATTAATTAAGAATATATTTTTCTTGAAAAGCGTATTTTTTTCGCTTCACAGCGGTTTTCTATTACATCTTGGTCAGACATATAAGCATAACGACAAAGACTTTTATAGTATTGGATTTCATCTTTCGTTAAGGGTCTTTGAGCCCCTAAACGTAATTCTTCTTCAGTAAAATTACTGACGAGTTGACCATTCTCATAAATACCCGTGCGATTATTTTTAGATATTTTCTCAACTGAATGGTTTTCTTTATTTTCTGTTGTATCAATATGTTTATCTGCTATTTTTTTATCAGGCTGATTCTTATCTTTTAATTTGGTGTTTTTGTCTATAGTTTCTTTTTTTACAGCATCTTTTTTAGATTGCTTAGTTATTTTTTGAGTATTTTTGGTCAGTTCAGTTTTTTGCACTAATGCACTAACTTTAGCACCCGATTTTATTTCTGGTTTAACAGAAAGTTTTGTTTCTAGTTGGGCTACTTTATTAGGATTTTCTTTTTTTATTTCAGAAGATTTTTCTACAGGTGCAATATTGGTTTTAGATGTTATTGGGGATTTTTTTGGTTCTTTTTCTGATATTGATTGATTAACAGAGATCGACTCATTCACTATTTCTTTATGAATAGCCTCTTTGGATGGTTTAGTTTCTTCTATATCTTTAGTTTCCTTAGACAACAGATCTTTTTGAGATTTTACATCTTCTTCGTTTTTTTCTACCGCTTGCAACGTTTTTTCTTCTGCATTCGTTGTTACAGATTGTTGTGTATCTGAAGGATTCTGTTGTAATCTTGATTCAATTGAACGATCACAAGCAACAAGCAAGGCTATCCCCACTCCGCCTAAAACTAACATTTTTTTCATTTTATATCCTTATAAACTGTAAAAAAATAAAATGAGCCAAAGATGACTCATTTTATAATATTTTTTAACGCATTGTAACAAATTCTTCTGAACCTGTTGGGTGAATCGCCACGGTGTTATCAAAGTCTGCTTTGGTTGCTCCCATCTTGATTGCTACCGCAAAGCCTTGGATCATCTCATCAACCCCAAAGCCGATACCATGTAAACCGACGACTTTCTCTTCTGGTCCAACACATACTAGCTTCATTCGGCAAGGTTGGCGATGTTGCGTAACCGCTGTGTACATCGCAGTGAACGATGATTTATACACTTTCACATTCTCTGCGCCATATTGCTCAATCGCTTGTGGTTCGGTTAAACCCACTGTACCAATTGGCGGATGGCTAAATACCACGGTTGGCACCAGGTTGTAATCTAAGTGTTCATTCGGTTTATTGTTGAATAAACGCTCAGATAAACGGCGACCCGCAGCTACTGCAACTGGCGTTAATTCAATACCACCTTCGATAATATCACCCACCGCATAAATGCCTTCTACATTAGTGTTTTGGAATTTATCGACAATAATTTGACTACGCTCATTTGTTTTCACACCTGTTACCTCAAGGTTGATAACATCTGTTGCAGGCTCACGACCGATTGCCCAAATAAGGCTATCTACTATCGTTTCTCGACCATCTTTGAGTTTTAATGTGAGTGAGCCATCGGCATTTTTCACTACTTTTTCTGGCAGTGCATGTGTGTGTAAATGAATGCTATCTTGTTCCATCACTTGCATCAAGGCTTCTAAAATATAAGGATCTTGATTACGTAATGGTGCATGTTGGCGGACAAACAAATGCGTTTCTGTTCCTAAGCTATTAAACACGCCTGCGATTTCTACCGCAATGTAACCCGCACCTACAACCGCTACGCGTTTTGGCAACGAATTTAATGCAAAGACACCATCTGAAGTGATACCATATTCTGCCCCTTCAATGGCAGGAATACTTGGACGACCGCCTGTTGCGATTAAAATGTGATCTGCGGTGACTAATTCAGTTGAGCCATCTGCATAAGTCACTTCAATCGTTTTCGCATCTTTAAAACGTGCAAAGCCGTTTAACACATCCACGTTATTTTTTAATAATACATTGTTGTATGATGCGTGAATTCGGCTGATATACGCTTGTCGGCTTTCTACCAATTTCGCATAGTCAAAGCCTTTCACTTCCACATCAAAGCCATAATCTGGTGCATATTGGTTGATTGCATCCGCAATATGAGCACCGTAGAACATCACTTTTTTCGGCACACAGCCCATGTTTACACAAGTTCCGCCTAAGTGTTTCGCTTCGATAATCGCACATTTTTTACCATAGCTTGCCGCACGGTTGATAGAAGCAATACCGCCTGAACCGCCGCCGATAGCAACATAATCGTAATGTTTAGTCATTTTTTATTCCTTATTGATAAAATAAAAGCGGTCTGATTTTAACCGCTTTTTGCAAAAATGTATTGAATTATTGTGATAGGTTACCAGCCTAAATATTCTGACGAGGCACAGAGTTGGCGTAGCCGAATTGTCGCCATGCTTCATAAACGACCACCGCAACTGAGTTCGATAAATTCATACTGCGACTATCTTTACACATCGGAATACGAATTTTTTGAGACATCGGTAGCATGTCTAAAATTGCTTTAGGAATCCCTCTACTTTCAGGGCCGAACATCAAAAAATCGCCTAGTTCATACTGCACATCACTATGATTCGGTTCTCCTTTTGTGGTCAAAGCAAAAAGACGTTTTGGCTTCGCCGTTGCTAAGAAATCTTCAAAGTTTTTATATTTTTTGATGTCCACAAACTCGTGATAATCCAAGCCTGAACGTTTTAACTTTTTATCGTCCCACGTAAAACCAAGTGGTTCAATCATATGTAAGCGAAAGCCACAGTTTGCACAAAGTCGAATAATATTCCCGCTATTTTGTGGAATTTCGGGTTCATATAAAACAATATCTAACATTTTCTTCTCACTTTTTTTTCGCTATTTAATTTGCGTTTCAATAATGCCGCCACCTAAGCAAACTTCGCCCAAGTAGAATACGGCGGATTGGCCAGGGGTTACAGCGATTTGTGGCTCATCAAAAATCACTTTGATGGTGTTGTCATCAAGCGGTTGAATTTCACACGGAATATCCGCTTGGCGGTAGCGAGTTTTTACCGTGCAACGTAAGTTTTCACGCAGCGGTTGCATATCTACCCACGTCAATTGTGAAGCAATTAAACCTGTGGAAAGCAAGGCGGAATTATCATGACCTTGTGCAACTACTAATACATTATTGATTAAATCTTTTTCAACTACATAGAACGGATCTTCGCTTAAGCCTTTCACACCGCCAATACCTAAACCTTTGCGCTGCCCTAGGGTGTGATACATTAAACCATCGTGACGACCAACTACTTTACCTTCTACGGTACGGATTTCACCAGGTTGAGCAGGCAGAAAACGAGCTAAAAAGTCTTTAAATTTGCGTTCGCCGATAAAGCAGATTCCCGTGGAATCTTTTTTCTTCGCCGTAGCTAAACCAAGATCTTCAGCAATTTTACGCACAATCGGCTTTTCAATTTCTCCCACTGGAAATAAACTTTGTCCAATCTGTTTTTTATTTAACGCATAGAGGAAGTAACTTTGGTCTTTATTTTCATCTAAACCGCGCAATAATTGTGCATTGACATCGTCCCCACTACGGCGAACATAATGCCCAGTAGCAATATAATTTGCCCCTAAATCTTCAGCCGCATACTCTAAAAAGGCTTTGAATTTGATCTCTTTGTTGCACAAAATATCAGGGTTCGGCGTGCGACCTGCTTTATATTCACTTAAAAAATGCTCGAAAACATTATCCCAGTATTCCGCTGCAAAATTGATTTTGTGTAGCTTCATACCAAGTTTATCCGCTACTGCTTGCGCATCGGCTAAATCTGCCGCGGCGGTGCAGTAATCCGTGTTGTCATCTTCTTCCCAGTTTTTCATAAACAAGCCTTCGACTTGATAGCCTTGTTGTTGCAGAATAAAAGCAGAAACTGAAGAATCTACCCCGCCCGACATACCGATAATCACTTTTTTCTTGGCATTTTCGGCAAATTGTTCGGGGGTTAAGGTTGGAAAGTGTTGGTTGTAAGTGTTTGAATTTAACATAGTTCTCCCGTAACTTCGGTTAAGGCGAAGCACATTTGGTTTATTAAAGTTAAAGGACTTTACGCCCTTGCCTATATATTGTCAATATGAAAACCTTGAAGGTTAAACTTCTGCTATATACTTTCTATTTTTGATAAAAAATGTTGCCTATTTGTTTTATATTTTCAATTAAATCTGGATTATTGATTTGATGACATCCAAACCTGTGTCTCCATATTTCTGCACTTCATCAGTTAAATAGGTAATAGATTTTTGATAGTTTTGAAAACGTTGTTTCTAGCGGATATTCAGCCATACTTTAGTCTCTTTCTGCTTGTTCAACCAACCACGGACAAGGCTTAAATCTATTCCCGTAAATTTGCTGGTGAACTTGAAGCTGTTTCACAATCTCTTTGGCCCCCACTTTTTCCATATAGGCATAAATACCACCTCTGAATTGTGGGAAGCCAGTGCCGAGCACAGAAGCGACATTTCCTTCTTCAGGAGATTGGATTACTTTTTCGTGCAAACACCAAGCGGCTTCGTTGATCATTCGTAAAATACACCGACGGGCGATCTCTTCTGCTTCCAAGTCATTTTGTGTGATGGTTTCCATCACGTGATAGATACTTTTATCCTCTTGCAAGCGTGTGCCGTACTTGTCATACATATAGAAGCCACGTTTGTTTTTGCAGCCTTTTCGTTCGTTGCGAATGAGCAGCTCTGCTTTAGCTGGCATTTCGAAACGTTCGCCATAGGCTTTTACTAAGGCAGGTATGGCTTTGTTTAGCACGTCTAAGCCCATTTCATCCATCATTGCAAGCGGTCCAATTTTGAAGCCAAATTCCTGCAATGAGCGGTCGATAAATTCAATCGCTTCACCATCAATCACGCATTGCATCGCTTCAAGCAATAATGGCGTGAGCAAGCGGTTGATAAAATAACCTTGCGTATCAGAAACCAACAAAGGCACTTTACCTTGCTGGATCGCAAAATGGATGGCGGTGGCAATGGTGTGTTCGCACGTGCCTTCGTGGGGGATAATTTCCACTAACTGCTGTTTGGTTACAGGACTAAAATAGTGAAAGCCGATCACATTTTCTGGGCGTTTCGCCACGGATGCAATCTCTTTGACCGAAAACGTGGAAGTATTTGTCGCAAAAATAGCATGTTCCTCGTAGTAATTTTCGCTTTCTTGCAACATTCGTTGCTTAAGCTTGAGATCTTCATATACGGCTTCAATAATAAAATCAGTCGATTTCGCGGCAACTAAACGTTCGCCTCCTGTGATCAAATTCATTCGTTGGATCATTTCGCCTTCACGTAGCTGTTTTTTTTGTACCGCTTGTCGCATTAAGTCGTAGCAAGTTCGTAGTGCTTTTTGGATTTCAGAAGGGTGAATATCCTTAATTCGTACAGGAATGCGAGCGTTATTTGCGGTTAAGTAAGCAATGCCCGCTCCCATATAGCCAGATCCCAGAATACTGACCTGCAACACATCACGCACGTTACCACGAATGGCGTATTTGTCTTTCATTGCCCGCTCAGTTTTCTTCAAATTCACCAATACGTTTGAGGTTTCGGTGTTGAGTAATTTAACCAATGCATCTTGTTCAAAAGCTAAACCTTGTTTGAAGTGTGGTTCTTTGAGTAGTTCAATCAATTCAATCACAGCAGGATAGTTGCCAAACGTTTTTTGCCAGAGATGATTTTCCAAGCGATCGAGTAATTTATTACGTAACGATGGCGTACCTTCCAATTTCTTTCGCCATTTGTCTAGCCAGTTTTTAGGTTTCTTATAATCTGCTTTGGCAATTTGGTTCTCTAGCAAAAGCTGATAAGCGACTTGAAACAAGCGGTTCGCAGGCACTGCCATATCTATTAAACCGAGCTTGAGTGCGTGTTCTACATCAACTTTTTTGCCTGAACTGAGCATATTAGCTGCTTGATTTAAGCCAATTAAACGAGGTAAACGCTGAGTGCCACCCGCAAATGGCAAAATACCAGAGCGAATTTGTGGCATTGCAAATTGTGTGTAAACTTCATCGGAGGCGATGCGATAATCACAGGCTAAAGCGAGCTCCAAACCTGCACCAAAACAGTTACCATCAATAGCCGCAACCACTGGCACTTTAAGCACATTTAGTTCACGCATTACTAATTGCATTTCTTGCGAAAATTGTTTGAGCTGGGCTTCTGTTTTGCCTTGTAAAACTGAAAGTTTAAAGCCTTGAATAAAGTTTTTCGGGCGTGCTGAAATAAATAAAATGCCTCGCACTTGTTGATAAATCGCTTTTCCAATCACGTTACGCAGTTCTTCTACGCAATTTTCTGGCAACCAGTTTGCATCATTTTCTGGGCTTAAAATGTTTACTACGGCAATGCGATTATCATCAACTTCAACTTGGAAAGTAGGACGGTTTAACTCGTTCATTTCGCTTTGTGCTTGTTCAATTTGATCTGTCATATCATCCTCACTTTCTATTCCGTTTCTAACACCATTGCCGCACCTAAACCGCCCAAGCCACTTGAAGCCACCAGCGATATGCCGCCGCCTTTACGCTTGAGGGCGAAAAGCGATTGGATCACGGTGCGAAGACTGGTGACTGCTCGTGGGTTACCAAAGGCAATCGAACCGCCCAAATGGTTGAGCTTATGGAGATTAATTTTGCCCAAACAAGCGGTGCGATTTAGCTGAGATTTTGCAAAATTGTCCGACTCAAACAAACGAATATTCATCAGCATTTGGCTTGCTGAGGTTTCGTGAATATCAATAAAATCCATATCAGCAAGCGTTAAGCCAGCACGTTCAAGGGCAATTGAGCTAGAAATCGTTGCTCCAGCAAACATATTGTGCCAAATATCATTGCCCGTAATCGCATAACTGCGAATATAGCCTAATACCTCAAGTCCCAATGCTTTGGCACGGCTCTCATTCATTAACAACACCGCCGCTGCCCCGTCTACAGGTTGAGGAATATTCGCTTCAGTTACGGTCGCATAAGGCTTGTGCATAATCGGTGAAAAGCGTTGGTAATATTGTGAGCGAGTAGCCGCGTTGATTAAAGTATCTGCCACCACAAAATCGGTGTAAGGACGTGGTACAGATTGCATAACTTCCTCTTTAAACAAGCCCAATTTCCACGCATTTGATGCTTTTTCATTTGAAAAGCGAGCATATTCATCCTGTTCAGCACGGCTGATATTGTAGTCTTGTGCCATCTGTTCAGAGAGTTCAGCTACGGAAAGTTGTGTCGTGAAATCTTTTAAATTCACCCCGTGCGGTTTGAAATCACCCCAAGAAAAATCACGAAAACGGCGAAATTTTTCATCGAGTGTTTCAGCTTTGAAAATAGATTTGAATTTATAAATTACACGAGGACTTAGACTGATTGGAGCATTGGAAATGGAATCTGCACCACCTGCAATACCTGCAGAAATCGAACCAGACAGAATACTTCCAGCCACATTAACCATCGCTTGCAAGCCAGAAAGACAAGAGCTACTAATACTATAAGTTTGCAGTCGTGGCATATTTAATGCGAGGGCAATTTCACGTGCTGGATTTGGAATGTCTGGTTGTTGAATAACTTGCCCAAAAACGAGCTGTTCAATTTCATTACGATCGATAGCTAACCGGCTTAAAAGCTCATTAGTTACCATCGTTCCCAAACTAGTAGCATAGGCATCTTTAAAGCCTGTATCACGACGAGCAAATGGCGTTCTAAGCCCACTGACTATCGCAATACGATCTCCTTGGGCAGTTAAAAGACGTTGTTTAGGCATAGCGTTCCTGTAGATAATGAGAAATGTGAGGCTACAAAGGTAAGCATTTTAACACGGTAGTGCAGGAACAGAAAGCGACCCTCTTCGCTGATATTATATTCTTATCTTTGTAAGTAACATGGAAGATAAAGCCATCCAACTTTTGTTGAATGACGGAAATGATATGCTGTCAAAATTTCATCTTTATTCATCTGTTCTTTGTTATTTTTCTAACACTTTCACTACAGTGGTCATTTGTAAATCATCATAACCTTTTTCAATGGACTGATTAAACAATTGGCTTGTTTGGTTGATGATGAAAAATAAGTCACTTAATGTCCTATTTGGTATTCATTCTACTCATATTTTTTCCTAATTCCTCCACCAAAAAATCCAAAAATACGCGTAAGCGGAGGTTGACGGCTTTATCGCTGTAATAAACGGCATTAAAGGGATGCGTTTTATTGGAGGTTTGTTCAGCAAGTAGGAGAATTAACTTTCCTTCAGCGATGTCGTTGTCTACCAAAAAATCTGATAAGCAAGCGATACCACAACCTGAAAGGCACAATGAGCGTAAGATTTCACCGCTGTTGGCGGTAAAGTGCGGGGAAATTTTATAGGGATTTCCTTGTGCATCTAAAACTGCCCATGTATTTAGAGAACTAGGTTCTGTGAAGCCTAAACATTGATGGTTGGTAAGATCTTCTGTTGATTGTGGCGTACCGTGTTTTGTCAAGTAGTCTGGACTGGCGACTATGCGAAAGTGGCTATCAAACAAATGGCGTGCACGCAGCCCAGAATCATCCAATTCTCCAGCTCGTAAGGCAATATCGACTTTGCGTTCAATCAGATTGATATAGCCTTCGGAAGAAACGAGCGAAAGTTGGATATGCGGATAGCGTTCGTTGAATTTCGCTGCCAATGGCACTAGCAGATGTAACACCATCGGCATGGCGGAATCTACGCGTAGTACGCCTTGTGGTACTTCGTGCACAGCCAACATTTCAGCTTCTGCTGCAGCCATTTCTTGCAGAATTTTCTGTACTCGGCGAAAATATTGTGAACCTTCTTCTGTTAGTCTTAGCTGTCGTGTGGTGCGGTTGATTAGGTTAACGCCTAATTTTTCTTCTAGCCTTTTCACCACACGGCTGACAGCAGAATTTGCCATCGCTAGCTGTTCGGCTGCACGGCTGAAACTACCATTTTCGACAACTTGCACAAATACCGTTAATTCTTCAGAAGTTGTTTTCATTTTATTATTCTGTTTAACGCAAAAGAGTTTTTTTATTTTTGCACTTTTTAAGTATAAAGTAAAACAGCATAATAAAGTCCTCTTTGGATTATTGTTTTAGGAGCAAAAAGATGAATATTTTATTATTAGACGGTGGTAAAGATTTCGGACATTCACATGGCGAGTTAAACCACACACTTCACAAAAAAGCGAAAGAAGTTTTGACCGCACTTGGACACAATGTTCAAGAAACCATGATTGATGCTGGTTACGATGTTGAAGCAGAAATCGAAAAATTCTTGTGGATGGATGCTGTGATTTGGCAAATGCCAGGCTGGTGGATGCACGAGCCTTGGACAGTGAAAAAATACATAGACGAAGTATTAACCGCCGGACACGGCAAGTTATATCACAGCGATGGCAGACACAGCGTCAGCCCGACCGAAGGCTATGGCACAGGAGGCTTGTTGCAAGGCAAAAAACATATGCTTTCACTTACTTGGAATGCACCGATTGAAGCGTTCACTCGTGAAGGCGACTTCTTCGAAGGCAAAGGCGTAGATGTTTTGTATATGCATTTCCACAAACTCAATGAGTTCATCGGCTTAAGCCGTCTGCCGACATTTTTATGTAATGATGTGGTTAAAAATCCACAAGTAGAACAATACTTAGTGGACTACCAAGCACACTTAGAAAAAGTATTTGGTTAATTACAAAATATGAGTTTAGAAGGTGAGCATTTTTGCTCATCTTTTTTATTTCACGCTTATCAAACTTTTTGATAGGGAGGGGAAAAAATGAATAGACTGAGTTTAGATAAAATAAGCGATCTAATTTTAAATTGAATTTGCAAAAACACCCCAAAATCTGACCGCACTTTAAAATAAAAAGATCTAAACATCCTTAATTTGAAATTGCTTACGCCAGCGATTCGGTGAAATTTTATGTTTCTTCAAGAAATGCTGACGAAAGGCGGTATCGCTATGAAATCCACTTTGTTCTGCAATATCAGTAATAGATAAATCTGTGCTTTCCAAAAGCTCTCTTGCGCGCTGTAGCCTTGCTTCAATTAACCATTGATTTAATGACATTCCGGTTGCTTTGCGAAAATGTCGGGTGAAAGTGCTACGACTCATTGACAAACGTTCAGTAAGACTATCAGTCGAATGAAGTGCGGTCAGATTTTCATTTAAATAAGCAAACAACGCATTGATATTATGATTAGGTGTGGAGCGAGAAATAGGGCGTTCGATAAATTGTGCTTGTCCGCCTTCACGATAAGGGGGATAACCAGTATTCGGGCAATATGATTGGCAATTTTCACACCATATAATTTACGGACAATAGAAAGACAACAATCCATGGATGCGGCTGTTCCTGCGGAGGTAACAGGCAAAAAATACATGCTTTCACTTACTTGGAATGCGCCGATTGAAGCGTTCACCCGTAAAGGCGATTTCTTTGAAGGCAAAGGTGTGAATGCTGTGTATATGCATTTCTACAAACTCAACGAGTTCATCGGCTTGATCCGTCTGCCGACATTCTTGTGCAACGATGTAATCAAAAACCCGCAAATGGAAGAATATTTGGCAGACTATTAGGCACATTTGGAAAAAGTGTTTGGTTAATTACAAAATATCGATTTTTAAGGGGGGGCAGTTTTGCCCACCTTTCTTATATTAAGTATATTATTTGCCTGAACAGGTATTATGGTTTTTGATAGTGGATTGTCTAAAACAAGATTGACTGGTGAATATGCCGTTGTATATGCATATTTTATTTACTTGTACTTGAAAAAATCCTATTACCCCATATTTCAACAAAAGCTATAAAAACAGAAGAATGAAGAGATTTTATGAACAAAAAACAGTTTATACGAGAATTAGTTAATGAACTATCTGCAAATAATTTAGCAATTTTTGCGGGAGCTGGATTATCTGTTGCTGCTGGATTCGTGGATTGGAAAGGGTTGCTTAAAGATTTAGCTGAAGAATTAGATTTGGATATTGATAAGGAAGAAAATGATCTCATTTCCTTAGCACAATACTACATCAACGAAAAACAGGGTAATCGTTCTAAAATAAATCAAATTATTTTGAATGAATTTTCTCACCAAGCAGTTCTAACGGAGAACCATAAAATTTTAGCTAGGTTACCTATAGATACTTTTTGGACAACCAATTATGATTCAATGATAGAGAATGCTTTAAAAGATGTGGGGAAAGTTGTAGATATCAAACATTGTGTAGGTCAACTCCCTATCTCTATTCATAAAAGAGACGCTGTAGTGTATAAAATGCATGGTGATGCTTCTCTTCCAGACCAAACGGTCTTAATTAAAGATGATTATGAAAAATTTCATTTAACAAGAAATGATTTCTTTACCGCATTGCGTGGAGATTTATTAACCAAGCGATTTCTTTTCTTAGGATTTAGTTTTTCCGATCCTAATATTGATTATATTTTAAGTAGAATTCGCTCGTCATATAATGAAAACCAGAAAGAACATTTTTGTATTCTTCGTAAAGTTCAGCAATTACCTAAAGAAAATCAAGCTGATTTTGAATACAGAAAGCGTAAACAAGAGCTATTTATCAATGATTTAAAAAGAGTAGGAATTAGCGTTTTATTGGTTAATCAATATGAGGAAATTACAGAGATTTTACGTGAAGTGGAGCAAGCACAAAAACGTAAAACTGTCTTTGTCTCAGGTGCTGCAGAAGATTATTCTCCTTATTCTCAGCAAGAGGTTGAACAATTTGTTTCTTCTCTTTCTCAAGAGATTTTAAAACTGGGGTATCGTATTGTTACAGGTTTTGGATTGGGAATAGGCAGTTCAGTTATTTCAGGATCGATAAAATATCTTACGGAAAAAAATTTAAAAATAGATGAGGACTATTTGATACTTCGCCCATTTCCCCAAAACAAAGAAGGAAAAGAGTTGTGGTCTGCTTGGCGTGAAGATATGATTTCTTATGCTGGTATCTCTATATTTCTATTTGGAAATAAATCACAAAATGGAGAGATAATTCTATCCAATGGCATGCAAGAAGAGTTTGATATCTCCAAAAGAAACAATAATGTCTTGATTCCTGTTGCCAGTACAGGATATATGGCAAAAAAACTTTGGGAGAAGGATATGAATAAGGAATGCTCTAAAAATATTGAAACTGAAATGCAAGCATTATCTAAAGAAAATGTAACTTTAGATAAATTAAAATCTAATATTTTATCCATTTTAAAAAAAGATTAAATTACTATGGTTAGAAAAGTTTTTTATAGTTTTCACTTTGATAATGATGCCTGGCGAGCTGGTCAAGTGCGTAATATTGGTGTAGTTGATGGTTCCGAACCGTTAAAAGGTAATCGTTGGGAAGATGTTAAAGCTAAATCTGACAAAGAGATTGAGAAATGGATTAATGATAATCTAAAAGACAAATCTTGCCTTGTTGTTTTAATTGGTTCAGAAACATCAGAAAGGAAATGGATAAAGTATGAAATCGAAACTGCTTGGAAACTAGGAAAAGCTGTATGCGGTATATACGTTCATAAATTAAAAGATGCTAATGGAGAACAATCAGATGAAGGAAATAACCCATTTGATTATTTTACAATAGGCGATAAAAATTTATCTGAGATAGCTCCAGTATTTAAATCTTCATACCTTAGTAGCAAATATGTATATGATGATATAGCAGAGAATATTGAAGATTTAGTTGAAAAAGCAATTTCTGTTAGGGAAGAATATAAATAATTTTAGGAAGTTTATTATGGGAAATAAAGTATTTATTTCATACAAGTATTCTGATAATTCAGTGCAACAATTAAGTCCATATGAATTTTTTCATGTAACAACTGCCCGTGATTATGTGGATATTATTCAAAGTAAATTTGATCGTGATGGAATCCATATTAATAAAGGTGAAAAGGATAATGAGAGCTTAGCGGACTTTAAAAGTGAAACTATCCGCTCAAAGCTGGCAGATAAAATCTTTGATAGTTCTGTTACCATTGTTCTTCTCTCCCTTAATATGAAAGATTCTTGGAAAGCAGAGAAAGATCAATGGATACCTTGGGAAATTGCTTATTCATTAAAAAGTAAACGACGTTTAGATAATAGGAGCAAGCGTAATGCAATTTTGTTAGTAGTCTTACCTGATCGGTGTGGAAATTATGGTTATGTAAATTCATACGGATTTTATTTTGATATTATTCAAAAGAACTTAAATAATCTTCACACATCATATATTCCATATAAACTAAGAAATGGTTGTTCTAATTCATATATGTTGCAGTGTAATTGGGATCAGTTTATTTCTAATCCAAATGCTTGGATAGCCGCTGCAATAGAAATTAGAGATAAAGGAGACAAATATAATATCGTAGTAAGACCTTAGTGCATATCCAAAAGCCGTCTGAAAATTCAGACGGCTTTTACCTTTAGCGCATCGACAATCAACTTAAACACATTTGAATACCCGGGGCAGCTGGGGTAATAAAGGTAAAGCGGATCGTAAGTAATGGCGTACTCGGGCAACAGCTCAACCAGTTGCCCCGAATGGAGCGCTAAAAAACCACCTTCTAAAAATCCCCTTTGACATTCCCCATCTTTCCCTCTAAAATACGTTTAAGATTTTAAACATATAAACTTAAAAGGTCGAATATGCCGTCGAATATGCCGTCGAATATGCCGTCGAATATGCCGCAACAAACGATGAATTTAATGCGTGAGTGCATTCCCATCTTTACCGTGTTGAGCGATGAAAACCGCCATCAAATCCTGCGCGTGCTGTGGGAATACGGCAAGATTAATGTCAATGAACTGACCGAGCATCTACATTTATCTCGCCCTGCGGTGTCGCATCATTTGAAAATCATGCTGCAAGCCGGGGCGGTGGCGGTGGAGCAGGTCGGCAAAGAGCGGTTTTACAGTATCGCCATGGCGGATGCGGTGGCGAAGTTGAAACAACTTGCTGATTTGATGGCTCAAAATTGCCCGCTTTCAAAATAGGGTTATCCATTAACCCTTTATTTTCACTCAAATGCGTTTATATTTTTAAACTTATCAACTTAAAGTAACGATTATGTTATTCACTCCATTCACTTTTCTAAACAGCAAAACCGCTAAAAACCGTATCTTCAAATCCGCCATGGAAGAACAACTTGCCCAAAACGACCAGCCGTCTGAAAAACTTGTCCGCCTCTACGGCACTTGGGCGCAAGGCGGCGCGGGCGTTTTGGTTACGGGCAATGTGATGGTTGCCGAAAGCGGCAAAGGTTCGATAAACGATGTGGTTATTTCAGACGGTCGCAGCCTTGAGATGCTGAAAAAATGGGCGAAAGCTGGCACACAGAATGACACATTACTCATCATGCAAATCAATCATGCGGGCAAACAGTCGCCTGCGGTGGTCAATAAAACGCCACTTGCGCCGAGCGCCGTGCCGTTGGTGGGCATGGACGGCTTCATCAATCCGCCACGCGAATTGACTGCCGATGAAATCAACGGGCTGATTCAGCAATTCGTGCAAACCACCAAAATTGCCAAACAGGTAGGTTTTTCAGGCGTACAAATTCATGCCGCGCACGGCTATCTCATCAGCCAATTCCTCTCACCGCACCACAACCGACGCGAAGACCAATGGGGCGGCAGCTTGGAAAATCGTATGCGTTTCCTTTTGGAAACCTACACCGCCATCCGCGCCGCTGTGGGCAAAGATTTCTTGGTGGGCGTAAAATTCAATTCGGCGGATTTCCAAAAAGGTGGATTTGATGAAAACGAATCGGTGCAAGTGGTACAAAAACTGTCAGAAATGGGCATTGATTTTATTGAAGTTTCCGGTGGCAACTACGAAAGCCCGCAAATGCTCGCCACCAAAGACAGCACCCGCAAACGCGAAGCCTTCTTTATCGATTACGCTGAAAAAGCCCGTGCAGTCAGCCAAGTTCCTTTGATTATTACCGGCGGCGTCCGTTCACAAACCGCCATGGAAGACACCTTATCCAGCAGCCATTTAAATTTGGTCGGCGTCGCCCGCCCGCTTGCCTTAGTGCCTGATTTGGCGAACCAAATGCAAAACGGCACTTATCAGACCGTGCAAACCGACCGCATCCAAACGAGCGTGGCGTTGGTTGATAAAAAAGCAGGCGCGATGCTGGAAATGAACTGGTATATGAGGCAAATGGACTTGATTGGGCAAGGTAAACAGCCCAATCCTAAATTGTCGGCGTGGAAAGTATAGCTGAAAACCTTGTGGGAAAACGGTAAAGCGGGGTTAAGTACAGGTAGATCTTAACGGGGTAAGCGGTCAGATTTTGAAGAGCATTTGCAAAAACATCCCCAAATTTGACTGCACTTTTGTATTTGTACAATACATTCTTGCTATTTAAAACAATGAATCTATTAGAAACAATCACTCAATTAGGTCAATTAAATCTTTGTGTTAATAAACCTAAATGGCAGTTAAGCCTTCAAACTCATAAGATTATTGGTATCAAGTAATATTTTATTAACATCTCTCTGAGAACAATTAGACGATTCTTGTCAAATTTGCTTTTCTATTTTCTTTAAAAACTAAAAAATATTGCTATTTATTCAGTATTTTCGTGAATTTCACATTATTTTCACACAATTCTGTGAAGTGATTCACAAATTCGAGAAAAAAGCATTTACTTTTTCCTCTGTTGATTTTATTTTCATTAACAATCTTGTAACAAATAACAAGGGGTGATTATCATGTCCTTCCAACTTTCTAAAACCTACCGTCCTGAACGCCAAGTCATCACCGAAAACTATCGCTTAGATGAGAAAACGGCAGTGGATAACTTGCTTAAAACCTTAGATTTTACCCAAGAACAAGAAAAACGCATTACTGACAATGCGATCAAACTTATTAACAAACTTCGCCATCTTAAACAAAAACAATATGGTGCAGATGCCTTAATGCAAGAATTTTCATTAAGCAGTGAAGAAGGTGTGGCACTAATGTGCTTAGCTGAAGCGCTGTTACGTATTCCTGATGCAGAAACCCGTGATGATTTGATTTATGAAAAATTACGTGATGGCAACTGGAAATCACACATTGGTAACGCTAACTCATTTTTTATCAACGCAGCTAGTTATGGCTTAGTTTTCGGTAAAAAAATTAGTGAAAATTTAGACGAAAAAAGCCTCGCAAATGCGTTAAGCCGTAGCTTTGCTCGCTTTTCTGCCCCGATTATGCGTACGCTCATTGTAAAATCCATGCAAATCTTAGGGAAACAATTCGTAACTGGCGTTACCATGCAAGAAGCGCTAACGAACATTAAACCTCGTTATGAAAAAGGCTTTACCTTCTCTTTTGATATGCTTGGTGAAGCAGCCATGACCCAAGCGGATGCAGATCGTTATTTTAATGATTATCTCCATGCTATTGAAAGTGTGGGGAAAGATGCTACAGGTCGCACTATCTATAATGGTAACAGTGTTTCCGTTAAACTTTCTGCTATCCATCCAAAATATTGGCGTGCGAAATATGATCGTGTTATCGACGAGCTTTATCCGCGCGTAAAAGCACTTTTTTTACTCGCCCAAAAATATAACATCAGCGTAAACATTGATGCAGAAGAAGCTAGCCGCTTAGAGCTATCTCTGGATTTAGTAGAAAAATTATTAGATGAGCCAGAACTCAAAGGTTACAAAGGTATTGGCTATGTTGTTCAAGCCTACTCTAAACGTTGCCCATTTGTGTTGGATTACTTAATCAATCTTGCCCGAGAAAAAGACGGTTACTTAATGATTCGCCTTGTAAAAGGAGCTTATTGGGATAGCGAAGTAAAATGGGCGCAAGCGGATGGCTTAGATGGTTTCCCGCTTTATACTCGAAAAAATCATACTGATATCTCTTATATTGCCTGTGCGAAAAAATTACTTGCTGCTCAAGATGTGATCTACCCACAATTTGCGACTCATAATGTACAAACCATGTGTACGATCCACGAATTAGGTCAAGGCAAACAATTTGAATTCCAATGCTTACATGGCATGGGTGAAAGCTTATACGACAACATTGTTGGCAAAGAGAATTTCAATCGCCAAGTCCGTGTTTACGCACCTGTAGGTACACATGCGACCTTATTAGCTTACTTAGTTCGCCGTTTATTAGAAAACGGGGCAAACTCATCATTTGTTCATCAATTGGTCGATGAAAATATTCCGGTAGAACAATTAGTGATTCCGCCTTGGAAACTCTATGAGAAATCTAATGGTGAACCGAATAAATTAGTACGCAATCCACTTGAACTATTTAATGATCGTAGAAATTCTGCAGGTTTTGATTTAAGCAACGAATTTGAATTAGCTAAATTAGAACAAGCATTAAACGAAGCACTTATCGAAAATGCGCAATCACTCACGGTGCTGGCTAATGCAGAAAACTTAGTTGCACATACCGTGGTCAATCCAGCTAATCTGAAAGAGAACTTAGCAGAAGTTGCTTTCTTAAACCCAACTGAAGCACAAGCTGTGTTTAACGCGGCAAATAATGAGACATGGGCAGCACAAAGTGCAACTGAACGAGCAAATGTATTACGAAAAGCCGCCGATTTATATGAAGAAAACTTCGGCTTATTGATGAAACTTGCCATTGTTGAAGCGGGTAAAACATTACCAAATGCCATTGCAGAACTACGAGAAGCGGTCGATTTTCTCAGATATTATGCAAATCAGCTTGAATATCTCGCTAAAGATCAACACTTGGGTGCACCACGCGGAAAAGTTCTCTGTATTTCGCCTTGGAACTTCCCTTTAGCTATCTTTACCGGACAAGTCGCTGCAAGCCTTGCAGCAGGAAATGCGGTAATTGCTAAACCAGCAGAACAAACTTCTCTTATTGCATATGCAGCAGTAAAACTTTTACACCAAGCAGGCGTACCAAAAGAGGCATTACAATTGGTGCTTGGGGCAGGCGATTTAGGGGCGGCATTAGTACAACAAGCTTTTGATGGCGTTGTGTTTACTGGCTCAACTGAAGTTGCAAAATTGATTGAAAAACGAATTGCACAAGCGGATAACGATCCTGTTTTAATTGCTGAAACTGGTGGACAAAACGTATTAGTATCTGACTCATCTGCATTACCAGAACAAGTTGTTGCAGACGTTTTAAGCTCTGCATTTGACTCTGCTGGTCAGCGCTGTTCTGCGTTACGTGTCTTGTTATTGCAAGAAGATGTCGCAGATCATTACTATAAAATGATTACAGAAGCGATTAATGAATTTAGCCTTGGTGACCCTCGTTTACTCTCAACAGACATTGGGCCTGTAATTGATCAAGAAGCAAAACAAAATCTAGAAAACCATAAAGCAAATATGCGGAAAGTCGCTCGTGCTTATGTCGAATTAGAGGCACCAACCAATGGTCATTTTGTCGCACCAGCAGTCTATCTTTTAGATAATCTTAACCGATTACAACGTGAAGTGTTTGGCCCTATCTTACACATCGTGCGTTATAAAAAAGAGAACTTGGTTAACGTACTCAATGAAGTTAATGCGAAAGGTTATGCGCTAACTGGTGGTTGCCATAGCCGTATCCGTAAACAGATGGACTTAGTTGAAAAACACCTCCACTGCGGTAACTTCTATATTAACCGTAATATTGTTGGTGCAGTTGTGGGCGTACAACCATTTGGTGGTCATGGTTTATCTGGTACAGGTCCGAAAGCCGGTGGCGAATTCTATTTGCAACGTTTAACAAAAACAGACCGCTACTACAGCCAATTTGGCGACGAAAACACTCTAGGTAATGCACAACCTGTTTTAGACAGTATTACTGGTGAACGCAACTCATTAGCTTACCTGCCTTCTGAAGTAGCAATTTTAAATGGCGATTTAGCTGCATCAGAAAAAGCGGCAAATAAACTATTGGCAAAAGGCTTTACGATTTTAGTTGAGCCAAGTCATCCATTAGCTAAATCTGGTAAAGCAGGCGTAAGAGTTGATACTAAATTAGACTACTGCCAAAAAGGTTCTACTTAGCGGAATTAAGTAAAGAACGACGCCAATGGTTAGCAGAAAACAGCTCAGCTATTTTTAAATGCTATGATTGGCAAACTACCCAAGATATTTTACCGTTATACGATGAGTTCTCTCGCAGTTACAACACCACAGCTGCTGGCGGGAACACCTCGTTAATGTCTTCTGAAGAACATTAAGAAGGAGTGATTTATGCAAATCTACATTACCTTTGGGCTCTATTTGCTCGTTATTTTAGGCATCGGATTATATGCTTACCGTTCCACGCAGAATTTTGACGACTATATTCTAGGTGGGCGCAAAATGGGCAGTTTTGTTACTGCTATGTCTGCTGGTGCATCAGATATGTCTGGCTGGTTATTAATGGGATTACCTGGAGCAATTTTTCTCTCTGGTTTATCTGAAGCCTGGATTATTGTTGGGTTATCTATTGGTGCTTATTTGAACTATCGTGTTGTTGCTGGTCGCTTGCGTATTTTTACTGAAAAATATAGCAACGCCTTAACGTTACCAGAGTTCTTTGCACAACGTTTTCCACGTCAGAAAAAGGCACTGAAAATCATCTCTTCAGGCATTATCTTGTTCTTCTTCACCATCTATTGTGCTTCTGGAGTAGTGGCTGGTGCAAAATTATTCCAAAGCCTATTAGGCATGGATTACACTACCGCGCTTTGGTTTGGTGCGATTGCGACTATTAGCTACACCTTTATTGGTGGGTACTTAGCAGTTTCTTGGAGTGATACCATTCAAGCTTCATTGATGATTTTTGCTCTAATTCTTGCGCCTGTGATGGTTATTCTCACGATCAGTTGGGATGATCTCAAAATGGCACTTGAAGCAAAATCTGCTGTAACAGGTATTCCTTATAGTAACTGGTTGCACAACGTTTCTGGTATTGGTGTAGTGTCTGCCTTGGCATGGGGGTTAGGCTACTTCGGGCAACCACATATTTTGGCTCGCTTCATGGCTGCAGACTCTGTTGCTTCTTTAAATAAAGCACGCCAAATAGGTATTACTTGGATGATCCTTTGCTTAGGTGGTTCAGTTGCAGTCGGTTATTTTGGATTAGCTTATTTCACTGAAAGAAATATCGACCTTGTGAATGCAGAAGCTGTATTCATTGAATTATCCAAAGCTATGTTTAACCCTTGGATTGTTGGCATCATATTATCTGCAATTCTTGCCGCAATTATGAGTACCTTATCTGCGCAATTATTGATGTGTTCTGCGGCCATTACAGAAGATTTCTATAAAGGTTTCTTCCGTAAAAATGCCTCTAGCACAGAATTAGTTTGGGTTGGTCGTTTAATGGTATTACTCATCTCTGTCATTGCTATCATTATCGCACATGACCCTAACTCAAAAGTGATGGGATTAGTTTCCTATGCTTGGGCTGGCTTTGGTGCTGCATTTGGACCAGTTGTAATTCTTTCTCTCTTTAACCGTAACATTAGCTCAAAAGCTGCATTATGGGGAATGCTATCTGGTGCTATCACTGTCGTTGCATGGAGCCCACTCATGCGCTATCTAGGCTGGGATGATTTATCCAAACTTTATGAGATTATTCCTGGTTTCTTAGTTTGCTCATTTATTACTTTGACATCATCTGTCTTTGCACCTGTTCATCCAAAAGTGCTACAACAATTTGATGAAGCCCTAGCAGAATTTGAAACAAGATGCTAACTTCATTTAACAAAAAAAACTAAACAAAACGTGATCTGCCCCAAAAAGTTAGACTGTTATTTAAAGAACTGAGTCCAATACAAGATCGAAAGCAGTCCTTTAAATAACAGTCTAACTTTTTGGGGCAGATCAATTTACAGAATTTCTATTTATTTTTAGTAATAAGAATGCTCTCCGCGTTGGTGTTCGGTCACATCTTTTACGCCTACAAGTTCTTCTGGGAACATTGCAAGCAATTGTTTTTCAATACCTTCTTTTAAGGTAACATCAACCATTGAGCAACCGTTACAACCGCCCCCGAATTGTAGAATAGCGATTTTGTTGTCGGTAACTTCAATCAAGGTAATTTTACCACCGTGGCTAGCTAATTGTGGATTGATTTGGGTTTGAATTACATAATCTAAACGCTCAATAAATGGTGCATCGTCTGCCACTTTACGCATTTTGGCATTGGGGGCTTTTAGGGTCAGTTGTGAGCCCATTGGATCGGTGATGTAATCTATCTCCGCTTCATCTAAGAATGGTAAGCTAATTTCATCCACAAAGGCAGAAAAGCCATTGTAGTCAAATTGACTATCGGTTTCTTCTACTGCGTTTGGTGGGCAATAAGATACGCCACATTCTGCACCAGGTGTGCCTGGATTAACTACAAAAATACGGATATTTGTGCCTTCTTCTTGCTGCTCCAATAAGCGGCGGAAGTGGGCTTGGGCATCTTCAGAAATGGTGATGTGAGTAAGTTGTTCTTGTTCCATTTTTTCTCTCTACTCTGCTAAATATTTGACTAAAACTATTGGATATTCTACGCCTAAAAGCGGTTTTAGGCTAGTTAAGCGGTCAATTTCTTTGATAGTTTTACTTGCTTTTATTTCAAAAACGCATACCTTGTTTGAGGTATTTGTTAAAATTTTCTGAGTAAAATGTTGATAAAGTTCAAACTTTTCAAGAGTAAAATGTAAAAAAGTAGGGATTTTATAGAAAGTTTTTGCCATTTTAGGTAGAATGGGGGGGCGTTTTATTTTGCATCTTTGAGATTGATTTTCGAGAGGATGCAGAAACGATTTGAGAACTTTTTGTAACCTTTAATTATCAGTGGGGGAATTCGCTTATGATTAAATTAGTTACGACTCAATACGCGATTGCGATTGTTCGCAATCATTTTTTAACCCAAGAGAAGTAGTGCAAATAATATGATTACAATCAAAAAAGGCTTGGATTTACCTATTGCAGGTGCTCCAGCACAAGTAATCCATAACGGCAATACCGTGACGGAAGTTGCGATCCTTGGCGAAGAATATGTGGGTATGCGTCCTTCAATGAAAGTGCGTGAAGGCGATGTGGTGAAAAAAGGTCAGGTACTTTTTGAAGACAAAAAGAACGCTGGCGTGGTATTCACCTCTCCTGCAAGCGGTACTGTGGTTGCAATCAACCGTGGTGAGAAGCGTGTTCTTCAGTCTGTAGTGATCAATGTTGAGGGTGATGAACAAGTTACCTTTACTCGCTATGAAGTGGCTCAATTAGCTTCTTTAACAGCTGAGCAAGTAAAACAAAATTTAGTGGAATCTGGTTTATGGACTGCGTTACGCACTCGTCCATTTAGTAAGGTGCCAACATTAGATGCAACGCCATCTTCTATTTTCGTTAATACAATGGATACCAACCCATTAGCGGCAGATCCAACTGTGATTATTAACGAATATAAAGCAGATTTTGAGCACGGTTTAACTGTGTTAACCAAATTAGGCAAAATCAACCTTGTTAAAGCAACAGGCAGTAATGTGCCATCTGTTTCAGGTGTGAATGTACACGAATTTGCAGGTGTTCACCCTGCAGGTCTTGTGGGTACACATATCCACTTTATCGATCCAGTAGGCATTAACAAACAAGTATGGCACTTGAACTATGAAGATGTGATCGCTATCGGTAAATTATTCACCACTGGTGAATTATTCACAGACCGAGTGGTGGCTCTTGCTGGTCCGCAGGTGAAAAACCCTCGTTTAATCCGTACTCGCATTGGTGCGAATCTTTCACAATTAACTGCAAATGAATTAAATGCAGGTAACAATCGAGTGATTTCAGGTTCTGTGCTTTATGGAGCGAAAGCCGCGGGTGCTCACGATTATTTAGGTCGTTATGCATTACAAGTTTCTGTAGTTGCTGAAGATACAACAAAAGAATTTATGGGCTGGATTTCTCCACAGCCAAACAAATTCTCAATTACGCGTACGGTATTAGGTCACTTCGGCCGTAAGTTATTTAACTTCACTACAGCTGAAAATGGTGGTCACCGTGCGATGGTACCAATCGGTAACTATGAGCGTGTAATGCCGTTAGATATTCTTCCATCACACTTGCTTCGTGATTTAGAAGTGGGCGATACAGACTCAGCACAATTATTAGGTGCATTAGAGTTAGATGAAGAAGATTTGGCGTTATGTACTTTCGTCTGTCCAGGTAAAACCGATTACGGTTTCTTCTTGCGTCAAGCATTAGACAAGATTGAGAAGGAAGGTTAGAAATGGGTTTGAAAAATCTTTTTGAAAAAATGGAACCCGCGTTTCTTCCTGGTGGTAAATACGCAAAATTATACCCTTTATTTGAATCGGTATTTACTTTGTTCTATACACCAGGTACAGCAACGCAAAAAACGACTCACGTACGTGATGCTTTAGACTCAAAACGTATGATGATTATCGTTTGGTTAGCATTGTTCCCAGCGTTATTCTACGGTATGTATAACGTGGGGCATCAATCAATTCAAGCGATTACTAGTTTAGGCAACTTGCAACAAGTAATTGCAAACGACTGGCACTATGCTGTAGCACAAGCGGTCGGAATTGACTTAACTTCTGCAGCAGGTTGGGGAAGCAAAATGGCACTGGGTGCGATTTTCTTCTTACCTATCTATATCGTCGCATTCACAGTGGGTATGTTCTGGGAATTATTATTTGCTATCGTGCGTGGTCACGAAGTGAATGAGGGTTTCTTCGTAACAACCATTTTATTCGCGTTAATCGTTCCACCAACATTACCATTATGGCAAGCTGCTCTTGGTATTACTTTCGGTTTAGTTGTTGCGAAAGAAGTCTTCGGTGGTGTAGGTAAAAACTTTATGAACCCAGCATTAGCAGGTCGTGCGTTTTTATTCTTCGCATATCCAGCACAAATTTCGGGTGACTTAGTTTGGACGGCTGCGGATGGTTTCTCAGGTGCGACTGCACTTTCACAATGGGCTGCAGGTGGTGAAACAGCATTAAAACATGTTGCAACAGGCGAACCTATTACTTGGATGGATGCATTCTTAGGTAACTTACCTGGTTCAATGGGTGAAGTTTCAACTCTTGCTTTAATCATTGGTGCAGCAATCATTGTATTTGCACGTATTGCTTCGTGGCGTATTATTGCTGGTGTAATGATCGGTATGGCGGCAACTGCAACGATGTTTAATATTATTGGTTCAGATACTAACCCAATGTTCTCAATGCCATGGCATTGGCACTTCGTGTTAGGTGGTTTCGCAATTGGTATGTTCTTTATGGCAACCGACCCAGTATCTGCATCATTTACCAATAAAGGTAAATGGTGGTACGGTATTTTAATCGGTTTCATGGCGGTGCTTGTTCGTGTCGTAAACCCTGCGTATCCAGAAGGTATGATGCTAGCAATCTTATTCGCTAACTTGTTCGCACCAATCTTCGACTACTTAGTGGTTCAAGGTAACATTAAACGCAGAAAAGCGAGAACTGCTGTAAAAACGGGGGAAACTGCATAATGGCTAAATTTAATAAAGATAGCGTTGGCGGTACTTTAACTATCGTTGTGTTGTTGAGCTTAGTTTGTTCTCTTATCGTAGCGGGTGCTGCGGTGTTGTTAAAACCAACCCAAGAGATCCAAAAACAGCTTGATAAACAGAAAAACATCTTACAAGCGGCTGGTTTAATGCAAGAAAATACCAATGTGCAAGACACTTACGCAAAATTCATTGAGCCAAAAATTGTGGATTTAGCAACAGGTGATTATGCTGATGATATCACTAACTTTGATGCAAAAGCAGCAGCAAAAGATCCTGCACAAAACGTGCAAATTGCCCAAGCAGATGACAAAGCAAACATTAAAGTGCGTGCAAAATATGCTGAAATTTATCTTGTAAAAGATGAAACAGGTAAAGTGACCCAAGCCGTATTACCAATGTATGGTAATGGTTTATGGTCAATTATGTACGGCTTTGTGGCAGTTCAACCAGATGCAAATACCATCAATGGTATTACCTACTATGAACAAGGTGAAACCGCAGGTCTTGGTGGTGAGATTGCAAATCCGAACTGGCAAAAACACTTTGTAGGCAAAAAATTATTTGACGAACAAGGCAATGTGGCTTTAACCATCGGTAAAGGTGCATCAGCAAATAAAGAACACGGTATTGATGGTCTTTCAGGTGCTACCTTAACTTCAAAAGGTGTGGATGGTTCATTCAAATACTGGTTCGGTCAAAATGGTTTTGGTCCATTCTTAGCGAAATTTAAAGCAACAGCAGGAGCTAACTAATGGCAGGCAACAACCTTAAAAAACTCTTGTTATCGCCAGTGGTTGATAACAACCCAATTGCATTACAAATCTTAGGTATCTGTTCTGCACTTGCGGTAACCACACAGCTACAAACAGCGGTGGTAATGGCGATTGCGGTAAGTTTAGTAACCGCTTTCTCTAGTATGTTCATCTCAATGATCCGTAACTATATTCCAAATAGTATCCGTATTATTGTGCAAATGGCGATCATTGCATCATTAGTAATCTTGGTTGACCAAGTATTACGTGCATATGCTTACGAACTTTCAAAACAATTATCGGTATTCGTTGGTTTGATCATTACTAACTGTATCGTAATGGGGCGTGCAGAAGCCTTTGCAATGAAATCAGGTCCTGTAGAAAGCTTTGTCGACGGTATCGGTAACGGTTTAGGTTACGGTGCAATGTTAATTATTGTCGCTTTCTTACGTGAGCTTATCGGTTCAGGCAAACTCTTTGGTGTGACTATCTTCCAAACTATCCAAGATGGTGGTTGGTATCAAGCAAATGGTTTATTCCTTTTAGCACCGAGTGCGTTTTTTATCATTGGTTTCGTGATCTGGGGTATCAGAACATGGAAACCAGAACAAGTGGAGAAATAAGATGCAAGAATTACTCAGTATTTTTGTAAAATCCGTATTCATTGAGAATATGGCACTTTCTTTCTTCCTTGGTATGTGTACATTCCTTGCGGTGTCTAAGAAAGTTTCGACAGCTTTCGGTTTAGGGATTGCGGTAATCGTTGTATTAGGTATTGCCGTACCAGCAAACCAATTAGTTTATACTCATGTATTAAAAGATGGTGCTTTAATCGAAGGTGTTGATTTAAGTTTCTTAAACTTCATTACATTTATCGGTGTAATTGCAGCACTTGTTCAAGTGTTGGAAATGATTTTAGATAAATTCTTCCCAGCACTTTATAGTGCGCTAGGTATTTTCTTACCATTGATTACCGTAAACTGTGCGATCTTCGGTGGCGTATCATTCATGGTTCAACGTGAATATAATTTCACAGAATCAGTGGTTTACGGTATTGGGGCTGGTACAGGCTGGATGCTGGCTATTGTAGCTCTTGCAGGTTTAACTGAGAAAATGAAATACTCAGATGTGCCAGCAGGTTTACGTGGTTTGGGGATCACTTTCATCACTGTAGGTTTAATGGCATTAGGCTTTATGTCATTCTCAGGCATTCAATTATAAGGAGCATATCGTGGATAGTAATTTTATTTTCGGTATCGTGGTATTTACTGCCCTTGTATTAGTGCTTGCAGTATTTATCCTTTTAGCAAAATCTAAGTTAGTGGATTCAGGTGACATCACCATTACCATTAACGACGATCCTGAAAAATCAATCACCCTTCCAGCGGGCGGAAAATTACTTGGTGCTTTAGCGAGCAAAGGGATTTTCGTCTCATCGGCTTGTGGTGGTGGTGGCTCATGTGGTCAATGTATCGTGAAAGTAAAATCAGGCGGTGGTGAAATCCTTCCAACTGAACTTTCTCACATCACCAAACGTGAGGCAAAAGAAGGTTATCGTTTATCTTGCCAAGTAAATGTAAAAGGCAATATGGACGTTGAACTTCCAGAAGAAATCTTCGGCGTAAAAAAATGGCAATGTACGGTTATATCTAACGATAACAAAGCAACCTTTATCAAAGAGCTTAAATTGGCGATTCCTGAAGGTGAAGAAGTGCCATTCCGTGCAGGTGGTTATATTCAAATCGAAGCAGATCCTCACACAGTGGCTTATAAAGACTTTGATGTTCCACAAGAATATCATGAGGATTGGGACAAATATAACCTATGGCGTTATGTGTCTAAAGTGGATGAGCATATCATTCGTGCTTACTCAATGGCTTCATACCCAGAAGAGAAAGGCATCATTATGCTTAACGTGCGTATTGCAACACCACCACCAAGTAATCCAGATGCACCTCCAGGTCAAATGTCTTCATACATTTGGTCATTAAAAGAGGGCGATAAAGTGACTATTTCTGGTCCATTCGGTGAATTCTTCGCGAAAGAAACCGATGCAGAAATGGTATTTATCGGTGGTGGTGCAGGTATGGCACCAATGCGTTCACACATCTTCGACCAGTTAAAACGTTTACACTCAAAACGCAAAATGTCATTCTGGTATGGCGCGCGTTCTAAACGTGAGATTTTCTATCAAGAAGACTTCGACCAACTCCAAGCTGAAAACGATAATTTCGTATGGCATGTGGCGTTGTCAGACGCATTACCTGAAGATAACTGGACAGGTTACACAGGCTTTATCCACAATGTACTTTATGAAAACTACTTAAAAGATCATGAGGCACCAGAAGATTGTGAATACTATATGTGTGGCCCACCAATTATGAATGCATCGGTAATCAAGATGCTGAAAGATTTAGGTGTGGAAGACGAAAACATCTTATTAGATGATTTCGGTGGTTAATCTCACTTAATCCATAAAAGCGGTTCGATTTGTAAAAAGTTTTGCAAATCGCACCGCTTATTACATATAAGCAATGACAGAGATATTAGATACAACTGCATTTGGATCGCAGGAGTAATTCAAAAATTTGAGTTTGTCTATGAATTAGACATAAAAATTCTCAAACGGCAATTAAAACGTTTTTCCTTAAATAATTTAGATATTGATAGTGCTGATTTTAGAGATGTGCTATGCCTTTCTATGCAATATGCAAAACATCACTTCTCATCTAACTTAAATTTTGCATTGCTTACGAAAACACCATGAATGATTCACCAGCAGAGAGAATTATAAGACGCTTTTTCAGATTCAGATTTACCGTTTAAAGTGGATCTGATTGATTGGACAAGTTGTAGTGACAATTTTAAACAAATTATTTCAGTTCATTACGAAGAATTTCCTTTGTTGGATAAACCTTTATCAACCAAGACAGTAGAATAATGAAACTTAAATCCCTTTTATTTCTTGCAGTCGGTTCACTTTTTTTAACCGCTTGCGAAAAAGCCCCAGAACAAATTTCTTTTGAAGGTAAAACGATGGGAACGACCTATCATGTTAAATATATTGATGATGGTAAGGTACAACTCCCAAAAGCTGAAGAAGTGCAAAAGCAACTTGATGGTTTGCTCAAAACGGTAAATGACGAAATGTCTACTTACCAAAAAGATTCGGAGATCAGTCAGTTTAATTACAATACTGAAGCCAATCAATCTTTTGCGATTTCTGAAGATTTTGCCAAAGTAGTGCAAGAAGCAATTAGACTGAATAAAGTGACTGATGGAGCCTTAGATGTGACTGTCGGTCCTCTTGTGAATTTATGGGGCTTCGGGCCAGATAAACGTTTAAACAAAGTACCAAGCGAAGCACAAATTGCAGAACGGGCTTCCTTGGTAGGGATTGATAAATTCAATCTTGATATGACCAGTGAAAAGCCAATGCTCACTAAAAGCGTAAAAGGGCTTTATCTCGATCTCTCTTCGATTGCCAAAGGTTTTGGCGTAGATAAACTTGCCGAATATTTAGAGCAGTTGGGCATAAGTAACTACTTAGTTGAAATAGGGGGAGAATTGCGTGGCAAAGGCAACAATTTACAAAATGAGCCGTGGCGAATTGCAATTGAGCAACCGACTTTAGTTCAAGGTGAATCAGTGCAAATCATCGCTCCATTGCATAATTTAGGAATGGCAACTTCAGGCAACTACCGCAACTATTTCGAAGATGAAAATGGTAGCCGTATGTCTCATATTATCGACCCCGCAAAGCTTAGCCCTGTCAGTCATAATCTTGCTTCGATAACTGTTCTTGCGCCAACTACAATGACCGCTGATGGCTTATCTACAGGTTTATTTGTGCTTGGTGCAGAAAAGGCATTAGCAATCGCTGAAAAAGAGAAATTAGCAGTATTTTTAATCTTCAAAAAAGGTGATAATTTCGAAACCCAAATGTCGAGCGAGTTTCAAAAACTTATCGAATCTAAATAGGAGTGAATAATGGAAACCCTTTTAATTACTTTCGGCTTTTTCATTGCCGTGATTTTTGCTATGTCTATCGGCTTTATTATCAAAGGTAAAACTATCAAAGGTAGCTGTGGAGGTATTACGGCCTTAGGTATGAAAAAAATGTGTGACTGTGAAGAGCCTTGTGATAACTTAAAAGCAAAAATCGCAGATGGTACCGCAGATCCAGAAGAGGTGGCACGTTTTAATAAAAACGAACCACAGTTTTATGAAGTAAAATAGGTATTATTCATCTAGAGTAAATTAGAGCTATTTCGTTACTGTGAATTTGCTCGTTATTGGCATAGTTTTTGACAGATTAGAAACTTTTTTGTCTACTATGCCTTTTTCTTTATATTTCTTATGCAGGAATGCTCCCCTAATAGGAGAGCATTCCTGTTAATATGAAAAATTAAGTTAGTTTTATATACGGTATTAACGATTATTCTTTCCACACAACGTGATATTCTCGGTTTTCTTCTTCGTGAGAAATCAAGAATTTCGCAAATACATCATCCATTTCATCTTGGTCATTGACCAAACCAACCCATACTTCTGCGAAAGCATCAGGATCGATGAGTGTACCAATTTCTTCATCCCAATTATCGGCAGTTTCTACCATTTCAACTGCACCGCGATCTTCAAATTGTAGATTAAATAATAAGATATCGGCAGGATCTAAATTTTCTCCTGCCATTTCAAGGAAAATATCGTAAGCAATATCAATTGCCTCATCTGGAGTTAATCTTTTCATAAGGTTCTCTTTAGGTTTAAATAGAATTTACTTGAATTAAACGGCTGGTTACCATTCCCGCTGATTTTTCTTTAATGATTTGCCAATTTTCGGCTAAAAGTAAAGGTGGATGATTTTTCTCGGTTTCTACATAAATTAACGCATTTTCTGCCAACCAATTATTTTGCTGGAGCAAAGTCAATACATGTGGGACAAAATTGTGATGGAATGGCGGATCAATAAAAATAATCTTGAAAGGCTCAGTACTGTTTTTTTGCGATAAATAAGTGAGCGTATCGGTGTTAATCACTGTACCTTTATCCGTTTTTAAACTGGCTAAATTTTTCTTTAATTGCTGAGCAGCATTAGCAAATTTTTCTAAAAAAACGACCGCTTGTGCTTGACGAGAAAGGGCTTCAAGCCCAAGCGAACCACTGCCCGCAAAACAATCTAAGCATCGAGCATTCGCCACATCCATCATCAACCAGTTAAATAACGTTTCCTTTACGCGGTCGGTTGTCGGGCGTAACCCCTCCGCATTGAGCACGGGTAATTTCCGACCACGCCATAAGCCAGCAATCACACGCACTTCGCCCATTGCTTTTGAGGTTTGTTTTTGCGGTTTTGAATTTGGTGTTTTTCGCATAATAAAATTGAAAGTAAAAAGAGGTTTATTTTAGCCTAGAGAACGTAGAAAGGTCTAGTTTCTTAACTAGACCTTATGAACTATCTTAACAACCGTTGGCTATTTAACACCACCGTAATAGATGACATCGTCATCGCAACAGCGGCGATCATTGGGTTGAGTAATGTGCCCGTAAAGGGATAAAGCACACCTGCAGCAACAGGGATGGCAATCACATTGTAGAAAAATGCCCCTGTCAGGCTCTGTTTCATATTGCGAAGTACATGTTTTGAGAATGGTAGAATTTCTGCAATTGGTTCAAGCCCTGCTCGTAAGAGTGAAAGATCGGCGGTTTCAATCGCAATATCTGAGCCTGAATGCATCACAATTCCCACATTGGCTTGGGCAAGAGCAGGAGCATCGTTAATGCCATCGCCCACCATCGCAACTTTTTTGCCTTGTTGTTGTAACTGCTGGATTTTCTCTGCTTTTTGCTCTGGCAAGACATCTGCAATTACACCATTTAAGCCTAACTCTTTGGCGAAATAATCAGCTGTCGATTTTCTATCGCCTGTGAGCATATAGCATTGGTAGCCTTCCGACTGAAATTTGGCGATGACTGCTTTACTTTCCACTCGCAATTCATCCGCAAGTGTGAAGACTGCCGCGAGCTGGTTGTTCACGCGTAAATAAATTTGAGTTGAACCATTATGGGCTTGCAAATTAAGTGAAGAAATCAACCGTTCATCAAGTTCCAAGAACGCTAAATTTCCCATTTTGACCATCTGACCATTCCATTCACCCGCAATACCTAAGCCTTTCACCACATTGATATTGCTGATTTCAAGGTTTTCTGCTTGTTCGGCAAATCGCACAATGGCTTTAGCAATTGGATGAGAAGCCTGCTGTTCCAAACTTTTGGCTAAGCCCAATATTTCGTTTTCATTTCCTTGCAAGGCGGTAAATTGGGTGACAGTCATCTCACCTGTGGTAAGCGTTCCTGTTTTATCAAACACGAGCGTATCGATTTCACTGCTGGCTTGCAAAGCATCAATATTTTTGACTAATACGCCCATTTCTGTTGCACGTGCAACGCCTGCGATGGTAGACAGCGGAATCGCCAAACCAAGAGCACAAGGGCAAGCGATAATCAGCACCGTAGTAAAGACTGATAACGTAAAGGCAAAATCTTTGCCAAGTGCAAGCCAAATCAGACTGCTAATTAGGGCAATTATCACAACTACAGGCACGAAGATAGATGCTATTTTATCTACCAAGTGTGCTAATGGCGGTTTACTACTTTGTGCGTGGCGAACGGCATTGATGACCCGTGCCAATGCGGTTTGCGAGCCTACTTGCTCGGCTTTGTAAATACCAGAACCGTCTTGAATCAGCGTACCAGCGTGGACTTTATCGCCTACTTTTTTCTCAACAGGAAAGGCTTCGCCCGTGAGCATCGATTCGTCCACCCAAATCACGCCTTCGGTTAATATGCCATCAACCGCAAGTCGGTCGCCCGTCAAGGCTTGCACCAACATTTCAGGTTTAATACCTTTCACGGGAATAGTTTTTGCAATCCTCTCTTCAAAAATGACCGCTTGTTTTGGGGCTAAATCAAGCAATTTCTCAAGGGCAAGCGATGAGCGTTGTTTTGCTTTCAGCTCTAAAAATTTGCCTAAATTGATAAAGCCTAAAATCATCACACTGGCTTCAAAATAGACGTGGGCATGTACTTGCGGGAAAAGCAACAAACCGAACGAATAAAACCACGCGACACCTGTGCTCACCGCAACGAGCGTGTCCATATTTGCTGCTCGATTTTGTAGGCTTTTCCACGCACCGATAAAGAAATCTTTACCTGAAAAATACATTGTCGTAAGGCTAACAAAGGCAAGTGCAAACCAAGTAAGATGATTGCGTTCAGTGACCATCATACCGATAAACATTCCCACAACCATTAAGTCAAAACCAACAATTAACGCCAAAGCAAACTGCCATTTTTTATGACTTAAAATGGCTTTGGTTTGGGCTTGTTGTTTAGTACGACGTTCTTCTTCGCTTTCCAACATTTCTGCACCAAAGCCCATTTTTTCGACTGCTTGAACCATCGCTTGAGGATCGGCATTCCCCTCTACGAAGGCAGTTTGATCGGCAAGATTGACTGAGGCAAAATTGACTCCTTCAACTTTGCCAAGTGCTTTTTCAACACGGCGAACACAAGCGGCACAATGCATGCCACTAATTAAAAGTTGGGTTTCTGAGTTAGACATTGTCTCCCTCCTTATTACAAAGTCGCTTCAAAACCCATTTCATCTACTGCATCAATCAATGCTTTTGGTTCAGGATTGCCTTCAACAATCGCTTGTTGTGGTTCGAGAGAAACACTCACGCTTTCCACGCCTGCAACTTCACGCAAGGCTTTTTCTACGCTTTTCACGCAGTTTCCACAATGTAAACCGTCTAATTTTAAGATGATAGCCATAATAAACTCCTGTTAAATAGTGAATGACAAATCAAAAGATGGGGTATATGCTAAACCTTAACCATAGGTTAAAGTCAAGAAGAAAAATGAATATTAGTCAAGCATCGAAAAAAACGGGGCTTTCCGCCAAACAAATTCGTGATTATGAAAAAGCGGGCTTATTACCGAGAGCTTGTCGAAGTGAATCAGGCTATCGTATTTATACCGAAGCCGATTTGGAACGATTGCATTTTATTTGTAATGCGCGCAAAGTAGGGTTTTCTTTGGCTCAAATCACACATTTATTGGCATTAAATGATGACCCGCATCGTACCAGTCGCGAAGTAAAACAGCTTACCGAGCAACATATTTTAGCGTTGGAACAGAAAATCCAAGATTTACAGCAGATGCTGACGTTATTGAAAGGTTGGAACAAAACTTGTTGCGGAAATGACAATCCAGAATGTGCCATTTTAAGCGGATTGCACAAATAACCGCTAAAATTAACTTGAATTTACATAACTTGACCGCATTAACTTAGCCTTTCTAGGCAAATTAACATATAATACCACCTGATTTTTTAGGTATTTTTAATGAGTTTATTTAATCACTTTCATCGCAAACCATTATTGTCGCAGTTCCTTTTAGGAATTCTTGCGATTTTTTCGTTGCCTGAAATTCAGCCTTACCCTGAAAGTGAACAAACCATCCTAAATCAACCGCTTGTTCAAGCTATTACTGAAGAAACTAAGCAAGAACAGCACTTGTTTCTAGCAGAAATTAAACCTGAAAGCCTTACAAATGCAGTGCAAGCGGTCGAAATCCCCCTATTTTTTGCAAAAGCTTTCCATTTTGATGGTGATTTAAACCATCCTATTCGAGCAGGTCCTATGTTGTTTATCGCTTAATTTTTATGTATTCACTCAAACAAAATAAGGATAAACAATGATTTCAAGAGTATTAACCGCAGTTTTCGGTTCAAGCAACGATCGTACATTAAAACGCTTGCGCAAAATTGTTGCAAAAATCAACAAATTAGAACCTGCCTTTGAGCAACTTTCAGATGAGCAATTACAAGCGAAAACCACTGAGTTTAAAGAGCGTTTAAGTGCAGGCGAAACCTTACAAGCGATTTTGCCAGAAGCGTTCGCAACCGTGCGTGAAGCGAGTAAGCGTGTGATGGGAATGCGTCACTTTGATGTGCAATTGATTGGCGGGATGGTATTGACTGACCGCAATATCGCAGAGATGCGTACAGGTGAAGGTAAAACCTTAACGGCGACATTGCCTTGCTACTTAAACGCATTAACAGGCAAAGGCGTACATGTCGTGACCGTGAACGATTACTTAGCACGACGCGATACGGAAACTAACCGCCCATTATTTGAATTTTTGGGAATGAGCGTTGCCGTGAACGTACCAGGTATGTTGCCAGTGGATAAACGTGAAGCTTACAAAGCTGACATTACTTATTCAACCAATAGTGAATTAGGTTTCGACTACTTACGCGACAACCTCGCCCACGATAAAAATGAGCGTTTCCAACGTGAATTGCATTATGCGTTGGTAGATGAGGTGGACTCAATCTTAATCGATGAAGCACGTACGCCATTAATTATTTCAGGGCCTGCGGAAGATGCGACCCAAATTTATCAAGCGATTGACCAAGTGATCCCACATCTGACTTTCCAAGAAAAAGAAGATAGCGATGAATATACGGGTGAAGGCGACTACACGCTTGACTTAAAAAACAAACAAGCACATTTAACCGAACGCGGTATGGTGAAAGTGGAAAACATTTTAACGCAAATGGGCTTAATGCAAGAGGGCGAAAGCCTTTACCAGCCAGCTCGCATTGCGTTGTTACATCACACTTATGCGGCGTTACGTGCACATAAATTGTTCGAAAAAGATGTGGATTATATCGTTGAAAATGGTGAAATCGTGATTATCGATGAGCATACAGGCCGTACAATGGCAGGACGTCGCTGGTCTGATGGCTTACACCAAGCGATCGAAGCCAAAGAGCACGTAAATATTCAAGGCGAAAACCAAACTGTTGCCTCTATCACTTACCAAAACTACTTCCGTTTATATGAAAAATTAGCGGGGATGACAGGTACAGCAGATACAGAAGCCTTTGAATTCCAACAAATTTATGGCTTGAACACGGTGGTGATTCCAACTAATAAACCAATCTTACGTAAAGACCATACAGACTTAATGTTCAAAAGTGAGCCAGAAAAATTTTCAGCGGTAATCAAAGATATTCAAGATTGTATCGCTCGTAATCAGCCTGTATTGGTGGGTACGGCATCGGTTGAAAAATCAGAGCTACTTTCTCGCGAATTAGACAAAGCAGGTATTAAACACAACGTATTAAATGCGAAATTCCACGCACAAGAAGCGGAAATTATTGCTGATGCAGGCTTACCAGGTGCGGTAACCATCGCAACCAATATGGCTGGTCGTGGTACGGATATTGTGTTGGGCGGTAACTGGAAAGCTGAAGTGGCGAAACTAGAAAACCCAACCGAAGAGCAAATCGAAGCAATCAAAGCAACGTGGAAAGAACGCTATGAAACCGTAATGGCAGCAGGTGGTTTACATATAATCGGGACAGAACGCCACGAATCACGTCGTATCGACAACCAATTGCGCGGTCGTTCAGGCCGTCAAGGTGACCCTGGTTCATCACGTTTCTACTTATCATTGGACGATCCTTTAATGCGCATTTACCTCAACGAAGGCAAGCTCAATATGATGCGTAAAGCCTTTACTGAGGAAGGTGAAGCGATGGAGTCAAAACTGCTGACTAAAGTGATTGCTTCTGCGCAAGCGAAAGTAGAAGCACATAACTTTGATGGTCGTAAAAACTTACTTCAATACGATGATGTAGCGAATGAACAACGTAAAGTCATCTACGAACAACGTAATTATTTACTTGAAACAGACAACGTTTCGCCAATGGTGGACACCATCCGCGATGATGTTTTCAACCAAATCATTAGCCAGTACGTTCCTCCACAATCTATCGAAGAAATGTGGGATATTGAAGGCTTAGAAGTGCGTTTAGATCGCCAATTCGGAATGAAATTACCAATTCAACATTGGTTAGAAGAACCAGATCTGCACGAAGAGACCTTACGTGAACGTATTCTGAACATTGCGAAAGAAGAGTACAAAGCGAAAGAAGCCATTGTAGGCGAAGAAGTGATGCGTAACTTTGAAAAAGGTATCGTATTACAAACTCTCGATGAACTTTGGAAGGAGCACCTTTCTGCAATGGATTACCTCCGCAAAGGGATTCACTTACGCAGTTATGGTCAGAAAGATCCGAAAAACGAGTACAAAAAAGAGTCGTTTGCTATGTTTACTGAAATGTTAGATCTGCTTAAAACCAACGTCATCAGCGTATTAAGCCGTATTCAAGTGCGTAGTCAAGAAGAGGTTGCTGCAGAGCAACAAGCTGCTCAACAAGCACAAGAAGCAACAGAGGCTGAACAAGCAGTAGATATGGACAACCTGACTGAAGAGCAATTAGCGAACTTACATATTAGTCGCAACGATCCATGCCCTTGCGGTTCAGGCAAAAAATACAAACATTGCCACGGTAGTAAAGCGAAATATGCGTAAGCATTAATTTGAGCTAGATTGACTTTCATATTGTATAGGCGGGGTTTATCCCCGCCCATTCATTATTTCGGGTTATCTTTACGCTAAATAGTTTCTATATTTGAATGCCATTTTTTATTATTTTATAAACTCACTTTATGACAACACTTACCGACAAAGAAAAAAAACAAGCCTACAATCTTAACAAGCTACAAAAGCGTTTACGCCGTAATGTGGGCAATGCGATTGCCGATTTCAATATGATTGAAGAGGGCGATAAAGTCATGGTCTGCCTTTCGGGCGGGAAAGACAGCTATACGCTTTTAGATATTTTGCTTAATTTAAAACTCAACGCGCCAATCCATTTTGATGTGGTGGCGGTGAATTTAGACCAAAAACAACCCGGTTTCCCAGAGCATATTTTGCCCGAATATTTAGCTAGCATCGGCGTGGAATATAAAATTGTGGAAGAAAATACTTACGGTATCGTAAAAGAGAAAATTCCAGAGGGAAAAACAACTTGTTCACTCTGTTCGCGTTTGCGTCGTGGAATTTTATATCGCACCGCCACAGAACTTGGTGCAACTAAAATTGCACTTGGGCATCATCGCGATGATATGCTCGAAACCCTCTTCCTAAATATGTTTTATGGTGGTAAATTAAAGTCGATGCCACCAAAGCTGATTAGCGATGATGGCAAGCAAATAGTGATTCGTCCGTTAGCTTACTGCAAAGAGAAGGACATTGAAAAATATGCGGAAGCAAAGCAATTCCCGATTATTCCGTGTAACTTATGTGGTTCGCAACCGAACCTTCAACGCCAAGTAATCAAAGAGATGTTACAAACATGGGATCGCCAATATCCAGGGCGAATTGAGACGATGTTTAGTGCTTTGCAAAATGTCACCCCATCACATCTTTGTGACCCGAATCTGTTTGATTTTAAAAATATCAAACACGGACAAGTGATTGAAGGCGTAGAAGGCGATCTTGCTTTTGATAAGGAAGAAATGCCTGTAATTCCTGTTGGTGCAGGAATTGATGAAGACGAACACGAATTTGCGCAGGAAGGGTTGATCCAATTTAAAGCGGTTTAATTTGGATTAAACTTTGCAAAATGCAAACAACTTAGATTAAGAGGATTTTTTATGTTTTCAAACGAAGTAGTGATTTCGATCATTACGTTACTCGTATTAAGTTTAATGCGAATTAACGTGGTCGTTTCACTGATTATTGCAGCCTTGGTTTGCGGGGCAATCGGCAATTACGGTGTCGATAATGCCACGCTTTTCCAAGCATTAGAGAAGACCATCGGTAGCTTTACAGGCGGTTTAGGTGGCGGTGCTGAAACTGCAATGAACTATGCCATACTTGGTGCATTTGCAGTGGCATTATCCCGCTCAGGTGTAACTGATTTATTAGCTTACAAAGTGATTTCTCACTTTGGTAAACGCCCTTCTGGTCGTTCAGTGTTCTGGTTCAAATACATTATTTTATTTGTATTAACTGCTTTTGCAATCTCGTCTCAAAACGTGATCCCAATTCATATTGCGTTTATTCCCATTGTTGTACCTCCGCTTTTGGGTGTGATGAACCAATTAAAAATTGACCGCCGTGCGGTGGCTTGTGGTTTAACTTTTGGTTTAACTGCAACTTATATGCTTATTCCCGCAGGTTTCGGACAAATCTTTATTGAGAGCATTTTAGTCAAAAATATCAATAATGTAGGCTCGCAATTCGGTTTAGTCGCAACCACTGCTGATATGACCAAAGCGATGTTTATCCCTGTGCTTGGTATGATTTTAGGCTTGTTATTTGCTTTCTTCGTCTCTTACCGCAAACCGCGTAATTATGCTGAAGTGCAAGAGAAAAATGCAGACGACATTGCCGAACGTGTAGCACATGTAAAACCATTCCACATTTGGTTAAGCGTTTTTGCAATCATCGCAACATGTACAACGCAATTAGCGACGAATTCAACAATTATGGGCGGTTTAGTTGGTTTAGTGATTTTTGCTTTAGGTGGTGTTTTCAAACTTAAACAATCGAACGACATCTTCCAAGATGGTTTACGTTTAATGGCAATGATTGGCTTCGTAATGATTGCAGCTTCTGGTTATGCTAGCGTAGTAAACTCAACAGGTGGCGTAGCAGAATTAGTAGAAGGCTTACGTGGTGCAATTGATAGCAAAGGTACTGCTGCATTCCTAATGCTTGTTGTTGGTTTATTCATCACAATGGGTATTGGCTCATCATTCTCAACCGTGCCAATTATTACCTCTATTTACGTGCCTTTGTGTGTGGCTTTCGGTTTTTCACCACTTGCAACAATGTCTATCGTTGGCGTTGCCGCTGCACTTGGCGATGCAGGTTCACCAGCTTCGGACTCAACCCTTGGTCCAACATCAGGCTTAAATGCTGATGGTAAACACGACCATATTTGGGATTCAGTTGTGCCAACCTTTTTACACTTTAATATTCCGTTGTTAGTGTTTGGTTGGATTGCGGCAATGACGTTGTAATTATTATAATGTAATCATTTACTGGGGCGTGTTGCACACGCCCTTTTATTTCGTTCAATATATAAAAATATTCCGAAAAGGCTATTTATGAAATTTATCTCTTTTAATATCAATGGTTTACGTGCTCGACCACATCAACTTGAAGCTATTATCGAAAAACATCAACCCGATGTCATTGGCTTACAAGAAATCAAAGTTTCAGACGAAGATTTCCCTTATGACTTAGTTAATCACTTAGGCTACCACGTATTCCACCATGGGCAAAAAGGACACTACGGTGTGGCACTTTTAACCAAAAAACAACCGCTTGCGGTGCGTAAAGGTTTTTCAACTGATAGCGAAGATGCACAAAAACGAATGATTATGGCAGATATTGAGACAGAGTTTGGTGTACTTACTGTGTTAAACGGCTATTTCCCACAAGGTGAAAACCGCAAGCATGAAACTAAATTTCCAGCGAAAGAAAAATTCTATGCGGATTTGCAAAATTATTTAGAAACCGAATTGAAACCTGAAAATCCGATTGTTATTATGGGCGATATGAACATCAGTCCAACAGATTTAGACATTGGAATTGGTGAGGTAAATCGTAAACGTTGGTTGCGTGATGGAAAATGTTCCTTCTTGCCAGAAGAACGCGAATGGTTAGAGCGTTTACAAGGTTATGGATTAGTAGACACATTTCGAGCAATGCACCCAGAAGTAGATGATAAATTCTCATGGTTTGATTACCGTTCAAAAGGCTTTGACGACAATCGTGGTTTACGTATTGACTTGGTACTTGCTTCAAAACCATTGGCGGTACGTTGCGTAGAAACTGGCATTGACTTAGAAATACGAGCAATGGAAAAACCTTCTGATCATTCTCCTGTTTGGGCGGTGTTTAAGTAATCTATTTCTAGGCATAGTAGATAAAATAAAACAGGAGCGACGCTCCTGTTTTATAATTCAAGATATATTATCTCTGTCCTAAAGTAATAATATGCTTATTCGTTGCAATATTTGCTGCGACCCAGCCAATAAAAATACACATTACGACAATTAAAAAGATTTCACTGAAATCTAAACCTGTTAGCGTAAATTTCATTGTGAACATATCCGTTACATATTTTACGATATTGACTAAATAGCTAATGATAACTGAGCTAAATAAGATTGCTAATAAACTACCCAAAAAGCCGTAAATCATTCCTTTGTATAAAAATGGACGAGCAATGAAATGATTAGTCGCACCTAAAAGCTGCTGAATTTCAATAGAAGCACTGCTATTTGCCACATCAGTACGTACTACATTACCAATTACTAAAAAGACAGCAATCATCATCAATAACGTACAGAGTGTGCCAACGCGTGCAAAAAGCCAGGTTAAAGCAGTTAATTTTTCTAACCAACTGTTATCTAATCTCACTTCCTGCACACCTTTAATGCTTTGCAGACCGTTGCGAAGTATCAACATTTCTTCGTTGTTGGCAAAGGCTTTTTTCGGTTTAAGTACTACGACGGCAGGAAGCGGGTTATCCTCAATAATATCTAAGGCTTCGGCAAATCCAGACCATGCTTGGAAATCCTCTAAGCTCTGCTGACGTGAGATAAAATTCAGATTTTCAATTTTATCGGTTTCGAATTGATGAATTTTTTGTACGACAATATTGGCTTCGTTATCCGACAGATTTTTATTGAGATAAATAGTTAATTCAGGCTCAGGGTAAAATTCTGTTGCTGCGTGGTTGATGTTTTTCCATAATAGATAGCTAACAATGGGAATGGTCAGCGATGATGCAATAACCAATACCGTTAAAAACGTACCTAGCTTGCGTTGTATTAAATCCTGCCAAACGGCTCGCAAGATATAGCACGTCTGTGCACCTAATCGTGTATTCAATAAAGAAGCCATTTTCAGTCCTTTTGCTTAATTCATTTGTAGATGCCCTTGTTCTAACACAAGGCAAGGTTTGGGGCGTATTGTAATGATGTTGGTGTCATGGGTTGCCACAATCACCGTCGTACCTTGTTGATTAAACTCTTCAAACAGACGGAAAATCTCAAACGACAGTTTTTCATCTAAGTTGCCCGTCGGCTCATCGGCAAGCAGTAAAATTGGGCGATGCACAATCGCACGAGCGATGTCTACGCGTTGTTGTTCCCCACCAGAAAGATGATGCGGGAAGTAGTTTTCTTTACCCACTAATCCCACTCGAGCAAGTGCTAACTTTGCTTCGCGTTCAACAATTTGTTGGTTCATTCCCTGAATAATCAAGGGTAATGCCACGTTATCTAAAATGTTTCTATCTGTTAGCAGGCGATAATCTTGGTGTACCATTCCAATTTGGCGACGCAAAAATGGTAATTCGTGTGAGGCAAGGCGGGTAATATCATAGCCGTTAAACTCAATACTCCCACCATTGGTACGTTCAATACCCATAATTAGTTTTAATAACGTACTTTTCCCTGCACCAGAATGCCCCGTGAGATACGCCATTCCGCCTTTTGGAATATGAAAGCTGATACCTTGCAGTGCCGCTTTATTTCCTTTATAAACTTTATTGACATTACTAAATTTGATCATTGTTTTGCCTTTATTTTGTTTTTATATTGTGCAACTATTTTTCTTCTTCGTGACTAAACAGGGCTTCGATAAACTCTTCTGAATTAAACGGACGCAAATCGTCAATTTTCTCACCCACCCCGATAAAACGAATTGGAATATTAAATTGATCCGCAATAGCAAAAATAACGCCTCCTTTTGCTGTGCCATCTAATTTAGTAAGCGTAATACCTGTTAAGCCCACCGCTTCATTAAAGAGTTTTGCTTGGCTAATCGCATTTTGACCTGTGCCAGCATCTAAAGTGAGCATAATTTCGTGTGGGGCAGTTTCATCATATTTTTTCATTACACGCACAATTTTTTTTAGCTCATCCATCAAGTGATTTTTATTTTGTAAACGCCCTGCGGTATCGGCAATCAATACATCAATATTTCTTGCTGAAGCGGATTGCATCGCATCAAAAATCACTGAAGCTGAATCGGAACCACTAGATTGTGCAATCACAGGAATATTGTTACGTTCACCCCAAACTTGAAGCTGTTCAACCGCTGCAGCACGGAATGTATCACCCGCAGCAAGCATCACAGATTTACCTTCATCTTGGAATTTTTTCGCTAATTTACCGATTGTAGTTGTTTTACCTACTCCATTCACACCAACCATCAAAATCACATATGGTTTTTTAGTTGTATCAATTTCAAGTGGTTGAGCCACTGGCTTTAGCACATCGGCAAGCTCAAGTTTTAATTGCTGATAAAGTAATTCAGCATCTTTAAGTTGTTGTTTGGTTGCGTGTTGAGTTAAGTTATTGATGATTTTGGTTGTGGTTGGCATACCAAGATCCGCAATCAAAAGCTGCTCTTCCAACTCTTCGAACAGATCATCATCAATTTTTTTACCGCGGAAAAAGTTTAAGAAACCTGAACCAATATTCTGCTTGGTTTTAATTAGCCCTTGAATTAAACGACTAAAAAAGCCTGTTTTATTCGCTGGTTTCTCTTGATATTCATCTTGGGTTTCTTCTTTTACTTTTTCCGCTTCTTCAGCAGTTTCTACAATGTCTTCAACAACAGACTCTGCAATTTCTTCAGAAATTTCGATTGCTTGTTCTGATTCAGAAATAACCTCTGTTTCAAGTTGAGTTTCCTCAACGATTTCATTTTCTTTCAGAGATTCAGCCATTGTGGCAATGTCTTCTGCAATTTCATCCGCTTGCAAATTCTCATTCGAATTATGATGAGCTGTATCAATAATAGCTACGCTCTCCTCTTTTTCTTCTTCGAAGGATTGTTCGATTTTCTCTTCTAACTCCTCAATAATATGCTCAGCAACATCCAATTTTTCTTCAACAAAATGTTTTGCTTCATCTAATTTTTGTTCAATAAATTCGCTTACTATTTCGTGTTTTTCTTCTACAAGCGGTGCATTTTCTGCTATGTTTTGCGAATCTGTTTCAATGGTTTGCTCTTGCGAAACTTGTTCTGTAATTTCTTCTTTTTTCCCGAAGCCTAACCAAGACCAAAAACCTTTTTTCTTTTCCGACATAATCTATTCCAAAATAAATACTAAAAGTGCGTTAAGTTTACCAAAAAAATGATTTTATGAGTATGAAAAATCTTTCTTGATTTTATATTTCTATTTTTCGAAATATGCTCAATTAAGCTATAATACCACCTCCGTGAATGACTACATTTTTAGTCAGAATAATAAACATTAGGAATAAAATGGGCTTACTCCAACTTTTATTTAGCTTTAAAGGACGTTTAAATCGGCAAGGTTTTTGGGTAGGAATTGGCATCAACTTTGCTTTTTTATTTATTGTGGTAAATTTTTTCACCCATTCGACCGCTTTCAACCCGATAATGCTCCCCCCGCTAGGGGGAAGTTTGTATAGTATTCTTTCCATTGCCGTGAAACGCTTACACGACAGAAATCGCTCTGGTAAACATGTCTTTATTTTAGCCGTGCCAATGATTTGCTACTTCATTGCCCCACTTGCAGGTGAAACTAATGCGTGGTTGCTTGGTTTGTTGATGCCGATGTTGATTGGCACGATTGTCTTTTTAGAATGGGGCTTTTTTGCCAGCTTCCCGCAAACCAACCAATATGGTGAGCAAGGATTATCGTTGAAATTAAAATAACTTTTGAAATTAGAAACAGAAATTATGACAGAACAAATTAAATTAAATTATCACAAAACCAAATTTTTAACCTCAGCCCCCGATATTCGCCATTTACCCGAAGATAGTGGCATTGAAATCGCTTTTGCAGGGCGTTCAAACGCAGGGAAATCGACCTCACTTAACGCATTAACCAATCAAAAAAACTTGGCTCGCACTTCAAAAACGCCAGGGCGAACTCAACTTATTAACCTTTTTGAAGTAGAACCAAACTGCAAATTAGTTGATTTGCCTGGTTATGGCTACGCAGCAGTGCCTGAACAGATGAAAATTCAATGGCAAAAAGCATTGGGCGAATATTTACAAAAACGTGACTGTTTGCGTGGTGTTGTTATTTTGATGGATATTCGCCATCCACTTAAAGATTTAGACCAACAGATGATCGAATGGGCTGTTTCGGCAGAGCTGCCGGTGTTATTACTTCTTACCAAAGCGGATAAACTCAGCCAATCAGAACGTAGCAAAACGGTAAAAATGGTGCGTGAAGCGATTTTACCTTTCCAGGGTGATGTGCAAGTGGAAGCTTACTCTGCATTAAAACGTATCGGCATTGACAAATTATCAAGTAAATTAGACCGCTGGTTCACGCCAGCATTTGAACTTTCAGCAGCAGAATAGGAGAACTGAAATGTACAACTTAACCGAATTACGACAAGAAACTGACGAAATTATCGAAAACTTATTAGCTGATGGTTCAGCTCCTGAAGCACTTTATATTATCGAACATCACGTGGCTCACCACGATTTTGATAAGCTCGAAAAATTAGTGGTGGATGCTTATAAACTTGGCTATGAGATTTCAGAAGCGGAAGAAGTGGAAGAAGATGGCAACGTTTTCTTCGTGTGTGATATTGTGAGTGAAATCAACTTAAATGCGGATTTAATTACCGCCCAGCAAAAAGAATTGCTCCCATTGATTGAAAAAGCAGGGGCAGAATATGAAGGTTGGGGCACGTATTTTGAAGATCCGAATGGTGAGGATGATGAATACGGCAACGATGGTGAGTTTTTTGAAGAGCACGATGAAGATTTTGACTTTGATGAAGAAGAAATTGTGCGTCATTAGTTTTATATTGCAATATAAAGAGCGGAGCGTACCTCCGCCCTTATATGTTTTACTACAGACTTATTCTATTTTTCATCCTATCTTAATAACTCCGCAAAATTTCCTTGAGATTTAATCTCTGCAAATTTTCCTTTTTGGATAATCTGTCCTTTTTTCATTACCCAAATTTCATCGCAACTCGCTAAATCTTCAATGCGATGAGTGATCATCAGCGTTGTGTGTTGTTGGCTTAAATGCTGCAAGGCTTGTAGCACTTGTTGCTCAGATTGCAAATCTAAACTGGCAGTCGGTTCATCTAACATCAATAGTTCATAGTCTCTTAGCAACGCTCGAGCGATGGCAATACGCTGAACCTGTCCTCCAGAAATGCCTGCATTGCTGTCTTGCACTTGATGTTCCAAGCCTAAACGGTAAACAAACTCATCCGCTTTAGAAAGCGAAAGGGCTTGTGTAAGGGCTTGTTCTGATACTTCGTAATTGCCCAGCAAAATATTTTCTTTTAATGAACCACGAATAAGCTGAGGGTTTTGCCCCACCCAAGCTAACTTTTCTCGCCATTGGATTAAATTTAATTCACGTAGCTCAATGCCATTGATGGTCACTGAACCTTCATAAGGCAAGAAACCAAGTAGCATATTCATCAATGAGCTTTTTCCTGCTCCACTCTGCCCAACTAAAGCGATATGTTGTTTTTCGCAAATATCAAAATTGAGTGGTTGAGTTAGGCGTTTACTTTGTGGAGAAAGCACCACGCAATCTTTGGCTTGAATAACAAGCGGTTGATTTTTGAAATCTTTTTGCGAAGTTTGGCGAGATAACACCTCTTCATTTAAAAAGGCTTCGATATTATCTGCTGCTGCGATCGCTGCCGCTTTATCATGGTAGAAAACGCCTAATTCACGCAGTGGCTGATAAAATTCTGGTGCAAGCATCAAGCAGAAAAAGCCCGTAAATAATCCAACAGCAACGCCATAACCACCAAAATCTAACTCACCTAAGAAGGTAAAACCAAAATAAACCGCCATGACCGCAATGGAAATTGCTGTAAAAAATTCGAGTACAGCCGAAGAGAGAAATGCCATTTTCAACACATCCATAGTGCTCAAGCGGAACTCTTCGGTGCTTTGGTAAATTTGCTCCGCCTGCTTTTCAGCTTGCCCAAATAGGCGGATCGTTTCTAATCCGCGAAGTTTATCCAAAAATTGACCGCTCATCCTTGAAAGTACGCCAATATTGCGTTGGTTGGCTTCCACAGCTTTAATTCCTGCCAATGCCATAAAAATAGGGAGTAGAGGTAGCGTCGCAAATAAAATAAAGCCTGCAGCCCAGTTGATTGGAAACACTATGCAGAGGATTAAGATGGGTACAATCAGTGATAAAAATTGCTGAGGTAAATAACGAGCATAGAAATTATGCAGATTTTCGACCTGTTCCAGAATTAAATTCGCCCAACTGCCCGTTGTTTTCTGCTGAATAGACATCGGGCCTACAGCTAAGAGTTTTTCAATAATCTGCTGGCGTAAATGTAATCGCAAAGCTTGTCCCGCTTTAAAGCCCATTCTTTCGCGCAACCAAATCAATACCGCTCTGGCAGTGAAACAGCCAAATAATAATCCTATTTCAGCTAGATATTGGTTTGCAGTTTGGTGTTCAATAATTATTTTATGCAACATTAAGGCAATTAATGCCATCTGCCCGATCATAAACAAGGCACTGATTGCCCCAAAGAGCACATTTAACAGCAGGTATTTTTTTACTGTTTTCTGCTGCTCACGTAGCCATTTCTGTATAAATTTTTGTCGTTCTTTTTTCATTTATTTCTTTGTAAATGCTTGACATATTTTTAATCAAAGTCAAAACGATACATTAAATCGATTGCTTGGTTTACACTAGAAATCCATTGTAAATACAATTTTGGTGCGAGATTATAGCGTAAAGTGAGTTCAGTTAAAGGGGCAAAAATTCCCACACTATATTTCACTTTAAATTTAGGGGTTAGGTTTGCACTTACTTCTACTTTAGTATTATCTCCAATGCCTGCTGTACTTACATTTAAATCATTTAACCCAAAAGCACTACCTACTTTCCCAATTGCTTTACTACTTTTAGCTAAACTTAATCCCAGTAATGCTGCTGTCATTGAATTACTCGGGTTACCATCGCCCCCACTATCAAGAGAGCGTCCAGTTAGTACATAAGAAAGAGCATTATTTTGCGACATGGCAGGTTCTGAGAAGACTTTAACTTCAGGGCTATCCGCCAAGCCTATCACTTTTACGCCAGCCGTAATTGAGCTATCTTCCATTGCCTCTGGATTACGGATTGCCTCAATATTCAAACTTGGCTGAGAAGGTAGACCTGCAAAGCTAATTTGCCCTTTGCGGATAATTAAATCTTGCCCGAATGAAGCATATCGCCCTTTGGTTAAATTTACTTGTCCATACAGTCCTAAACCCTGTTTGCCTTGACGCACCGCAATGGTTCCATCTAAATTTGCTTGCAAGCCATAAGCATTGAGCTTCACATCATCGCCAATATGAATGTTAATGTTCGATTTAATTGCCATTCCGCTTGAGGTGGTTTGAGGAATTTGATGCTGTCTCAGAGGGATTTTTTTCTTCATTGAACCATCCATAATCACTTCATCATCGCTCACACTTACCGCACTTTCTGGCAATTCTTCAACCTCAATTCTTGCCCACGGAATATCAATGTTGCCGCCTAATTCAAGCTCTTTTGGTGTGATTGAAACCGAAATATTCGGGCTTACTTCGACTTTTCCAATATTTGGCATACTTACTTTAAAACGATTCGCACGGGCATTAATTGTACTTCTCCACGCATCTAGTTTTCGCCAGTCAGCGGAACCGTCTAAATGCAGATCACTTTCTGGAGTTTGAATGACACCCGAAAGAGTAGAACTCGCTCCGTGAAAATGCATCGCCAAGTGTCCATCGGTAATATCAAACGGCATTGAAACCGATTTCGCACGTAAATTACTCAAGCCCAATTGCCCGTGTAATTGTGGTGCAAGCACATTTCCGCCCATCGTCAATTTCGCATTGATATTTCCATCGACCGATTCTCCTCCCGTTAATAGCGGTTTGATTAAACGAAGCGAAAGCTGATCAATCTCAACTTGTCCAGATAATGTTCGTGACTTGGTAATGTCTTTGATCACTAAATCTGTTGCTAATCGCCCGTTATTTTCAATTCGTAAATCTGTTTTGAGGTTCAGATTATTGTCTGCCAAATGAGCGTTGATTTTAAGTGGGCTCGCAGTAATAGGAAACGTTTTGCCCTCCGATAAAGCTTGCGTAAATTTTAGTCTATGTGAATTGACCTCCAAATTTACTTGCGGTGCTCTGTTTTTAAACCATGCAGCATCACCTTTTGCCGAAAGAATGCCTGATAATTGCGTGCTGTTATCTAAATAGCTTTTTAGCATTGCTAAATCTAATCGTTTGATCTCAAATGGAATTTTTCCTTCTAGCCCCGCATTAAAGGTTTGTGGGAAACAGAGTTCTGCGTGCGAATTTAACCAGCAATGTGGAGACACTTGAGCGTTAATTTGCTGATTGTTGTAGTTCACATTCACAGCTTGATTAGTTTTAAACTTACCTAGTTCTTGGTTTTCAATTACTAATTGGTTAATTTGTCCATTCCACACCTGTTGCAAGCGGTCAAATTTGCCAGAAAGTTGCAAATTAGCAGAGATCGGATTGCCTTTTACATTGAATGTGAGGCTATGTTGTGCCTCCGAGCCTTTCGCATAGAGATCGCCCTTTTCAACTTTAATTTCGCCATAGGCAAATTTTTGCAGAGTTAATGCTACATCTCCTTGAATGGTTTTTTCGGTCGTAACTTTCCCTTTCGCCGTTAAATGTTGTAAATTAAGATCATCATACGCCACATTATTGGCAGTTAGATCGAGCACTAAGTTTGGCTCGCTCACTTTACCCAAAAGCGTTATATCACCTTTGATGCCCGCTTTTAAACGTGGCACTAAACCTTGTAAATTAGGGGCGTTTAGATTGGCGGTAAAGTTTGAATTGTCACCCAACACGCCTTGCATTGCGATGCGATTTTCGCCATAAATCAAGGTTGCATTTGGTACGTTCAACAAGGTTTGATGATCGGACTTCAATTGTCCTTGAAGCTGTAAAGTACGTTGTGAAAGAGTCCCTTTGATGTCCATTTTGGGCACATCTACCGCCCATTCATTGTGCTCTTCCCCGCGAGCGGCATAACCTTTACTTTCAAGATCACCACTTAATACTGCAGCCCAATCTGGAGAGAGAGATTTTGTGTTGATATTATTGAACTGTAATTTGCTTTGCCATTCTATTCTATCACGCCAATCCACTGAGCCAGAAAGCTGAGCTTTGCCGTCTAAAGCGGTTAAATTTAGGTCATCAATGGCAAAATGGGTAATAGTGCCATTACCTTTTAAATTCACACTTGTAGCAGGAATATTCGCTCCCTTCGTATTGCCAGAAAGTGAGAGTTGATAATGGCTCATATTGCCTTGTAAATTCAATGCAACATTATTTAATTTCAGCGGGTCATTTTTATCCTGCGTGATAGCATAGCTTGCCGATGGGATTTTTAGGCTGAGATTAAACGGATTTTTCTCCGTGGTTAAGGCAATATCGCCTGTTAATTCGGCTTGAATTGCCCCTATCGTTTTCACATTTAAGGCAGTTTTCTGGAAAAGATCGCCAGAAAGGGCGACATCGGCATTATCCATAGGAATAGCCGATGAGAAGTTTTGTAAACCTTCTGCGTGTAGTTGCAAATCAAGCGGGTAATCCCCGTTTAGCATCAGCAGCCCTTGTGCGGAAAGATTGCCTTGCTGACTTTTCAGATTTAAACGGCTAATTTCAACCGTTTGGTGATCTGCTTTTGCCTTTAAGGTTGCCTGATCTAAATTAAAAACCTGGCTCGGTTTCTCATCTGGGGTTAATGGCTTTTGAGTGATGTTGATATTGGCTAAATTCAGCTGTTCAATATTGAAATCAAGCGGCAAAACAAGCGGTTGTTTTTTGGTTAAAAATGGCGAATTTAGCGTTTGCTGAATAGTAGCCCAATCAATCGGCTCTTTTGCAGATTGTTCTTCAGATTGAAGCGTTTGTTTCGCCTCTAAATTCTCTGCTTCCATTGGAGCAAGCGAAATTGCCAAGCCACTTAACTCGGTTGGGAAAAGGATAACAGAACGCCCTTTACCTTGAATGCCTGACTGGAAATGATCAAGTTGAATATCTAACTCATCCACTTTTACGCTGATGTTATCCAACGCAATCTTTTTCGCGGTAATCCCAAGCGGTAGGTTAAGTTCGGTAAAAGGCTCGCTTTCTTCTTGAGGTTTAGATGGCGGAAGTTTACTGGTGTCAATCGCAACTTGCATATCTTTTAAGCTCAAGTTTTCAAGGCAAGCATCATATTGCCATAAGCAAGAAAAATCGAAATGTAACTGTGCTAAGCCAGTAGAAACATCTATACCCGCCATTTTGTATTGGGCATTAGTAAGCGTTAGTCCTTCTTGCAAGCTACCTTCAACCTGTTCAATAGAAAGTTCATCTAATAAGCGATCAGCCAAATGAATGACCGAGCGTTGCCCGTAACCTGTAGTAAGATAGCCTATCCCGCCAAACAAAAGTAGCGGAATCCCACACAACACCCAACGGAGAAACTTACCCTTTGTTTTTGGTTTTGTAACTGACTGTTTGCTTTCTGTTTCGCTTGATTTTTCTGTCATTTCTTGTTCTTGCATACTAAAGTTCTGAACCTAATCCAATATAAATTTGCACGCCTTTTTTATTATTTGGCGATTTCACTGGCATTGCGACGTCAAGTTTGATGGAACCAATGGGGGATGCCCAACGCACACCAATGCCTGCTCCTGCATGTAAATCCTTGCGGTTGAATTTGTTGGAAGCTAATCCTGTATCATAAAAAGCTGCAGCCCACCAATCTGGATAAACTTGATATTGATATTCCATCGAACTTGTGGCTAAACGAGAACCACCTATCTGTTTTCCGTTATTTGGATCACGTGGCGAAATATCTTTATAGCCAAAGCCTCGCACACTCATATCTCCTCCTGCAAAATAGAGTAATGCAGGTGGTATTTGTTCAAACTCTTTAGCGTGAATACTGCCCACCTCGCCACGTAGTACAAAGCGGTGATTTTTAAAGTAAGTTCGAATCCAAGCAGTAGAGAGTTTCCAGCTATAAAAATTAACATCCGAAGTCAGATCTTTCAAACCCCAGTTCACCGTTAATTTTTGCGTATCGCCCCACAATGGGAAACGATGCCCATCTGAACGCGTACGATTTAAAGATGCTGTTGGATAAATTAGCAACGTTTTATGAGAAATATTTGCTTGCGTGAAGGAATCGTAGCGTACTTTCAAGCCAGTCGAAAACGACCAGCCAGTCTCACGTGTCCAAAATCGCATTAAGCCCAAAGTTGCAGCGGTTGATTTGGTATCATTTTGATCTTCACGCTCAATCCCACCAGACACTTGGTAATAGTAGTGAATCGGGTTCGCTCGCACAGGAATATTGTAGCCAAATTCTGCAGTCTGTTCAGGCTGAGAAATGTAAGTGCGTGATTCAAAACTATGTCCTCGGCTGTTAATCCAAGGCTTCTTCCAGTTAAATTGCAAACGTGGGCCAACATCTGTTGCAAAACCTAAACCAATTTCCATCTCATTACGCTTACGTGGCTGGAACAGAACATTGAGATCCACCGTTTTTTGCTCTTCATTCAGTTTTGGCTCAACTAATACGGAAGAGAACCAATTGCTTGATGTGTAATCCGAAGTCAGTGTAGTTAAATCATTGCTGTTGTATGGCTCGCCCGTATGGATTTTAAGAATATTCTGTAAATAATCTTCACGAATTTGATTATCGGTAAATTGGATTTCTCCATAGCGATAACGATCACCGCTGTCGTAACCTAATCGCCAATCGGCGGAATGCTCGTTTGGATATACTTCAAGGCGATGATAGAGCCAATGCCCATCAAAATAGCCTTTTTTAAAGGCGAGACCTTCTAGGCTACTTTTGAAATTATCATAAACGCGATGATATAAGGTTACCCCTTTTTTCGGCATGGTAGTGAGCAGCTGTTCAAAATCAGGATCAGTCTTCGCTTCGCCAGTAATCTGTGCATCAGTTTCATTAATTTTGACGGTTTCTTTATCAAGCTCAACATTCAATACCAAAAGTGTTTTTTTTCCTTCACGCGGTTCTAGCATAAACTGATATTTAGTATTGTAAAAACCTTTCGCACGCAAGCCTTTATCGACGGCATTTTTGACTAAATATTGGTAACGATCCGAACCATCGGCATATTCGGGAGCAATTTGAGATAAAAAAATCTGTACATTTGCCCATGCATCTTTATCTCTGTTTGCTATACCTCTGACCTCTAAATCGACTTGAGCTTGTTTGCTATTTTCTGACGGCTTAGAAGCGGTCGAATGTTCTTCTTTTACGATTTCTTCTGCATAACTCAATGAAGAGATTGCCACTAGGCAACAAAATGTTAAAAAACGAAGTTTAAAATGCACGTTATTTCCTTGAAATGCCTAAAATTTAGGACTTTAGTTCAATAATTCCCTAGGGCTACACCCCTAGGCTAGTTATAAATATGTTCTTACGGGGCAGTAATCATTTGGTCATTTTAGCCCTATAGGAGCCGATTGATGCATAATCTAGAGCGAGAGTCTTAGGATGGTACTGACAGTAATAAACTTATCTCACCAACCTCAACGGGTTTACCGCTACCCCAGCACGGGTAATACCAAAATAAAGGGCGGGGCTACTTCGACCGCCAGAGTTCCCCACGGTTGCAATTGTTTGCCCTGCAGAAACACGGGAGCCTTCTTTAACTAAAATGCTTTGGATGTAACCGTAAACAGATAAATCCTCACGACCGTGGCTAATGACTACGACATTGCCATAGCCTTGTAACCAGCCCGCTACCATCACTTTACCGCCAGCAATTGCCTGAACAGGGGTGCCAGCACTAGCTGAAATTACCACGCCATTCCAGCCATTACCAAATTTAGTGATCACTTTACCTGAAACAGGCATAGGATATTTGCTTGAGCCTAAACCACTGCCAGCTCGCACTTGCTGCTTCTCGCTTTCCGTGGCTTTACGGTTCTCCTCTCGGCTTTTCTTGGCATCTAACTGAGCAATATCGCGTTTTTCCTGCTCTTCTGCTTGGCGAGTTGCTACTACCAATTTTTGTTGAAGAGCTACAGCATTTGCTTTTAATTCTTCTAACTGACTTTGGTCTTTTTCCAGTGTTTTATCAATCGCCTTTAACGTATTTTCACGCTCACGCTGCATTTTTTTCAGATCTTGCTCTTGCTTCTTTTGGGTCGAAAGCTGCGTCTGATGTCCCTTCTGCTGCTCTTTTAGCTCATCTCGGCGAGCTTTTAGCTCCTCTTGAGTATGGCGTAAATCGTTAATTAAATCAATGCGAACTTGATTGATATGTTCATAGTAAGCGGTCATTCTGTCTGCATTTTTTGCAGAATCGGACATCAGCCGCTCAAGCACAGAAGGATGAATGCCCGAACGATACGCTGATTCCAATTGCTCTTTTAATCGCTCTTTTTGCTCTTTTTCTTGCTGTTCTAACCGCTTGATCTCTTGCTCGGTACGTTTAATCGAAGCTCGAATATCCGCCAATGAACTCTCGGTATCTTTTAGCTTGGTAAAGACTTGCCCCATTTCCACTTCTTGTTGTTTAAGTGTGGCTTGCAGTGTATTACGTTTTTGGCGGTTTTCATTGATTTTACTTTTCTGCTTTTCGATTTTTTGGTTGATTTCAGAAAGTTGATTAGCGTTGCTTATCGCAATTAGGCTATTTAAACCAAATAAGCTAAATATAAGAACAAAAAGATGGTGAATTTTCACAAAAAATTCCTTAAGAGAGCAGATGTAAACAGTGCCTATTCTAGTGAAATTTTTGAGGAAAATCAGCTTTTCTACGACTTTTTATACCCTTTTACAAAAAGAAAGTGGCTCACCCTTTAAAAATCAAGGATTTTTTGCTATAAATAGCCCGTTTTCATAATCAACTCAACTTAATAGGAGCTCCTATGGAATTAGTCTTTATTCGCCACGGTTTCAGTGAGTGGAATGCTAAAAACTTATTTACAGGTTGGCGTGATGTTAATTTAACAGAACGTGGTATCGAAGAGGCAAAAGCAGCGGGTAAAAAATTATTAGACGCTGGTTACGAATTTGATATCGCATTCACTTCTGTATTAACCCGTGCAATCAAAACTTGTAACATTGTATTAGAAGAATCTAATCAACTATGGATTCCTCAAGTGAAAAACTGGCGTTTAAACGAACGTCACTACGGTGCATTACAAGGCTTAGATAAAAAAGCGACAGCGGAACAATATGGTGATGAGCAAGTTCATATCTGGCGTCGTTCTTACGATATTTCACCACCAGATTTAGATCCGAACGATCCAAACTCTGCACACAATGACCGCCGTTATGCACATTTACCAAAGGATGTGATTCCAAATGCTGAGAACTTAAAAATCACATTAGAACGTGTTTTACCCTTCTGGGAAGACCAAATCGCACCAGCATTATTATCTGGTAAACGTGTTCTTGTAACGGCTCACGGTAACTCATTACGTGCATTAGCAAAACACATTATAGGTATTTCTGATGCTGAAATTATGGATTTCGAAATCCCAACGGGGCAGCCATTAGTGTTAAAACTTGATGACAAACTAAACTTTGTAGAGAAATTCTATCTATAAGCCAATTTGAATTGAGAGCCTAGAATGGAAATTCTAGGCTTTTTTTCACCCTATTTTAGGCTATAATGGAGTGCAACCTAATACGTTTATACTCTGCATTACAATGGAGGTTTTATGGTAGCTATTCGACACTCTCACGAACTTAACCCTGCAACATTTGAACTCGCTGGTTGGAGTGAGTCGTTGCATATGTCTCCTGTTACCTTTGATAAATTGCAGAATGCGTGGCGATATTCGCAAGAAAAGCTAGACCCCACTCAATATGAATTGATGTGGGATGGCATTGAAATGGCAGAAATTCTCTATGGCTTGAATATGGATGATGATAGCCTTGTTGCCGCAATGCTTTTCCCTCTTGTTAAAGGCAATATTATTGACCTTGTGCAAGTCAAAGAAGATTTCAGCAACCAAGTGAAAAACTTGGTAAAAGGCGTGTTGGAGATGGAAAACATCCGCCAACTCTCATCTAATTCTGCTTCCGATCTGCAAATCGACAATATTCGCCGTATGCTGTTGGCAATGGTGGATGATTTCCGCTGTGTGGTCATCAAGCTTGCCGAACGCATCACTTATCTCAGAACCAAAAATCGTTATAGCGAAGAAGATATTGTACTTGCGGCAAAAGAGTGCTCGCACGTGTATGCACCTCTTGCCAATCGTTTGGGCATTGGGCAATTGAAATGGGAGCTTGAAGATTACTGCTTTCGTGCTCTGCACCCGCAATGTTACCGCCAAATTGCGAAATTTGATCTTGGAGAACGCCGTGTCGATCGTGAAAAATATATTGCAAATTTTGTGGCGGATTTAACCGCTTCACTAAAAGAAGAATTAGACGAAGTGCAGGTTTATGGTCGTCCAAAACATATTTACAGCATTTGGAAAAAAATGCAGAAAAAAAATCTGCGTTTCGATCAATTGTTTGATATTCGTGCTGTTCGCGTCATCGTGCAAAAATTAGAAGATTGCTATACTGCACTGAGTATTATTCATACCCAATATAAACATCTACCAGAGCACTTTGATGACTATATCGCTCAACCTAAACCTAACGGCTATCAATCTATTCACACCGTAGTACTCGGCAAAGGAGATAAGCCCATTGAGGTGCAAATTCGCACGCAAAAAATGCACGATGATGCTGAACTTGGCGTTGCTGCTCATTGGAAATATAAAGAAGGGGCAACTGCGGGGCGTTCAGGCTATGAAGAGAAAATTGTTTGGCTGCGTAAACTCTTAGCGTGGCAAAATGATATTGCGGACTCTGGCGATGTGCTCGATGAGATGCGTTCACAAGTGTTTGACGATCGCGTTTATGTCTTTACTCCGCGTGGCGAAGTGATTGATTTACCAAAAGATGCAACGCCTCTTGATTTTGCTTATGCAATTCATAGCGAAATTGGTCACCGCTGCATTGGGGCGAAAGTAGCGGGCAAGATTGTGCCATTTACCTACAATCTCAAAATGGGCGATCAGGTTGAAATTATTACTCAAAAACAACCTAATCCAAGTCGTGACTGGCTCAATCCAAACACAGGTTTTGTGAATACCTCAAAAGCACGTTCTAAAATTATTGCATGGTTCAAAAAACTTGATCGTGAGAAAAATATCCCGATTGGACGTGAAGCCCTTGAGGCAGAAATAATCAAATTAGGCTTAACGCACAAGCAAATCGAAACTTATGCATTGCCACGTTACAACCTCAAACAGATGGATGATCTGTATGCGGGCATTGGTGGTGGCGATATTAAACTCAACCAGCTCAGCCACTATTTACAAAGCCGTTTAATTAAACCTACCGCCGAGCAAGAAGATGAAGCGGTATTGAAACAGCTTAATAAAAACTCGCATCAAAAAGCCCAAAATGGTCAAGTAATTATTGAAGGCGTGGGTAACTTAATGCACTCCATTGCACGCTGTTGCCAACCAATTCCAGGCGATCCGATTGTAGGCTATATCACTCAAGGTCGCGGTATTTCAATTCACAAAGCTGATTGTGAACAGCTGTTTGAATTACAAAGCCTTAATCCAACTCGTGTGGTAGAAGCCCAATGGGGAAGTTATGCTGGCGAAGGCTTAAGTCTTACTATTCGTATTATTGCCAACGACCGTAATGGTTTACTGCGTGATGTGAGTGCAATTATGGCAAACGAGAAAGTCAATGTATTAAGCGTTGCTAGCCGTATTGATGCCAAACGTAGCCTTGCAATTATCAATATGGAAATTCAGATGAACAATGTGGCAATGCTGAATAAAATCTTGGCTCGTATTACGCTTCTTGATGATGTGATTGAGGCAAGAAGAGCTGGATAATTCATTGATACTCACTTTTACTTATTCCCTTGCTATTTAGTGAGGGAATTTTTATTTAACTCTTATTAAAAGTAATAAAATTACTTGTTTTTCCATTTTTACCCCCCATAATGAGAAAATTATTTTAAAACTAAAGAAGAGAGCAAATTTATGGCACCAAGAAAAAAGAAAACTATTGCATTGCCACTTTTGCCACTGCGTGATGTAGTGGTGTTCCCGAATATGGTAATGCCATTATTTGTTGGACGTGAAAAGTCGGTGCTTGCACTACGTGCTGCGATGGATGCAAACAAGCAACTGTTTCTTGTTACCCAAAAAGATCCGCAAAATGAAAATCCGACATTAGATGATATGTATGACATCGGTGTAACTGCTAATATTATCCAAATGCTAAATCTACCAGATGGTACGGTGAAAGTGTTGGTGGAAGGTCAGACTCGAGCCAAAATTGAGAAGGCTCACGATGATGAATCTGGTTTTTGGGCAGAGCTAAGCGTGATTGAAACAACGGATAATGCCGAATCTGAAGAGCTAGCTGCACTTACAAAAACTACCTTTGCTGAGTTCGAAAATTACGTTAAAAATAATAAAAAAATTCCCACTGAGATTTTAGTTAAATTGCAGAAAATCAGCGATCAAGAACGCTTAGTGGATACGATTTCAGCCAATCTTTTAACGCCTGTTGCGAAAAAACAAGAGCTTTTAGAAGAGGCTAGCTTACTCAAACGTTTCGAAGCTTTGTTGATTGCAATGGCAACTGAGCTTGATTCGATGCAGATGGATAGCCGCATTCGTGCACGCGTGAAAGAGCAGATGGAAAAAAATCAGCGCGATTACTATCTAAATGAGCAAATCAAAGCGATCCAAAAAGAGCTCGGCAATAATGAAGATGTTGAGCAGAGCGAATTAGATAAACTGAAAGCAAAAATCAATGAAGCGAAATTACCTGTGGATGTGTTAGAAAAAACAGAAGCAGAATTCAAAAAGCTCAAAGCGATGCCACAAAGTTCTTCTGAAGCAGCGGTGATCCGTGGTTATATCGACTGGATTTTACAAATGCCGTGGCACAAAAAATCAGCCGTGAAAAAAGACTTAGCCAAAGCACAAGAGATTTTAGATAAAGATCACTACGGCTTAGAGCGTGTGAAAGAACGCATTGTGGAATACCTTGCAGTACAAAGTCGTTTGAACAAGCTCAAAGGTCCTATTCTCTGCTTGGTAGGTCCACCAGGAGTAGGGAAAACCTCACTCGGTCAATCGATTGCCAATGCCACAGGGCGTAAATATGTGCGTATGGCGTTAGGTGGTGTACGAGATGAAGCAGAAATTCGCGGGCATCGTCGTACTTACATCGGTTCAATGCCAGGCTCGTTGATGATGAAAATGGCAAAAGTAGGTGTGAAAAATCCGCTCTTCTTGCTTGATGAAATAGACAAAATGGCACAAGATATGCGTGGCGATCCTGCTTCGGCATTATTAGAAGTGTTAGATCCAGAGCAAAACAAAGCGTTTAACGACCATTATTTAGAAGTGGATTACGATTTGTCTGATGTGATGTTTGTGGCAACCTCAAACTCAATGAATATTCCGCCAGCGTTGCTTGACCGTATGGAAGTGATTCGTCTTTCAGGTTATACCGAAGATGAAAAATTACACATTGCTCGTGAGCATTTAATTGCGAAACAGCAAGAAAATAACGGCTTGAAAAAAGGTGAATTGGTTATCGAAGATGGGGCGATTATGAGTATTATTCGCTACTATACCCGTGAAGCGGGTGTGCGTAACCTTGAGCGTGAAATTGCCAAAATTTGCCGTAAAGCAGTAAAAGCGTTAGTGTTGGATAAAAAATTAAAATCTATTACTGTCAATGAAGATAACATTACCGATTATCTAGGTGTGAAACGTTTTGATTACGGCAAAATGGACAATCAAAACCGCGTAGGTGAGGTAACCGGTTTGGCGTGGACAGAAGTCGGAGGAGATTTGCTTACCATTGAAACTGCTTCTGTACCAGGTAAAGGTAAATTCTCTTACACAGGCTCTTTAGGCGATGTGATGAAAGAGTCTATCCAAGCGGCGATGATGGTCGTGCGTGCACGTGCTGATAAACTCGGTATTGCTGACGACTTCCATGAGAAACGCGATATTCACGTCCACGTTCCAGATGGAGCAACGCCAAAAGATGGCCCGAGTGCAGGCATTGCAATGTGTACCGCCTTGATTTCTAGCCTCACAGGTAATCCTGTGCGTAAAGAAGTAGCGATGACAGGAGAAATCAGCTTGCGTGGTAAAGTGTTACCAATCGGTGGCTTAAAAGAGAAACTTTTAGCGGCACATCGTGGCGGCATTACTACTGTCATCATTCCAAAAGAGAACGAGAAAGACTTGGAAGAGATTCCAGCTAATGCGAAAGCAGCACTTTCTATTCACCCCGTGGAAACTATTGACGAAGTGTTGGCTATAGCCCTTGAAAATCCACCGCTTGGTATTGAAATTGTGCCGAGTAAAGCGGTGAAGGTAAAGAAAACAACAAGAACGAAAGCGATTCAATAATCTCTATATAATAGACCAAAGTGTTGGTAAAAAGTGGCTTAAAGCCTTATATTACAAGGCTTTAAGCCCTCTTTTGAAAAATGAACAAAATAATGTTCAGCGTTACTTTTACCATCAATGTAATAAAACCTTTATCCTTAGGAATAAATTAGCTTCTATTAAAATTTAGTCTGATTACACTTCTGGAAAACAAACCTACCAGTAACTTTCAATAAAATATCAATGTTTGGTCAGCACAATCCAAAGATATATTGATAAAGCCTCTAAACCGCATTTAAAAATAGATATCTGAGCATCATGGATATATTTTTCCATCGCTGTTCAGATATTTTAGTCCTGATGGATTCGAAAACAGATAAGGTTGTTAGCTATCATTTTATTGGATAGAAAAAGATATTTACTACACGCTTACTTTGGACCGATTACGAGGAAAAGATTATATAATTCAGCCAATTACCCATGAGGGTGGGCAAGGTCTAATAAAAGATCTTTTTAATGCACCAGTGCAGGTGTGCCAGTTTCATATGATAGCCATCGTGATGAGAAAGTTAAGGAAAAAACATCAATCACAAGCGAGTAAAAAGTTAAAAATAATTGCAAAAATATTGCTAGAGAGTTCAAAAATGAATTTTATCTTCGAAAATCATGCCGAAATAAAAATTGAAAGGACGAAAATAGACTTGAGGGATTATTTAAGCATCTTAAGCACCAATTAAATAATCACAACGAATGAACTAAAAGATATCAGGTTATGTTTATAAAGGATTTTCTAAATAAAAATAGTTGCTAATATTTTGAAAAATAAACATTAGCAACTGTTTTATCTATTATGACGGCGTATTTTCGATATTTATTTCAGCATGCTAAAGGCAATTTGATATTATGTAGAACTGCCCTTTTAGTTTATAAATTTCTCAACGCTTCAATACGTTTTTCAAGTGGAGGGTGACTCATAAACAATTCTTTTGAACGTACACCATTAATCATAAATGCTGCTAATGAACCTTCCATTTCTTGCGGTTCATGAACACGTTGTAAACGTTGTAATGCCATAATCATTTTTTCTTTGCCTACTAATTTAGCGGAGCCCGCATCCGCACGGTATTCACGGTAGCGAGAGAACCACATTGCAATCATGGTTGCAATCACACCAAATACCATTTGTAAAACAATATCTGTAATCCAGAACACCATTGTGTTTGTGCTTGAATTACCATTTTCATCTTTGGTACTTGCCACTGCAGTTGAAATCATACGAGAAAGGAAAATCACAAAGGTATTTAACACACCTTGTAATAAAGTCATTGTTACCATATCACCGTTCGTAATGTGGGCAATTTCGTGAGCAACAACTGCTTCTGCTTCATCTTCGGTCATATTGTCCAACAAACCTGTACTTACTGCGACAAGCGAGTTATTTTTAGTTGCCCCCGTTGCAAATGCATTTACGTCAGCAGAGTGGTAAATCGCAATATCTGGCATTGGAATGCCCGCTTGTTGAGATTGGCGTTGAACGGTGTTGAACAGCCATTGTTCTGCTTGGTTGCGAGGTTGTTGAATTACTTCCGCCCCTACTGAACGTAATGCCATTGTTTTTGATAAGAACAGGGAGATTAAAGAACCTGAAAAACCAAACACAAGCGATAACACCAAAATGCCTGCGGTACTCTGGCTTTGAATACCCGTTACTTTAAAAATAATGTTTAACACAATCCCTAATACGAAGGTAATCGCAAGGTTGGTTAATAAAAAGAGAATGACACGTTTTGCCATTGATTAAACTCCAAATAAAGGTAAGAAAATTCTCCCTATAATGAGGGAAATGTGTGAGAATTCAAGCTATCAGACAACATTTATTCCCATAAATTTAACTGATTTGTAATTTTTCTGCTTGGAAAATGTACATTTAAGCCAATTAAACGAATATTACGCTCATTTCTGCGTGTCCAAACTTGATGTAGTAATTCTTTAAATCGTTCAAATTCAAGCCCCTCTGTGGTGCGTTCAATCGTTGTTTGGTTGAAGTCTTCAAATTTTAGTTTGATGCCCAGTTTTTTAAATTCATGCAGAGGTGTATCTGCCCAATTACGTTGAATTCGGAAAAGCAGCTTGTGATAAAGTTCATCGATAATCAGTTCTGCCTGTGCGAGTGTATTGATATCTTGCAAAAGCGTATTTTCCACTGCAAGGGATTTACGCGGGCGATCAATCTCCACTTCACGAATATCAATGCCGTGGCAGAAATCCCACAGGCGTTGTCCAAATTTACCAAACTCTTGATAAATCACCGTTTGCGAGCTTTGTTGAACATCTTGGCAAGTGAGCAAGCCCATTTGTGCGAGCTTCTCTTGAGTGACTTTACCCACACCAGGGATTTTTTTTAGCGGTAGATTTTTAACAAAATTTTGCACCTCTTCAGGCGGAATCACAAATTGACCGTTTGGTTTATTCTGATCGGAAGCAATTTTTGCCAAAAATTTAAGCGGAGCGACACCTGCTGAAGCTGTAAGGTGCAATTCATTCCAAATTGCTTGGCGGATATTTTCCGCAATCCAAGTTGCAGAGCCAGAATGTTGTTCACAATCGGTTACATCCAAATAGGCTTCATCCAATGAAAGCGGTTCGATAATTTGTGTGTAACGGCGAAAAATCTGATGAATTTGAGCAGAAACCGATTTATACAACGGCATATTAACAGGCAGCAAAATTAGGCCTGGGCAAAGTTTTAAGGCGGTTGCCGTTGGCATTGCACTATGCAAGCCAAATTTTCGAGCTTCATAATTACAAGTGGTGAGCACACCTCGCTGATTTGCTTTGCCACCCACCGCAACGGGCTTACCTTTTAACAGAGGATTTTCCCGTATTTCAACGGCGGCATAGAAGCAATCCATATCAATATGGATAATTTTTCTCGTTTTTTGCTCTGCCGTCATTTGTAAAATTTTTTTCAAAACACACCGCTTACAAATGGATATAAAACCAGTTTTATTTTAGCTAAATACTGGTAAAATTTCCACAATAATTCATTGTCCAAGGCATAAAATAATGTTATACGGCTTGTCGATTGTGCTCATCCCTCTCTTTTTAGGTTATTTTTCTCGCATTTCTCACCCAATGATTTTGTATTGGGTCAATCGCATTGTCAGCCTTTGCCTCTATTTGATTTTGCTCGTCATCGGTGTTTCGCTTGGGCAGTTGGATAATATTGTCGAAAAACTCCCACAAATTGGCTCAGCAGCATTGGTATTTAGCCTTTCTATTCATACCTGCAACATCTTAAGCCTTGTGATTTATGATAAATGGCAGCCAATGGCTCGCAAAGTTGTTGCACAAGATGAAATGCCTTCTCGGTTAGCACAATTAATGATGTCGTTAAAATTGATCGGGGTGACTATTCTCGGTGGGCTATTTGGCTTTTTCACCAAAGATTTCTTTGTATTTCCTTCGCACGCAAGTTCTGTTGTGCTGGTAGTAATGATTTTAGGCGTGGGCATTCAACTCAGAAATAGCGGTATTCCATTGCGAGAAGTTTTTTTGAATAAGCGAGGTATCCAAGCCTCAATTATCTTTATGGTGAGTAGTTTGATTGGAGGTGTGATTGCTGCTTGGTGGCTTGATTTCTCTGTAATGAAAGGGCTTGCTTACGCTTCTGCTTTTGGTTGGTATTCTCTCTCAAGTGTTTTGATGCACGATGCGTGGGGGGCTTTTTATGGAAGTATCGCCTTTTTCAATGATCTTTCGCGTGAAATTTTATGTCTCTTTATGATCCCATTTTTTATGCGGAATTTCCCATCCACTGCAGTTGGATTAGGCGGTGCAACCTCATTAGATTGTACTTTGCCTATTATTCAAAAATCGGGCGGAATGCAAGTTGTACCGCTTGCAATTAGCTTTGGTTTTATCGTAAATCTTGCTGCACCATTGTTATTAGCGATTTTTATTGGGTTGGCGTGATTAACCTAATAATTTAGACAATGCTTGCGATTTTCTCTCAATTTCTTGCCACTCAGAAACAGGCTCTGATTCCTTAACAATGCCCGCCCCTGCATAAAGAGTGATCTGATTATATTCAATTTTGGCTGAACGAAGGGTAACGCAAAATTCGGCTTCTTGCGGGTTGAAAATACCTAATGTCCCCGCATACCAACCACGTTTAAAAGGTTCATTTTGGGCAATAAATTGTTTCGCCTTAGCTCGCGGTAAGCCTGCAACAGCTGCGGTGGGGTGAATCTGTCGTAAGCAATCTTGATCGAGCACATCGGCTTTTAAGGTTGCCTCAATCCGTCTTCTTAAATGTTGCACATTATGTAAACGTTTGATTTCAGGTAGATGTACCTCAAATGCCTCCACATAAGCATTCAAATGCTCCTCAATATCTTCCACCACAAGCTGATTCTCGTAGATATTCTTAGCATCTTTTAACAACCATTGGGCGTTTTGCTCGGTTTCGATTGGGTTATCAGAAACGGCAACTGTTCCCGCCAAAGCTTCAGTAAAAAGTTGATTGCCCTTGCGATAATATAAACGCTCAGGCGTTGAGCCCACAAAAGCATTCTGTGCATTTTCTGCCCATAAAAAATGGTAGCAACCAAGGTTAATTGCTCTGCTTTGTTCAACTAAATCATAAGCAGAAATGAGATTTTCAAAGGTAAGTTGAATGGCGTTCGCTAACACGACCTTACGCAAATCGCCCATGCTGATTTGGGTAATAGCTCGTTCAATATTCATTTCCCATTGTTCAAATGTGCAAGCAGATTGAGGTGCTGATATTTGATAGTTTTTAACAGGAGAAGTTGAATTTAGCTCGGTAAAAAATTCAGTAAAATCAACCGCTTGCTCGCTTAGGTTTAATGTCAGGTAAGCGGTCAAATTTTGCGAATTTTTTACTAGCATCAAGCGTGGTAAGACAAATTGGCAAATACCTTCAAATTGAATGCCTCCGACGAGCGAAAGTGAGGTAGATTGTACAAAGACTTGTGCCTCTTCTAACGAAGAAAAAGTTTTTACTGCCCCAATAGTAGCAATCGTTTGATTTTCATCTCGCTTTTCAAAGAAAAAGTGTGGGAAATGCTGATTTTGCGATTTTAGCCAGCCTAATAACAAGGATTCTTCTACAGATAAATTGACTTCTGCCGTCAGTTGAATCCATCCTTGAGTTGATTGCAGCTGTGAAAGTTGCTCGCTAAGTTGTTGTTCTAATTGAGTAAAAACTGACATACGCAAAATTTTCAGAAAATCAAACCGCTATTTGTAAAAAAGATGTTTATTTTAGCTCAAATCCTCTTTTTTTTCCTTAAAAATCAGAGTAAAGTTCAAAAATCCGTTTTAAATCCAAACACAACACAGGAAGCATTATGGAACGTTTTCCAAAATCAGATAAATTAGCACAGGTTCGCTACGATATTCGCGGTCCTATTCACAAAGAGGCTCTTCGATTAGAAGAAGAGGGCAATAAAATTCTCAAACTCAACATCGGCAACCCTGCTCCATTTGGGTTTGAAGCCCCTGATGAGATTTTAGTAGACGTTATTCGTAACCTACCAACCGCACAAGGTTATTGTGATTCTAAAGGCTTGTATTCTGCACGTAAAGCGATTGTGCAGTATTACCAATCAAAAGGTATGCGTGGAATGGACGTGAATGATGTATATATCGGTAATGGTGTGTCAGAACTGATTACGATGTCAATGCAAGCACTCTTGAATGAAGGTGATGAGATCCTTATTCCAATGCCTGATTATCCACTTTGGACGGCAGCAGCAACGCTAGCAGGCGGGAAAGCGGTGCATTACCTTTGCGATGAAGAGAACGAGTGGTTCCCTGATATTGAAGATATCAAAGCAAAAATCAGCCCACGTACCAAAGGAATTTTGATCATCAACCCAAACAACCCAACGGGTGCGGTGTATAGCCGTGCGATTTTGTTAGAAATTGCTGAACTGGCACGCCAACATGGATTGATTATTTTTGCTGATGAAATCTACGAAAAAATCTTATACGATGGTGCAGTTCATCACCATATCGCAGCTCTTGCACCTGATGTGTTGACAGTCACTTACAACGGTTTATCCAAAGCTTACCGCGTGGCAGGTTTCCGCCAAGGTTGGATGGTGTTGAACGGTCCCAAAAACCAAGCGAAAGGCTTTATTGAGGGTTTGGATATGTTGGCTTCAATGCGTTTGTGTGCAAATACACCAATGCAACATGCGATCCAAACCGCACTGGGCGGCTATCAAAGCATCAATGAATTTATCCTCCCTGGTGGACGTTTACTCGAACAACGCAACAAAGCGTGGGAGTTATTGATACAAATTCCAGGTATTACCTGCGTGAAGCCAAAAGGGGCGATGTATATGTTCCCGAAAATAGACACCGAGATGTATGGCATTAAAGACGATGCGAAATTTATCTACGATTTGCTTCAAGCAGAAAAAGTGTTACTGGTGCAAGGTTCTGGCTTTAACTGGCATAAACCAGATCATTTCCGTGTGGTAACTCTGCCTTATGTCCATCAGCTTGAAGAAGCACTTGGACGATTAGCGAAATTCTTAAAAACTTATAAACAAGATTAATTTTTATCCTTTTGCTTCCTCCTTCCGTAAATGGGGGAGGATAAATTTTCTCATTTATCCATTCTTTATGTTAAAAGGCGTCCTCTTTTCTTTAACAGCCTCTTTTTTATTTGGTTGTTTATATTATTTAGCTATTCACTTAAAACCACTTGCAGGAGAAAGCATCTTCGGTATTCGTATGGTGTTAACGCTTCCTTGCTTATTTTTGGCTTTATTATTATTTAAAAAGTGGGATGAATTTAGTTTATTTCTACAACGATTAAAACGTGAGCCAAAATTATTTCTGTTGATTCTTACCACCTCGACGATTGTTGGCGGGCAAATGTGGCTATTTTTATGGGCACCAAATAGCGGGAAAGCGATTGAAGTTTCCATAGGCTATTTATTAATGCCTATTGTTATGGTTGCTTTTGGCAAAATCGTTTATAAAGAACCACTTTCAAGAAATAAATGGCTGGCAATTATTTTTGCCTTTATTGGCGTGGTAAGTAACATTATGTTAGCGGGGAAACTCTCTTTAGAAAGCGTGTTTGTTTGTACGGGTTATCCAATTTATTTTTATTTACGCCGAAAATTTGGCTTAAGTCATTTACACAGTTTTGTATTTGAAATTGCATTTTTAATTCCTGTGGCAATTTATTTTATTTCTAAAACCGACATTCAAACAGTGCAACAGGTGAATCCACATATTTATATTTTTATTGCTTTATTAGGCATTATTAGCGGGGCAGCTTTAATTTCTTATACGTTGGCAAGCACTATTTTACCTTTTAATTTATTAGGCTTATTGGGTTATGTTGAACCGTGTGTGATGTTACTCATCTCATTTTTAATTGGTGAAAAATTAAATCCCGATGCTTATATTTTAATGTCCTGCTTATTAATTGCCGTTTTATTATTAATATTAGACGGTATTCAGGCTGTTCGCTGTAGCCATCGAAAATATAAAGCACAAATGAAGGTAAAGTAATGTTAAAAGGCATGTTTTTTTGTATCACCGCTAATTTTTTATTTGGTTTAGGGTATTATTTTGCAATTTTATTGCGTCCGTTAAATGGCGAAAGTATGTTTGGTTTTCGTATTATTGTATTGATTCCATTTATTTTACTGGCGATTTTATTATTTAAACAGATACAAAATTTTAAACAACTTTGGCAAAAAATAAAGGAAAATCCACCGCTTATCTTTATTTTATTATTACTTGCACTAAACATAGGTGTACAACTTTGGCTTTTTATGTGGGCTCCTAATAATGGTCAGGCTATTCCTGTGTCTATTGGCTATTTATTGTTACCTATCGTTGCTGTAGCATTAGGTAAAATCGTGTTTAAAGAACATTTTACTTTATTAAAGTGGCTTTCTTTAATTTTTGCAATTATTGGCGTAAGCACGAATATTATTTTAACTGGCTCTTTTTCTTGGGCAACACTTGTTGCAGGTATTGGTTATCCTCTTTATATTACATTACGTCGCTATTTTAATATTAATAATCTTGCCACATTTTTTGTTGAATTATTGTTAGTTACCCCCTTTGCGTTATATTTTATTTCTCAAACAAATATGCAGCTAATTTTAATGGAAAATCATTATCTTTATGCGATTCTTGCTCTATTTGGATTGGTAAATGGTATAGCCTTTATTTTTTATATTGCTTCTAGTAATCTATTGCCTGTGAATGTATTGGGGCTATTAGGTTATATGGAGCCTTTAGTTATGCTTGCTATTTCATTTATTATTGGCGAAAGTTTAGATTCGAAATCTTATATATTAATGATCTGTTTAGCCATTTCAATTACATTATTAACTATTGATAATTTCAGACAAGGAAGATTAAAACGATGAATGATATTGTAAATTATTGGGGATTTTTAACCGCTTGTATTTTATTAAATCTTACTCCTGGATCGGATACCATTTATATTATTACCCGCACCATTGCGGAAGGCAAAAAATCGGGCATAGTTTCCGCTCTCGGTATTCAAACGGGAATGCTATTTCACGTGTTAGCCGTTTCCTTAGGTTTGGCGGGCGTGGTTGCTCACTCCACAATGCTATTTGCCATTCTAAAATATGCAGGTGCAGCTTATTTGCTTTACTTAGGCATCAAAATGTGGCGTGAACCTTTGGTCATTGATAATCCAAATTTAGACAAATTACCACTCGGTAAAATTTATCGTCAAGGCGTGATTACTAACATATTAAATCCTAAAGTGGTGTTATTCTTCTTGGCATTATTGCCACAATTTGTTACCTCAAACTTAGAAAATACCTTTTTACCGTTTTTATTACTGGGCTTCACTTTACTCGGCACAAGTACCGTTTGGTGCATCATATTAGTGATAGCAGCCTCCCCATTGGGTTGTTTATTAAGAAATAATCAAACAATTGGCAGCGGGTTAAATAAAATTTGTGGCACCATTTTTGTTGGGTTAGCAATGAAGATCGGATTGTAAAGATAAAATAAATGAGTGTGGTTTGGTAGTTTCTGATTTTTTATCGTGGAGATAGACAAGTAGGATAATCCGCTCTAAAATCAGAACCTTTCTTAATTTTTTAATAATGAATAGGACTTTATATGCAAACTCTTCTTAAACTTACACAATTTGTTAGTAAAACTTTTGCACTCTGGGCAATTGTTTTTGCTGTTCTTGCTTTCTATTTCCCTTCTGAATTTAAAATCTTCGCACCTTATATTCCTTACCTATTAGGTTTAGTTATGTTTGGTATGGGGATTACGCTTACCTTTAATGATTTCGGCGAAGTAGCAAAGCATCCAAAATCTGTCTTTATTGGCGTAGTTGGACAATTTGTTATTATGCCTTCAATCGCTTTTGTTCTTGCTAAAGCCTTTGACTTACCGCCTGATTTAGCCGTTGGGGTTATTTTAGTCGGTTCTTGTCCTGGCGGCACCTCTTCAAATGTAATGACGTATCTTGCAAAAGGAAATACGGCTCTTTCAGTTGCTTGTACAACGATTTCTACGTTGCTTTCACCATTATTAACGCCTACAATCTTCTACGTTCTTGCTAGCCAATGGTTAGATATTGATGCATCTGCAATGTTCTTATCCGTATTAAAAATGGTGCTTTTCCCAATCTTCTTGGGACTAGTTGTGCGTGCATTATTTAAGAAAGTAATTGAACAAGCAAGCCAAACCATGCCGTTAGTTTCCGTTATTTCAATTGTATTAATTTTGGCTGCTGTGGTTGCGGTAAGTAAAGATAAAATTGTAGAATCAGGCTTGTTGATTTTCAGTGTAGTAGTGTTGCACAACTGTTTAGGCTATTTAATTGGTTTCTTTTCTGCAAAATTATTCAAATTAAATGTAGTCGATAGCAAAGCTATTGCCATTGAGGTAGGAATGCAAAATTCAGGATTGGGTGCCGCATTAGCCGCTGCACATTTTAATCCAATAGCTGCTGTACCAAGTGCTTTATTTAGTTTCTGGCACAACGTTTCAGGTCCAGTTTTAGCAAATATTTTCTCGAATATGAAGGACAATCATAAAACGAATAAATAAAATTTGTGTATTGTAGCAACTGTGTTTACCTAAAAACACAGTTGCTTTTTTCATTTCTAGGATTAGCCTTCACAACTTGAACAACTTAATAAGTTGCGGTTAAACACTTGTGCTGCACTCATTGAGTATTGATAGTAAATTGATTTTAAACCTAACTCTTCTGCGGTTAAGTATAACTGGTTCAAATCTTTTGCAGGTGTTGCAGGATGCACCATAATATTAATACTCTGACCTTGATCGATATATTTTTGGCGTTGTGCTGCTTGTTGAATTACACTTAATTGACTGATTTCAGAAAAGGTTTTGAATATTTCTTTCTCTTCATCAGTTAGTTGTGCCAAATGTTGCACAGAACCGTCGTTATGTAAGATAGATTCCCAAATTTCTTCGTTATCTAAACCTTTTTCTTTGAGTAATTTCTCTAAGAATGGGTTTTTGTAAATGGTTTTGATTTTAGCCAAATCTTTTACATAGTAGTTCGATTTAAATGGTTCAACCGATGGCGATACGCTACCTAAAATAAAGCTACTTGATTTAGTTGGTGCTATTGACATCAATGTGGTATTACGGCGTCCGTAGCCTTTTAAGATTTCAGGCTCACCAAAACGTTGTGCTAATTCTTTTGACGCTTTTAATGTTTTTTCCTGTAAGGTACGGAAAATTTCATTATTTTTTTGCATCGCTTGGAAGCTATCAAACGCAATGTTGTTCGCTTGTAAATAACTGTGCCAGCCTAATACCCCTAAACCTAATGCACGGTGGCGACGAGCAAATTTATTTGCACGATGCAAGAATGGAATTTCATTACTTTTCTCAATAAATTCACTCATTACTACATCTAAGAAGTAGGTTAATACTTCTGGTGCATCGGTATCTTTCCACTCATCAAAATAGAGCAGGTTCATTGAAGATAAGCAGCATACAAAGCTCTCATCAGAGCTTGATGGCAACATAATCTCCGTACACAAGTTTGAAGCATGTACGGTCATATTTTTATCTTTATAAACGTCTGGGAGACCTGCATTCGCATTGTCTTTAAAGAATAGATATGGAATACCCGTTTCGGTTTTACGTTGCAGTAATTTTGCCCAAAGCTGGCGTTTATATGGATCGCCAGCTTTCATTGACTCTAACCATTCGTGCCCTACGCAAACACCATAATACATTAACTGAATTGGATTACCTTCAGTATGAATGTCTAACCATTCATTAATATCGCCGTGTTCAATATCAATATAGCCTGCGAATTGACCTTTACGGGAAGTCCCTTGAGAAATTACATCGATAACGGTGTCAAATAACTTACTGAAATTAAATGAGCCATCTGATTTACCGTTGTTTCTGATTGATGAACCACGTGGACGAATATCGCCAAAATAGCCTGATGTACCGCCACCGATTTTACTCATCATCCCCACTTCTGCAGTAGTTTCCATAATTTCGTGGATAGAATCCCCAATATAACTACCAAAACAAGAAATTGGTAAACCACGGTCTAAGCCAAAGTTTGACCAAATTGGCGATGAAAGTGAGAAATAACCACGAGCCATATAGTGGAAGAATTTATCCGCATAACCTTCAATACCTAATTTTCTTTCAGCGTGTTCAGCAATATAACGGATACGGTCTAAAGCGGTTGTTCCTTCAAGTAAATAACCACGTTCTAAAAATAAACGGCTATCTTTGTTTAGCCAAGCAAAATCGGGACGGGAACTAGAATAAATCATCTGCGGTAATCTGTTTCATTTTTTTACTATAATCGGTACTACGTTTGTTAAAGAAATCCGTTTCTTTGGTTGAAAGAATCTCAATATCAAACCACTCTGTTTCTTTTAACAATTCAGGATTGATGTCGTGTGGTGGTTCTAAACCTAATATCATCAATGAATTGTTACAACGGCTTTTAATGTAATTGAGCACAGTTTCTTTGCTAATAAAGCTCAAATCACCGTCTTCAAAAATCCAATCTAAAATGTCTTTTTCTGCATCAAATGCTTGATCTGCTAAGGTTTTTAATTCAACGAAGAATTCATCTGTAAATAATTCTGAATGTTCATCACGTAAAATTTCATATAATGCAATACCAAATTTACCATGAATCTCTTCTTCTTTAGAAGTTGCTTCAACCGCATTTGAAATCCCCTTGAATAAGTTTTTATACTTATTGAAAGACATCATAATCAAGAATTGACCAAATAATGAAATATGTTCAACGAATAAAGAGAAAAGCACTAAAGAAAGTACAAACTCGCCTTTGCCTGCATCTTTATCTTTCATAAAGGCTTCCATGTAGCGGATGCGGTTCATTAACGGCTCAATCTCTTGAATTTGGCTAAACATCTCATTTAAGCCTAATTTTTCAAGCAAAAATGAATAAGCATCTTTGTGGCGAACCTCTGATTCAGCAAAAGTCCCCCCCACATCATCCATTTCAGGTTTTGGAAAATAATGATAGAGCTCACCCCAGAAACGTTTTACATTCACTTCTACCTGTGAAATCGCCAGCATTGCACGTGTTAAAACGTGGCGTTCGTGGTCGCTAATGGTTGTGCGATAATCTTGAATATCACCTGTAAAATTGAATTCGGTGTGTAGCCAATATGAGTGACGAATAGCATCTTTAAACTCAAGTAGCTCAGGATATTCGTATGGTTTGATGTTCAAGCGTTTTTCAAAAAGATTACGTCTTTTCATACTTTGCCCTATGTTTCCTTGTTGAAATTGAGGGCGAATTCTAGGGAATTTCTTTGGTAAGAACAAGTCTTGACAAAATGCTTTTGAGCACATTTTCTACTCCTCCTTTACTAGTTTATTGATTTATAAAGAGAAAATCTTTTAGACGATTTTGTTCTATATATTGTGCTTCAGTGTTATAAAAGCACAATATATTGTGTTGTTTTGCTTATGGATATCTTGTGTATATCTTTCTTTTTTACCAGAAAATTAAAGCAAAGCGCTTTGATTTATAGTATTATCTTGCCATATTTCATCCTTATCACTAGCGGTTATATTTCTGAACTCTTTTGCAAAACTCTCAGAAAATTTAATCCCTTTCAATTTATAAAACTATGCAGAAAAATTTTTATTCAGGGCGATTTTCTGTTGCCCCTATGCTAGATTGGACTACGCGTCATTGCCGTTATTTTCATCGCCAATTTAGCCAACACGCTTTGCTTTATACCGAAATGATCACCGCTCCAGCAATCATTCATGCCAAATATGATCTGTTGGAGTACAATCCTGCTGAAAACCCAGTAGCATTGCAATTAGGCGGAAGCGATCCAAAACAGCTGGCACATTGTGCAAAATTGGTAGAAGAACGCGGTTATGCGGAAGTGAATTTAAATGTAGGTTGCCCGTCTGATCGCGTACAAAATGGCATGTTTGGCGCTTGTTTGATGGGTAAAGCCGATTTAGTTGCAGACTGCATTAAAGCAATGCAAGATGCAGTCCAAATCCCTGTGACGGTTAAACATCGCATCGGAATTGATGATTTAGACAGCTACGAATTTCTCTGCGATTTCATTGAAAAAGTGCAACCTTATTCGAACGATTTTATCGTGCACGCTCGTAAAGCATGGCTTTCTGGCTTAAGCCCGAAAGAAAATCGAGAAATTCCACCACTTGATTATGAACGCGTTTATCAGCTCAAGCGTGATTTTTCACATCTCAACATCTCTATCAATGGTGGTATTAAGACCATTGAAGAAATTAAACATCATCTTCAATTCGTTGATGGTGTGATGGTGGGGCGCGAGGCTTATCAAAATCCTTCATTATTGGGAGAAATTGACTCGCAAATTTTTGGCGAAAATCGACCGCTTGTTACTGCCCGAGAAGCAGTGGAAAAGATGTTGCCTTATATCGAACAGGAATTAGCGAAAGGGGTTTACCTTAATCATATCGTTCGTCATATTCTTGGAGCATTCCAAAATTGCAAAGGTGCAAGACAGTGGCGTCGCCATTTAAGTGAAAATGCGTGTAAACCAGGGGCGAATGTGTCAATTGTAGAAGATGCATTAAAATTTGTCTAAAATAGATAAAAAACACTGCTTGTATCGCTACAAATAATGAAATTTAGCATAGAAAACAACCATCGCTTTAAATGAATACTTTTAGATTTGCTAGAATGCAAACTTCTTATATACAGGAGATCTTATGAAAAATAAAATTTTGGGCAGTGCCTTAATGATTGCAGGCACGACCATTGGCGCGGGAATGTTAGCGATGCCGCTTACTTCTGCAGGAATGGGCTTTGGCATGACGCTCGTCTTACTCATTGGTTTATGGTTATTACTTACCTATACAGGCTTGCTTTTTATGGAAGTATACCAAACAGCTAAACAGCAAGATGTCGGCGTAGCAACGCTTGCCGAGCAATATTTTGGTATCACAGGGCGTGTACTTGCCACCGCTAGCTTATTAATTTTACTTTATGCCTTATTAGCTGCCTATATTACGGGTGGTGGCTCATTGGTTTCAGGGGTATTGCCTGAAAATTTAGGGGCAGATAATGCATTAAAACTCGGGATTTTAATTTTTACCTTTATTCTTGGTACTTTTGTTGTTATTGGGATTAAAGGTGTCGATGGCCTAACCCGTATACTCTTTATAGGAAAAATTGTAGCATTCATTGGCGTATTGATGATGATGCTTCCAAAAGCTAAATTAGAAAACCTCACCTCCGTGCCGTTAGATAATTTATTAGTGATTTCTGCAATTCCTATCTTCTTCACGTCGTTTGGTTTCCATGTGATTATGGGGAGCATCAACAGCTATTTAGAAGCAGACATCAAAAAAATCCGTGTTGCGGTGTTAATCGGAACCATTATCCCACTCTCAGCCTATCTATTATGGCAATTGGCAACGCACGGGGTGTTGAGCCAAAATGAGTTTGCGACATTATTAAAACAAGATGCAACCTTAAACGGCTTAGTGAAAGCAACAAGTCAAATCACGGGCAACACCGTGTTAGGTGAAATGGTACGAATTTTCTCCACATTAGCATTAATTACCTCATTCTTAGGAGTAGCAATGGGGATTTTTGAAGGTGTGGGCGACTTATTAAAACGCGTACAATTGCCAAACAATCGCTTGATTTTGACACCATTAACCTTTATTCCACCGCTTGCGTTTGCATTGTTCTATCCAAATGGTTTTATCGCAGCCTTAGGCTATGCAGGTTTACTCTTTGCTTTCTACGGATTAGTGCTTCCAATCGGCTTGGCATGGCGTGCTCGTCAATTGCACCCAAATCTACCATATCGTGTTGCAGGTGGGAATACCGCGTTAGTGATTGCGTTGATTATGGGCGTGATTATTATGGTCATTCCATTCTTAATGCAAGCTGGAATTTTACCGTCTGTTGCAGGTTAATTATGTAAGTTAAACGTAGAGTGATATGCTCTACGTTTTTTTATTTCCAGAATAAAATTCGTATTTTATTATTTTTTTCATAAATAAAAAAATTCTAGGTTGAAATTTTAACTCAAATTCGATATATCTATTTTCAGTTAATTTTTAAAATCTAAAGAGGAAACATTATGAGCCAACCTCATTCTGGCGTGCGTCAAAACATTCATATGTTGGGCGAATTTTTAGGAGAAACCATTCGAGAAGCACAAGGAAGCGAAATTTTAGATCTCATTGAGAGCATTCGTCAGCTTTCAAAAAAATCTCGTAGTGGTGATGAACAAGCCCGCGAGCAGTTGCTGAATAAACTTGCTCATATTTCGACAGAAAATGTCTTGCCTGTGGCACGAGCTTTTAGCCAATTCTTAAACCTCACCAATATTGCAGAACAATATCAAACGATCTCTCGACATGATTATGATGAAACCTTAGGTAATCGTGCTCTAGGTGCACTTTTCGCCCGCTTGAAAGCACAAAATACGCCTGTTGAGTTAGTCATTCAAACCGTTGAAAAATTACTGGTTGAGCTTGTTTTAACCGCTCACCCAACCGAAGTAACACGCCGTTCTTTAGTGCATAAACATGTTGAGATCAATAAATGTTTAGAACAATTAGAGCACGATGATTTAACCGAGGGCGAAAAATTCCGCCTACAACGCCGTTTGATGCAGTTAATTGCACTCGCGTGGCATACCAATGAAATTCGTGCCGCTCGTCCAACTCCAATTGATGAAGCTAAATGGGGAATGGCTATTATTGAAAATAGCCTTTGGACTGCTGTGCCAGACTTCTGCCGCGAGTTGAATTTCCAATTAGAAAAACATTTTGGCGTGCAACACGATGTAGCACTTGTCCCTGTGCGTTTCTCTTCCTGGATGGGTGGCGACCGCGATGGCAATCCGTTTGTGACCTCTGAAGTAACTCGCAAAGTTTTCTATATGAACCGTTGGAAAGCCGCAGATCTTTTCTTACGCGATATTAGTAATTTAGCTGAAGAGCTTTCAGTGGTGCACTGCACGCCTGAATTCCGTGAAAAATATGGCGATCATATCGAGCCATACCGTGTGGTGGTAAAAGGCTTACGTAGCAAATTACAAAATACTTTAACTTACTTTGGCGAGTTAATTGAAGGTAAACCCGTTACCATCAGAAAAGATGAAGTGTTATTTAATGACGAAGAGCTTTGGGAACCGCTTTTCGATTGCTACCAATCGTTACACGCTTGCGGAATGAGTATCATCGCAAACGGTGGTTTACTAGATTGCTTACGTCGCATTCGCTGCTTTGGTTTAAGTCTTTCTCGCTTAGATATTCGCCAAGAGAGTACCCGTCATGAAATGGCAATTGCAGAAATCACCCGCTATATTGGCTTAGGCGACTATTCACAATGGACTGAAAATGATAAACAGGCGTTTTTAGTGCGTGAATTAAGCTCACGCCGCCCGCTTATTCCAACTAATTGGACGCCAAGCCCAGAAACGCAAGAAATTTTAGACACTTGCAAAGTTGTCGCTGAGCAGCCAGAAGGCGTGATTTCGGCTTATGTGATCTCTATGGCTCGTGAAGCATCGGATGTGTTAGCAGTGCATTTATTACTCAAAGAAGCAGGCTGTAAATATACGATTCCCGTTGCCCCGCTATTCGAAACATTGGATGACTTAGATCACAGTGAAAAAGTAATGACCGATTTGTTCAATATCGGCTGGTATCGCGGCATTATCAATAACTACCAAATGGTAATGATCGGCTATTCCGATTCTGCAAAAGATGCGGGAATGTTAGCCGCTTCTTGGGCACAATATCGCTCACAAGAAGCCTTAGTGAACTTGGCAGAAAAACATAATATTGAGCTCGTTTTATTCCACGGTCGTGGTGGTACGGTTGGTCGTGGCGGTGCACCTGCTCACGCAGCACTTTTATCACAACCGCCTCGCTCATTGAAATCGGGCTTACGTGTAACAGAACAGGGTGAGATGATTCGCTTTAAACTTGGCTTGCCGGAAGTGGCTGTTGATACCTTGAATTTATACGCGAGTGCGGTGTTAGAAGCGAACTTACTTCCGCCGCCAGAGCCCAAACAGAGCTGGCGTGATGTAATGGATAAAGGCTCAGAAATTTCATGTGAAATTTATCGCAGCGTGGTGCGTGGCGAACCTGATTTTGTGCCATATTTCCGTTCTGCAACGCCAGAACAAGAGTTGGCGAAATTACCGCTAGGTTCACGCCCTTCAAAACGTAATCCAAATGGTGGCGTGGAGAGTTTACGTGCTATTCCTTGGATCTTTGCGTGGATGCAAAACCGCTTAATGCTACCAGCATGGCTTGGTGCGGGAGCTGCATTGCGTAAAATGATTGAAGCAGGTGATGAAACAACGCTTAAAGAGATGAGTAAAGAGTGGCCTTTCTTCTCAACCCGTATCGGTATGCTTGAGATGGTGTTCTCCAAAGCAGATTTATGGTTGGCAGAATATTATGATCAACGCTTAGTCGCTAAAGAGTTGCAACGCCTAGGGCAAAATCTCCGTACGCAATTGAGTGAGGATATTCAAACCATCCTTGCTTTATCAAGCGATGGTCAGTTAATGGGTGATTTACCTTGGATTGCCGATTCTATCGCCTTACGTAATGTGTACACTGACCCACTTAACTTATTACAAGTTGAGTTGCTTGCCCGTTTACGCCAAACGGAGAACCCAGATCCAGAGCTTGAACAAGCCTTGATGATTACTATCACGGGGATTGCAGCAGGAATGCGAAATACAGGTTAGAGTTTAGTAAAACTACCGTGAAAACTAACCGCTTGTAAGTATTAAAAAATTTACAAGCGGTTTATTTTTTTACAAAATTTACAAAATCCCTGAACTAACTTTCTCTATGAATATCAAAATTATGTTATGATTTAGCGTTAAATTTATAGGTATGGGATATGAATAAACGAATAACTGCCCTGCTATTGGTGATTGTGGCTACCTTGCTAGGCTGGATGCAATATCAAGCCAAAGACGAGACAAACGGACTAGATAATCTGATTAAAAAAGAGGGAATGCCAGATTACACAGGTAATCGAATGTCTACGTCGGTGTTTGATTTAGAAGGCAAACCAGAATATTACGCTGAAGCGGAAGAAATCAAGCGTTATGAAGAGAGCGAAAAAACCGAATTTACAAACCCGTTAGTTAATTTATTTGATAAATTGACCGCTTTAAAGCAGTGGAAATTGAGTGCAGATCACGCAGAAATCAATGCAGAGAGAATTTTAACTCTTTCAGGTAATGTAACATTGCAAGCACTTGAGCCAACTTCAAAATTACAACGTATTGAAACGGATCATCTTTCAGTTAATTTAACTACGCAAGATGTGTTTACTGACAGTGAAGTTAAATCACAAGGCTTAGGTTTTACTACTAGCGGTATAGGGTTGAAAGGAAATTTAAAACAGCAAGTGGCAACCTTGCTAAAAGATGTGAAAAGCTATATTGAGCCGACGGTAATTAAGGCAGCAAATGAGCAAGAGAAGGACAAACAATGAAATTTGCAATAAAAACAACAATTTTAACCGCTTTATTAGGCGTGAGTTTATCAGCTCAGGCACTAAAAAATGATACTGACCAACCGATTAACATTGATTCAGGTAGTCAATCATTAGATATGAATACAAACACGGTCGTTTTTGCTGATGGTGTTACCATTACACAAGGTTCAATTATTGTGAAAGCGAATAAAGTGACAATCGTTCGTCAAGAAGGTAAAAAAGAGACATTAGATGCAGTAGGTTCGCCTGTTACTTTCCAGCAAACTCTGGATGATGGTAAACCTGTAAATGGGAAAGGTTCAAGCGTAAAATATGATTTGAATAGTGAATTTTTAACTTTAACGGGTGATGCGGAATTGAAGCAATTAGATAGCTTTATTAAGGCGCCATTAATCACTTATGATGTAAAAAAACAGCAGCTTAAAGCAACAAGCGGTGGAAAAACACGCGTGAAAACGGTACTTATTCCCAATCAGTTAAATCAGAATAAAAAATAGGAAAGTTATGGCAACGCTCTATGCAGAACATTTGGCGAAAAGCTATAAAAATCGTAAGGTAGTGAAAGATGTGAGCTTTCACGTAAATACGGGTGAAATTGTAGGATTACTTGGTCCGAATGGGGCGGGTAAAACTACTTCATTCTATATGGTGGTGGGCTTAGTTCGCCATGATAACGGTACAATTCGTATTGATCACGAAGATATTAGCTCGCTACCTATGCACGATCGTGCAAAACAAGGGATCGGCTATCTTCCGCAAGAAGCCTCCATTTTCCGCCGTTTAAGTGTATATGATAACTTGATGGCAGTGTTGCAAGTGCGTAAAGATCTGAATGATAAACAGCGCCGTGAACGTGCTGATGAGTTAATTTCAGAATTTCATATTGAGCATATCCGCAACAGCCTTGGACAAGCGCTCTCAGGGGGGGAACGCCGTCGCGTGGAGATTGCTCGTGCACTGGCGGCTAATCCGCAATTTATCTTGTTAGATGAACCTTTCGCAGGGGTGGATCCAATCTCGGTTATTGATATAAAAAAAATTATCGTCAATCTAAAAGAACGTGGGTTAGGCGTGTTGATTACCGATCACAACGTACGTGAAACACTTGATGTATGTGAGCGTGCTTATATTGTCGGTAGTGGTGAGATGATTGCGACAGGTACACCAAGCCAAGTGCTTGAAAATCCAAAAGTAAAAGAAGTTTACTTAGGTGATCAGTTTAAACTTTAATCCTTCCAATAACAAATGCCATTGAATTTCAATGGCACTTTTATTATGCAATTAACAGAATTTTTAACCCCAGATCATATTTATCATGATGTGGTCGTTTCAAGTAAAAAACGCTTATTAGAGTTAGTGGGCAAAACAGTTGCTGAATCTATCCAGTTAGAATACCGTCTCAATGAAAAAGAGGTATGCCCTGTTATCTGTTTTGAAAATTTGTTCAAACGTGAAAAATTAGGCTGCACTAGCATCGGTAATGGTATTGCATTACCACACGCAAAATTACCATCTGATTGTGCTGAACTTAATCAACCCATTGCTCTCTTTTTTAAATTAGAACAACCGATTGATTATGAAGCCAGTGACAATAAAGAGGTTGATTTGGTTTATGCCATGATGTTTCCTGAAGGCTGTTGTGAAAAATACAAAGGCTGTTTGCAGCAAATTGCCCAAAAACTTAGCGATAAAACATTAGCCAAACAGCTCAGAGCAACACAATCGACAGATGAAATCTGGCAGATTTTGGCATATATTGATAGACAATCAGAAACAGAAGAGTAGTTGGTAGGGGGATTATGGAACTTATCATTATTAGTGGGCGTTCAGGCTCGGGTAAATCGGTTGCATTACGTGCATTAGAAGATGTTGGATATTACTGCGTGGATAATATTCCGCTTCCGTTAATCCCTCAATTAGCAGAATATCTCTCTAAGTCAAAAGAATCAGCGGTGGTTAGTCTTGATGTCCGAAATTTACCAGAAGATGCAAAAGTTTTAGATGAACTATTTGCCCAGCTTTCACCTTATCACGTAAAATTGTTATTCTTAGATTGCGAACGGAGCATGCTTATTCGCCGTTACAGTGATTCTCGCCGATTACATCCGCTTTCTAGCCAAGATTTATCTCTCGAAAGTGCGATTGATTTGGAAGAACGCTTACTTGAACCATTGCTTCAACAAGCCAATTACATTATTGATACCTCCCACCTTTCTTCACACGAACTGGCAGAAAATTTAAGAACACTGTTACAAGGGCATCAAGAGAAAGAGCTAAATATCGTGTTTGAATCTTTCGGCTTTAAATATGGCTTGCCAGCTGATGCTGACTATGTGTTTGATGTGCGTTTCTTACCTAACCCGCATTGGAATCCAGATCTGCGTCCAATGACAGGACTAGAGCAACCTGTAATTGATTTTTTAGAGCGACAAACAGAGGTGCACCAATTTATCTATCATACACGTAACTATTTAGAAAAGTGGTTGCCTCAGCTTGAAAAAAACAACCGAAGTTATTTAACTATTGCAATTGGTTGTACGGGAGGCAAACACCGTTCTGTTTTTGTGACCGAACAGCTCGCCAAATATTTCCAAGCGAAAGGCAAAAAAGTGCAAATTCGCCATCGTAGTTTAGAAAAACATCACAAAAAAGCTTAAATTTACATAAATATACAAGACTTTACGGAACATTTGTTTTGAAAGTCGGTCTATACAGCGTACAATATAGAAACCTCTCTATTGAGGGATATTTATTTTAGACAAAGGAAACTTAAATGACTAAATTTACTAAAATCAGTGCAACAGCATTATTTGCATTATTTTTAACCGCTTGTGATAAACCAGCTGATAAAGCCTCTGAAGCACCAAAAGCAGAAGTAACACCAGCAGCACAAACTCAAGCACCTGCTCAAGCTGAAACCACAACACCAGCAGCACAAGCTCAATCACCTGCTCAAGCTGAAACCACAACACCAGCAGCACAAGCTCAATCACCTGCTCAAACTGAAACCGCAAAACCAGCGGTGCAATTAAGTGCAGAAGAGTTAGCTCAAGGTAAAGCAGATTTACAAAAAATCTTAGATTGGAACAAAGCACAAGAGCAAGCAGCAAATGCAGCTCAACAAAAACTTCAAACTGAATTAGCAACAAATGACCCCCAAAAAGTAGAAACAGCATTAGTTGAATTTATAAAAACTGTAGATGAAACAGTAAAAACTTTAGATGCCGTAGAAGTCAAAAGCCCATTAGTTGCTGCATTTAAAGCAAAAACTAAAGAAGTTTTAACTTTATCTAGTTCAATCGTAGCAGATTCTGTAAAAGTAATGTCTCAGCCAACGCCTGAATCACAAAATGCATTAGCAGAGAAAACACAGAAACTTATCCAAGAAGGCAATGTGTTACAACAATTACAAGCTGAATTACAACAAACTTTCGGCGAATAATTTTAGATTCAAACAATAATAACAATGGCTAGTGTTTCGCTAGCCATTTTTTTGAGGTTAATATGACTAAATTAAAAACATTAAGTGCGATTGCATTATTATCTGTACTTTTAACCGCTTGTGATCAACCTACAGAAACAACAGCTAATGTTGCAAACACAGCACCAGCAGCCCAAACAAAAACGGAACAAGAAACTGCGTCAAGCAATCAAGAAAAAGCGGAAGTGAAAGCTGAGGAGAAATCTGCGGAAGCAGTAGACACTGGAGCGGAAGATTACAAAAAATTCCGTGAATGGCAAAAAGCTCAAGAACAAGGTATCGAAAATGTGATTACCACTGAAGTAGAAAAACTAGGCGACAAAGCGAAAGATGAAAAATTATTGCGTGATGCAATGAATAGAGCGTTATTAGCTCAAGCTAATGTCATTAAACAAAGTGCAGATACTTTGCAAATTGCTGATGAGAAAGTAAAACAGCTTAAAGAAAAATCTTTAGAAGCTTTATCATTGGGCATACAATTGATGACAGAAGGAGAAAAAGTAGTTCACCAACCAACGGAAGAGTCACATAAAATCTTTAGTGAATTACAGGCAAAATTAGATCAAGTAGCAAAAGAAGGTAAGACACTAGAAGAAGAATTGATAAAGAAGTATGAAATTGTGCCAGAACAAAATGCTGAATCTAAATCACAACCTTTTAAAGAAGAACAAAAATAATCTGGCATAAAAGACATCAAAACGGTCTAAACCTTATGCTTATCATATAAGGTTTAGAACGTTTTTTAATGGCAATTTTCTATTACTGTTTCACTAAATCTTTTAATGCCTTGCCTGCAACGAAAGCTGGGATTTTAGCTTCCGCGATTTGGATCTCTTCGCCAGTACTTGGGTTACGACCAATACGTGCTGCACGCTTGTTTACTTTGAATGTACCGAAGCCGATTAATTGAACAGCATCACCAGCTTTTAAGCTTTCAGATACGGCTTCTAACGTTGCTTCTAAAGCTGCTTTAGCATCTTTTTTGCTTAAGTTTGCTTTTGCTGCGATAGCATCAATTAATTCACTTTTGTTCATAGTTTAATCCTCAAAGATTGTTTAGTTATGGCGAAAATCGCCGAAAGGGTTGATATAACTTGGTGTAGCTTAATTCAAAGTTCAAATTTCTCAAATAGGCAAATATTATTTTTTATTGAAAAATAATTCTACTGGTTAAAAATCACACCAATATTGCTTATTCCCGCACTTCTGATCTCATTTTTAAGGTCTAAAATCAAGGCAACATCGCGCTCTTCGCATTCATTGAGAAGGCGGTAAATTTGCCATTGTACGTCTAATTCTTCTTGAATTTCTTCTGAATTTTTTAGCTCTACTTCGCTTAATTCTCGTTCATTTTGCATCTCTAAATAGCTTGCCACTGTGCCAAGCGAGATTTGGCTAATGCGAATCGCTTGTTCAAGTGTTGCACCAGCAATGATGCTGTGTAGCAATTCAGAAAGTGCTTCGCACGCATCTTGGGCAGGAAGCACGCCGAAAAATTCATATTCGTTCACATCTGGGATGATGTTTTCTAATTTTTCGAGCTGATTATCAAAGTTGATTTTCGCTCCCTTAACAGTGAGATGCTCCCAGACAAGATTTAAGATATTCTGATAGAGCTTCGTATTCTCTTCTTGTTCAGCTACATGGCAGAACATTTGGAAATTCGGATACATTCTTTCGCACAAACACGCCATAAAGGTCAGGTGTTGCCAAGGTTCAAAGCGTTCCATACGTTTGTGAATGGGGTTTCGCATATAATTCCTCGCGATAGTTAATGATAAAGCAGTCGAATTCGTAAAAGTTTTACAACACTCCACCGCTTGCAGCTAATTATTTATGATATTGCTTCGAAAACTCGTGAATAGCGTTTACAAACACTTTCGGGCTTTCGGTTGGAACATCTTGGTGAATGCCGTGCCCTAGATTGAATACGTGACCAGAGCCTTCGCCAAAACCTGCAAGAATGTTTTTAACTTCTTGCTCAATGCGTGCAGCTGGAGCATATAATACGCTCGGATCCATATTGCCTTGCAGTGCTACTTTGTGCCCTACGCGTTTTTTCGCCTCACGAATATCGACTGTCCAGTCTAAACCAACTGCATCGCAACCTGTTTCTGCAATCGCTTCAAGCCATAAGCCCCCGCCTTTGGTGAAAAGTGTAACAGGTACTTTTCTGCCTTCATTTTCACGAATTAAGCCTTCCACGATTTTTTGCATATATTGCAATGAGAAGGTTTTGTATTCTTCGTGAGCCAACACGCCGCCCCAAGTGTCGAACACCATGACCGCTTGTGCACCCGCTTTGATCTGTGCATTTAAATAAAGAATGACGCTGTCTGCAAGTTTGTCTAATAATGCGTGTAAAATCTGCGGATCGGCATACATCATTTTTTTAATTTTAGTGAATGCCTTGCTTGAACCGCCTTCGACCATATAAGTCGCTAAAGTCCATGGGCTGCCAGAGAAACCGATTAACGGTACTTCGCCTTTTAATTCATGGCGAATGGTGCGAACTGCATTCATTACATATTGTAATTCACCTTCAGGATCGGGAATGGGCAAGTTATCCACTTGGATTTTATTCTCAATTGGGCGAGCAAATTTAGGACCTTCGCCTGCACCAAAACTTAAACCTAAGCCCATTGCATCAGGAATGGTCAAAATATCTGAAAATAAAATCGCTGCATCTAGTGCATAGCGGCGTAAAGGTTGCAAAGTCACTTCACAAGCTAAATCAGCATTGCGACAAAGCGACATAAAATCGCCTGCTTGTGCACGGGTTGCTTTATATTCTGGCAAATAACGCCCTGCTTGACGCATCATCCAAACGGGCGTCATATCCACAGGTTCGCGTAATAGGGCTTTTAAATAACGATCATTTTTAAGCTGAGTCATAATTATCCTTATTCTTCAAAATTAGTGCAGTTGAGCTTTGTTTGCAGGTGTGACATTTAATGCGAAATTGCTGTGCAAGAAAAGAGCCAGCACGCGTAAATATTCGACGACTTCTTCGCCCGCTTCGATGAGTTCTTCGTTTTTGTCATCATCTTGGTAGCCAAGGCGTGAGATCTCTTCTAAATCATCAATTGCTTCGCCTACTTCATCTTTTTCTTCGCTTAATTTGGGTTGTGCTAAACCTAAACCCAAAATAAAGTGGCTTGTCCATTCCGCAATGCTGTCAGCAAGAGCGAAGCCATCATTTTCATCTTCAGGTAACCAAAGGCTGAAAAGCGTGTTAGCTTCCGCATAACTAGCGGTCAATTCTTGATAAAAGTTTTCCAATGTTTTGAGAGGAGCTTGAGAAAATGCGAGCCCATCATTGGTAAATTGGTAGGTTAATGTTTTCCAAGATTCATCTTGAACACCGCCAACAATTAAGCCACTTAAAAAGCCGTGAAATTCGGCAGGTGTAAGCTCAATTTGCAGTTGGGCAACGAGTTGTTTAAATTCTACTTGTATTGTCATATTAATAAAATCAGAGGATGATCAATCAGGCTCGCATAATAGCAAAAAAACATAAAATAAGGGATAAAAATCGGGCTATTATACTGATTTACCTATAAATAATTAAAATTGTTGAATGGAATTTAGCGATTTTTCTATTTATGATTAAATTGAATAATGGCATAATAAACTAATTTATTCTTTATAAGGGCGGCTTGTTATGTCGGCAAATAATATTGAGATACAAATTTTTGGGCAAGTTTTACGATTACATTGTCCACCAGAACAGAAAGATAATTTACTTGCCTCTGCTCAACGTTTGGAAGAACGTGTAGGCGTTCTAAAAGAACAATCAGGCATTATTCAGTTAGAAAAAGTATTGGCAATCGTGGCACTTAATTTAAACTATGAACTTGAGCTTGAAAAACAACGCAATGAAAACAATAAAAATGTGTTACAAAACTGCATTCAGCAGCTAGATAGTTCATTGAATAAACTTCAGCCAGCCGCATCAATTACGGTTGATGAATAACTGTTATATGCTCGCCTAAAAGCTAGGCAAACGTAAAATAAATTACGTTTAAGACTAGGAAAAAAGGCAAAATTCCGTTAATATTCTAACCAGTCTGGGGTGTGCGTTGTTGGTTACGTCCCTGAGCCGATAATTTAAAACTTTGAGTTGGACATCCAGTTGTTGGTGAGCATGCTTACTTTAAGTAAGAAGCCTAAAAACAAATACGTTCGACTCCCTTGAACCTTCTGGTTCAAGGACTATTACCGATAGCGGCACTTCGGACACCTCATCATCTATTTGCTATGCAATCTTCCATTCAAACAGACCGCCAAGTTCTTCGTAAACAACTTCTTGAAAAACGCTCACATTTATCGGCTGAAAAACAGTTACAAGCCTCACACGATCTCGTTCCTATTGCATTAGATATTATCGAAAAACAGCAAGCTGAACATATCGCCGTTTATTTGCCATTTAAACACGAAATTTCACCGCTTGTATTAGTTGAAGAGTTACGCAAACGGGACATAAAATGCTACTTACCAATTATTCATCCTTTTTCAAAGGGAAATTTGCTTTTCTCTCATTTTGAATCAGACACCCCGTTAGAAAAACATCCGTGGGGTTTGTTACAACCGAAATTAGATGTGAGAAATGTGATCCCGACTTCGCAAATTGATATGATTGTTACACCGCTTGTTGGTTGTGATAAACAGCTTGGGCGACTTGGCTATGGCGGTGGTTTTTACGATCGCACTTTTGAACAAAATCCGAATACTACTCGCATAGGGCTGGCTCACGCTTGTCAGTGTGTAGAAAAGTTACCGCTTGAACCTTGGGATAAACCACTGCATCATTTAATTATTGCGGAATAAGCCCGATTAAATCAAAAAAATCTTCCTTTTTATGCGGTTTAAGTTGAAATTTTACTAAAAATCAGTAATCTTTTTCCTTTAAAATTTTAAGAGGATGCATAATGTTTGGCTTAGATCCAACCGTAACTACCTTTCTGATTTATTTGTTAGGAATGATCTTTATTGGCTTTACCGCCTATCGTGTTACCAATAATCTTTCTGATTACATCTTAGGCGGCCGTCGCTTAGGTAGCTTTGTTACCGCACTTTCTGCGGGGGCATCAGATATGTCTGGTTGGTTATTGATGGGATTACCAGGGGCAATTTATGCAGGTGGTTTAATTGAAGCCTGGTTGGCAATTGGCTTAACATTAGGGGCATATCTTAACTGGAAATTGGTTGCAGGTCGTTTACGTGCCCAAACTGAATATTTTGGCGATGCTTTAACTTTACCAGAATATTTCCACAACCGTTTTGGCGATAAAACTCGCATCATTAAAATCTTATCTGCACTGATTTTCTTACTTTTCTTTGCAGTCTACTGTGCTTCTGGGGTTGTGGCTGGTGCTCGCGTATTCGAAAACCTATTTGGTGTTCCTTATGCGGATGCAATTTGGTATGGTGCCGTTGCTACAATTCTTTATACCTTTATCGGTGGCTTTTTAGCGGTAAGTTGGACGGATACCATTCAAGCTACATTAATGCTTTTTGCGTTAATTCTTACGCCCGTTTTTGTTCTAATAAATATTGGTGGTTTTGAGGTAATGGAAACCGCTATTGAGTACACAGAAGCAATAACTCAACGCAACTACAACGATATGTTTACAGGCACAACCTTGCTAGGTGTAGCGAGTTTAATGGCATGGGGATTAGGTTATTTTGGTCAGCCTCATATTGTCGTTCGTTTTATGGCGGCAGAAGGTGTTAAATCACTCGAAAATGCTCGTCGTATTAGTATGACGTGGATGATTATTTGCCTTGCAGGTGCAATTGGTATCGGCTATTTTGGTATGGCTTATTTCTTCGTATATCCAGAAAAAGCCAGTATAGTGAGCCAAAACAACGAACAGATTTTCATTGAGCTTGCAAAATTATTATTCAATCCTTGGGTTGCAGGCATCTTACTTTCCGCCATTTTAGCCGCTGTAATGAGCACGCTTTCAGCTCAGCTTTTGATCTGCTCAAGTGCAATTACCGAAGATTTATACAAAGGCATCCTTCGTCCAAAAGCCTCTGATAAAGAACTCGTTTGGTTAAGTCGTTTAATGGTGCTCGCTGTTGCTGTGCTTGCGATTTACATCGCTAAAGATCCAAACAGCCAAGTATTTGGATTAGTAAAAGATGCGTGGGCTGGCTTTGGCTCAGCATTTGGCCCTATCGTCTTGCTTTCGTTATTCTGGAAACGAATGAATGGTTTAGGCGCAATGGCCGGAATGCTCACAGGTGCATTAATTGTGTATTTCTGGAAAGATTTAACCGCTTTATTTGAACTGCCAGAAATGTATTCTATGATCCCTGGTTTCTTACTTGCAACACTGATGATTGTCGTGATTTCTCTCATTACACCAGCACCAAATGCCAAAACATCTGAAACTTTTGAAAAAGCAAATAAAGCGTATTTAGATGAATTGAAATAAAAACGTAAAGACGAGAAAAAGGCAAGGATTATCCTTGCCTTCTAAAATATTACAATAAATTAAATCTCAATACCTTCAAATAATGCGGTACTTAAGTAACGCTCTGATGCTGATGGTAAAATGGCTACAATCAACTTATCCGCAAACTCAGGTTGTTGTGCTAGGCGATTCGCAGCGGCTACTGCAGCACCTGATGAAATACCCACTAAAATACCTTCTTCTGCCATCAATCGACGAGCGGTTGCAATAGCTTCATCACTTGAAACTTGTTCTACACGATCAATTAAACTTAAATCTAAATTTTTTGGAATAAAACCTGCACCGATACCTTGAATTTTGTGAGGACCTGGTTTCACTTCTTCGCCATTTAAGGTTTGCGTAATTACTGGACTCTCTTTCGGCTCAACAGCAACAGAAATAATCTGTTTACCTTGATCTTGTTTGATATGGCGAGAAATCCCTGTAATTGTACCACCTGTTCCGACGCCAGCCACAATAACATCCACTTTACCTTCAGTCGCATTCCAAATTTCAGGGCCTGTCGTTTGTTGGTGAATCGCTGGGTTTGCTGGATTTTCAAACTGTTTTAACATCACGTAATGATTTGGATCGCTTGCTACGATTTCTTCAGCTTTTGCAATCGCACCTTTCATCCCTTTTGCACCTTCGGTTAATACAAGGTTTACGCCTAAACCACGTAATAAACGCTTACGCTCAAGACTCATTGTTTCAGGCATTGTTAAAGTAATTTTATAACCGCGAGCAGCTGCTACATAAGCAAGTGCAATCCCTGTGTTACCGCTAGTTGCATCTACAATCTCTTTGCCTTTGGTTAAAATACCATCTTTCTCCGCTTGCCATACCATATTCGCACCAATACGGCATTTCACGCTAAAGCTTGGATTACGTGATTCTACTTTTACGACCAAATTACCGTTATTGCCGAAATGTTTTAAGCGAACAAGAGGGGTGTTACCAATGGTGTATGAGTTGTCTGTATAAATTGTCATGGAAAATTCCTTATTTTGAATTAGGTTAAAGTTGGATTAAGCATACGCCATTTTGATTAAATTTGTAGAGACAAAAAACTATTTGATATAACTAGATAGAATATCCACCTAGAGTACCATATTGAATAATTTTGCTTTACATTCTTTAAAAGGTAGAGTATCTTTAATTTAAATGTACTAGTTTAATAGTTCAGTTGAAGTTAAATTTGATTTTAAAGAGGATGATGTTATGAAATCTTATAAAACCTTAATTATTTCTGCTTTAGTTGCGTTTTCACTCAATGCAATTGCTCAAGAACTGCCGAAGGTGGCAATTACTGCCATTGTTGAGCATCCTGCGTTAGATACTATTCGTAAAGGGATTGTCGATGAGCTCGCAAATCAAGGTTTTGAAGATGGTAAAACGATTAAAATCGACTATCAATCTGCTCAAGGCAGCACTGCAACAGCGGCTCAAATTGCCCGTAAATTTGTAGGCGATAAAGCAGAGATCATCATTCCAATTTCAACCCCATCAGCTCAACCTGTTGTCGCAGCAACTAAAACTATTCCTGTGGTTTATTCTGCGGTAACTGATCCCGTAGCCGCTAAGTTAGTCAAATCTTGGGAGCCAACAGGCACGAATGTAACAGGTGTTTCAGACCATAAAGTGATTGAACCGCAATTGGAGTTGATCCATAAATTTGTACCAGAGCTTAAAGCGGTTGGCTATGTGTTTAGTGCAGGTGAAGTAAACTCAGCGATTGTATTAAAAGAATTGCAGGCTGAAGCTGCGAAAGCAAATATCAAAGTAGTGCCTGTTGCCGTACAACGTAGTGCAGATATTGGCACAGCAGCACGCAGTTTAGCGGGTAAAGTGCAAGCAATTTATATCTCTGAAGATAATGCAGTGGTTTCTGCTTATGAAGCATTGCACAAAGCTGCATTAGAAATTAAAGTGCCTGTGATTGCAGCTGACCGTGACACGGTAAAACGTGGGGCATTAGCGGCTTATGCGGTAAATCAATATGATATTGGCGTGGAAACAGGTAAAGTGGCGGCTCGAGTGTTAAAAGGCGAAAAAGCAGGTTTAATTCCAACACATGAAGTGAGCAAAATGGAGCTTTCTGTAAATACGCAAACCGCAAAAGCCTATGGTATTACTATTCCAGAAGCATTATTAAAAGAAGCGAAAGAAACATTCTAAACTTCACTTTAAACTTTTTGTCATAGAGAACAGCAACCATAAATTGCTGTTCTTTTGTATTTTTGGAAAGAGGAAAGTATTTTGTTATTTACTAAATTTAGAAATTGGTTTAATCGCCAGATGCGAAAATCAATTGACCAGAAAAATCAACAGCGTTTGACCAATCACGAAATGTCTGTGATTGCCAGTAATTGCAATGGTGCGTTTATTCTGCACGATTTAGGCGAACGATTCCGCTCTCCTTTTGTTAATCTCTATCTTGAGCCAGCTGACTTTGTAAAATATCTGCAAAATTTCACCGCTTATAATCAGATGGAGCTAGGTTTTATAACGACTGATAAGCCTTATCCAGTAGGAAAATTAAGTGATATTACGCTACATTTTATGCATTATCACAGTGAGCAAGAAGCGAAAGCAAAATGGGAAGAGCGTCTCAAAAGACTAAATTTAGATAATCTGTTTATTATGATGACAGATCGCGATAATTGCACCGAGCAAGATTTACAAGATTTTGACCAACTGCCATTTAAACATAAAGTAGTGTTTACACATAAGCCTTACCCTGAAATCAAATCTAGTTTTTACATCAAAGGTTTTGAGAAAAGAGGACAAGTTGGTAATTTATTTGAATTTTCAGGCTGGAACGGGCGGAAATATTACGACCAATTTGATTATGTAACGTGGTTTTCAAATGTAAAGAAAGATCAATTGGAGTGTAATTTAGAGTAATAATAGTACTTGTTTTAAGATAAAAAATAACCCTATAGCAAAAGGGCTATAGGGCAAATCTTTTGTTCTAATTCTGGAGGTAAGAATTACTGTTTTACAAAAGGAGACAAATAAAACAAGAACAAAAGTAAAACTAAAGGAAATTAGTTGGCTCCTCCTGCGGGACTCGAACCTGCGACATATGGATTAACAGTCCACCGTTCTACCGACTGAACTAAGGAGGAATAAAACGGTTAGTATTTTAGGCTAAAGCGTTTTAGCTGTCAAACTGATTATTTCACAAATAAAATTATAAGTCATATTAGCCTTATTTATGCATCTTACTCGTGCGATACACTGCAAACAGAACAACTCGCCATTTTCGGCAAATTCATTTCTTGCACAGAAAAATGTAAACCATCAATAATTAACAATTTTCCTGTTAAAGTTTTACCAATATTGAGTAGGACTTTGATAGCTTCCAATGCCTGTAAACTGCCAATCACGCCTACAATGGGGGAAATAACACCCGCTTCTACACAGCTTAACGTATCACTTCCAAAAAGCTGGCTTAAACACTGGTAGCACGCTTCATTTTCAGCATAGGTAAAAACGGAAATTTGCCCTTCAAAACGGATTGCTGAACCTGAAATAAGCGGTCGCTTTTGCTCGAAACATTGCAAGTTGAGCTGGTTTCGCACATCAATATTATCGGTACAATCCACCACCACATCTACTTGCCTAATGAGTTCGGCAAATTCTGCATCATCACATTTTTTCACGACTGCTTGCACTTCAATATTCGGATTAATTGCTTGCAAACGAACCTTTGCTACTTCCGCTTTAGGTTTACCTATATCGGCATCTGTATAAAGAATTTGGCGTTGCAAATTAGAAAGCGAGATAGTGTCAAAATCCACCAGAATGATTTTACCCACTCCAGCACTTGCCAAATATTGACTTGCAGAACAGCCTAACCCACCCGCACCGACAATTAACACGCGGCTCTCTTTGAGCTTTTCTTGCCCGTCAAAATCTACTGCTTTCAAGCTAATTTGACGGTTGTAACGCAACATTTCGTGATCGGTTAATTCCATTTTTAACTATCTCAGTAAGCCATTAAACGGCTGAATGGTCACTTTTTCTCCTGCTTGCACATTACCACGTTCAGCCTCTAGCACGATAAAACAGTTACTTTCATAGAAAGCACTGAAAATATGCGAGCCTTGCTGCCCGACTGGTTTTACCATCAATTCTCCTTGCTCGTTGATGAAATAAAAACCACGTTGGAAATCTTGACGACCAGCTGCTTTTTTTAAATTAGTTGCCGCACAAGCGGTCATTTTTGGCGTTAAATTTGCAAGATAATCATCGTTTAAGCCTGAAAGTCTTGCTAATGCTGGCTGGACTAGTTGGTAGAAAGTGACCAATGCAGAAACAGGGTTGCCAGGTAAACCAAAGAACACCGTTTGTTTTTCACTCTCTCCCAAAAAACCAAAAGCGAATGGTTTACCTGGTTTTATTGCGATTTTCCAGAATGCGATTTTGCCTAATTTCTCCAGCACATCTTTGGTGAAATCCGCTTCACCAACAGAAACGCCACCGCTGGTAATTAACACATCTGCCGCTTGTTGTGCTTTAACAAAAGTTTCTTCGAAAATGGTTGGATCGTCTGGCAAAATGCCAAAATCTAAAATCTCGCAATTCAGTTTCTCCAGCATTAAACGTACCGCAAAACGGTTAGTATCATAAATCTGCCCTGTAGAAAGTGGTTTGCCCACACTCACTAATTCATCACCTGTAGAAAGAATGGCGACTTTAGTGCGTTTAAATACCTCTACTTTCGCAATGCCAAGCGATGCCAACAACGGTAAACTCGCCACGTTTAATAAACTACCTTTAGCAAGCACAAGACTACCTTTAGCCACATCTTCGCCCACGCGGCGGATGTTCTGCCCAAGCTTAATACTGTTGGTAAATTTAATCTGATTTTCGCCCGCTTGTTCGGTTTCTTCTTGCATAATCACGGCATCGCAGTCTGTTGGCAGCATTGCACCCGTCATAATTCGCACACACTCGCCTGATTTGATTTCGCCCTCAAACGGCTTACCTGCGAAAGCTTTGCCTGCAATGGTAAAAGTAGAAAATTGATCTAAATCCGCCAATTTGATTGCATAGCCATCCATCGCTGAATTATCAAAATTTGGGACGTTAATCGGAGAAATAATATCTTGAGCGAGTACTCTATTTGCTGCTTGATTAAGGGAAAGAGTTTCTGTTTCTGTTGGGGTTGGAAGCTGAGCAAGCATATTTGCCAAAGCCTCGTTGAGAGGTAAAAGTGCCATCATATTTTCCTGTTAAAGAATGAGAGAAAGGGCGTAAAAAAACGCCCTTTTTTCTTAGTTTACCCGATTTTCACCGATTATGCACTTGCACTAATGTTGTGAATTTCTAAATTGCCTGATTGAGCCGCATTTCTTGCTTTCGCTTTATCGTTACGAGCTGCAGCAATTGCCTCTAAATATACTTGATCTACATCGCCTGTAATATATTTGCCTGTAAACACCGATGCATCAAAGTTTTTGATTGCTGGATTTTCAGTTTGAACCGCTTTTATTAAGGCATCTAAATCTTGAAAAATCAATTTATCTACACCAATCATCTCTGCAATTTGATCCACATTGCGATGATACGCCACTAATTCTTCACTAGTTGGCATATCAATCCCATACACGTTTGGATAGCGAATTTCTGGTGCTGCGGAAGCGAAGTACACTTTTTTCGCTCCTGCGGCACGTGCCATTTCAACAATTTGCTCAGAGGTTGTGCCACGTACGATAGAATCGTCCACCAACAACACATTTTTGCCTTTAAATTCTGCCGCGATCGCGTTAAGTTTACGGCGAACCGAGCTTTTCCTCTGTGCTTGACCTGGCATAATAAAGGTGCGAGCCACATAACGATTTTTCACAAAACCTTGACGATACGGTTTATAAAGCACATTCGCAATACGAACCGCAATGTCGTTTGAGGTTTCAGGCACAGGGATAACCACATCGATTTCATCCACTATTCTCCCCCACTCACGTTTAATTTTTTCGCCCAACATTTCGCCCATATGCACGCGTGATGCATAAACTGATACACCATCAATGACCGAATCTGGACGGGCAAAGTAAACATATTCAAAAATACACGGATTAAGCGTTGGGTTATCCGCACAGATTTGTGAGTGGAATTCGCCATCAAAGGTAATGTAAATCGCCTCGCCTGGTTTTACATCACGCTCGAATTCAAAGCCCACAATATCTAACGCCACACTTTCAGAGGCAAACATATATTCTGTTTTGCCATCAACCACACGTTTACCTAACACAAGAGGTCGAATTCCGAATGGATCACGGAATGCCACCATACCATGCCCAATAATCATTGCGATACAAGCGTAAGCACCTTTAATAATTTGGTTGGTTTTGCGAACGGTTTCAAAAATATTTTCGGGAGAAAGATGGGGGGTTGGATATTGGTCAAGATAGTAAGCGAAGATATTAAGTAATGCTTCTGAGTCAGAATTGGTGTTCACGTGGCGACGTGCTTCTGTGAAAAGCAAGGATTTTAATTCTGCACTGTTGGTTAAGTTACCGTTATGCACAAGGGTTAAGCCGAACGGTGCATTCACATAAAAAGGCTGAGCTTCCGAAACGCTTGAGCTGCCTGCGGTTGGGTAACGTACGTGCCCGATACCTGCATTACCTTGCAAGCGTAACATATGTTCTTGGTGGAAAACCTCGCTCACTAAGCCATTGGCTTTACGTAAGCGAAAACGATTTTCCTCATCAATGGTGACAATACCTGCGGCATCTTGCCCACGGTGTTGAAGTAATGTTAAACCATCATAAATCGCTTGGTTTACAGGCGATCCCCCAATAATCCCGACAATGCCGCACATAAAAAAGTAACCTCTATTTAGTTGAATTTAAGAAACTAGAATTTGCCTGTAATTGCTCGAAAAACCATTGCACAATGAAGTCAAAATGCGGGATAAGTTGCGATTCTTTCCAAAGCTCATTTTGGCTTACTGATGTGAAGGTATCAAGGAAGAAAAGTGCTACAGAGACGATTAAAATCCCACGCAATGCACCAAATGCCCCACCGAGAATACGGTCTGTAGTAGATAAAATACCCGTGGTTGAAATAATTTTATTTAATAACGCATTGATGACACCGCATACAATCAGCACGAGCACGAAAAGTGCTGCCGCCGCTACGCCATTGCGTAAATATTCTGAATTTTGCAAGTAAATGGAGTTAACTTGGGTAAGATAACCACTCAAATAAGGGTAAAAATTACTTGCTACCCAAAACGCCAATACCCAACCAGCTAGCGATAATGCTTCACTCACAAAGCCGCGCCATAAACTAATCAGAATAGAAAATGCAATCAAACCAACGATAATAATATCAACCATATAAACCTCTACGGGCAATATCCGCCCTATTTTACAAAAAAAGAAAACGTTTGCGTAGTGCAAACTGTGGAAAAAACATCATTATTTTGATGAAAGTGAGTAAACGGTCTATTTTACAGAGTATTTTACAAATCTTCTTTCTTTTTAACCGCTAAAGGAAAATGCCTTTACGATTTTAACCGTAAAGGCATTTAGTTTTCATTATAAATTTATTTTATTAACCGTTATATTTTTGGAACACTAAGCAAGCATTAGTACCACCGAAGCCGAAACTATTTGACATTACGGTTGTTAATGCTTTGTCTTGGTATTCTGTTACGATATTTAAGCCTTGTGCCTGTTCATCTAATGTTTCAATGTTGATGCTTGGTGCGATAAAGCCATTATCTAACATCAATAATGAGTAGATTGCTTCATGTGCACCCGCAGCACCTAATGAGTGCCCCGTCATTGATTTAGTTGAAGAAATTGCTGGAGTTTTGTCGCCAAATATATTTTTGATTGCCCCTAACTCTTTCACATCACCTACAGGGGTTGATGTGCCGTGAACATTGATATATTCAATTTCACCATTTACGGTTGCCATCGCTTGTTTCATACAACGCTCTGCACCTTCACCGCTTGGTGCAACCATATCGAAACCGTCTGACGTTGCACCGTAGCCCACGATTTCTGCATAAATTTTTGCACCACGTGCTAAAGCGTGTTCTAATTCTTCGACTACAACAACCGCACCACCGCCCGCGATAACGAAACCATCACGGTTTGCATCATAAGCACGACTTGCTTTAGTTGGGGTATCATTATATTTAGTTGAAACAGCACCCATTGCATCGAATTCGGTTGCACACTCCCAAGAAAGTTCTTCCGCGCCACCTGCGAAAACCACATCTTGTTTGCCTAATTGGATTAACTCCATTGCGTGACCAATACAGTGAGCTGAAGTCGCACAGGCTGAGCTAATTGAGTAGTTCACCCCGCGGATTTTATACGGTGTTGCTAAACAAGCAGAAACACTCGATGCCATGGTTTTGGTTACCGCATAAGGACCAATCGCTTTCACACCACGTGGACTACGCACCGCATCACACGCCACCAATTGACTGTGTGCAGAACCTGTACCTGCACCAATCACTAAACCTGTACGGTCATTTGAAACCTGTTCTTCGGTTAAGCCCGAATCTGCAATCGCTTCTTTCATTGAAAGGTAAGCGTAAGCGGCAGCATCCCCCATAAAACGAAAAACTTTACGGTCGATTAACTCTGCTGGATTTAATTTAATGGTGCCGGCCACTTGGCTACGCATTCCTACTTCTGCAAATTCAGGTACGAATTCAATCCCTGATTTACCTTCTTTTAATGAAGCTAACACTTCTTCTTTGTTGTTACCGATACTAGAAATAATACCTAAACCTGTAATAACGACTCTTTTCATCTTTTATCCTTCAAGTACTTGGAAATATAATAAATCGTTCAAACTTTCATCAAAATAATGAGAAAGCCAGAAAAACTGCTTTATTCTACACAATTTTGCCTTTTCTCTGAACCATTTTAGCGAATTGATTATGTGATCCGAGCTGTTCTTTGGGCAAAATTAATCTTCTTGTTTGTAGCAAAGAGGCTTTATCTTTACTTTTTTGTTTAAACTGTTAGAGTGATACAAAATTTAATAGAAGGGACTCTAAGGTGAAAAGTCTAACATCAATAGCTCTCAATTCGATTCATATGCGTTCTATTGATCGTGATCTTTCCTCTCATGCTGATGTGCAACTTGCCAAAGTAATTATAAAAGTGAATGCATTGGATCAATATCGCATTCGTCGAGCATTGGCTTCAAATGATGCCCATTTCAAGCACGTTTTTTATCTTATCCCATTATTATTACATTATAACCTGCCTGAATTGCCAGCTTATGTAGAGAATGCTCCGCACGGTATTTATCAATTTTCCTTTAATCATTATCAACAACGTTTTTTTGACACACTTATTCCTGAAGAGAAAAAAACAACGGTGATGCATTGTGTCTTTGATGGCATTTATTCAATGGGAAGTACTGGCTCAATTGTGCAAACGACTAAATCTGATCTGGATTTATGGATTTGTCATAATGATGAGATGAGCAGTGAAGATTATCAACTTATTGAGCAAAAACTCGCTAAATTAACTCAGTGGGCAAAAGGATTAGGCATCGAAGTTAATTTCTATTTCATGAACCCTGAACGCTTTAAATCGAATCATTACAACTGCGGTGTAAGCGAAGAACACAGCGGTTCAGCACAACATTTTTTCTTGCTTGATGAATTTTATCGTTCAGCGGTACGCTTGGCAGGCAAGCGCCTACTTTGGCTACATTTATCGGATAATGACTATAAAAAAGCGATTAAATCGAAAAAAATAGATCTCAACGAATGGATTGATTTTGGCGATTTTTCTTCACTTTCCACGTCCGAATTTTTTGGTGCGAGCTTATGGCAGCTTTACAAAGGCATTGAAAGTCCTTACAAATCAGCAATCAAAATTTTGTTGTTGGAAAGCTACGCCCAAACCTACCCAGAAACGAAGCTTATTTCAAAACAATTTAAGCAAAAATTATTGAGCAACAAAACGGAGTATTATCATTTCGATTCTTATTTGGCAATGCTTGAGCAAGTGACAGATTACCTTAAAAATCGTAAAGAATTATCAAGATTAGACCGCTTGCGTCAATGTTTTTACCTTAAAGCCAAAGAAGGAAAAGTGCTCTACAACTGGCGTGAGCGTGAGTTGCAATCTTTAATTGCTGAGTGGGGCTGGACTGATGAAGAAATAGCGTTACTTAATTCTCGTCCAAAATGGAAAATGAAACAGGCAATTGTACAAGATAAAATGCTCGTCGAACAACTCTTACAAAGTTATCGCAATTTAATCAATTTTGCCAACAAATTCCATATCAATCCAAGCATAATGACAAACGATACCGACATTTTAATGCGTAAGCTTTATTCGGTTTTTGAAATACTGCCTGGCAAAGTAACTTTACTCAATCCACATATTACGCCTGATTTATCGGAACAAAATATTACTTTTATTGAAGCCCAAGACAGTTCGGCAATGAAAGCGGGTTGGTATTTGATTAATCAATCACCAAAAAGTGCTTACGACTCCTCACAGCGCTTTGTGCAATACAACAAAAATTTACACAAACTGGTGGCGTGGGCATATTTCAATGGCATGATTACCGTGAGCACCAAATTACACGTGATTAGCCAACATGTTGATTTACATAAACTACGTCAATTTATTACCGATCTACGGCTCTTTTTCCCTGTTTCTGCACCGAAAATCAGTGAAAATGAGTTATTGCACCCTAATGAAATTCGTAGCCTTATTTTAGCGATAAATCTCACAAATGATCCAACGCAACACTTTGCTGATATTCGCCGTGATTTCCATTCAAGCGATTTATTTAGCTTTAATGCCTTTGAGCAAAATTTGGTAGGAAGCGTAAGCATTATTTACCGCAATATGTGGAATGAAATTCGTACCCAACATTTTGAGGGTGAACAAGCTGTTTTGAATGCACTAAAGTTACTTTCCAACAAAATCTACCGCAATTCAGCCCCCCCACAATCAGTAAATGTATTCTGCTATAGCAAACAGTTTCGCAGTGAGTTGCGGGAAACCATCGCTGATCTGGTGCATCGTTGCATTTCAGTACAAACAGGATCGATTTATGCCAATGCGTTTAATACGGTAAAAGTGGCAGGCAGAACTTGGCAACTGGTATTTAGCGATAAAAACGTGAAAATTAAGCCTGTCGCAGAACAAGCGGTTGAAAAAGTCAAACGCCTTACCATATTAAGCCATTTAAGCAAAAAAGGCGAAAATCGAGTGGTGGTGTACCCAAGTCAAATCAACGATTTTGCCAGTGAAGGGTTTTTACAATTCTTCTTTGAAGATGGCAAAAATGGTTGTTTTAACGTCTATATTTTAGACGAAAACAATCATATCGAAAATTACACCAGTTGCAGTGGCACAAAAGAAGAAAAAATTCGTGAAATCAACCGCTTGTATGCCGAGCAATACCTTGAAAATGACCAAAATAGCATTTTTAACTACCCGCAATTCTACCAACTTTTAGAAGAGGGCGATGAGGTAAAAATAGTGCCATTTCAAAGTAAGCAGCATAGGGAATTTATGCAAAAACAAGGATAACATTTCTCTACAAGCAGGTTTTTATACCTGCTTTTTTATTGGAAAATAAGGGCCAAATTGACTTTGGCGTGGTTAAAATGTAAAGACTTTCTCTAAATGATATTGACTCGTATTAAAAATTTACATATATTTGCGAAACTTTTTTTTGCAAATAAAAATAATTCTTATTCTTTCTTTGTTTTGGAATCTACATATGAAATTGAAAAACACCCCACTTTCCATTGCTGTGCTTACAGCACTTTCTTCTTTTGCATACGCAAACACTGCTGATTCAGTGAAACTTGATATTATTCAAGTGGTAACTGAAAATGCGGGAGCAAAAAGCAAAACCAATGTTGTAACCTTAAAAGATCTTCAAAAATCGACCAATGAAGATTTAAGAGGTATATTAAGTGCTGAACCTGCAATTAACTTCGGTGGCGGTAACGGTGGCACATCGCAATGGGTAACAATTCGTGGTATGGGTCAAGACCAAATTGATTTCAAAGTAGATAATACTTCAAGCGATACTCCAGTTTTCCATCACCAAAGCCGTTTTATGTTAGATCCAAGCCTCATTAAACGTATTGACGTACGTAAAGGTGCTGGTTCTGCAAGTGCGGGCATTGGTGCAACCAGTGGCTCTATTGAAGCCACAACGGTTGATGCAAAAGATTTATTAGAAGAAGGTCAAGAGTTTGGTTTCAAACTTAATGCTGGCGTAAGCAGCAATAAAGGCCACTCACAAGGTGCAACTGTTTATGGTAAAGCAGGCGTTGTAGATGCATTATTAAGCGGTAACTGGCAAACTCTTGAAAATTACAAAGGCGGTAAAGGCTATTCAAATAAAGATGGCTCTGATGTGGTTAAAAATAGTGCGTTAGGACAACGTGGTCTATTAGCCAAATTTGGCGTGGACATTACAGAAAATCAACGCGTTGTGTTAAGCCATCGCCAAGAACAATATCACGGTGAACGAGCATTACGCGAAGAGTTCGATTTTTCGCAATCTTACTTAGCAGGTACAAGTAAAGATCTTAAAGCTGGTCAAACATTAAGTAATGTTTTTGCCGGTAAGGATAGACGTGGTAACGATACTTACTATATCTTAGATTCAAACGGTGCTCTAATTGCGAATGATGCAAATAATAATCCTCGCTATCGTATTACCACACAAGACACAACAAACTTAGAGTGGAGTGGTAAAAATATAGGCTTCATTACTGACGCAAAAGCAAATGCTTACCGTATTGAAACCTCACGCAAAGAACCTGCCGAAAATAGTACTACACGTGTTTTAACTCACGGTGCAAACTTAGGTTTAGATTCTGAGATTGGTGAAAGTCACTGGTTAAAATATGGTGTAAATTATCGTCATCAAGAAGCAAAACCAAATTCAATTCAAGAAATAGCTCGTGATCGTGCAACGGGTCGTATGGTTGCAACAGGTGTAAAACGCAACCAACAAAAAGAAGATGTGGGTTTATATGTTGAAGGGATTTGGGGCTTTGGACCAGTTACATTAACCACAGGTGCACGTTACGATCACTTTAAATTCAAAGCGAACAGTGGCAAAACCGTCAGTCACGCTGATTTCAATCCAAGCATTGGTTTAATCTGGCAAGCGTTAGATAATTTAAGTTTCAATACTAACTTAAACTATGCAAGCCGCAGCCCACGTATGTTTGAAGCGATGTTAGCAGGCAATACATTACGTGATGTTTCAGATAATCTACGTGCAGAAAAAGCACGTAACACAGAAGTGGGTTTCAACTATGATGTAACTAAAAACATCTCATTAAACGGTAGCTACTTCTGGCAAAAAGTAAAAGATGCTCACGCGACTAAAGCTAACACCATTGTAAATGCTGCACTACTACGTAACCAAGGTTATGAATTAGGCGGCGCTTATAAACAAGGTGGTTTCAAATTCCGTGTAGGCGTTGCTGAAAGTAAACCAGAAACCTTCACATTTAACGGTGCAAGTTTAGATAATGCCGTATTTGCAGTAGCAACAGGTCGCACTTGGACAACAGCCGTTTCTTATAAATTTGAAAATCCAAGCTTAGAATTAGGTTGGAAAGGTCGTTTTGTTGAAGGCGAAACAGGCACACCAAGTCGCGGGTCAAATGCTGGTTCAGCGGCAATCAAACAATCGGGGTATGGTGTGAGCGATATCTACGCAAATTGGGAAGCAAACAAAAACTTAATGCTTAACTTTGCGGTAAATAACGCATTTAACAAGAACTATAAGAGCCATAGCCAACGTGCTGGCGGTAATAGTTTAGCGGGTGCAGGTCGTGATTTCCGTATGAATGCAACTTACACTTTCTAATTTCATAATAATCCCTCTATGATTAAACCTTATCTACCTCTTTCGAGTTGGGTAAGGTTTTTTTTTGTTCTCTCTCTTTCGGATTTATGGCATAATCCGAGCAGTTTTATTTTTGTTCACTTAGATTTCAATGTTTCCAGAATTTGGCTATTTTGCCCTGATTTTTGCTCTTATTGCCTCGATAATCCAAGTAGGGTTATCGCTTTGGGGGGAGCTGAGAAGAGCACCCTATTTTTTATCGCTAAACCCATTTCTCTCGGTATTACAAGCGGTCGGAACGGGCATTTCTTTTGCAAGCCTTGCTTATGCGTTTTTAACCGATGACTTCTCGGTGATTTATGTTGCTCAACACTCCAATAGCCAATTACCCGATTTTTTTAAATTCGCTGCCACTTGGGGCGGGCACGAAGGTTCAATGCTCTTTTGGCTTACCGCACTCACGCTCTGGACGACGGTCTTTTGCCTTTTTTCTCGTAAAATCGACCGCTTGTTTGCCAACCGCACGCTAGCGATGATTTCGCTTGTTGCAATGGGCTTTATGCTCTTTATCTTGCTGGTTTCCAACCCCTTCGAGCGTGGTTTTCCACCTCCTCCAGAAGGACGTGATCTCAATCCAATGTTGCAAGATATTGGCTTGATTTTCCATCCACCCCTGCTCTATTTAGGCTATGTCGGCTTTGCAGTGAGCTTCGCGATGATTGTGGCAAGCCTACTTTCTGACAAAATGGACGCTGCCGTAGCTCGTTGGATTCGCCCTTGGACGATGATTTCCTGGGGCTTTCTCACCGCAGGGATTATCCTCGGTGCTTGGTGGGCGTATTACGAACTTGGTTGGGGAGGTTGGTGGTTCTGGGATCCCGTTGAAAATGCTTCATTGATGCCGTGGCTTCTCGGCACTGCGTTAGTGCATTCGTTAATCGCTAGCGAACAACGTGGCGTGTTTAATTATTGGACGATTTTGCTCGCCATTTTCGCCTTCGCCTTAAGCTTGCTCGGTACATTTATTGTCCGTTCTGGCGTACTTACTTCTGTACACGCCTTTGCAGTCGATCCTGATCGCGGTGTGGCATTACTACTGCTTTTCTTCAGTCTCAGTTTTATTGCTCTCGCACTCTTCGCTTGTAAAACCCAATTCTGGCTAGGTGAAGTACGCTTTACGTTTTTTTCTAAAGAAACTGCATTCTTATTGCTCAATGGTTTATTTGCTGTAGCAACTTCGGTTGTGTTGCTCGGCACTTTTTATCCGCTTGTGTTTACGATGATGCAATGGGGCAGTATTTCCGTTGGTGCACCTTATTTCAATACTATTTTTACCCCGCTTGCATTGCTGGCAATGTCGGCAATGGGGGTAGCAGTGGTACTTCGCTGGAAAAATGTACCGCTCAAACAAGCTAAATTGCAACTCTGGCTTCTGCCCGTGGCGGTGTTGCTTTCCCTTGGTTTGATTTATCACACCGTGAGTCAAACTCATCTGTTTAAAATTGAGCCGTTGCCTGTGGTCTTTGTTAGCCTTGCATTCTGGATTATTTTGACCCATCTGCCTTATTTGCGTTTTATGTGGAAAATCCGTCCGCTTTCAATGCGTTTGGCACATATCGGCTTTGCGATTTGTGTGATTGGTGCGATGATGAATAGTTACTATGGCGATGAAATCGGTGTACGATTAAAACCGACTGAAACTGCCAATATCGCCGATTTTGAATTTAAATATGAAGAGTATCGCGATGCCATTGGTGCCAACTACACCGCTGAACAAGCTGTTTTTTCTATTAGTAAAGCAGGCAAAACGCTCGCCCAAATCATCTCAGAACGACGTTATTATGACATCCGCACCATGACAATGGCAGAAGTCGGCTTATACCACCATGGTTTGCACGATCTCTACATTGTAATGGGCGACAAATTTGGCAACCTCGAATATGCCTTCCGCCTACATTACAAACCTTACGTTAGAGCTTTATGGCTTGGAGGAGTAATTATGGTGTTGGCTTCACTAATGGCGTTGGTGGGATATTCTCGCAGAAAATAAAAAATCCGCCGATAGCAATGCTACTAAAAAATCCCCCTCTTTGCTAAAGAGGGGAGATTATTACAAAAGGAAACAATAATGAAAAAAGCCCTCCTCTTTATCCCCCTTGCCATTCTGGTGGCAGTGGTGGCATTTTTAACCGTTCCGCTGTTGAACAAAGATGCGCTTTCTCCAACAGAAGATTGGCAGGATAAACCGATCCCCGAATTTGTGGGCAAAAATTTGCTCGATCCGCATGCACGTTTAACCAACAACAGCTTGCCACAAGAGCCCTATATTTTGAATGTTTGGGCGAGTTGGTGTACCTGGTGCATTAAAGAATTTCCGATCTTATTGAAATTGAAAGCTCAAGGCGTACCGATTGTGGGTTTAACTTATTCCGATCAACCTGCCGATGCTCGCGAAGCCTTGGGGCGTTGGGGAAATCCATTTACGTTGGTGATTGATGACTATGAACGCGGTTTTTTAATTCAAACCTTGAAGGTCTCTTCCGCCCCGTCAAGCTACTTGGTGGATAAACACGGCGTCGTTCGCTACCAACAAAAAGGCTATAATCCTGATTTTGAAAAAGATTTCCTGCCACGATTAAAAGCATTAAGAAACGAAAAATAAGAGCATAGGAATAGAATGAAGTTTTTGCAAAAGATTACCCTTTTTTTACCGCTTGTGTTTGCCGTTTTCAGCAATATTGCCAAGGCGGAAATGGTCGATACTTTCCAATTTCACAACGATGCGGATCGCATACGTGCAATGAGTTTGGCGAAATCTTTGCGTTGTCCGCAATGCCAGAATCAAAATTTATTGGAGTCAAATGCCACTACCGCTTATAAACTTCGTATTGAAGTGTATGAAATGGTCAATGAAGGCAAATCGGATCAGGAAATTGTTGAAATTATGACCCAGCGTTTCGGTAATTTTGTAAACTACAAACCGCCTGTGAATGAGCAAACTTGGCTGCTTTGGGGGATGCCCGTCGGCTTGCTGGGGATCGTTTTAGTTGCGATCGTATGGAGAACTCGTACCAGAAAGACAGGACAATAGATGAAAACACGTGAACAGCTTAATTTAGAAAACTATCAACAAGCGGTAAAATTTGCAGGCAATTTTACCGAACCGTTCAAACAAGAATATTTGGCGGAAGCAGAAAGCCGTTATCAATTTGATCAAAACACCACAGAGCCTTGGCAAAATAAAAGGAAATTTTCACCGCTTGTTGCAAGTTTGGTTGTGCTTTTAATTACCGTCCTCAGTGGCTTACTTTATTGGCAGTCGGGGCGTTATGCCTTGGTGCAAAAAGGTGAGCAAATGCATCAAGCCTTCCAAGTAAAATTGGAGATGGAAGACAAAACCCAAAAAAACGATCGCTATATTGAGAGCTTGCAAAACCGCTTGCGCGAGAACCCAAACGATGGCGATTTGTGGTATGAATTGGGGCAGGCTTATGCGTTAAATAATGAGTTTAATTCAGCATTGATTAGCTATCAAAATGCACAGGTGGTATTGGGCGAAAAAGCGGCGATTTTAGGAGCAATGGCAACCGCAGATTATTATGATAAAGGGCAAAAACTGTCAGAGCAGGCAAAAGCGTGGTTAGATAAAGCCTTATCATTAGATTCAAAAGAGAGTTCAAGCTTGTTACTACTGGCTTCCGATGCCTTTTTGCATAATGATTATGAGCAAGCAATTGGCTATTGGCGACGTGTGTTAGATGGCGATAATGATGCCATTAACCGCCGTGCGATTATTCAAAGTATTGAAATGGCGAAGCAGATGAGGCAAAAATAACCCCTCCCTCTGAAAATATTTTTAGATGGAACTTTTTCTGCTTCCCTTACCAAGGGAAAGAGGAAATTTTCCACAAACTATTTAAATTCAAGTAGAATAGAACCCTTTTATTTTAACAGACACAACAGATAAAAATTTGGAGAGATTATGCCTAAACTACGTTCAGCGACCAGTACACAAGGTCGTAATATGGCGGGTGCACGTGCATTATGGCGTGCAACAGGAATGAAAGAAAATGACTTCGGCAAACCAATTATTGCCGTGGTAAACTCATTTACCCAGTTCGTACCAGGTCACGTACATTTAAAAGATATGGGGCAGTTGGTTGCCGCTGAAATTGAAAAAGCAGGCGGTGTTGCAAAAGAATTTAACACTATTGCGGTAGACGATGGTATCGCGATGGGACACGGTGGTATGCTTTATTCGCTTCCAAGCCGTGATTTAATTGCAGATTCGGTGGAATATATGGTGAACGCACACTGTGCAGATGCGATGGTCTGTATTTCTAACTGCGACAAAATTACCCCAGGGATGTTGATGGCGGCGATGCGTTTGAACATTCCAGCCATCTTCGTTTCAGGTGGCCCAATGGAAGCGGGTAAAACTAAACTTTCTGATCAATTAATTCGCTTAGATTTGGTAGATGCAATGATCGAAGCAGCCGATCCAAACGTTTCTGATGAACGTATTGATGCGATTGAACGTTCCGCTTGCCCAACGTGTGGCTCTTGCTCAGGTATGTTCACCGCAAATTCAATGAACTGCTTAACAGAAGCATTAGGTTTAAGCTTACCAGGTAATGGCTCTATGCTTGCTACCCACGCAGACCGTAAAGAGTTGTTCTTAAAAGCGGGGTGTCAAATTGTTGAATTATGTAAACGCTACTACGAACAAGACGATGAAAGTGTATTGCCACGTTCAATCGGTACTTTCGATGCCTTTGAAAATGCGATGAGCTTAGACATCGCAATGGGCGGTTCAAGTAACACTGTGTTACACTTACTCGCTGCCGCACAAGAAGCAGGCGTGGACTTCAAAATGGAAGACATTGACCGCTTATCTCGCAAGGTACCTTGCTTGAGTAAAATTGCACCGAACACCAACAAATACCATATGGAAGATGTTCACCGTGCAGGCGGTATTATGGGCTTATTAGGCGAATTAGACCGTGCGGGCTTAATCCACAAAAATACCCACACAGTATTAGGCTTAACCATGGGCGATCAGCTTGACCAATACGACATTATCCGCAACCAAAACGAAGAGTTACATCAATTCTTCCGTGCAGGCCCTGCGGGTATTCGCACCACTCAAGCATTTTCACAAGATTGCCGTTGGGACACGGTAGATAATGACCGCGTAAACGGTTGTATCCGCAACAAAGAAAACGCAATTTCACAAGAAGGCGGCTTGGCGGTGTTATTTGGTAATATTGCAGAAGATGGTTGCATCGTAAAAACTGCAGGCGTGGATGAATCTATCTGGAAATTCACTGGTAAAGCGATTGTATTTGAAAGCCAAGAAGATGCTGTTGCAGGTATTTTAGGTGGCAAAGTAAAAGAAGGTCATGTGGTAATCATCCGTTACGAAGGCCCGAAAGGCGGCCCAGGTATGCAAGAGATGCTTTACCCAACCAGCTACTTAAAATCAATGGGCTTAGGCAAAAAATGTGCACTTTTAACAGATGGACGTTTCTCTGGTGGTACATCAGGTTTGTCTATCGGTCACGCCTCACCAGAAGCTGCCTCAGGTGGTGCAATTGGTTTAGTTCGCGATGGCGATATTATCAACATCGACATTCCAAACCGTGCCATCAATCTTGCGGTAAGCGATGAAGAACTTGCAACACGTCGTACAGAGCAAGACGCAAAAGGTTGGGCACCAGCAAACCGCCAACGTGAAGTCTCTTTTGCACTAAAAGTTTACGGACATTTTGCCACTTCAGCCGATAAAGGTGCGGTACGTGATAAAACGAAAATTTAATTAAGCTAACCAAAAGGCTGATGGGAAATCTGTCAGCCTTTTTTTAGTAGGTTGTGTGAATGCAATTCACGCACTATTTTTTACCGCTTGTGTGCGTGAACTAATGGTTCACACACCTTACTGTGAGGAATTATGGATATTTTAGATTTACTTCATCATCGTCGTTCAAGTAAACAATTTGGCAATGTTGCACCTAATACAGAACAGCTTGATGCGATTTTAAAAGCAGCTTTACGAGCACCAGATCATGGGCGAATGAAACCTTATCATTTTGTGGTGATTCAAAAAAGTGGTATGCCGAAATTTCACGAATGTTTAAAATCAGCAGCCATTGAATTTGAAATGGATGAAAAAAATGCTGCCAAAGCCGATAAATTGGCAAATCAAGCTCCAATGGTCATTGGCGTGGTGGCAAAATTAGATCACGAATCAGTGAAAGTGCCCATTTGGGAGCAAATTGTTTGTGCAGGTTGTGCCACTTATGCGATGCAATTAGCAGCAAACGCTCAAGGTTTTGATACTGTTTGGATTACGAAAAAATGGGTGGAAGGCAAAGCCATTCGCGAAGCATTTGGTTGTGCGGAAACGGATAAAGTGATTGGCTTGCTAATGATCGGTTCACCGAAAGATGGCGAAGAAATTGCTTCTGCTCGCGATGCAGAAGATCCAACTGATTTTGTGCACTTTATCCGCTAATACAATTAGTGTTAAAAGAGGCATAGTTTTGACAAAATAGTAATCATTTTATCTACTATACTTTTATTAAATATAAACAAATTCTATAAATTTAGTATGGATTTGAAATAATCACCAACCCGTGTTATTATATCCATACTTTTGGAAACAATCCTCTCAATTCCTACTGAGCGTTTCCTTCAAAATCGCACTTCTATGTGCTGTCATTCGCAGTTGTTCAATTGCACACTTGCCTTAAGGCAACATCTCTAAGATGTAACTTTTTTAAATAAAATATTCAATATTTCAATGATCTACTTAACTATTTAAGGAGAAGGTTTGTTTTTATCTCAATTTATGGAAAAGCGAACGTCATTTAATCCATTAGTGATCGGCTTGACGTTATTTTTTATCCTCTTTTTAGTGCTCATGATTTTGGTTGCACCGACGCAAACACAAGCACTATTAGATCAAGCTAAAGCAGGGATTTTTGCCAATTTTAGTTGGTTCTACGTTTTAACATTTTCAATTTTTTTAGGCTTTTTGCTGATTCTTTCCGTCAGTAGTTTAGGGAATATTAAACTTGGCAATGATGAAGAAGAGCCTGAATTTGGATTCCTTTCTTGGCTTGCAATGTTATTTGCAGCGGGAATGGGGGTTGGGTTGATGTTCTTTGGTGTGGCAGAACCATTGACACATTATCTCTCAGATATTACTAGCGGTACAGCAGAACATCGTCAACAAGAAGCGATGCTACATACCTTATTCCACTGGGGAATTCACGCTTGGGCGGTGTATGGAATGATTGCTTTGGCTTTAGCTTATTTCGGTTTCCGCTATAAACTGCCACTTGCATTGCGTTCTTGTTTCTACCCATTATTGAAAGATCGTATTAACGGTAAAGTTGGTGACGTTATTGATGTGATGTCATTGCTTGCGACTTTATTCGGTATTATTACAACCTTAGGTTTTGGTGCATCGCAATTAGGTGCGGGATTAACTCAATTAGGTTGGGCAAGCGAAAATAGCTTTAGTTTACAGTTAATTGTTATTGTCGTTGTCATGAGCTTAGCCATATTCTCTGCGATTTCAGGAGTAGGTAAAGGAGTAAAAATCCTGAGCGAAATAAACCTAAGCTTAGCTTTCTTATTGCTAATTTTTGTTTTAGTAGCAGGACCAACTCTCTATTTATTATCGGCATTCAGTGATAACTTAGGCACATATCTTAGCCATTTAGTACAATTAAGTTTCAAAACCTATACGTATGAACAAGAGCATACTAACTGGTTTAGCGGTTGGACAGTTCTTTATTGGTCATGGTGGTGTTCTTGGGCACCTTTTGTAGGCTTATTTATTGCACGGATTTCAAAAGGACGTACAATTCGTGAATTTATTTTTGGCGTATTAGTCATTCCAAGTTTATTTGGTGTACTTTGGTTTACCGCATTTGGTAATACTGCAATTTGGTTAAATAATGGGGAAGCCGCAGGTGCATTAGGTCAGCTGGTTTCATCACCAGAATCTCTGTTATTTAAATTTTTAGATTACTTACCCCTTTCAGCAGTAACAGGTATTGTAAGTTTATTGATTATTTCTTTATTCTTTATTACTTCGGCAGACTCAGGTATTTATGTACTGAATAATATTGCATCACGTGATAAAAGTTTAACCTCTCCTCGCTGGCAAGCAGTAATGTGGGGCGGAGTAATGTCTGTGGTAGCGATTGTCTTAATGCGTTCAGGCGGCTTGGCTAATCTACAAGCAATGACGTTAATGGTATCTCTCCCATTTGCCATGTTAATGCTGATTATGTGTGTGAGCTTATGGAAAGGGTTAAATGCAGATAAGAAATACTTTAGCACCAAAGTGAACCCAACCAGTATTTTCTGGACAGGCGAAAAATGGAAAGATCGTTTAGAACAAATGATGAATCAAACGCAAGAGAAAGATATTTTACGCTTCCTCAAACATACTGCGTTACCTGCAATGCGTGAATTACGCCAAGAGCTAATTGGTAAATATAATTTGAGTGTGTCGGTAAATACCTTGTTTGATCAAGATGAACCTGCAGTCGAATTAGTGATTCAAAAAGATGCAATGCGTGACTTTATGTACGGTATTAAATCTGTTAGCCGTGAAGTTTCAGAGCAGTTAATTAACGATGAAAACTTACCACATATTCAACATAGCACCACTTACGAACCTTACACTTATTTCTTTGATGGTCGTGTTGGTTATGATGTGCAATATATGGATAAAAATGAGTTAATTGCGGATATGTTAAAACATTACGAACGTTATTTAACGTTATTAGATAATGTTGGGCAAGAATTAATGTCTCATGAACAAACAGAATTAGCAGAATAATTTTAGTCTTTCAAAATACGGTTGAATTTTTCAACCGTATTCTCTTTATATTTTAGGCGTTTTAAGCACACCTAATCTCTTTTTTTATAGTTTACTATTTTTAGTAACGGGGGAATTTAGGTAAATTAATATTTAACCAAAGGTGAATTAAACCAATCACTTCAAGATATTGTCTCATTGATTTTTAACTTTCTTTATTATTTATACATTACCATCAACATGTCCCCGCTTACCTCCCTCGTTCAAATCTGATAAAATAACCAAATTTTTTCTTATTAACATCAACTTTATGGCATTACTTAACCTATCAAACGCCTATTTAGGCTTCGGGGATTTTCCACTTTTAGATCATACCGAATTACATATTGAACCTAACGAACGAGTCTGTTTAGTTGGACGCAATGGAGCGGGCAAATCAACGTTAATGAAAGTACTTGCAGGCGAAGTGCAATTAGATGATGGTAAGTTGATTTTTGAAAAAGATATCGTTGTCGCACGCCTTGAGCAAGACCCACCACGCCATATTCAAGAAACCGTGTTTGAATATGTTTCAGAAGGCATCGTGCATTTAAGCGACCTTTTAAAGCAATATCACCACATTTCGCAACAAATGCTGACCAATTACAGCGATGAGTTATTAGCAAAATTGTCACAAGTGCAAGCTCAGCTTGAGCACAACAACGGCTGGCAGTTTGAAAACCGCATCCAAGACATACTAAAATTGTTAGAGCTTGATCCAGACAAAAAACTCTGTGAACTTTCAGGTGGTTGGGTTCGCCGTGCCGCTCTTGCCCGTGCCTTGGTTGCTAACCCAGATATTCTGTTATTAGATGAACCAACTAACCATTTAGATGTGGAAGCCATCACTTGGCTTGAAGATTTATTGCTCAATTTCAAAGGTTCGATCATCTTTATTTCGCACGACCGTTCATTTATCCGCAAAATGGCAACCCGTATTGTTGATTTAGATCGCGGTAAATTGGTTTCTTACCCAGGTAATTACGATCTTTATTTAGAAACCAAAGCAGAAGATTTACGTGTAGAAGCCTTACAAAATGAGCTTTTCGATAAAAAACTCGCACAAGAAGAAGTGTGGATTCGCCAAGGCATTAAAGCCCGCCGCACGCGTAACGAAGGGCGAGTGCGAGCCTTGAAAAAATTGCGTGAAGAGCGTCGCAACCGCCGTGAAGTGCAAGGCAAAGCTAAAATCCAGTTAGATACCACTGCTCGATCAGGCAAAATCGTGTTTGAAATTGAGCATGCCAGTTACGAAGTTGAAGGTAAAACCTTGCTGAAAGATTTTTCCGCCACTATTCAGCGTGGCGATAAAATTGCGTTAGTGGGGCCAAACGGCTGTGGTAAAACCACTTTCATCAAACTGTTATTAGGCGAATTGCAACCCACTTCGGGTACCATTCGTTGCGGAACCAAGTTAGATGTCGCTTATTTCGACCAATACCGTGCCGAGTTAGATTTAGAAAAAACGGTGATGGACAACGTTGCCGATGGTAAACAAGATATTGAAGTAAACGGCGTAAAACGCCACGTGCTTGGCTATTTGCAAGATTTCTTATTTCCGCCAAAACGTGCGATGACGCCCGTTAAAGCCTTGTCGGGCGGCGAGCGCAACCGTCTCTTATTGGCAAAATTATTGCTCAAGCCCAATAATCTTCTGATTCTGGACGAACCAACCAATGACTTGGACGTGGAAACATTGGAATTATTGGAAGAACTGCTTGCCGATTATCAAGGTACATTATTAATCGTCAGCCACGACCGTCAATTTATCGACAATACTGTTGAAGAGTGTTTCTTCTTTGAAGGTAACGGCGTATTAAATCAATATATTGGTGGCTATTTTGATGCGAAGCAGCAACAAGAAAATTACTATGCCAGCCAAGCTGTACAATTGCAAAATCAGAAGAAAAATGAACCGCTTGTAGGCGAACCCACAAAACAAGAAAAACCAAAAGCAGAAACGAAAAAAGCGAAATTGTCGTATAAAGAACAGCGTGAACTGGAAGAATTACCTGCGAAGATGGAAGCCCTTGAGGCAGATATTGAAGCTTTGCAAACAGAGGTGAATTCTTCTGATTTCTTCAGCAAAGAAATCGCTTATACCCAAGAAAAATTACAAGCTCTCGCAGAGAAAGAAGCTGAACTTGAACAAGCTTTTGAACGCTGGGAAATGCTTGAGAATATTAAGAATGGGAATGTGTGATATAAATGAAAATAAGACTGCTTAAGCAGTCTTATTTTTTATCTTTTATATTGCTTTAATGAACTTCGATTAATGATCTATTTTCATCCCTTTTTAACAAACGCCCCACTCGGAAAAGTGGCACATTCATTGCATTTGCAATTTGTTGGATTTTTTCTACCGCTTGCGACTCAACAGCAACCAATAAACCGCCAGAAGTTTGCGGATCACACAAAATCGCTTTTTGCTCATCGGTTAATGGAGAAATCAAATGCCCATAGCTTTCGAAGTTGCGATTTGTCCCACCAGGTACGGAGCCTTGTGCAATATAATCTCGCACGCCGTCAAGCGTTTGAATATCAGCAAAATTGACTTCTGCTCGTAAATTTGAGCCTTCACACACTTCTTTTAAATGTCCTAACAAGCCAAAACCTGTTACATCAGTCATTGCTTTTACTTCATCCAATTTGGAAAATTCCGTACCAATCAAGTTCATTTGACACATCGCATCTCGTGCTAAATATTGATGTTCAGGCTTCAAAATTCCCCGTTTTTCTGCGGTTGTCAAAATACCAATACCAAGTGGTTTGGTTAAGAAGAGTTCACAACCTGCGGTTGCCGAAGCGTTTCGTTTCACTTTTTCGGTTGGAATAACCCCCGTTACCGCCAAACCAAAAATTGGCTCAGGAGCATCAATGGAGTGTCCGCCTGCTAAAGCAATGCCCGCTGTGGCACAAGCGGCACGACCACCTTCTACGATTTGTTGAGCGACTTCCGCGGGGAGTTTATTGATCGGGAAGCCTAAAATCGCAATCGCCATAATCGGCTTACCACCCATCGCAAAAATATCGCTAATTGCATTGGTTGCAGCAATTCGTCCAAAATCAAATGGGTCATCAACAATTGGCATAAAGAAATCAGTGGTGCTGATAATGCCCACGCCATTGCCAATATCGTAAACCGCTGCATCATCTGCAGTTTCGTTGCCGACTAATAAATTTGGGTCGATAAATTTTTCGAGTTCGCTATGTAAAATTGTCCCTAACACCTTAGGCGAAATTTTACAGCCTCACCCTGCACCGTGACTAAATTGTGTTAAACGTACTTGTTCAGTCATCTCGCCTCCTTGTCTATAACATCATTGAGAACATTTTACCAGAAGTGATACAAGCGGTCGATTTTGTCAAAAATATTACAAAATGAACCGCTTGATAATCTAATCTCTGATTAACCGACCACTTGAGGCAATAAACCTTGTTGAATTAAAAATGGTACAATCACGATAAATACACCAATCACTAATGCGATAATCAATGAGGCTTTGCCACCTTTTACGCGATATGCTAGGTTTGCATTTTGGCTACGTAAACGCCATACCATCGCAATTGGTAACACAACAGCGTAGAACGCAAACATTTGCCCTGCATAGCCTAATGCTGTAATAAAACCTTGCGGGTAGAAAAATGCAAATAACATAGGTGGTAAGAAAGTCAGCAAGCCTAAACTTTTACGCCCTGCACTGATATTTACACGTTTGAGCAAATCTTCTAAGGCTTCAAATAAACCTAATGCAACGCCTAAGAATGAAGTGATTAAAGCTAGTGCTGAGAAAAGACGAACGACAATACCAACAATTGAGCTACCTGTAATATGGTGGGCAGCTTCTGCCAAGCCATTTAAGGTTGGATCACGTTCTAAAATTTCCATAAATTCCGTTTGACTTAAAACACCGTGTGTCGCTAATTGCCATAAAATATAAGCGATAAGCGGAATTGCAGTTCCCACTACAATCGAAATTCGCAACGCTTTTACATTGCCTTCAAGGTATTTGTTTAGGCTTGGGATTGAACCGTGGAAACCAAATGAGGTAAAGAAAATCGGCATTGCAGAAATCAATAGAGCATTATTGATTGGCATTGCTAATAAATGATCTACGGTCACTTTCGGCAATAATAGTCCTAATACTAAGATAAAAGCCAAGATTTTAGTTGCAAAAATGATGCGATTTACGGCATCCACACTAGTTGTACCTACTACAATAAAACTACCGAATACCACAGTGAAAATCACGCCCGCAATTTTAGTGGTAGTTTCTGCATCAACAATGGTTGGCAACAATCCGCCTAAAATTGAACTACCGCCTGAAACATAAGCGGATAAAATCGCGTAAAGGAAGATGATCAATACCGCAGTGGAAACCACACGCCCAAATGTGCCGTAATATTTTTCTGCCAATGTGCCCAAGCCAGCATCACTGTCAACAGTTTGATACGCTTCTACGAATAGCAATGCAGTAAAGCTGAGTAGAAGCCATAAAGAGACGAGAAGAACCACGGTAAAACCAAAGCCAATGCCCGCTGAAGTTAAAGGCATTGCTAACATGCCAGCCCCGATTGTTGTTCCTGCGACAATCAGTGTACTTCCGAGTGTTTTATTTTTCATACAATCACCTGTCAATAAAAATGAACGGTTTGATTGTAGCGAAAAATAGAGATTTTTCTACTCTTTTTTGCAAAAAAGTAAAAATATCTTTGCTTTGTAAACTTTTATTTACAAAAATAAACCCCTTAAAGGAAATTTAAGGGGCTTACATGCTAAATCTATTCACACTTTGTTAAATTCTCTCTTTAATGCCACCAAATTCGGCAATAATTTTTCGGGTAAAAAGCTTCAACTCTTCGGTCATCAACAAGAAATCAGCATCAAAACGCTGAGCAATATCTTCTTTTAAAATATCATCATTTTTCTCACGAATTTCATCGGCAAATTTAAGGCGAGAAAGCACAGCTTCTTCATTCAATACACAAGAAAAATGATTTTCCCAGTCGATTGCAATTTTGGTTATAAATTTACCCGCTTGTAAGTGTGACGTTATCTCATCGCTTTCCAACATCTGATTTTTACAACGAATCATACTACCACTTTCAAAGGATTTTAACTCTGCTTCCTCTAACAAGTTAAACCATGCAGGAGTGTAACCTTTAGCCACCCAATCGGTCATCACTTCATAAGGCGGAATTGCAAAGGAAATCGGCACAACAGGGAGCGAGCCTAGCGTTTTACGCAATAATGCAAGCGTATCTTCCGCTCGTTTGCTTGAACCCGCATCTACATAAACCAACTGTGCGTCTAAATCCAACCAAATAGTGGTGAATTGATGTTTGCTAAACGCACGAGGTAACAATACAGAAACGACCTGATCTTTCACTGCTTGTTTCTCTGTTTTTTTGAGTTTACGAGCTTCTTTTTCTTCCAATTCGGCAATACGTTTTTCAACCTCTTGCTTCACTACATTTGCTGGCAACAGTTTGTTTTCCTGATGTGAAATCAGCAAAAATTGCTTACCTTGTGAGAAGAACAGTTGATCAGAACTAGCAAGCGGTTGGCTCCAACCAAATTTACTCATATCGTGAACTTCACAAGGTGTAAAGCGATTTTCAGTTAATTGCTTATTTAGCATTTGCTCATCTAGTGTTAGCTCGCTAGTGAGACGATAAATCATCACATTTTTAAACCACATAAATTATCCTTAAATTTTTGCATCATACTGGCAAAAGCAAACTCAGCGGTTTTTGTTTAAGAATTTGCCATATGCATTTAGCAATATTTTTCCAACTATCTACCGTCGCACCTAGTGAGCGAAGAGCTAATGAAAGTGTGAGCGAGAAACTGACTGCCAGATTAACCACGCCAATCAACAAGACAAAGCAGAGACTTTGCCAGAAAATCACCCAACCTAAATCTCCACTCATTACTGCATAACCGACATTTGCTGAAGAGAAGGCAATGTGACGAATATCAAGCGGGAGATTGAGCAAATAGCCTACCACGCCCGTTAAGCCGAGCAACATACCGAAAGCCAAATTACCTACAATCGAACCATAGTTGTTATGCATATAATTGGCAAAAATCGACCGCTTGTGTTCGCCCATTATTTTTACAAGGAGTGGATGATGCTGCAATCGCATTCGCAAGTTGAGATAATTACAACGGTTATCCACATAACCTGAGATCAAACCTGCACAGAAAAGCCAAACACCCGCAATTGCGGCGAACCAAAGTGTGCCACTGAACGGATCGATGCTGTGCAGTTGATAAGCAATTTGCTCCTGATCGAGCAATGGCTTACCTTCAAAATGTTGGTAACCATAAGCCACGAGTGCAGCAATCCCAACCGCCACCGCCACATTCCCGATAACTGCAATACTTTGCGAGCGGAATACATCAATCAACAATTGAGCAAGCTTCATATTTACCGCCCGCCCTTGTGGATTTTTCCCAACGAAATCAGCAAACCTTGCCGCCGTCATGGCGGGCTGTTTGGTTGCAACAGTAAAATGCAACATAAAAATCAGGGTAAACCCAATGCCGTAATTCAGCCCTTCGGCAATACCTTTTAGCACCTTATCTTCAATCATGCCGCTCAAGTAAATTTTGAACAACGCCATCAATGCAATCAATACGCCACCACCAGCGGCTGAATAGAACATCGAAAGATATTCGCTTTTGTTGCGTGTGATATAGTGCTCACCATGGTCACTCGTGTTCTGGGTAATGCTACGCGAAAGCATACTCACACTCTGCTTCAAAAGGGCAGAGATGCTGTGTTTGTTCGCTGAAGCAATGGCTAAATTTCTTGCTAAAAGTAAAATACGACGTGGCAAAAAGCGATTAGAAGCAAACACATCCATCAACATTGAAAGGCGATCGAGTGTCTGCTCCAAGCGTTCAAGTAAATAAGCCACTTCCATTGAAGAGCCCATCGCCGCCCCTTTTTTCTTCAAGCGGTCGATTAACGCCTTACTTTGGACAAACATCACTTGCAAGTGCCCATCATCAAATAACTCATTGCGACGGCGTGCTTCAATCCAGAGCATCACCTCTTTTTGTAATGCAACAAAAGGACTATCTGCCTCAATTAAACTTGGATCTAAACGCATTAGTTCGGGTTGCATCTCTTCTGCAGCAATCCAAATTGAAAGCATTTTTATCGCAAACAAGCCTTCCGCTCTCAAATGAGCATCTACACGTTCACGCTCTGCTTCACTCACATAACGATTAAGCAATTTAAAAATACTGCCCCAATAGTGTAATGGCACGCTGTTAATCCATTCTCCATCATGTTTATCGTTAAACAGCAGAAAGAAAATATCGCGAAGATCTTTGACATCAGGCACGGCAGGATTGAATTTTTCATAAAGACGCGAGCGAAATTCACGGCTAAAGCCATCACGACTTAGAATCCCATTAGAAATCAGCAGCGGATAAAGTCGCATACTGCATAACCAGCGGCAAAGTTGCGATGCCAAATTTTGTGTAAGTACTTTATTTTTCTTTAACGTTTTGATTAAAAACTTAAGCTGATCTTCACGTAGCACTTCGCAGCGAATCCAGTGGAAAAAGCTTTTTAACAGCTCAAAAATATTGTCTTCTGCCAGTTTTTGTTCGATAAATTGGATAAGTTGTTGTTCGGATAAATCGTGTTTTTTCTTCAAATTAGAGACCTCTCTCTGCCTTTAACTTTCCTATTAACTTTTCATTCGCAGGAGGGAATTGCCCTTCATCTAATTCAGATTGAGCAATCCAGAAGCCTTCTTGCCCTTCACGCCCGAAAGGTTCCCCGATCCATTCTTCGACTAAGAAAAAATAAAATTCGATAATTTTCGTGGGATATTCAAACTGGAAATGTTCATAAGGGAACGCACTCAATACTTGAATGCCTGCCTCTTCTTCCAGTTCGCGTTTTACAGCTTCTTCTGGTGTTTCATTTAGTTCAATTTTTCCGCCAGGAAATTCGAGGGATTGAGCGAAATCTTGCCCTTCAAGGCGTTGAGCTAAATAAATTTGTCCAAATTCATTGCGGATAATGCCTGCGGCAACACGAACAATGGGTTTTGACATAATTACATTCCTTTCTATAAACGTAGAGCGGAGTTTATCTCCGCCCAAATATCATTCAGTTGTCTTAATGGATTAAAATTAATTTTGTGTTTTTACTAAAACATGGCTGCTACGATTTAGTATTCATAAAATTATAACTCATCAAAATATTTATTGCCCCACGTTTTTTCCGCAAGTTGCAATAAATTAGCGAAATCCTGATAACTCGGAATTGATTGCACAGGACAAGCGGTCAATTTTATATTTTCATTTGCCAATTTCTGACGCAACTCTTCATACCAGCCCATCAAATGTAAAGGCAATGGCGATTTAGACCGTTTGCCGAGAAAATATAAACCTTGATAGGGAATACTCACCGCAAAGAGTGCAGTTATTACCGAATTTGCTAGGATTGATTGGCTTGGATCTTTAAAAAAGTATTGCCACAAAATTGTAAAACAAGCAAAAGCGGGCATCCATTTGCCTGAAAATTTAATAAGCTGAATAAGACGGTAATCGATCATAAACAGGCTCAATTTCTTTTGTTGTGGATAGGTGTTTAAATAGCGTTGTCCTGATTGGAATGTTTCGAGCATAGTTTAAAATTATAAAAAGTGGAGATAAAATAGCCTAAGGCAAAACTTAATGCACTTCAAGCAATCTATTGATATACTTATGAGCTATTTTTTACTTTTTATTAACGAAAAACAAGGATTTTTATGCCGATTAATTTTCCGCAATTATTACAAGATAGTTGGAATTTTATCCGAAATCGTCGTCAGTTTTCGCTAACGGCTATAGGGTTGTTGCTCGCTATTCAACTACTAGCAACCTTTGTACTTGCTAATCTTATGGCTTCAAATTCAACAGTTTCATTGCTTCCTTCGCTCTTAATTGGTATTGGTAATATTTTTATTTCTGTACTTTTGGTACTTAATATTAACGATATTAATGCAGGCACATTTCAATCCTTCTTTCAAAATACAGGTAAAGCCTTAACAAAACTGCTTCCTGCAATTTTACTTTACATCATTATGGGATTACCGCTTTCTTTCGGTATGTCATCCATTTTATTTGGCAATATTTCAGGCAGTGGAGCAAACATTTTTAGTTTACCTCTACTTGCTATTGGGATTTTTGTATTTGTACGCTTAAATCTCTCTACTTATGTCTTTCTTGTGGAAAATTATCGTGTTGGGCAAGCGGTTAAATTTATGTGGCAACTTGCAAAAGGCAAAATGGCTGTACTTTTTGCTTATACCTTATTAGCAAATCTGTTACCCATTTTAATTACCGCTCTAGTAGGACGTTTAGGCGATAATGTTGCGATTATGGTATTATCTTTCATGATCTCTGCATTTTTATCACTCTTTACCACCATTTTTAGTTTCCGTTTTTATCAAACCATTCGCCCTAAAAGGTTAAGTTAATTAAGGATCAATGATGAAACAATTGCTTGAATTTATTCCTCTTATTCTTTTCTTTGTAGTGTACAAATTTTTTGGCACACAAGAAGCTGCGATTACGTTGGTCATCGCAACGATCGTGCAACTGATTGCCCTAAAAATGCTCTATGGCAAAATTGAAAAAATGCAGCTTTTTATGGCTAGCTTTGTTGTTATTTTCGGAGGATTAACTGCTTATTTTAACGATGATGCATTTCTAAAATGGAAAGTTACCCTCTTAAACGGATTATTTGCATTAGTGTTGTTAATTAGTCAATTTGTATTGAAAAATCCGATAATTAAACATCTGCTCAGCAAAGAGATTCATTTGCCAGAAAATGTGTGGGCAAAACTTAACATAGGCTGGGCGATCTTCTTTATTATTTGTATGCTTCTTAACCTCTATGTAAGCCATTTTATGTCGAATGATGCGTGGTATACCTTCAAAGTCTTCGGCTTAACTGGCTTAAGTTTAGTCGCAACGATTTTAACGGGCGTAGTGGTTTACCCTTATTTACAAGAAAACCAACAGAACAAGGAATAACAAATGAAAAACGAACCTTACACAAAAACTCCTGATGGTAAGCTGATTTTACGTACACTAGCAATGCCATCAGACACCAACGCCAACGGTGATATTTTCGGTGGTTGGATTATGTCTCAAATGGATTTAGGCGGTGCGATTTTAGCCAAAGAATTGGCAAAAGGTCGAGTGGTGACGGTTACCGTAGATAAAATGATTTTCCACCTTCCGATTTCTGTCGGTGATGTCGTTTGTTGTTATGGTACATTAGTACGTTTAGGTCGCACTTCCATGCAAGTAAAAGTGGATGTGTTTATCAAACAAGTGTATGAAGGCACACGTGAGCGTTTTAAAGTGACAGAGGCGTTATTCACTTATGTAGCAATTGATAAAGAGGGTAAACCTCGCCCAATTCCACGTGAAAATAACCCAGAATTAGACGAAGCATTGGCACTGTTAGAAACAAGCCAAGCCGAAGAAAAAACAGAATAAACATTTATTAACAGAAGGAAATAACGATGTATTACGTAATTTTTGCCCAAGACAACCCAAATATGTTGGAAAAACGCCTTGAAGTTCGCTCAGCTCATCTTGCTCGTTTAGAGAAATTACAGGCAGAAGGCAGGCTCTTAACCGCAGGTCCTAATCCGACAGAAGATGGCTCAAGTGTAACTGGTTCAACCGTAATTGCAGAATTTGAATCATTGGCGGATGCTCAAGTTTGGGCTTCTGAAGATCCTTATGTAGAGGCTGGCGTTTATGGTGATGTGATTATTAAGCCGTTTAAGAAAGTTTTTTAGAAATAAATAAACAAATTTTAAAGGGAAATGATCAAATATCATTTCCCTTTTATATAAATAAGCATAATGGCTACATAATACCGCTTTTTATGCATAAACTTTTGTAATAATCATTTAGCCCTAATGCACATCATCATCCGCCAAGAAACCACCACTTTGATGTGCCCAAAGTTTGGCGTAAACGCCACCTTGAGCGAGCAATTCTTCGTGTGAGCCTTGTTCGATGATTTCACCTTTATCTAACACGATTAAGCGATCCATTGCCATAATGGTTGATAAGCGGTGAGCAATTGCCACCACAGTTTTACCTTCCATTAAGTGCGTTAGGTTCTCTTGAATTGCCACTTCTACCTCAGAGTCTAAAGCACTGGTTGCTTCATCTAATAAGAGAATTGGAGCATCTTTGAGCATCACGCGTGCAATAGCAATCCGCTGGCGTTGTCCCCCTGAAAGTTTCACTCCTCGTTCCCCTACGTGGGCATCAAAACCTGTTCTACCCTTAGTATCTTGAAGATTCGGGATAAACTCGCTTGCAGCCGCTTGTTCAACGGCTTTAAGCATCTCTTCTTCTGTCGCATTTGGTCTGCCATACATCAAATTTTCACGCACAGAACGGTGCAATAATGAAGTATCTTGAGTTACCAAGCCAATTTGTGAACGTAAACTTTCTTGTGTGATGTCGCGAACATTCTGACCATCAATGGTAATTGAGCCGTTTTGAATATCGTAAAAACGGAGCAATAAGTTCGTCAGTGTTGATTTTCCTGCCCCACTGCGTCCAACTAAACCGACTTTTTCACCTGGTTTAATCGTTAAATCAAATTTTTTAAGTAATGGTTTACGTGGATCGTAAGCAAAATCAACGTGATCAAACTTGATTTCACCTTTAGTTACTGCAAGCGGTTTGGCATCGGTTTTATCCACCACACTATGTGGTTTCGAGAGCGTTCTCATTCCATCTTGTACCGTGCCAAGATTTTCAAATAAACGAGCGAATTCCCACATAATCCATTGCGATAAACCTTTGATACGTAATGCTAAAGCAGTTGAAGTTGCTATCGCACCTGCACTCACAAGCTCTTGTGACCAAAGCCACAAGCCAATGCCTGCCGTCGAAACGATTAAACTGATGCTTGTGAAGTTAGTCAATGTTTCAATCACTGTCACCAAACGCATCTGTTTATGTACCGTGACCATAAACTCTTCCATTGACTCTTTCGCATAAGCTGATTCACGATTGCCGTGTGAGAAGAGTTTGACTGTAGCGATGTTAGAATAAGCATCGGTAATTCGGCCTGTCATTAGGCTTCGTGCATCTGACTGTTCTTGGGCGGCAAAAGCAAGTTTCGGCACGAAAATTTTAATGGTTAAACCAAGTGAAATAACCCATAAAATAAAGGGCAAAAACAGCCAACCATCAAACTGTAGCAAGATCACACTTGAAGTTGCAAGATAAACGGCAACATAAATCAGCATATCCGCACAGGTCATCACCACATCGCGCACTGCAAGGGCTGTTTGCATCACTTTTGCTGATACACGCCCTGCAAATTCGTCTTGATAGAAGCCCATACTTTGTCCAAGCATCAAGCGGTGGAAGTTCCAACGTAAACGCATAGGGAATACACCTTGCAAACTTTGGAAGCGGATACTGCTTGATAAAAAGACAAGCAGCACGCCTAAGATTGCGATGCAAAACATTGTGATAATTGAACCGCTTTTCTCTGCCCAAAGTTCAGACGGGCTGAAGTGATTTACCCAATCGACCAATTCGCCCATAAATTGAAACAGAACCGCCTCAATAATCCCCACGCTTGCTACTAAGATGGTAAGCAAAATCAAGTAAAAGCGCATTCCTTTTGTTGCATCATAAATGAAAGGAAGCAAGCCAGCTTTTGGGGTTTGAGGCTGTTCGTTTGGATAGGTTTCGATTTGATTTTCGAACCAAGTGAATAATTTATTGAACATATTTTTCCTAAAAGATATTAAACAAAACAGCCCCAAAGGGGCTGATTTATGCGGAATCTAACACAAAATTCCTAGATTTAAGGATTCAACAATTTCTCATCTAATGCTAAATCTTCGTTGCGATTTACACCAATGCCTTTTGCTAACACATCACGGGCAATTTGGTGAGCTTCTTCTAAAGAGTGCTCTTTATATGAACCGCATTGGTATTCGTTTAGCTCTGGAATTTTTGATACATCTGGCACTTTGTTTAACGCATCTTCCATTGAAGCTGTCCATGCTTGTACCACATCTTGCTCACTTGGTGCACCAATTAAGGACATATAAAACCCTGTGCGGCAACCCATTGGCGAAATATCAATAATTTCTACGTTTTCGCTATTTAAGTGATCGCGCATAAAGCCTGCGAAAAGGTGTTCCATGGTATGAATACCACGTACTGGTAGAATATCAATATTTGGGCGGCAGAAGCGTAAGTCAAACACGGTAATAGTATCGCCTTTTGGCGTTGTCATCGTTTTTGCCACGCGAACTGCTGGAGCATTCATTCTAGTATGGTCTACTTTAAAGCTATCTAATAAAGGCATAATTTTCTCCTAATAATAAATCTTTCTATTCTGCAATTCCTTGATCCCATTCTGGGGCTTCTTGCGGAATTTTACGTTGTAATAAGAAATGGCGGTTTGGTTTCGCCTGTGGTTGCACCACTCTACCTGATGGGGTTGAAAATGCGATACCACCGTTTAACAATTGCGACATTGTTCCTGAGTTCATACTTACGCCTTGTAAGCTAATATCCATCGTGTAACCTGAAGCCGCCCAGAATTCGGTGTTATTACGCACCAAATGCTGATATTTATGTTCAATTGCTAAGTGAATAAAGACCCGATCGCCTAGCTCACTTAAGTTCATTTTTTTGACAATACCTACCTGCATTCCGCGATATAAAACGGGTGCTTCAACTTGAATGCCTTGCGCATCGCTGGTTTCCACAATTACAGGGAAACCGCTGTCGTAAGTGGTTTTGAGGGTATCCGTGTCCTCAAGAGTAAACTGAGTTTCAGTCTTACCACTCCCCGCTTCCACGCTAATATAATTTTGCAATGCTGCATCAATGTTTTTCACCCCTGAAGTAGAAATTTCAGGCGAGATCACATTAAATTTGCTGCCTGTTTTAGCAAGCAATGGATAATATTGCCCTTCGATATAAGCGGTCGCTTTTATCTGTTTTTTTACATTTTGCAATTCAAGTTTTTCGACCTTACCCACGGTCAGCCCCATATATTTGATGTCCATTCCTTCTGATAGCTTGGAAGCATCTTTAGCAATTAACGTGAGGTAAGTATTACCCGAAAGGGCTTTATCTTTGCTTGCAAAAAGGGTTTTACTGCCACTTCCCATTTGATTATCAAAGCTAATTGCTCCTTTAAGTGTACGCATAATCGGGGCAGCTTGAATATTTACTCCTTTAAGCGACACATCAGCAGAGACAGCAGGTTCAACCCAATAACGGTTTTTATCGCTGATTAAGTGGCGATAAGCAGGCTCAATAAAGAGATCAACCTCAAACTGTTTTTGCGTTGGACTCACTTTCAGCACTTCCCCAACTTGGAAGTCACGATAAAGCACAACCGATCCTTGGCTTATGCCAGAAAGCTCTTTTGCAGAAAGCGTCAGTGTTGCTCGTTTTTCACTAGATGCTACACCAAGCTCAGCGTGATCAGTGTCTTTGTAAAGTGGGTATTCACTTTTTGCCTCGCCCGTTGGTTTATCTGAAATTAAACGCACACCACCTTTGACCCAATCACTTGGCGAGCCTGCTTTAATACGTAAACCATCTAGCCCGATATTTACATCTAAGTTAGAAATCGCCACAAATTTACTATTTTGCCCAACCAAATGACGATACGGAGGATAAATCACCCCTTGGAACTCAACGTTATTCAATGTGAGTTTTCGTTTTAAAATTTCACCAATTTGCACATCGTTGTAATAAATGCCTTGCCCTTCATCTACGCCATAAGATTCTGACGCTTGGAACGTCAATGCTAGCATATTTGGTAAATGAAGTAAGAAATCTTCCTCTTTTTCAACCGTAAATTGCGTTTTTGCCTCGCCTGAACCGCTTAGTACATCAAAGTAATCACCGCGGAATAGCTCGCCAATTTTACTGATTTGCTCTTTATTTAGGCTAAATTTGGGCTCTCTGAGTAAAATTTTCGTATCAGTTTTAAACAGATGCACATAATTTGGATCAATTAATAACACGCCTTTGAGCATTCCTTTTTTTTGCTCAGGCTGTAATTGTTCAAAAATGCTATCATTTTCAACGGGAATATCTAAATCGGTTAATACGCCCACTTGTACATTTTTATGAAATATGCCTGTTTCCTGCAGTTTTAGCCCTTCATCCATCGGCACTAAAATTTGAATATTTACCCCACGTTTTGCCGATTTATAGTCTGGATAAAGTGTATAGCTTTGCCCTTGTTCAGCGGGTTCATCATTATCTGGGGAATCAAACGCGACACCGCCCATCACCACAGATGCTAAGCTATCCATTGAAAGATCAACACCTGATATTCCCGCTTTTACGTTCACACCACTGATGTTCCAGAAGCGGCTATTTTTCTTCACTAAACCGACATCTTTTTTATTAATTAAAATATCAATCTCAACCTTTTTGCGATCTGTACTAAAACGGTAATCCGCTACTTGCCCTACGGGCGCTTTTCGGAAATAGACTTGTGATCCTGTTGTTAGCGAGCCAAGATCATCAGACACTAACTTAATTAGCAAGGCACCATCAGTGGCAATTGCTACAGGTGGTTCATCTTGAGCGGTAAACTCATCTTCGCTTTTTGCATTTGGATCATCGCTTGGCTTAAGTGTAATGTAATTGCCCGAAACAAGAGTGTCTAACCCTGAAACTCCTGCAAGTGAAGCGGTCGGTTTTACCACCCAAAATTGCGTTCCCTCTTTAAGCACAGAACGTGCTTCTGGGTTAATTTCTGCTTCCACTTCTACACTTTTAAGGTTATCTACAAAATAGACTTTTTTGACCATGCCAATTTGCAAGCCTTGATAACGAATTGCAGTTTTACCCGCTGTAATACCATCCCCTTCGTTAAAACGAATAGTAATCATCTGCCCACGTTCTTGCAGAATTTGAAAAAACAATAAACAGCCAATCGCAAATGCCGCAATTGGCAAAAGCCAGAAAGGGGAAATTCGGCGAGGCTGTCTAATTTTAGCGGGTTGAACTTCTAATTTTTCGCTCATTCAATTTCTCACTCTCTTTATTCTTTTTTATAAATATCTTGCCCATCACGACGCGTTTTTAATAAACGCAAAATCCAGACATATTGCTCTGGCGATTTAGTCACAAAATATTCAATCACTTTGTTCATTTCACGGGCAGATTGTTCAGGTGTGCCCGAAAATTCTAGCGGAGGCAAAATTTCCATTTGGTATACGCCTTTCTTTGCTTGATAAGTAGCAAACATTGGAATAACAACCGCATTTGCGACACGAACCATTTTGTTTAGCCCTGGCAAGGTTGCCTTTTCCGTTGCGAAGAAATCGACATAAACACTTAATTCCTCACCAAAATCTTCATCTGGTAAGAAATAGCCCATATTACCTTTTTTAACATCTGCTAAAAATGGCTTAATGCCATTTTGGCGTGTGTGCATTCGTCCGCCAAAACGCTCACGGGTTGCATTCCAGAGCCAATCAACTAATGCATTTCGGTGTGGATTATACATTGAAACCATCGGCATTCCGTGTGTATGCAGAATAATCCCCGACGCATCAATTGCCCAAGTATGTGGCACAAGCAGAATAATATTTTTGCCTTCCGCTTTGGCTTGATAAATGTGCTCAAGCCCGATAAATTCACTCCGTTTTTGCAGATGTTTCACCGAGCGCACTGCAATTTCGCCAATGCCCAACATTGTTTGAGCTACGGTAATAAACATTTCTTCAATCGTTTTTAACCGCTTGTCTTCACTCCAATTGGGAAAGCAATAACGTAAGTTAATATCTGAACGACGGAATTGTTTATTGCCCTTCTTTTTCAAATAGCGGCAAGCCACTTTGCCAACAAAAACAGCTAGCTTATCTCGCAATGGATAAGGCACAAACGCTAATATGAGTAACACTAGCACACCAAGCCATATGCTCCAGTACTTTGGTAGTAAAAATTGCCACAAAAATTTATGCGTGTAGCCTTTCTGTTCTGTAATTTCAGTCATTATTTTTTATCAATCAAGTTTTTAATGGCTAACATTACCCCTAAACCTATAAAGGCACCAGGGGGTAAAATGGCTAATAATAAACCAGTGTCTAAGTGTAACACATCTAGGCGTAATGATTTTGCCCAATCACCTAATAATAAGTCTAAACCATCAAAAAGTGTACCTTGTCCAAGTAATTCACGTAATGCCCCCAACACAACAAGGCTTAATGTTGCCCCTAAACCCATCGCAAAGCCATCAAAGGCAGATTGTGCCACATTATTTTTTGAGGCGTAAGCCTCAGCTCGTCCGATCACAATACAGTTAGTTACAATCAACGGAATAAAAATCCCTAGTGATTGATAAACCGAATAAGCAAATGCATTCATTAATAATTGCACTGCGGTTACTACAGTGGCAATAATCATCACATAAATCGGAATACGAATATCATTTGGGATCACTTTGCGAAACAGCGAGATCGTAGTATTGGTTGCAATCAACACAAACATTGTTGCCAAGCCAAGTCCTAACGCATTTGTCACGCTGTTTGACACTGCCAAAAGTGGACAAAGTCCAAGCAGTTGCACCAACGCACTATTATTTTTCCAAACGCCATCCATAAATAGCGTTTTCCAGACACTTGGTGTTGGAGTTGCTTCCGCTTCAATTTGAGTGACTGGAATTTGCTGTTCGTGACAATTCATTATTTGCACTCCTCTAATTTATCCGCCAATTCTGGATGCTGTACTAACTGAGTGATAACCCATTTCGCATTTTCACGTACATTATTGACTACCGCACGTGGCGTGATGGTAGCACCTGTGAACTGGTCAAACTGCCCGCCATCTTTTTTCACTGCCCAGCTACTTTCGTTTTCAAGCGAAAACAGTTTCCCCGCAAAGGATAAAATCCAATCTGAAATGCGGGTTTCGATTTTATCGCCTAGCCCTGGTGTTTCGGCGTGTTGCAAGGTTCTCACTCCTAACACCCTGCCATTCGGCTCAATCCCCATCAACAGCACAATATTGCCCGAATAGCCATCAGGTGCAGTGCCTTGTATTGCGTAAGCGGTTGTTTTATCTTCTTTTTTTGCAATATAGATGCGGTTTAAATGCGGTGCCTCAGATAAATTTGCCACTTTACAGGTTGCCAGTAAATCATTATCAAAATGATCTTGTGGGACAACCTCGTGTAATAAAGCTCGTTGCTGATTCGTCGTTACTTCATCAATTCGCCCTTTAGTCAGCAGATAAACGCCCGTAGAAACCGCAGTACAAACCAAGGCAATCATTCCCAATAACAGGGCGTATTTTAAGGTAACTTTTGAGGTATTCATTATTTTCTCGTCCCGTACAATCTTGGTTGCGTATAGTGGTCAATCAGCGGTACGCAAATATTGGCTAGCAACACTGAGAATGCCACCGCATCGGGGTAATTTCCATAATAACGAATCAGGTAAACCAACAAGCCAATTAAGCCACCGAAAATTAGTTTTCCACGTGGCGTAATGGAGGCGGAAACGGGATCAGTCGCAATAAAGAACGCCCCAAACATCATCGCCCCACTAAAAAGATGTTGCCACGTTTCCCACAATGCACTGCTCGAATCGGCAAAAGCGAGTTGTTTCACTGTGTTGTCTGTGTAGCTACACAACACAAACACCGCCAACATCGCTACTGGAATTTGCCAGTGAATGATACGTTTCGCAATCAGGAAAATCCCACCAATCAAAAACGCCAAATTGATTTGAAACCAGCCGTTAAAGCCCAATTTATCGCTGATATTTTGTGCAAGTTCTGGTGCAATAAAACCTTGTGCCTTCATCGCTAATTTCGCACTATCGAGTGGGGTTGCTTGAGTAATGCCATCCACGCTATCGACTAATTGACGCAAATTAAATCCATCGCTAGTTACGCCAGTAAAAACCAAATGAAAGGCGTCGTTTATCGTTGGCGGCTCGCTTAATAGCTGGCTTGGTACGCTCCATGAGGTCATTTGCACAGGGAACGAAATCAATAGCAACGCATATGCTACCATAGCAGGATTAAATAAATTCTGCCCTAATCCACCGTAAATATGTTTTGCCAGCAGTAAAGCAACAATCATCCCGATCATCACGATCCAATAAGGGGAATAAGGCGGAATAGACATTGCTAAAATCAGTGCGGTTAAAATGCCAGAGAGATCCGCCAAATAGAAAGCAGTCGGTTTTCGGCGAAGTTTTGCCACAGTAAGTTCAATAACTACGGCAAAGCTAACTGCAATGATAACCTGCACCAACACGCCAACGCCGAAGTAATAGCATTGCACAACAAGGGCGGGCAACATAGCAACCATCACCCATAACATAAATTTGGCGGTTAAATTACTCCCGTGTGTATGTGGGGAGCTGACCATTTTAAACATTGATGCTTCCTTTTCTTTCCATTATTCGGTTATTATTCACTCTATTGTTGAGCTGCTTTTTTGCTTTTGTACGAGCAATCGCTGCAGCGACAGCGGCTTTGCGAGGATCAAGCTCTTCAGTAGGTTTTTCAACCTCTTCGGTTTTTTCGACCGCTCGTTGTGCCTCTTTCTTCGCTTTGGCACGAGCAAGTGCTGCGGCAACAGCAACTTTACGCGGATCAAGCTCTTCAGTAGGTTTTGTAACTTCTTCCGTTTTTTCAACCGCTTGTGCTTGTTGTGCCTCTTTCTTCGCTTTGGCACGAGCAAGTGCTGCGGCAACAGCAACTTTACGCGGATCAAGCTCTTCAGTAGGTTTTGTAACTTCTTCCGTTTTTTCAACCGCTTGTGCTTGTTGTGCTTCTTTCTTCGCTTTGGCTCGAGCAAGTGCCGCGACGACAGCGGCTTTACGTGGGTCAAGTTCTTCAGTAGGTTTTGTAACTTCTTCCGTTTTTTCAATCGCTTGTGCTTGTTGCTGAGCCTCTTTTTTCGCTTTAGCACGGGCAAGTGCAGCAGCTACGGCGGTTTTACGTGGATCTGCTTCAGACTGATTTGAATCTAGCTTGCTTTCTTGTTTTGGCGGTTCAGCTATGTGTCCCGCTTTTTTCGCTCTAGCGCGGGCGAGTGCCGCAGCGACAGCCGCTTTTTTCGCATCTAGGTTCTCAGGTGGATTTTCAGCTGGCTTTACAGTTTCTTCAACTTTTTCAACCGCTTGTGTAGTCTCTGCCTGTTTCGCTAAGCGGCGAGCTTTGCGTTGTGCCATCAAATCACTGTTATCAGGTTCGCCATTGGCTTTTACATGAACTTCGGCTGTAGGCTCCGCTTTTTTCGCTTTAATACGAGCTAGTGCAGCTGCTACAGGATCTTCGCCCTGATTTTGAGCGATCTCTTCACGGCGTTTTTCAGCCGCTTGGTTGATGCGAGCGGTGCGAGCCTCTTTCTCTTTTTGCAAGCGAGCTTCACGGGCTTCAAAACGTTCTTTTGCTTCTTCCGATTTCTTCGTTTTCTCTTCTATTTCTGCAATTTTGGCTTTTTCTTGGCGGAAATATTGAATAAGAGGAATGTAACTTGGGCAGACGTAAGCACAGATGCCGCACTCAATACAAGCCTCTAAGTGGTATTCGTTAGATTTTTCGTGATCTTCTGAACGGGCAAACCAGTAAAGCTGTTGCGGTAATAAACCAACAGGGCAAGCATCCGAACAGCTTGAGCAACGAATACAGCTGCGTTCAGGTTCTGGTGGTGCATATTCAAAATGATCTGGAGCGATAATACAGTTCGCTGTTTTGGTGATAGGTGATTGTAGCGAAGGCAAAATAAAGCCCGTCATCGGTCCGCCTAAAAAGACAGGGAAACGTGCATCAGCTTGGTAATCCACCTGTTCGAGCAAGTGAATAATCGGCGTGCCAAGTCTTGCCCACACGTTGCCTTTATTACGGATTTTATCGCCTGTAAGGGTTACCACGCGTTCGATTAACGGCTCATCATCAATGATGGCACGTTTTACTGCATAGACCGTGCCGATATTGTGCATCACAATACCCATTTCGATGGTACGTTTGCCTTGCGGAATTTCTAAGCCTGTTAATACCTGCACAAGCTGATCACTCGCACCAGATGGATATTTGGTCGGAATTTCACGCACAAACATATCATTTGCACCTTTCAAGGCTTTTTTGACCGCTTTGATCGCTTTTGGCTTGTTATCCTCAATCGCAATCACGACTTCTTCAGGACGCAGCACGTAACGCAAAATACGGATGCCTTCAACCAGCTCATCAGCACGCTCTTGCATTAAGCGATCATCACAGGTAATGTAAGGTTCACACTCCGCCCCATTGATAATCAATAGTTTACAGCGTTTATCTGCAAGGCTAAGTTTGGATGCTGTTGGAAACACCGCTCCACCTAATCCAGCAATACCATATCGGTAAACTTTTTCGATAATTTCACCGCTTGTCATCTGCAAGAAATCGTCAATTGGCTTACGTTCAATCCACTCATCTTTGCCGTCAGTTTCAATCACTACGGTCATTTCTGGCAAACCAGAAGCGTGTGATGCCACGTGTGGAGCAATTGCTACAATTCTCCCTGAAGTTGGGGCGTGTACAGGCAATTGGCGGTAGTGATCGCCTTGAGTGAGGGATTGCCCTTTAAAGACATAATCTCCCTCTTTGACGATCAGATCGCCTGCCCAGCCTGAGTGTTGTACCACAGGTACATAAAAATATTTCGGTAAATTCAACGTGCGAATAGGCTTTTGACTTGACTGTTTTTTGTTTTCAAGCGGGTGAATTCCACCTGGAAATTGCCAAAGTTTACCCGTTTCTTTATTAAGGCGAATGCGAGTTAGCACTTCATTTGGATTACTCATCCGCTCCTCCGCCAATTACTTTTTTCTGTTGAATTTCGGTAGTGTTCACAATCGGAATGACTAAATTTGGATCAAATTGCCAGTTCCATTGGCGAGCCGTTTTTTTCGGTTTAATCATCTCAATACAGTTGGTTGGACAAGGTGCGACACAGAGCTCACAGCCTGTGCAGAAATCAGCAATAACGGTATGCATTGCCTTGTTGCCACCTACAATCGCATCCACAGGGCAGGCTTGAATACATTTAGTGCAGCCAATGCAAAGATCTTCGTGAATAAACGCGACTTTGGTTTCGGGTTCTTCTACGCCATCCATAGTAGGCACATCAACGCCCAATAGATCGGCAATTTTTACTACCAAAGGCTGACCACCTGGCACGCATTTGGTAATCACATCGCCATTGGCAATAGCTTCCGCATAAGGTTTGCAGCCAGGGTAGCCACATTGCCCACATTGGCTTTGCGGTAAAATCGCATCAATTTTCTCGACAATTGGGTCTTCTTCCACTTTCAGTTTTACAGAGGAATAGCCCAAAATCGCCCCAAAAATCAAGGCGATAACCACGATGGCGATAATAATATAAGTCACAATGGAAAAGGCTAACATTAGATTTTCACCAACCCTGCAAAGCCCATAAAGGCAAGCGACATCAAGCCTGCAGTTACCAGTGCAATTGAAGCACCTTGGAACGGGCGAGGCACATCTGCTGCTGCCAAGCGTTCACGAAGTGCAGCAAAAAGCACTAAAACAAGTGAAAAGCCAAGTGCGGCACCAAAGCCATAAAGCACTGATTGCACTAAATTATTAGCAAGATTTACATTCAACAATGCCACTCCTAATACAGCACAGTTGGTCGTAATCAGCGGTAGGTAGATCCCAAGTAGGCGATAAAGCACAGGGCTCGTTTTGTGGATAATCATCTCGGTTAATTGCACGATGACCGCGATAATTAAAATGAAAACAAGTGTGCGTAAAAATTGGGCTTGCAGCGGAATGAGGATAAACGTCTCCGTCAAATAAGCCGAAAGTGATGCCACTGTCAGTACGAACGTTGTTGCCAACCCCATACCGATCGCTGTTTCGACTTTTTTCGATACCCCCATAAACGGACAAAGCCCAAGAAATTTCACCAAGACAAAGTTGTTTATGAGTGCCGTGCCTATAATCAGAAGAAGATAATCCACCATTTTCCACACCCAAATTCACATTCAATATTAAAAAAATGTGCTTATTATCCCGTTTTTTGACAGTGTGAACAATAGAAAAAATGGGGTAATTTCAATGAATAAAATATTAGCCTTGCAAAAAATAGAAGAAATTCAACCGCTTACCAAAACTGTAACATTTTTACCCATTTTTTAACGCAAATTAACCTGAAAAATTTTCTGGGTTTATCTCTTTGATTTTATTTAACTAAAATTTTTGCAACCCCTTTCGTGCAAATTTTTCGATTTTCTTTTTGAAAGAAAAATCGTAGCATGTCTACATCTTGTTGTTATTAGTAAACAAATGCACAACATATAGTGATTTAATTTTAAAATGGAAGAAATTAGATTTTGCAATCAACAAGTTGTTTGGCAAGAAGTGCCGAATGAAACCAGCCTCGCTTTTTTGATTACAGGCTGCCCTTTAGGTTGCAAAGGTTGCCACAGTACCGAGAGCTGGAAACGTGGAAGTGGTCAAATTTTGACGGAGATTTACCTTGTCAAACAGCTCAAAAAATATCAAGACTTAATTAGCTGCGTGTTATTTATGGGTGGTGAATGGTTGCCTGACAAACTCATTCCATTGCTCAAAATAGCACAAGCCGAGGGGCTGGCAACCTGTCTTTATACAGGCTTAGAAAAAATAGAACTTGACCCAAGAATTTTAACCTCACTCACCTACCTCAAAACAGGGCGTTGGATTGCTGAGCGTGGCGGATTAAATAGTCTTACCACCAACCAACGATTTGTCGATTTAAGAACGGGGGAGTGTTTGAATAGTTTGTTTATTCGTTGATATCTCCCCGTTTATAGAGGGAACAAAGTTTTCATCATTAAAAAACATGTAGTGTTAAGGAAACAATATGATTCGACTTACCCCCACTCAACTTTCTCAAAAGCTAGATTTCATCACAGAATATAAAAAAGCTAAAAACGCCGCTGATGGTTCGAAAATGGACGCTAATGCGAACGTGACTCAAAAAAACATTGCGACAATGGAACAAGAGTTGATGAAAGATTTTTTCGTGCAGATCAACCGTGCCAAAGTGAGCCAAAAAATAGCAGAACTCTTTGGGCAAGCGATGGCAGACGAGTATCTTCGCCAAATCGAAGACCACGAGATTTACGTTCACGATGAAACTAGCCTTAAGCCTTATTGCGTATCGGTGACGATGTACCCATTTTTGCGTGAAGGCTTAACCAAACTGGGCGGAGAATCTCAAGCCCCGAAACATCTTGCCTCATTTTGCGGTTCGTTTATTAACTTTGTATTTGCTGTGAGTTCTCAATTTGCTGGCGCAGTAGCAACAGTGGAATTTTTGACCTATTTCGACTATTTCGCCCGCAAAGATTTTGGTGAAAATTACCTAGAAACACACCGCTTGGAGGTGGAAAATCACTTGCAACAAGTGGTTTATAGTATCAATCAACCCGCCGCAGCACGCGGTTATCAAAGCGTATTCTGGAACATTTCGATTTACGATCGCTTCTATTTTGAGGCGATGTTCAGCGATTTTGTCTTCCCCGACTTTGAACGTCCGAATTGGGCAACCACTGCCAAGCTACAACGTTTCTTTATGAAATGGTTTAACCAAGAGCGTACCAAAGCGATTTTGACTTTCCCCGTGGTCACCGCAGCAATGTTGACCGAAAATGGCAAATGCAAAGACAACGAATTTGCCGACCAAATGGCAGAAGAGCTCTCGCAAGGCAATGCCTTCTTTATTTATCAATCAGATAACCCCGATTCGCTTGCCTCTTGCTGTCGCTTACGCAATGAAATTGCAGATCACACTTTCTCTTATTCACTTGGTGCAGGCGGTGTGGCGACAGGCTCGATTAACGTGATTACGCTCAATATGAACCGTTTAGTGCAAGATGGACGGGATTTAGCGACAGAAGTGCGTAAGATCCACCAATATCAAGTTGCCTATCGCAAACTAATGGACGAGTACTTAGCTGCAGGTATGCTACCTGTTTACGATGCGGGATTTATCTCGCTCGATAAGCAATTCCTCACCATTGGCATAAATGGAATGGTGGAAGCGGCGGAATCGCAAGGCTTAACTGTGGGATATAATCCAGACTATGCGGAGTTTGTGCAAAGCCGCTTAAAAGTGATTTTTGAAGCAAATCAACAAGCCGCTAAAATCTATGGCGTGAAATTCAACACCGAATTTGTGCCAGCGGAGAATTTAGGCGTTAAAAATGCAAAATGGGATAAAGCGGACGGCTATTTTGTGCCACGAGAGTGCTACAACTCCTACTTTTATGTGGTGGAAGATGAGCAAATTAACGCCCTTGATAAATTCTTGCTGCACGGCAAAGAATTCATCGAATGGCTTGATGGCGGCTCTGCCTTGCATTTGAATTTAGATGAAGCTTTAACCCAAACAGGCTACCGCACAATGCTTGACATTGCAGCCAAAACAGGCTGCAACTACTTCTGCATTAACGTGAAAATCACCATCTGCAACACCTGTGCTTACATCGACAAACGCACCTTACAATGCTGCCCAGAATGTGGCTCGAAAGACATTGATTACGGCACGCGTGTGATTGGCTACTTAAAACGAGTTTCTGCCTTTAGCTCTGCTCGCCAAAAAGAACATAGTTTGCGCTTCTATCACCGAGAAGCGGCGTAGAAAGTAGCATAGACAGTGTAAAAGCTAACTTTTTAAATTTATTCCAAAAATTCGCTTTTGATTTTTCTAGGCAGAATAGAAAAATTCGGTATTATGTAGCGGTAGCATAATAAAATAATTAACATTCTTTCAATGAGAAACGGAATATCTCCACTTGTTAGGAGCTAGATATGAAAAAACTCACCTTCTCTCAACTCACATTTAATGAAAACAATACACCCGTTTCCGAGCAGTTTGACGACATCTATTTTTCTACCCAAGATGGCTTGGCAGAAAGTTACTACGTTTTCCAAGAGGGTAATCAACTTTGGGAACGATGGCTTTCACATGAGCGTGAAAGTTTTGTAATTGCCGAAACAGGCTTTGGCACGGGCTTAAATTTTATGGCGGCGGCAGATAAATTTCAGCAATTTCGGGCAGAAAACTCAACACATAAACTGCAACGTTTGTATTTTCTCTCATTTGAAAAATATCCGTTAACTTCCGCACAATTAAGCCAAATTCACGAAAGTTATCCGCAATTTGCAACACTTTCAGCAAATTTAACCGCGTGTTGGAAACCTCGCCAAGTAGGCTGTCAGCGTTACCATTTTGGTGAGATTTATCTTGATATTTGGTTTGGCGATATACAAGAGAGCCTTTCACAATGGGGCGATTTATATGACGAAGCCGTAGATGCTTGGTTTTTGGATGGTTTCTCGCCCGATAAAAACCCCGAAATGTGGAATGAGGGGCTTTATCAGCAGATGTTCCGCACTACACGTATGGGCGGCACTTTTGCCACTTTTACGGCTTCAAGCAATGTTAGACGAGGATTGCAAGCGGTCGGTTTTGAGGTGAAAAAACGCAAAGGCTTCGGCAAAAAACGAGAAATGTTGTGGGGCACAAAAAATGCTGAAGTTGAAAGCCAATCGCAACAATTCCCTTACTTTTACCAGCAAAATGCTGAACATTGCCAAGATATTGCGATCGTTGGCGGTGGTGTCGCAAGCCTCTTTTTAGCATTATCTCTCCTCGAAAAAGGCAAGAAAATCACACTTTATTGCAAAGATGATCAGGTTGCTTGCAATGCTTCGGGTAATCTGCAAGGGGCTATTTATCCGCAATTAAGCGATGATGACGATCGCAATGTGCGATTTTATGTGCACGCTTTTGATTACGCTCTGCAACGCTTGAATGGGCTTAAACAAGCGGTCGATTTTGAGCATGCTTTAACAGGCGTGGTACTTTATGCCTACGATGAAAAGCAGGTCAAAAAGTTAACAAAATTGGCGGAAATCATGCAAGATGATAGCCTATTTCAACTCTGTTCTGCAGAAGAATTGAGCGAAAAATTAGGTGTTTCTGTGCCAAATAGCGGTGCTTTTATTCAAGAGGGCGGTTGGCTTTCGCCCGTGCAATTGGTGCAAAACGGCTTTGCTTTATTAGAGAAAATGGGGCTGAGTATTGTGCTTAATCACGAGGTTTGTGCTCCGCAATGGAAGAATGGAAAATGGCGTTGGCAACATTCAGGCGAAACTTTCTCGCATGAGGTTCTAGTGCTTGCCAATGGGCATAGCTTTAACGAATTCGTACAGGCTCAAGGCATTCCGCTTTACCCTGTTCGCGGGCAAGTAAGCCAAGTACCGACCACTGAAAAATTATCTCCGCTCAAATGTGTGATTTGTTACGATGGTTATTTAACGCCGCGATCTTCAAAAGGTTTGCATTGCATTGGTGCAAGCCATATTCGTGATAATGCGACTACCGAATTTAGCCTTGCAGAGCATCAAGAAAATCTTACAAAACTTCAGCAAAATGTGACCGCTTGTGATTGGGTACAGGGGCTGGATTTATCAGACAATCTCGCCAAAGTTGGCATTCGAGCGGCTTTTCGAGATCGTATTCCAATGGTTGGGGCAGTGCCGAATTTTGAGGCTCAAAAAGCGCAATATGCGAATTTGTATAATCTACTACGCCGCAAACAAGCGGTTGAAAAGGCGGAAAATTTTACCAACCTCTATATGATTAACGGCTTGGCTTCACGTGGTTTAACCTCAGCCCCGTTATTGGGCGAATTGTTGGCAAGCTTAATTGTGGGCGAACCTTTGCCTATCAGCGAAGATATTTGGCAAGCCTTAAACCCAAACCGCACGTGGATGCGAAAGTTGTTGAAGGGGAGTAGAGTATAAAAGTAGCCCAAAGTAAATTATGACTTTGGGCTATTAATTTAGGTTAATCACACGGTAAAATCTTAATTGCCAAGCCGCCTGTTGAGGTTTCACGGTATTTGGCGTTCATATCTTTGCCCGTTTCGTACATCGTTTCAATAACCTTATCTAAGGTAACTCGAGGTTGTGTTGTTAAGCGTAACGCCATTCGGCTGGCATTGATAGCTTTAACCGCTGCAATCGCATTACGTTCAATACAAGGCACTTGCACTTGTCCGCCCACAGGATCGCAAGTTAAGCCTAGGTTATGTTCCATTGCAATTTCTGCTGCAATACAAACCTGATCTGGTGTACCACCCATAATTTCAGTTAAGCCTGCTGCTGCCATTGAACAAGCTACACCCACTTCGCCTTGGCAACCTACTTCTGCTCCTGAAATTGAGGCATTCATTTTATATAACGAGCCAATCGCACTGGTTGCTAACAAATAGCGCTCTATGGTTTCTTGGTTAAGTGGGGCGATAAATTGCTGATAATAAGCCAACACGGCAGGCACAATGCCACAAGCACCATTCGTAGGTGCGGTAACCACGCGTCCACCTGCTGCATTTTCTTCATTTACCGCTAAGGCAAACATATTAACCCAGTCGATAATTTGCATTGGATCTTGGTTGAATTTACTATTTGCTTCCAAACTTCGACGCAGTGAGGCTGCTCGGCGAACTACTTTTAGCGAACCTGGCAATAAGCCTTCAGTGTGCAAGCCACGCTGAATACAGGCTTCCATTGTCTGCCAAATATGAGCAAGATAGTGCTCAACTTCTCCTTTTGAACGCAGTGCCAACTCATTTTTCCACATTAGGCTAGAAAGCGGTAAACCTTGCTCATGGCAATGTTTTAACAAGTCTTCCGCGTATTGATAAGGAAAAGGCACTTGCACTTCGTTTTGAGCCGTTTCACCAAAATGTTCATCATCGACGATAAACCCACCACCAATCGAATAAAATGTTTTTTCGAAAAGTAGCTCATCTGCATTGAACGCTTTAAGCATCATCCCATTTTCGTGACGAGGTAAAAAGTCGTAATGAAACGGCATATCTTTGTAGAAATCAAAATCAATGGTATGCGTGTTTGAACTATCTGCTTGAGCTAAATAGAGCTGATGGATTTGCTTGATTTGCTCAATCGTTGGCTCAATGCTTTCAATATCCACATTATCTGGCAAATAGCCCATCAAGCCCATTACTACGGCAATGTCAGTGTTATGCCCACGACCAGTAAGCGAAAGAGAGCCATAAATATGAGCTTCTAAGCGGTTAGTTTTGCCTAATAATTTGCAAGCAATAAGTTCATCAATAAATTGTTTTGCTGCTTTCATTGGACCGACAGTATGAGAACTGGAAGGACCAATTCCTACTTTAAACATATCAAACACGCTAATCATAAAATTTACGAACTATACTTTGTAAAACTAAAGGAGCGGTATTCTACTTGAAAGTTGAAAAGATATAAACTTAAAAAAGCTATTTTAATTTTTCTAAACTCAGTCTATTCTCTTGTCCTCCCTATTAGAAAGTTTGATAAACGTTTGAAATAAAAAAGGTGAGCAAGAATGCCCACCTTCTAAACTCATATTTTGCAATTAACCGAATACTTTTTCCAACTGTGCTTGGTAATAGGTTAAGTATTGTTCTACTATAGATTTTTAATTACATCGTTACATAAGAATGTCGGCAGGCGGGTCAAGCCGATGAACTCGTTGAGTTTGTGGAAAGACATGTGCAAAGCATCCACGCCTTTACCTTCGAAGAATTAGCCTTCGCGGGTAAACGTTTCAATCGGTGCATTCCAAGTAAGCGAGATCATGTGTTTTTACCTTTCAACCAGTGCTTATTTTAAAACTTCACCGTTTCACCATCTTCTGGAATTACTACATTTTCAAGCTTGTTTGCTTGGACAAATTGGCGTAAATCCTTACGGTAAACAGACATATGGTTTACAGCATCCATGTGCACCGTGATAAGTTTTGTATTTGGTAGCATTTGGCGAGCATGGGCAACATCTTGTAACCCCATAATAATGCCGTCATTCGGAAAAGCTAAGGTTCGCGCATCACCAGTGTTCATAATCATTACATCAGGTTTATAACGATTAATGGCTTTGTTTACTTCGGCAGTCCAAACTGTGTCACCAACCAAGTACACCGTTGGATGACCTTTCGCTTGGAATGTTACGCCCATCGCCTCATCTAAAATCTCAGCTAATTGTGGTACAGCGTACATTTCCGTTGTGCCGTGAGAACCGCCGGTTTTATTTAAAACAATACCTTCAAACTCCACCGATTTTTCCAACGATAAACTAGTTATGTTAGTAAAACCTTGCGCTTTGAGTAAGTCGCCATCCTGTTCATGTTGCACAAAAATTTTGATGGATTTAGGTAAAATTTTTTGTGCAACCTCATCCCAATGATCTTCATGTGTATGAGTCAAAATAATGGCATCAACATCTTTGAAAGTATCTTCTGCTTTCATCGGCAATTCCACAAGTGGATTACGCAAATGGCTATTTAATGTCCCTTCAAAGCCTGCATAACGCCCTTTTTCAGCAAGCATCGGATCAATTAAAAAAGTTTTCCCTGCGTAGTTCAGGCGACCAGTGGCATTGCGGATATGTTGGTAGCTATCAGTGTTTTTAGAGGCAAGATCTACAGCGAAAGTATTTGCGCTAATAGCCAATGCTGTAGTGCTAATTAAGGTTTTTAAGTTCATGTTTTTTCCTTTTCTATACGTTATTGAATGAATAAACATATTATAGTGAGAACAAAATTGCGCAAAAATAGATAAAAAACTAATAAACATAATAATCAGGTCATTTCTGTGTTATGCTCATATCAAAGTAGGAGAAATAAAATGAATACACCCACAGTAGCTTTAATTGTGTATGAACAAATGATGCCTATTCATTTTGCGATGGCATATTCCGTTTTTTCTATGTCGGATTTAAACGGCAAGCCGTTATTTGAGTGTAAAATTGTTAGCGATTCGGACAACCTGACAAACTCGCTATTTCACATACATTTAGATGGAGGTTTAGAGTGGTTGGAGAATGCCGATATTGTTGTGATGACTGGATGGCATGATACTCAAGTGATGCCAAGTGAGGCTTTATTAACGGCGTTACGGCAAGCATATCAACGTGGTGCGACAGTGGTGGGTTTATGTTATGGTGCCTATGTGTTAGCATGCAGTGGTCTACTTAACGGCAAAAAAGCAACCACACATTGGCTGGGAGATAGTGATTTTACTCATCGTTTTCCGCAGGTGAAATGGGATTTAAATCCTATTTATTTGGAACAAGATCGACTGATTACCTCAGCAGGAACAGCCGCTTCCATGGATTGTTGCCTTTCTATTGTCCGTAAATTATATGGTGTGAAAATTGCCAATCATATTGCCCGAATACTGGTTATCCCCCCTCATCGTGAAGGCGGACAAGCACAATTTATCGAACGCCCTATTTCTCGTTCCACACCTAATCATAATATCAATGCGTTGCTTGCTTATTTAAATGAAAATCTGACCGCACTTCATTCGACTGATAGCCTTGCCGAACGTTTGTCAATGAGCCGTAGCACTTTCACCAGACATTTTCGCAAAGCAACTGGAATGTCATTAAATCAATGGTTAATTGAAGCAAGGCTACAACGAGCAAGAGAGCTTTTGGAAAGCACAGATTTATCTATTACTGATATTGCAGAACAAAGTGGATTTCATAGCGATACCGCCTTGCGTCAGCACTTCTTGAAAAAACATAAGATTTCACCGAATCGCTGGCGTAAACAGTTTCAAATTGAGGAGGTTTAGATCTTTTTATTTTAAAGTGCGGTCAGATTTTTAGGTGTTTGTGCAAATTCAATCTACCTCAACCCCTAGATTTTTATATCTAAGAATGTTATCAAATATATTTTTTATATAATACACTTTCTATTTTAATTGATACTTTCTTTTTGCTATGATATGACTTCATAAAAAAGCAATAACTTTTTGGGTATAGTAGAAAAATAGGTGCTAAAAATTGGCTTAAAGCCTTATAGTGCAAGGCTTTAAGCCCTATTGTCTACTATGCCTATACTATTCTTCTAACGAATATGGCAATTCACAAATCTGCAATGCAATGCCATTCACACGGAAATTAGCTTCTCGCTCTACATCTTTGTTCATTACTACTTGCAGCCACAATTTATCTTGATAATGCACAGCAGAAAGAATTGTTCCAGTTGTACGCCAGTTTTCACCGAGTTGCATTTCAATGCTAGAAGCAATTTCTGGTAAAGTAATTTCGCCTGCAACTTGACCAACCAACGTAAACATCGCACGTTTATTTGCACCACGATATTTTGCTCGTGCTACGGTTTCTTGCCCGATATAGCAACCTTTGGTAAAGGAAATCGCATTTTCGACCGCTTGTAAATTTGCTGCTTGAGGGATAAGTTCAAATTGATTTGCTTTAAGCAAAATCGGTAAGCCGTCTTGAATATCTATTAAATCCCAAAGTTTAGCCGAACTATTTATTTCTAAATTTTCACCCCACACAATTGCACGCTTTTGCCCTTGTGGGAACACTAAAGCGGTCGAATTTTCGTGAAGTTTTGCCAAGATCTCACCGCTTGTTACACCATAGAGTTTGGTATCTAATTCGGTAAAAGTCACTTTCGAGAACACCGCATATTTTTTGAGCTGAGTTAAAGCCTCAGGCAATAAATCTTGATGGATGATGGCAAAAAATTGCTCTTGGCTCGCTCGATATAAACGGAACAAGGCACTCATTTTGCTTTTGGGATCACAGTGGCAAGTCAGTGTGTGGCTGGCTACTTCAAGCTTCGCCACATCGCAAGTTAATTGCCCTTGCAGATATTTTTCTGCATCCACTCCTGCAATTTCAATCAAACGATATTGTTCAAGTAATACGCAAAGTTCGGGATAGATTTTGCTAATTTGATTACATTCGCATTTCATTTTTAAGTCCTTAAAAAATCCTTTTTCTATTCTAAATTTTGGATTTGCTCACGCATTTGCTCGATAAGCACTTTCAATTCCACCGCAGAATTAGTAATATCGGCATTGATTGATTTTGAAGCCAGTGTATTGGACTCGCGATTGAGCTCTTGCATCATAAAATCTAATTTACGTCCTACTGCACCGCCTTTTTTAAGGATTGAGCTAGTCTCTTTCACGTGCAATTGCAAGCGGTCTAATTCTTCCGCCACATCGACACGCTGTGCGGTGAGTACCATTTCTTGTTCTAAGCGTTGTGGATCAAGTTGTAGATTAAGCTCCTCAAAGCGTTGTTGCAGGCGATCTTTTTGCCATTGCAACACTTCTGGCATTTGGTTTTGCACGCTTTGAGCAATCTCTGCGATACTGTCTAGGCGTTGTTGAATAATCGCGTGTAAATTTGCCCCTTCGCGTCCACGCATCGCAATAAAATCGGTTAATATTTGCTCGAAACCTGCCAATAAATCTTGGGCAATTTGGTCTAAATCTTGGCTTTGTGCATCTACCACACCAGGGTAACGTAGCACATCCACCAAGTTGATCTCCCCTTCTCCCGCAATGCCCTGCAAAGTTTTAAGCGAAGCGATAACTTGTTCTGCATAATCATTATTTAATGCGATTTTATTGTTGCTCGCTTGTGCTAATTCTACACGTAGGCTACATTCCACTTTCCCGCGAGTAAGCGAGTTACGCAGGCATTCTCGTAAGCCCATTTCTAAATGGCGAAAGGCTTCAGGCAGGCGGAAATAGGTTTCTAAAAAGCGTTGATTGACGGAGCGAATTTCCCACACTGCATTGCCCCACTCTTTTTTAATTTCTAAATGAGCAAAGGCGGTCATACTATAAATCATCTTGATTGTCCTGTTTTATAATGAAAATTAGCTTATTGTACTGTAAAATAGCCAAGAATTTTAGTAGAAGGAAAGAAAAACTATGCGTCCAAATAATCGCGAATTAAACCAAATCCGCCCTGTAAAAATTACCCGTCATTACACCAAATATGCTGAAGGCTCTGTATTAATTGAATTTGGCGAAACCAAAGTGCTTTGCAATGCAACCATTGAAGAAACTGTACCACGCTTCTTAAAAGGACAACAACAAGGTTGGGTAACTGCGGAATATGGTATGCTCCCACGTGCCACTCATTCCCGCACCCAACGCGAAGCGGCAAAAGGCAAGCAAACAGGCAGAACGATGGAAATTCAACGTTTAATCGCACGCTCTTTACGTGCCGTGGTCGATCTTAAAGCACTTGGCGAACGCACTATTACCGTGGATTGCGATGTGATTCAAGCCGATGGTGGCACGCGCACCGCATCTATCACTGGTGCTTGTGTAGCATTACACGATGCCATTGCTCACTTAATCGAAAATGGTACGCTTAAAACCAGCCCACTTAAAGGCTTAGTCGCTGCGGTTTCTGTTGGTATTGTGGATGGCAAAGCGGTTTGTGATTTGGAATATGTGGAAGATTCAAATGCGGAAACCGATATGAACGTGGTAATGGTTGAAGATGGCAGAATGGTTGAAGTGCAAGGCACTGCAGAAGGTGAACCGTTCTCACACGATGAATTATTGCGTTTGTTAGACCTTGCAAAACAAGGAATTAACCAGTTAGTTACGGCTCAGCGTGAAGCGTTAAATCTATAATTTTCTATCATTTATTTGGTAGGGCAGACTTCCAGTCTGCCATTTCATTTCTTTAACTGGCGGACTGAAGTCCGCCCGATATTTAGCATCTATGACAATCGATCCAATCTGGCTCTACATCGGCTTAATTTTACTCAGTTTTCTCTCCATTACCCTCTTTTTTCTGCATTCTCGCTTAGCAAACGAAGCGGCAGAACAGAAAGTTCAACTTGCCCAACTTTCGCAAAAAACTGAACAGCTTGCAACTGAAAAATCACAGGTAGAACAATGGGCGGTACAATATAAGGTTCGCTCCGAAAATGCAGAAAATCGTATTAGCGAAAAAGAGAACGAAATTCACCGCTTGCAAGCGAAAATTGATCAAGCAGCTCAGTTGGAAGATCAGCAAGAGAGCTACATCAACGAGTTGAAAGAACGCATTGGGGCAACACAAGCAAAGGCGGAGAGCTTGGAAGAACAACTTGCTTTTAGCCATCAACATTTGAACCAAAAAGAACAAGAATGCCAACGCTTGAACGGACAATTCATTCAATCGCAAAATGAACTAACTGAATTACGCACGACTTTAAACGAAAAACAGGCAAATTTTGAAGAGCAACAACGCAATTTTGTGCAGGTAAAACAGCAGCTAAATGTGGAATTTCAACATCTGGCTCAACAGATTTTAGAAGAAAAAAGCCAACTTTTCGCTCAAAGTAATCAATCCTCATTAGATGCATTGCTCAAACCATTTAAAGAGCAAATCGAAGGCTTCCAAAAACGTGTGAATGAAGTGCATAGCGAGTCGCTTAAAGGCACGGCAAACTTGGAAGCAGAGATCAAGCGAGTGTTACAAATTGGTGTGTCGATGTCAGAAGAAGCACAAAATTTGGCAACTGCTTTGAAAGGCAACAATAAAATCGCAGGTAACTGGGGTGAAGTGCAACTAGAAAGTGCGTTGCAATCAGCGGGCTTATTGGCAAATGAGCATTATGTAGCTCAAGAAAATTTTCGCGATGAAGAGGGCAAACGTTTTGCTCCTGATTTTGTATTGCATCTGCCTGATAACAAGCATTTAATTATCGACAGCAAAGTCTCGCTGGTAGCATATGACAAAGCAATTCGTGCCGAAAATCAAGCCGAAGTGTTACAAGCATTCGATGAACACTGCCGCTCGTTGCGGGCACATATTGATGGGCTTTCCAAGAAAAATTATAGCTCACTTTTAGGCGTGAAAAGCCCTGATTTTGTGCTGATGTTTGTGCCGATTGAGCCTGCTTACATTGAGGCAATGAAGCACGATCCGCAGCTCTTTAACTTTGGTTATGAACGTAATGTGATCTTGGTTTCGTACACCACGCTAATGCCAATTTTACGTACAGTTGCAAACCTTTGGCGAATTGAACGAGGTAACAGCGAAGCTCGTGAGATCAGCGAAAAAGCGGGTGATATTTACAACCAAGTGTGTACCATTGCTGAACGTTTGAGTAAGCTTGGCAACACGCTAAATACCGTAAATAATCAGTACAATCAAACAGTCACTGCTTTAGTTGGGCGACAAGGTTTGCTTGGTAAAGTTGAACGTTTCCAGCAGCTTTCAACTAAAGCCAGCCAAAATGTGCCGCAAGTCGAATTTATACAGAATGATTTGGATACGGCGAGATTGGAATTGTTGGTGGAGAAAGAGGAATCATGAAAAAATTACTTATCATCGACAACCACGATTCTTTTACCTTTAATTTGGTGGATCTCCTCCGTCCGATTTGTCGTGAACTCAACATTCCAATGCAGATTATCTTTAGTGAGGAATTGGATTTGGATGAAGTGGAAAATTTTAGCCATATTCTGATTTCGCCAGGGCCTGATGTCCCAAGAGCTTATCCAAATAATTTTGCGATGTTAGAGCGTTATTCTCAGCATAAATCTATTTTGGGTGTCTGTTTGGGGCATCAAACCATTGCAGAATTTTTTGGTGGGGAGCTATATAACCTTGCAGAAGTTCGGCACGGGCAACAACGCCCATTAAGCCAGCTTGAAGAGAATCCGCTGTTTGATGGTTTGCCTGAAAGTTTCAACATTGGGCTTTATCATTCATGGGCAATTTCGCAAAATTCTCTTGAAAAAACACCGCTTGTTGCAACCTCAATTTGCGATCAAGCGGTGTTAATGGCGTTCAAACATGCTAATCTGCCAATTTACGGGGTACAGTTTCACCCCGAATCTTTTATTACCGAATATGGTCGGGAAATGTTATCCAATTGGCTAATGAGCGAGTAGGCTTGGAAATTTTTTTGGCACAAGGAAAAAGGCTGGCACAACAAAAATTGCCATCAAAATAAACATATAGCTTGGGTTATATTGATAGAGTAAGCCTGAAATAAAAGTAAAAACCGCAACAATGGCACAGTTCGATAAGCCAAAATAGAGCCCTTGCAGTTTAGCGATTTTTTCTACTTTTTGGCTAGAAATATAGCGAATCATCGCAAAATGCGTCATGGCAAAACTAAATGAATGCAAACATTGTTCAAAAATAAACAATGTTGGATTAGTAATGTTAGCCAGTAAAATCCAACGGGAAATGGTTACCGCTGCGGCAACCATCATCAAATAGTGGATTTTAACCTTGCCTAAAAAACGTTTAGCAAGAAAGAACATACAGATTTCCGCTACCACTGCAATACCCCAAAGCAGGCTGATCATCTCTGTTGAAATACCAAGCGACGACCAATAGAGCGTGCTGTAAGTGTAGTAGGCAGCGTGCGAGCCTAAAATGAGCGAAACGGTTATTAGCATTCGGCAAGCGGTCGGTTCTTTGAAAATTTCCCAAGAACTTGGCGAATTTGTTGCGTGATGTTCGCTGTTTTGTTGTAACGCAATTGAAGGCTTGAATGATTGTCCGAAAGCGAGCAATAACATAAACCCCATGAAAATAAAGAGCACTGATTCTGCGCCTAAAAAGCCGACAAGATAACCGCAACTCAGTGAGCCCACCACAAAGGCGATTGAACCAAACAAGCGAGACTTACCATAATCTAATCCCACCTGTTGCTGCCAGATGGACGCGATACTGTCTGCGATTGGCATAGCCCCAGCGTTGAATATGTGAAACAGCATTAACAACGGGAAAAGTACCCAAATATTATCCGCAAAGAGGAAAATGAACGGAATGACAGCAAGATTCAGCCAAGTTAAACCGCGAGCGGTTGGAATGAGATGATCGACATGTTTTACCCGTTGTGAGGCGAGTAAACCCCCTAGAAATCGGAAAATATAACCCACAGAGGCGATTAAACCGATCATTTCTGCACTGTATCCGTAATGTTTGAGCCAAACTGGTAGGAATGGCAACATTACGCCATAAGCACAAAAAAAGCCGAAAAAGTTAAAAGATGCCCATTTAAATGGGGAAAGTGTGATCATAACGATTGCTCCATTTCGTTAGCTCGTGAAATAGCGGCTTGCATTGCTTGCTCAACAGTTTCCGCCAAATGTTGTTGCTCGAAAATTTCCAACGCTTTTGCAGTTGTACCACCTTTTGAAGTCACATTTTCACGTAGCTGTGAAAGTGGAATATCGGGATTGGCTTGCACTAATTTCGCCGAGCCAAGAGCGGCTTGTTGTACTAAAAAGCGAGCATCTTCCGTAGAAAAACCCATTTTTTCCGCGGAGTGTTGCATCGCTTCCATAAAGCGGAAAAAGTAAGCGGGGCTTGAACCTGTAAGAGCGATAATCTGATTGATTTTATGCTCTTCATCCACCCAATGACATTGCCCAATGGCAGACATCAGCATCTCCGCCAATTGACAAGCGGTCGGATTCACTGACGATTTTGCAAATAAGCCCGTTAAACCTTCGCCAATTAACGCAGGCGTATTTGGCATAGTGCGAACGATGTTTTTAGCGGTCGGTAAAAGTTGTTCAAGACGAGCGATGGAAATGCCAGCTGCCACCGAAATAACGATTTTTTGTGAGAAATCAATATCTACAAATTCAGTACAAACTTCTGCCATCATTTGTGGCTTCACAGCTAGGACGACAACCTCAGCCTGCTCAACTGCTTCACGATTGGTAAATTGTGTTGCAATTCCCACCGCTTGTAATTCATTGCGACGGGTTTGGTTGCTTTTGTTGCAAGCAATAATTTGGCTTACAGGATAACCGCTTTTTAATAAGCCTTGAATGATTGCCCAAGCCATATTGCCTGTGCCGATGAAGGTAAGTTTTGGATATTGCATTTTAGTGTCTCTTTTATTATTTTTCTTTCCTACAAGGGAGAAATAGTAGATAAAAAATAGCCGACCATTCAGTCGGCATAATATTTAACTTGCTCTGATATTCTCAGGCATAGGATCTTCAATCGGACGGATGTCGATTTCTGGGTTTTCAGGATCAACCTTATTTTCCGATTTCGGTTCTGTTTTCGGTTCTTCTTGCTGAGCTTTAGATGTATCTTGAGCTGGCTGCTTTTCTGCCTTTTCAGTCGTTACTTCAGCTACATTTTCAACCGCTTGTGCAGTTTTAGTTTCAGGCGTTGGCTCCACTTTCATTGGCTCAATAATGGCTTTATCAGGCATGCCAACAACTGGTTGTTTGTGCATTTTCACTTTTTCATGTGCATTTTCTGACTCAAGATCGACCACTTGTTCCGTTGTGGCAGTTTTATCTGAAAGCTCAGGATTTGACTTGCTATTTTTTTCTTCCAGCAATGGTGAAACGACATTGATTTCATCCGAATCTTCAGGAGCGTTCTCAGCAATATGAATATTCTGAGAACCATTGGTTTTCTTCACAATCAATTTGCGGCTAAGCTCCACTTTTGGATCAAGCCAAATAGCTAAAATGGCATCATTGGTAGCTTTGTCAAATTCATCTGCAATAACTTGATTATTAACGATAAAATAACCACGATCAGTCAACGCAACATAATAGAGTATATCGCCTGGTTTTAAATCGGGCAAAGTTCTACGCAAGCGGTCGATTATTGCCTCTTGATTGGGAAATTTTATTTCTAAATGTGCCCAAGAACGTGCGATAGAAATAGCAAAATCACGTCCATCCACAGGCTTATCATATTTTAGGCTCACCATAAGTGGACGAATATTGGGTTGATATTCGCCCGTTTCAGTGAAAAGAGATATGTTGTAAATTTTAAAGGGCCCCCATGTGTAATCTAAATCATTGATTTTCTTCCAATCAGACAGAGCATTGCCACTTAATAGGGTAAATAACAAAGTAAAGAGAGCTTTGTAGCGCATTCTTGTTGCCTCTTGAATAGTTGAGTTTACATTATACCGTTAAATTTTCCGCTTGTCGTAGTAGAAGTGGGTAAAAATTTTGTGATCTAGTTCAAAAATTTGTGAGATTTCACTACAAAATTAAATCAAAAGGAGTAGGATGAAATTAAATCTATTAATAATCTAATTTAAGGAGTTTACTATGTTTCCGGAATATCGTGATTTGATTACTAAATTGAAAAACGAAGATGCCCATTTCGCTCGTTTATTTGATAAGCATAATGAAATCGATCAAAAAATTAAAAATCAAGAAGCGAATATTGAATTCGCCACTCAACAGGAAGTTGAAACGCTTAAAAAAGAAAAATTGAAAATTAAAGATGAACTTTATGCGATTTTAAGAAAATATTCTGCGAAATAGGTTGTTAATTGAACGTTGAAAGGGGTGAATATCAAATATTCAGCCCTTTAATTTTTTAGTCAATAGGGATTAGATATTTCAAAAAAGCTTATCTTGAAACTTCAAACAAAGATCTAAAATGAGGATATTTATTAAATATCCGTCTTCTCTTTATACTCACACAAATCTTCAATAATGCACGAGCCACAACGGGGTTTGCGGGCGATGCAGGTGTAGCGACCGTGCAAAATCAACCAATGGTGCACATCAACTTTAAACTCAGCAGGTACAACTTTCAGTAGTTTCTTCTCCACCTCAACCACGTTCTTCCCAGGAGCAAAACCTGTGCGGTTCGAAACACGGAAAATATGCGTATCAACGGCAATGGTTGGATGACCAAATGCGGTATTCAACACCACGTTAGCGGTTTTTCGCCCAACACCCGCAAGGGCTTCTAACGCATCACGATCTTCGGGCACAATGCCGTTGTGTTTTTCAATCAAATCACGGCACGTTTTGATGATATTTTCCGCCTTACTATTAAAAAGCCCAATGGTTTTGATGTACTCTTTTAAACCCTCTACGCCTAAAGCTAAAATTGCTTCAGGCGTATTAGCAACGGGGAAAAGTTTATCTGTTGCTTTGTTCACGCCTTTGTCTGTCGCTTGGGCAGAAAGAATGACTGCGATCAACAATTCAAAAGGTGAGGAATAATTTAATTCAGTGGTAGGATGCGGGTTTTCATTCCGCAATCTTGTTAAAATTTCAATACGTTTTGCTTGGTTCATTATCCAAAAAATCCTTGTTCATAGAGCATTTTGGCGACCATTATAAACGAAATTGTCACTAACATTGGGCGAATTAGTTTTTTGCCTTTAGTTACCACCATTCTCGCTCCCAATGTTGCTCCGATAAATTGCCCAATAAGCATAATAAAGCCAATTTCCCACACGACGGCACCGCCAAAAATGAAGAAAAGTAGCGATGCGAAGTTAGAGGTAAAGTTCAATACTTTAGCGTGAGCAACCGCTTTGGTGAGATTAAAACCAAGTAAAAGCACGAAAGCGAGTGTGTAAAATGAGCCGACTGCAGGTCCGAAAACACCATCGTAAAAGCCTAATCCCATTCCTGCCGTAAAGCCGAACAGCAGGTAGCTGATGCGTTGTTTGCGATCTTGATCGCCAATGTTTGGGCTAAATAAAAAATAGATGCCGATAGCAAAAATTAGAAAAGGTAAGCCGATTTTCAATGCATTCACATCAATATTTTGTACCACAATCGTACCAAGAGCGGCACCGATAAATGTCAGTAAAATCAGCAGTGCAACCTGTTTTAAATCGACCGCTTTTTTGCGAACAAAATAGAGCGAAGCTGAGAATGAACCTCCGCAAGCTTGCAATTTATTCGTACCTAAAGCTACGGCAGGCGGCAAGCCTGTTGAAAGCAAGGCGGGAATGGTTAATAACCCTCCACCGCCCGCAATCGCATCAATAAAACCAGCAACAGTCGCAACGCCAAAAAGCATTGCAATCACATCAAGTCCAACATCAAGTCCAAGTTCCATACATTTTCCTAATAAACCACCATTTCATCGCTGTGAATTGCCACTGTGCCAAATTCATAACCAAGTATATGCTCAATTCCAGCCGATTTTTGCCCTTTAATACGGCGTAAAGCCTCGTCACCGTAGCGAACCAAGCCAAGTGCTAACGGTTTGTCTTCGGTGTTAAATACTTTCACTAATTCGCCACGGGCAAACTCGCCTTTAACTTCTAGAATTCCAACTGGCAAGAGCGATTTGTGCTGCAATAATGCGGTTTCTGCCCCTTTATCCACTACAATGCTTCCTACTTGAGGTGCGGCAAAAAGCCACTGCTTACGCCCTTCCAAGCGGTCGGATTGAACCACAAATTTGCTACCAATCGCTTGTCCATTGGCTAAATCGACCAGCACATTTTCACGTGAACCAGAGGCTATAATGGTTTCTACGCCTGAACGAGTTGCAATATCAGCAGCAATAATTTTGGTACTCATTCCGCCAGTGCCAAGCCCTGTTGAGCTTCCGCCCGCAATTTGGCGAATTTCAGGTGTGATTTTTTCAACCACAGAAAGTAAAGTAGCACTTGGATCTTTACGCGGATCAGCTGTAAATAAGCCTTCTTGGTCGGTTAATAAATAGAGCTGATCAGCTTGAGCTAAAATTGCCACTAAAGCAGATAAATTATCGTTATCGCCTACTTTAAACTCTTCGGTTGCCACGGTGTCATTTTCATTGATAACAGGGATAATTTTTTGTTCAAGCAAAGCATTGAGTGTATCGCGTGCATTTAAGAAACGTTCGCGATCATCAATATCAGCACGGGTCAAGAGAATTTGCCCGATGTTAATGCCATAAATATCGAAAAGATTTTCCCAAGTGCGGATTAACTGGCTTTGCCCAACCGCAGCAAGCATCTGTTTATAAGCAAGCGTTTTTGGCAGTTCTGGATGCCCTAAATAATCACGCCCTGCAGCGGCTGCACCAGAAGTCACGACAATAACGCGATGATGTTGATGAAGCTTGGCAATCTGCTTTACAAGTTCCAACATATAAGGACGGCTGAGGCTTTTACCGCCGTGGGTAAGGGTACTTGTACCGAATTTGATAACGATGGTTTTTGACATAGTGGATTCCATTTGGAAAGGACTCAGAGACTTGGCTCATACTATAAATGAAGCTATTGTAAGTCAAGAGCAGTACCATCAATACTTTTACATCAAATATTAAAAACTATTTGTTACCTCGATAAGGAATGTCGAAGAGATACACTTTACATTTATAAAATATCGAAAAATAAAAAACTGACCACTTATGTTTGTATAACTTTTATTTATTTCATATTGTAAAATAAACTAGATAGCACTTTTTATATGGAGTAAAAATACCCCACCTTTTTACTCGAGAGATTTTACAATGAAAAAAAACCGCATTAGCACTTTTCGCAGGTGCATTTTTAGCAAATGATGTATCTGCTTTAATTTATAAAGCAGAAGAAACAGGCACGCAAATTGATTTCACGGGGTCTGCACGCTTGCAATGGCGTAGTACTGCAAATAAAACTTCACCCGTAAATGGTAACAATACCCGCAACCACGTAAACCAAGCGGTTCGCGACAATGGTTCACGTTTTGGCTTCAAAATAACTCAACAATTAGGTGAAGGCTTCTATGCATTGGGGCGTGTGGAATGGCGTTTCCAAGATTTAGCTTCATCACAACACGGTTTTGATCACCTATACGACCACCACCTTTATGCCGGCTTTGGTCACAAATCATTCGGTGAGTTAACTTACGGTAATATGGCAACCATTACCGATGAAGTAAAGCAAACAGATTTAGCAAATACATTAAGCCTTTCTGATGGTTTATTACCTTATGCAGCACGCCACGCAATACAATATACTTACTCTGGTGTTGAAGGCTTAAAAGTAGGGGCATTCTATTCAGGTCATAGCCAACGAGGTGCAAACGGTTTAGATTTAAGCAATGAGCTAAAAGATATTTGGGGTGTAGGTGTAACCTATAAATATAAAATTGACAGCAAACAGAGCATAAAAACAGGTATTGGTTTCGCTCGTGATCGTTTCGAACAAGCTAACCGCCCAACTTATGACCGTAACGCATACGCTTTAGGCTTAGCTTACACTTACGATAAAACAACTGTAGGTGTAGATTTAGAGCGTCGTATAACCAAAGATCAAACCTATGTGGGTAACAAACGCATTGAGAAAGAAGTACGTACCGTTGCATTACAAAAATTAACCGACGATTTAAGCGTGTATACAATGCATGCGTATAAAGAAAATAAATTGAATGCGGTATCTGGTCAAAATGATACTAAACGCCGTAATAATCAGTTTATGGTTGGTTCTGAATACTACTTATTCAGTGACTACCTCAAACCAATGAACTTAAAATTAAAAGCATTCGTTGAATGGCAAAGCAACCATATCAAAAACTTCACCAACGGCAACAAGTCAAGCCGTGTTCGCGATAATGTAGCCGTTATCGGTGCGCGTGCTTATTGGTAATATTATCTAAAACGATATTGTTAATGCTGTTCTAACGTAGGGGCGAATTACATTCGCCCTGATATGGCATGAATATTTAGGGCAAATATAATTTGCCCCTTGTATCT
>NZ_MUXY01000002.1 GCF_002015035.1 Haemophilus parahaemolyticus | reverse complement strand
GATTGAATTACAGCGAAAGTGAATAACCCCGTATCGTAAGGTATGGGGTTTTCGCTTTTAAAACTACGGCCTTTGTTAATTGCGTTTTAAATAGAAATAGTATAAATTTTGTTTGTAAAAATGAAATGGAATAGAATTTTACTGCTTTTGGAATAATGGCGAACTAGTTAATTCTACTCATAAAAAATAACATTTATCCACTTCAAGGACGTTCACCATGAGCTATCAAAAACAAGAAAGACTAGATCTAATTGATAAATTTAAAAGACTTGAACCTTTTTATCAGCAATATATGAAAGAGGATAGTGCATTTAGAAATTATCAAAATAATCTCGCAAACAGAGAACATAATCGCCAAATTATTAATAATTTACAGCAACATATTGAGAATGAAAATTTAGAACAAAAAGCTAAATTAGTTAAAAGTATTCGTGGAAATGGCTGGAAACGCTCTAGATATGTATTATTTAGATCTATTGTATTGTTTTTTATATTTTATAGTTTTTGGGGATTTTGGAGGCATGAACTGTTGAGTTTTTTACCACAGGATTTTGTGTATACCGAAACAATAAACTATAGCAATGAAAATTATACTTCGACAACTTTATATCTGAAAGAATCTGTATCTTTTTATGGCTTTATTATTTGGGTATTTGTATCTATGTTATTGTCAATGTATCTACCTCTCTCTTATTATAATAGACATAACCTTGGCAAAGGTACATATTCGAATAAAAATATAAAAGGTTTTATTATATTGTTTATATTGTTAAGTGTAGTTATATCATTAGGCTATATTTACAAGTACAATTTCTCATTAGATACGCTGCTGTATTATCCGCTGGGTTATCTACAGTGGATGATATTGAATCCATATTTAATCGCTGCAGTTGTAGTGCAGGTTATTTATCTAAGTTATTTAGCTAAAAAAGTAGAGGCAAATTCTTATTATTCAAATGAAGAGTATGATGGTTCTTTAGGTGGTTCTATAGAAAAAGACTATCATTCTTCAATTTATAGACTTCAAGAAGCACAAAAATGGTTTAATATCTACGATGATTATTGTAAAAAATATGAAGAGAGAAATGGAACTTCAATTTATGAAAACATATTGAATCATCCTATGTATAAAGAAATAAAGGATGCAATCCCTGAGTATTATTTACATCATAGTGCTTATGGTGATACGATTAAAGTTTCATCATCGTGGTTATCTGAGATCCTTTCTATATTACAGACTGGAAGAGCAGATACATTAAAAGAGGCGATCAATGTAAAAATAAGTGATGATAATAGAGATGAAATGCTAGGTAAAATCAAAGCGGCTGAAAGTGCTGCTAGTAGTGCTGAACGTCGAGCTGTTCAAGCTGAATTAGATGCTGCTCGTGCAAGAAATGAGGCTCGTAATGCTCAAAATGTGGCGGATGCTGCTAATAGAAGAGCAAGTGATGCTGAGTGGAAAGCAAATCAATCCTATTACAGATAATAATAAACCTTACTCCAATGCTCGATATTTTCTTATTATCGAGCATTATTTATAATTAACGCCCGTTATTTTATATACTTCAAATGAGAAACGAGTGAAAAAAATTTATGTTTTAAAATGGTTCTACCCCTTCAACCCTTCAATTTCTCTCACATTTTCCACCGCTTGATCAGCTTCAATGCGTTGCATAAAAGGTGAAAGTTGCGTTAAATGGTTGAAATCAATCCCTACCGCACGACACCAATTCAGCATAATGTAAAGATACGCATCCGCAACCGAAATTGCTTCGCCAAAATAGATATGGCTTTCTAAATGTTCATTTGCCACGGCAAGTTGATCTAAAATCTGCTCAACGGCTTGCTGGCGAATGGTTTGGGTTAATGTCTCATTATCTTTTGCATAACTTGGTAAACGAAATAACGGCACGAATGATTTATGAATATCTGAATTGAAAAACGCTAACCAGCGAGCGGCTTTAGCTTTATCGCGGACGGTTTTACTACCAAACAGTTTTGCATTTGGATAAAGCTCATCCAAATAGTGCAAAATTGCCTGATTTTGTGAAAGCACTAAATCGCCATCGACCAATACAGGAACAGCTCCTCTTGGATTTAACGCCAAAAAGTCTGGCGATTTGATTAACTCACGTGTTACCGCTTCAAATTGATAATCTGCATTTTCACGTTCTTTTACCCATTCCAACGCGACGTGTGGTACGAACGAGCAAGCACCAACTAAACCATATAATTTCATAAAATACTCCTGTTGTTTCAAAGTGTTGAAATTATACTGTTTTGTACAGCCATTGGCTAATCTGATAAAATAGCTCTATTCTATCATTTCAATTACGCAAACTATGACCGTAACTCAAGACCTTTCTAACCACACGCCAATGATGGTGCAATATCTGCAACTCAAAGCCCAAAATCCTGATATTTTACTCTTCTATCGAATGGGTGACTTCTATGAGCTTTTTTATGATGATGCTAAGAAAGCTGCGGCATTGCTTGATATTTCACTGACCAAACGTGGGCAATCAGCAGGTGAGCCGATTCCGATGGCTGGCGTGCCGTATCACGCAGTGGAAGGTTATCTGGCAAAATTAGTGGCGTTGGGTGAGAGCGTGGCAATTTGTGAACAGATTGGCGATCCCGCAGCCTCGAAAGGGCCTGTAGAACGCAAAGTGGTTCGCATTGTTACACCAGGTACGGTGAGTGATGAGGCATTACTGCCTGAGCGACAAGACAACTTAGTTGCGGCAATTTATGAGCATAAAGGCACTTTTGCAATTGCGACGCTTGATATGGCTTCTGGGCGTTTTTTGATTAGTGAATTGCCAAGCCAAGAGGCGTTAAGTGCCGAACTGCAACGCCTGCAACCTGCTGAAATTCTCTATGCGGAAGATTTTGCTTACGCTGGTATTCTGAATAATTACAAAGGTTTACGCCGTCGTCCTGTGTGGGAGTTTGAACTGACTACGGCAATTCAGTTGCTCAATCGTCAATTTGGTACGCAAAGTTTAGCAGGTTTTGGCGTGGAAAAAGCCACCACCGCACTGTGTGCCGCAGGTTGTTTATTGCATTACGCTCAAGAAACACAACGCACTGCATTGCCGCATATCAACAGTATTCATCTTTCGCAAAATAGCGAAACAGTCTTGCTTGATGCCGCAACCCGTCGCAACTTAGAACTCACTCAAAACCTTGCAGGCGGTACGGAAAATACCCTTGCTTCCGTCTTGGATAAATGCGTGACCCCGATGGGCAGCCGCTTGTTAAAACGTTGGATTCATCAACCGATTCGTGATGTGAAAAAGCTCAAAGAGCGGCAGGATATTATTGAAAGTTTGCAAAAAAGCGATCAAATTGCACCGCTTCAACAGGCGTTGCAAAACGTAGGTGATATGGAGCGAATTTTGGCACGTGTGGCGTTGCGTTCGGCACGTCCACGTGATTTCACTCGCTTGCGTTCCGCATTAGAACAAATTCCTGAAATTCAGCAATTTTCGCAACAATTAACTCCAAGTTTAGATCAATTACTGGCACAATTAGCAAATTTTGATGAGTTTGAGGATCTGCTTAAACGGGCGATTATTGAAAATCCTCCGCAACTGATCCGTGACGGTGGCGTAATTGCTGAAGGCTACAATGCGGAGCTAGACGAATGGCGTTCGCTTTCTGCAGGGGCTACCCAATATTTAGAAGATTTGGAAATCCGCGAGCGGGAAGCAACGGGCATTGATACGCTGAAAATCGGCTTTAATGCAGTTCACGGCTATTATATTCAAATTAGTCAAGGGCAAGCACACAAAGCTCCGATTCACTACGTGCGCCGTCAAACGCTCAAAAATGCGGAACGTTATATTATCCCCGAGTTGAAGACCTACGAAGACAAAGTGTTGAAAGCCAAAGGGGCATCATTGGCGTTGGAAAAGCAACTTTATGATGAATTGTTTGACTTGTTAATGCCTCGCTTGGGCGAATTGCAATTAGCCGCAATGGTGCTTGCCGAATTGGATGTGTTGGCAAACCTTGCCGAACGTGCGGAAAATCTTGGGTATGTACGTCCAACCTTCAGCCCGCAACGCATTATCAACATCAAAGAAGGTCGCCATCCTGTAGTGGAACGGGTGATTAAAGATCCGTTTATTGCCAACCCTATTTATCTGAACGCTCAACGTCATTTGTTGGTGGTAACTGGCCCGAATATGGGAGGAAAAAGCACCTATATGCGTCAAATTGCGTTGATCACGCTGATGGCGTATATCGGTAGTTTTGTGCCTGCAGAGAGTGCTGAAATCGGTGCGATTGACCGTATTTTCACCCGTATTGGGGCAAGCGATGATTTGGCTTCGGGGCGTTCGACCTTTATGGTGGAGATGACCGAAATGGCGAACATTCTCCATCAAGCCACAGAAAACAGTCTGGTGCTGATTGATGAAATTGGGCGTGGCACGTCCACTTACGATGGGCTTTCGCTGGCGTGGGCGTGTGCAGAATGGTTGGCGAAGAAAACACAATCCCTTACTCTGTTTGCGACCCATTATTTTGAGCTAACCAGCTTGCCGAATCAGCTTAAAGGTGTCGCGAACGTGCATTTAGATGCCCGTGAACACAACGATACCATTGCCTTTATGCATTGCGTGCAAGAGGGTGCGGCAAGCAAAAGTTACGGCTTAGCTGTGGCGGCGTTGGCAGGCGTGCCGAAACCCGTTATTGCTTTAGCAAAACAGCGTTTGGCACATTTGGAAACACTCTCCCAACAACAAAAAGTGGGCGAAGAAAACCCGCAGGCGGATTTACTTTTTTCGCAAGATGTTGTTGAAAAACCACCGCTTGTTGCACAAGAAAGTGCCGTGGAATTGGCATTGAGTAAGATTGAGCCAGATGAATTAACACCTCGTCAAGCATTAGATGAGCTTTATAGATTGAAAAAATTACGAGGAAATTAGATATTTATATCAAATAAAAAAGAAAAGGAAGTACGAATTCCCTTTCTTTTATACATGCCTATTCTATTTTTAGAATACCTAAGTAAGAGAGCGCCCAAATAAGTTCTCTTACTAAAATTATCTTGAGATATTGAAAAGTCTATTAACATAAGAAGTCCCTTGATTAGCAATAATCGCAACCATCGGCATAATTTGAACCTGATTTATTTTGTATGGAGCTGCTGTTCTTATTAAAAGAGTTATTTATAGAATTGCCTAATCCTATCAATGAGCTGCCAACTGCAACACCAGCAAACTCTGATGCAAATCCAGCCCCTCGTATGGCTGCATTTGCAGCTGTTGCTATATCGCCTACTGCACCTGCAGCAGAGTACCCAATAATACCTTTGGCTGTTATTGGTTCACCTAAAAGAGCTTGTTCGGTAACATAACCTGCTCCTCCAAGTACAGCTCCTGTTCTTGCTGAGTTAAGTATTGTTCTCGTAAAAAAAGCTCCGCCACCAGTAACTAATTGATAGTCTTTTATATCTAATTCTTTCATTTAAACCTCGATTAAATTATTTAGTATTTCTGTACATGGATATTAAAATTGGAACTAATATTAGAGAGAAGACAATACTATATGCTAGTATTTCTATTGCTGTTCTGTTTACTTTTAGTTCCCAATAAAAATAAACTCTTATGAAGATAATTCCTATATTAGAAATAGAACATAAAAAAATAGTCTTCATAAGGTTTAGTTTAAAAAATTTAAATATCTTTATCATAAAAGTAGATGTTAATGAAACTAATATTAAAAGTATTACATCTGACATTCCTTTCCCTTTTTATAATGAGAATTATTTGTAAATAATTTGATTTTAATAGAACTGTAACATTTTTGACAAGAAAAACTCTTGTAGACAGACCAGTACAATTAGGTTCAATTGGTTTGATTTTTCAAAAAATTTGCAAACACTGACCGCTTATTTTTTTATCCCTTTTTAATCTATGGTAGAATTTAAAACTTTTACAGAATAATAACGGAAAAACCATGGAACAAAATTTAGTCGAATTTTTAACCAAAACTTTAGATGATTTAAAAGCACAAGATATTTTAGCGATTGATGTGAAAGGTAAATCGAGCATTACCGATGCAATGATTATTGCCACAGGTACATCGGTGCGTCACGTGGCTTCAACCGCAGATCGTTTAGCTCAAGAGGCAAAACAAGCTGGTTTTGAAGTGTTTGGTGATGAAGGTAAAGCGGTTGCCGATTGGATTGTAGTGGATTTCGGACAAGCAATTGTGCATTTATTGCAAGCTGATGCCCGTGAAATGTATCAACTTGAGAAACTTTGGGCGTAAGCGATGAAAATTCAGCTAATTGCCGTGGGCACGAAAATGCCTGATTGGGTGAAAACGGGCTTTGAGGAATATCAGCGTCGTTTTCCGAAAGATATGCCGTTTGAGCTAATTGAAATCCCTGCGGGCAAGCGGGGCAAGAATGCCGACATTAAGCGTATTTTGGAACAAGAAGGCAAAGCGATGTTGGCAGCCGCAGGCAAAGGAAAGGTCGTCACTCTGGATATTCCTGGCAAACCGTGGACAACCGAGCAATTAGCCAGCCAGTTAGAAGGCTGGAAAAACGATGGACGAGATGTATGCTTGCTGATTGGCGGGCCTGAAGGTTTGTCACCAGAGTGTAAACAAGCGGCAGAACAGAGCTGGTCGCTTTCTCCGCTGACTTTGCCTCATCCAATGGTGCGGGTGATTGTGGCGGAAAGTTTATATCGAGCGTGGTCGCTCACGACGAATCATCCGTATCATCGGGAATAATTTTACAAGCGGTCAAATGTTTAAGAAATTCTGCAATCTGAGCAAAATATGTTTGGAAAACTAGCAAAATTAATGTCACCAAAGCCGAATGAAAAGGTGCAAAACGGGCAAGCGGAGAGCAATTTGTTTATTCGCCGTGCAGCTATTGCATTCATGGGGGTGTTGGCATTAACGGGTGTGTTGCTCGCAAATCTCTATCATTTACAAATCAGCAATTATGAGGACTATCAAACACGCTCGAATGGTAACCGTATTAAGTTGTTGCCCGTGCCGCCAACGCGGGGGCTGATTTATGACCGAAACGGAAAGGTGCTTGCCGAAAATATTACTTATTTTGGGCTGTTTATTGTGCCTGAGAAAACGCAAGATTTGGAGCAGACTTTAATTGAGCTAAAAAGCATTGTTGGCTTAACCGATGAAGATATTGAGAACTTCTACAAAGAGAAAAAACGTACCTCGCGTTATACGCCAATTTTGCTAAAGTCGGATATGAGCGAAGAGCAAATGGCACGTTTTGCGGTAAACCAATATCGCTTCCCAAGTTTAGATGTGCAGGCGTATTACAAACGGAATTATCCGTATGGCGAAATGCTCACCCATATTTTGGGATATGTTGCGAAAATCAATGAAAAAGATAAGAAAAAGCTGCAAGAAGACGGGAAATTCGGTAATTATGCAGGTTCACACGATATCGGTAAACTCGGCATTGAGAAATATTACGAAGAGCAACTGCACGGGCAAGCAGGCTTTGAAGAGGTTGAAATTAACAACCGTGGTAAGGTAATCCGCAAGCTTCGTGACCAAGAAGGTGTGGCGGGTAGTTCCTTACGTTTAACCATCGACATTGAGTTGCAACAATATATTCAAGATTTGCTGAAAGAGCAGAAAGGCTCGGTGGTAGTGTTGGATGCTCGAGATAGTAGTGTATTAGCGATGGTGACTAGCCCGAGCTACGATAATAACTTATTCGTGGGTGGTATTTCGGGCAAAGATTACAAAGCCTTGTTGGAAGATCCTGCACGTCCGCTTTACAGCCGTGCAACGCAAGGAACTTACCCGCCAGCCTCTACGGTTAAGCCCTTCTATGCAGTAATGGGCTTAGCAGAAGGAAAAATCACGCCAAATACTACCGTTTTCGACCCAGGATTTTGGATTTTACCTGGCACAACTCAGCGTTATCGTGACTGGAAGAAATCGGGGCACGGTTCAACGAATGTGAATAAGGCGATTACCGAGTCTTCAGATACCTTTTTCTATCAACTCGCCTACGATACAGGGATCGACAAAATGGCGGAGTGGATGACCAAATTCGGTTTTGGTCAGAAAACGGGTATTGACTTATTTGAGGAGTCGGCTGGCGTTTATCCTACCCGTGATTGGAAACGGGCTCGCTACAAAAAACCATGGGTGCAAGGCGATACTATCCCTGTTGGCATTGGGCAAGGCTACTGGATTGCCACGCCATTGCAAGTAGCGAAAGCCTTGGCGGTTTTGGTCAATAATGGGCGAGTGAATACACCGCATTTAATGAAAGAAATCATTCACGCGAATTCAGTTGAGCCGTATAAAGATCCGCTGCTTTACGAAAATATTACAGGTGTGCCAGAGCGTTTCTGGAATGTGGCGAAGCTTGGGATGTATAACGTAATCAATGCGGGCAACGGCACAGGGAAAAAAGCAGGCGGTTCGTTCTATCGTGCAGCAGGGAAATCGGGAACAGCACAGGTGTTCAACCTGAAAGGCGGAAAATATGACAAAAACGCTTTGAAGAAAGAGCTGCACGACCACGCGTGGTTTATTGCTTATGCACCTTACGATAATCCCAAAGTGGTGGTTGCTGCCATTTTAGAAAATGCAGGTGGTGGCGGTGCGAATGCGGCACCTGTAGTGCGTCAAGTGATGGATTTTGCCTTAACATATACGTTGAAGAATGAGGGCAATTTGCAACATTCGCCACAAAATTCACCGCTTGTGTCTCCTGTTCTTGCTTCGCCTGTGTCAGAAATGACTGAGGAAAATGTGAATGAGTAACCGATTTAGAAAGGTTTTTTGGAAAGTTTTTTCGCTTGATTTATGGCTCTTACTGGGGCTGTTTGCGATTACAGGCTATGGACTGTTAGTGCTGTATAGTGCCAGTGGCGGTAGCGAAAAAATGTTCACTAACCGCGTGGTGCAGGTATCTTTAGGATTGGGCATAATGTTTGTGATGGCGATGATCCCGCCTCGCACCTATAAGCAAATTTCGCCCTATTTGTATGCGGTCACTATCGTGATACTGGTAATGGTGGATGTGTTTGGGGAAACCAGTAAGGGAGCACAACGCTGGCTGAACTTGGGATTTGTCCGTTTCCAGCCGTCGGAAATTGCGAAATTGGCTGTGCCACTAATGGTGGCGACGTTCTTGAGTAATCGACCGCTTCCCCCGAATTTCCGCGACACAGCGATTGCGTTGGCGATTATTGTTTTTCCAACCCTGCTTGTGGCAGCACAGCCCGACTTGGGAACCTCGATTTTGGTTTGTGCGGCAGGGATTTTTGTGCTGTTCCTCGCGGGCTTAAGCTGGAAATTGATTTTTGCGGGTGTGGTCTTTTTGGCGGGTTTTATTCCGATAATGTGGTTCTTTTTGATGCACGATTATCAGAAAACGCGGGTAATGACACTGATTGACCCTGAGAAAGATCCGCTTGGTGCGGGTTACCATATTATTCAATCGAAGATTGCGATTGGCTCGGGTGGGTTGCACGGTAAGGGGTGGATGGAAGGCACGCAATCACAGCTGGAATTTTTGCCAGAACCGCATACCGATTTTATTTTTGCGGTATTAAGCGAAGAACATGGGATGATTGGGGTGTTAATTCTACTCGGCATTTATCTCTTTATTATTGCACGTGGTTTAATGCTAGGTGCGAAGTCAGATAATTCGTTTGGACGTATTCTTTCAGGCGGGACGGCACTACTCTTTTTTGTGTATGTTTTTGTAAATATTGGGATGGTGAGTGGTATTTTGCCCGTAGTTGGTGTACCCTTACCGCTGTTTAGCTATGGTGGAACGTCTTATGTGACGTTAATGGCGGCGTTTGGATTGATGATGTCAAGCTATGTACATCGTAAAAAACCACACAGCGACAACCCCTATAACAAGCTAAAATAGTAAGAAAAACAAAGGCTTGGCTTACATTATCTTGAAGCTTAGGCTTTTGTTTTTGAATAAATTTAATCAAACATTAAACTTTTGCTTTTTTGCGGTATCAAAAAGCATAGACAAGGTCAGTTATCGATTAGATTAACAGTCACTATTTTTTCAATAAAGGATGATTTATTGAGAAAATGGGCAATACAAACATCGTTACAAACGAAACGATATCAAAATGAGGAATACATACTTATGCGATTAAGTAAAATTGTAACCCTGTTGTTAGCTGGATTCTTCACATTCGGAACATTGAATTCTGTTGCAGCAACTAAACACGCAAAAACGGCGATTGTGTCAAAACAGACAAAGGCACAAACTCCAAAGAAAACGCTAAAAGACGCTTCAAAAGCGAAATTTATAAAAGCTGAAGCGAAAAAACAATCTAAAGCGGCAAGACAAGCGGTAAAATCCGCTAAGAAACATGCAAAGAAGCCCCTTTCTTTGACAGAAAAATATAAGAATACACCACGTAAGCATTTGCAATCTGGTGTGGCAAGTTACTATGCGGATAAATTTAACGGACGCCGTACAGCAAATGGCGAACGTTTTGATAACACAGCGATGACAGCTGCTCATCCGTCTTTACCTTTTGGCACATTGATTGAAGTGACCAATATGCGTAACGGCAAGAAAGTGGTTGTTCGGGTGAATGATCGTGGTCCTTATACTCACGCTCGAGTGTTAGATTTATCGAGAAATGCAGCACGCCAATTAGGTATGCATAACACCGGCACAGCCAAAGTGAAAGTTGCTGTGTTAGACAAAAACAAACGATTAGAATTAGCAGAAAAGAGTTAATTTTACTCAGTTTGTTTCAATCCATTATAAAAAGGGGTTGTTGAGAATTCAACAAGCCCTTGATGAGTTTATAGAGATTCTCAACCCAACGTTATCGGACACTTTATATGAAAAAAAGATTATTAAAACTTGCTGGCCTTTCTGCCTTAATCCTTTCTTCAACTGCTTTGGCGGATGCTACCACGGATTTTGGTATTACTGCACCGCAATTGAATGCTCAAACTTATATTTTAATGGATTACAACTCTGGTGCGGTATTAGCGAGTCTTAATCCCGATCAACGTCAATATCCTGCCTCGCTAACTAAAATGATGACCGCTTATGTTGTGGGAGAAGCGATCAAACAAGGTAAAGTACACAATAGTGATGTTTACACCGTGAATGAAAATTCGTGGGCACAAAAATTCCCAGGCTCATCATTGATGTTCTTAGACTTGAATAAACAAGTGACTGTAGGCGAGTTAATGAAAGGCTTAATCATCGTTTCAGGTAACGATGCAGCAGTGGCTTTAGCAGAGCATACCTCAGGATCGCAAGCTTCTTTCATTGATGAAATGAATAAGCATGCTCAACGTTTCGGCTTACAAAATACGCATTTTACCACCGTGCACGGTTTAGATGACCCAAATCAATACTCTTCTGCACGCGATATGGCAATTATCGGCACTCACGTAATCCGTGAACAGCCAGAAGAGTACAAAATTTATGCAGAAAAAGAGTTCCAATATAACGTGAAAAAACCACAGCCAAACCGCAATGGTTTATTGTGGGATAAAACCATGAACGTGGATGGAATGAAAACAGGGCATACCGATAAAGCAGGCTATAACTTGGTAGCGTCAGCGACCAATTCAAATACGCGTTTGATTTCTGTGGTAATGGGCGTGCCGACTTATAAAGGCCGTGAAGTGGAAAGCAAAAAATTACTTCAATGGGGGTTTGCGAACTTTGAAACGGTGAAATCTCTACCAGCAGGTAAGGCGGTAAAAGAAGAGAGCGTGTACTACGGTGATGTAAACAAGGTACAATTAGGTTCTGTGCAAGATAGTTTTATCACGATTCCAAAAGGCAAAGCGGGCGAGCTTAAAGCACGTTATGAATTAGACAATAAAGGCTTAGAAGCCCCACTAACGCAAGGTCAAGTCGTCGGCAAAGTGATTTACCAATTAGATGGCAAAGATATTGCTTCAACACCACTTCAAACCTTACAAGCCGTGGGCGAAGCGGGTATTTTGGGGCGTGCGTGGGACTGGGTAATACTCACTGTGAAAAGTTTGTTTAACTAATCGGCTCTTGCAACTGAAAATTTAGCCCTTATATAGGCACGCAACAAGCGGTAGGATTTTTGCAAAAGTTTGCCAAAATCTTACCGCTTCATATATTAAAGAGAGGAAAGAATATGACAAATAAAACTGTAAACTTACAAGATTTACCCCAAGCGAAATTAAAAGACTTACTTGAATTTCCGTGTGATTTCACTTTCAAAGTGGTAGGCACGCATCGCGATGGTTTAGTGGATGATGTAGTCGCTGTGACTCAAAGTCACGTAAAAGGTGATTATACACCTCGTGAACAACGTAGCAGCAAAGGCACTTATAATTCGATTTCGATTGATATTGTGGCTGAACACATCGGTCAAGTAGAAACCCTTTATGAAGAACTTGCGAAAATTGAAGGCGTAAGAATGGTACTTTAATGAATTTCTTTTATTGCGGAGAATAAATCTCGTGAGATTTCCCTCTCCCATAAGGGGAGGGAAATTAATATTTTCATCTCAAAATCCCCACTATGAACACAAAACTGATTATTCGCCAATTGGGCGTGCAACCTTATGAAAAAATCTGGCATAAAATGCAAGATTTCACCGACAACCGCACCGAAGAAACTCAAGATGAAATATGGTTAGTGCAACACCCCAGCGTTTTTACACAAGGCTCAGCGGGCAAGCCTGAGCACTTAATCCATCAAACTAATATCCCCGTAGTGCAATCGGATCGCGGCGGGCAGATTACCTATCACGGAATTGGGCAGCAAGTGATGTATGTACTGATCGACATCAAACGCCTAAAAGCTCAGGGGCATGACGTTTCTGTACGTGATTTAGTTACTGCACTTGAACAATGTGTGGTGAAAACCTTGGCAGATTATGGCGTGGAAAGCTACCCAAAACCAGATGCACCAGGGGTTTATGTGGAAGGGCGAAAAATTTGCTCATTAGGACTTCGTATTCGTAAAGGTTGTTCGTTCCATGGGCTAGCGCTTAATATCAATATGGATTTATCACCGTTTCGCAATATCAACCCGTGCGGTTATGCGGGGCTTGAAATGTGCCAATTAAGCGAATTGAATAATCAGAACGATTTAACCTGTGAGGATGTCTCCCCAAAATTGGTCGCCCACTTTGCCGCGATTTTAGGCTATAATGTGCAACAATTTATTAACAACGAGGAAAACGAATTCTAATGACAACGGCAACGAATACGCCTGCGAAACTCGCACCGTTCAAAATGGAACGAGGCGTGAAATATCGTGATGCAGCGAAAACCTCTGTTATCCAAGTTCGCAATATCGACCCAGATCAAGAGTTACTCAAAAAACCGAGCTGGATGAAAATTAAACTGCCAGTAAGTTCGGCAAAAATCGACAGTATTAAAAACGGGATGCGTCGCCACGGCTTACACTCAGTGTGTGAAGAAGCTTCTTGCCCTAACTTGCACGAATGCTTCAACCACGGTACAGCAACCTTTATGATTATGGGGGCAATCTGTACTCGTCGCTGCCCATTCTGTGATGTAGCACACGGAAAACCACTTCCGCTTGACCCAGATGAACCGCGTAAAGTGGCTGAAACGGTGCAAGATATGAGACTCAAATATGTGGTAATTACTTCGGTAGACCGAGACGACTTGCCAGACCGCGGTGCAGCCCACTTTGCGGCAACCGTGCGTGAAATCAAGGCGTTAAATCCAGAGTGTAAAGTGGAAATTCTCGTGCCAGACTTCCGTGGACGTGTTGAACAAGCGGTCGCAATTTTGAAACAAAATCCCCCTGATGTGTTTAACCACAATTTGGAAAATGTGCCACGCTTATACCGCGAGGTTCGTCCTGGGGCGGATTATCACTGGTCGCTCGAATTGCTTAAAATCTTTAAAGAAGAGTTCCCAGATATTCCAACTAAATCGGGCTTAATGGTCGGTTTAGGCGAAACTAACGAAGAGATTTTGGAAGTGATGCGTGATTTACGTGCTCAAGGTGTAACGATGCTCACCGTTGGGCAGTATCTTCAACCAAGTCGCCACCATTTAAAAGTTGAACGCTACGTGCCACCTGAAGAGTTCGATATGTTCCGTGCTGAAGCCGAAAAAATGGGCTTTGAACACGCTGCTTGCGGACCATTCGTGCGTTCATCTTACCACGCTGATCTGCAAGCTAAAGGTGAGATAGTGAAATAAATTTTAAGATGCTACATGGATTTGTAGCATCTTTTCTTTTTAGGAGAGAAAATGTCTCGTCAATATGCATTTAAATTGGTTAATGTCTTTGCTGAAGAATATTTTGGCGGTAATCCACTTGCTGTTTTTCCTGATGCGGAAGGCTTAACTGAACAAGAGATGCAACAAATTGCGAAGCAGTTTAATTTAAGTGAAACCGTCTTTGTGCTCCCATCAAAAAGTGTTGTAGCGGATCTGCGTATTTTCACCCCTTATTATGAACTCCCTTTAGCAGGGCATCCGACAATTGGTGCTGCTTGTGTTCTTCAAAAATTACGCAATTTGCCTGAGCAATTCTCTTTAAACACTAAAGCGAAAACCATAGCGATTCAAGCTAAAAATCAGCGTGCAGAAATGGCTATTCGCGGTTTTGACATCAAAACGAGCTCAGCCAGCCTACAAGAATTGGCTGAGATTACAGGACTTGGCACACAGGAAATTGCATCTCAAGCTTATTGGTTAAACAGTGGTTCTCCACATTTGTTTTTACAACTTTTGAATAAAAATGCACTTGCTGAGGTTCAAATAAATGTCAAATTACTTGATCAGCTTTGCCATCGGGAGCAGCAACGTTCAGTAATGTACCTTTGGTATGAAGAGAATGAAACTGTCTATTCTCGATTATTTTATACAGATAATGGTACGGTAATGGAAGATAGCGGTACGGGTTCTGCCTGTGCGAATTTAGGTGCGTATTATCTTTCTTTAAATCAATATCCATTACAACGTCAGATTTTTCAAGGCGATTATATGGGTAGACCGAACCGACTTTATTTAAAACTCGATCAGCAGCAGACTATTTATGTTGGCGGGCAAGTTATTGAAGTGGGAGAGGGACAATTTTCTCTGCCGTAACCTTTAAATAAATACCTTGCTTCCATATGAAGTAAGGCGTTTTTTCTTGTTGAGAGTAATTATTCTCCTCAGAAATCCCCCCATCAAGCGGTTGAATTTATGCTAAAATTCGCAAAATTTTTTCCATTTTAATTCGGAATTTCTATGTTAAAACAAGTCTCAGAAAGCCTACTCGCTCCAAGTGGCGTGGAGCTTTCACACCTTTCTCAAGTATTAGATCACTTCTCTAGCCGTCAAATTGACTATGCGGATCTCTATTTCCAACTCAGTCAAGATGAAAGTTGGGCGTTGGAAGATTCCATCATCAAAGAAGGTGGCTTTTATATCGACCGCGGCTTTGGCGTGCGTGCCGTGTCGGGTGAGAAAACGGGCTTTGCCTATGCTGACCAAATCGGCTTAAGCCAGCTCAATCAATGTGCTGAAGCGGCACGTTCTATCAGCAGCGAAAGCGGTCAATTATTGGTAAAAAATTTCAAAGAAACGACCGCTTACCAGCGTTATGCAGCAATCAATCCGCTTGAAACTTTAAGCCGTGAGCAGAAAGTAGACTTACTGCACTTAGTGGATAAAGTGGCTCGTGCCGAAGATCCTCGAGTGGTGCAAGTGAATGCGAATGTATCGGCGATTTATGAAGAGATGTTAGTCGCTGCAACTGATGGCATGTTAGCGGCAGATATTCGCCCGCTGGTGCGTTTGTCTGTGTCGGTATTGGTAGAGGAAAATGGTAAGCGTGAACGTGGCTCATCAGGTATGGGCGGTCGCTATGGCTTAAATTTCTTCTTAGAGCCACACATCATCAATGGCGAAATGGTTGGCTACAACCGTGCGGAATATTTAGCGAAAGAAGCGGTACGAATGGCGTTAGTGAACCTGGGTGCAATGCCTGCTCCTGCGGGCACAATGCCGATTGTACTCGGTGCGGGTTGGCCAGGAATTTTACTCCACGAAGCGGTTGGACACGGACTGGAAGGCGATTTTAACCGTAAAGAATCTTCATTGTTTACAGGCAAAATTGGTGAGTTAGTGACTTCACCGCTTTGTACCATTGTCGATGACGGTACAATCCAGAATGCCCGCGGTTCAATGACGGTTGATGATGAAGGCGTGCCTTCTCAACGTAATGTGTTGATCGAAAACGGCATCTTGAAAGGCTATTTGCAAGATAAGCTCAATGCCCGCTTAATGGGCGTGGCGCCAACAGGCAACGGCAGACGTGAATCTTATGCTCACTTGCCAATGCCACGAATGACGAATACTTACCTGACCGAAGGCAACCATGAATTTGACGAGATGATCGAATCGGTAGAATACGGCATCTACGCCCCGCATTTTAGCGGCGGACAAGTGGACATTACCTCGGGCAAATTTGTGTTCTCCACCGCAGAAGCCTACTTAATTGAGAAAGGTAAAATCACTAAACCTGTAACAGGTGCAACTTTAATCGGCAGCGGGATTGATGCGATGCAACAAGTTTCAATGGTCGGCAAAAAAATGGAAATCGACCCAGGTATCGGTACTTGTGGCAAAGAAGGGCAAAGCGTGCCAGTGGGTGTCGGACAACCAACAGTGAAATTGGATAAGATTACCGTGGGGGGAAGAGGGTAGAATGTTTGTATGCCTAGGGCTTTCTCACCCTAGGTTATGCATATGTCCCTGTAGGACACATTTATGCAACAAACACTTGTTGTACCAGCACCATATAAAACAGCGTGCCGACGGAAATGGAGAGAAACATATTCTTCTTCCAGAAGTGTAACACCAATACTAATGCTCCTGCGATAAAATCGGGCAAGCCACGGTGTCCTGCAAAAATATCAATGTTTTTGTAGCAGTAAATCACCAACATTCCAAACATTGCAGCAGGCAGCACTTTGCCGAGGTAGCGGATATATTCGGGAATTGGGCGGTTGGCAGGGAAGATCCAAAACGGTACCAAGCGGGTGATTTGCACCGCTAAAACGCAAAGTCCGATGGTAATGATGTGTTCGGTAACAGTCATTTGCTTTCCTCCAATTTTACCGTTTCAAGTTTTCTTGCTAGTTGCGGGCGACGTAGGGTTAAAATTACCCAAATACCAATCAATGTTGGGATTAAGAAATGTTCTTTCCCAACCACAATCAGCGATACAAACGCGATACCTAAGCCGAGCAACGAGCTTTCGTGCGATTTTTCTTTCAGCCAATTTTCCGCAAAAATGACTAAGAATAGAGCGGTCATCGCAAATTCTACGCCTGCTAAATTTACAGGCAACATGCCTCCGAATAGGTTACCGAGTGTTGCACCAATCACCCAATATAAATGCAAGTAGAAAGTCACGAAGAACATATACCAGCCTTTGTCGATGCCTGCGGGGATTTGCGCCATATAGTTGAGTGAGAAGGATTCATCGACCAGCCCGCTAATCAAATACCACCGTTTTTTGCCAAGATGTGCACCGTATTTTTCCAGCATTGAGATGGCGTAGAAAATCTGGCGACCGCTCACCATCAAAGCAATTAGAAATACGCTTAACGGCGAAAAGGGGGCGACTAACGCACCTGCGGCGATAAATTCGACCGAGCCTGCGTAGATGAGGAGTGCCATCAGCATAGGATATAACACACCAAAGCCGATTGCTTTCATATAAACCCCGTAGGCGATACCTAAAAAGAGAAAACCTGCGATCATCGGTGCACTATAAGGTAATGCTGCTTTCGCGGCTGTTTTGATGCGTTCGCCACGAGAAAGTTCAAGAGTTGTAGATTGCATAAGATTTTTTGGAGTGAAAATGAAGTGAAATATGATACACGAAAATGGTTTTGGGTGTAATGTGTTCGTATCGTTTAGGCAGAAAGTCCATTATAATATTGCAAAATTATCCGAAATTCTTAACAAAGGAACACAAAATGGCGTGGGTACAAATTCGTTTAAATAGTACAGATAAACAAGCTGAGCAAATCAGCGATTTTTTAACCGAAATTGGGGCGGTGTCGGTCACCTTTATGGATAGTCAAGATACCCCGATTTTTGAACCGCTTCCAGGCGAAACACGCTTGTGGGGGAATACCGATGTGGTTGGTTTATTCGATGCGGAAACCGATATGAGTGTGATTGTCGAGGCGTTGATTATCAGCCGTTTGGTCGCACCAGATTTTGCACATAAAATCGAGCAAATTGAAGATAAAGATTGGGAGCGTGAATGGATGGATAACTTCCACCCAATGCAGTTCGGCAAACGCTTGTGGATCTGCCCAAGCTGGCGTGAAGTGCCAGATCCGAATGCGGTGAACGTGATGTTAGACCCAGGTTTGGCGTTCGGTACAGGCACGCACCCAACCACAGCACTCTGCTTGCAATGGCTAGATAGCTTAGATTTAACGGGTAAAACGGTGATTGATTTCGGCTGTGGTTCGGGCATTCTCGCCATTGCTGCACTGAAATTGGGGGCGAAACGTGCGATTGGTATCGACATCGACCCGCAAGCGATTTTGGCTTCGACCAATAATGCTGAAGCGAATGGCGTGGCAGATCGTTTGGAGTTATTTTTAGCGAAAGATCAACCAAAAGATTTACAAGCGGATGTGGTAGTAGCGAACATTTTGGCGGGGCCACTGAAGGAGTTAGCACCGAATATCATCACATTGGTGAAACCGCAAGGAGATTTAGGTTTATCGGGTATTTTAGCCACGCAAGCCGAATCGGTTTGCGAAGTGTATGCTCATGATTCCAATCTCGATCCTGTGGTGGAAAAAGAAGAGTGGTGCCGCATTACGGGTGTAAAGAAATAATAAAATCGGCGGTGAAATTTGCATTTTATTTTGCTAATTTCACCGCTTGCTGTTTTAAAACACAGCTTCCAAACGCATAAACCCGTTGAAATGGTGCCCCCGATTATTATCTTTATCATTATAAAGACTAATTTCAGGCTGAATAAAGAGCCATTTTCTTAAAATTGGTTGACGATAGGTAACAAAAGGCCCCCAAGTATTAAATTTTGAGCGGTCTTTATCGAATCGCCCACCAGTAAATATGCCATAACTAAGGGTTTTAAAACCAGAAAAAGTATGTTGACGGTAAAGGCTATTGCCCCAGCCCGTTTCTTCTTCCTTATTATGTGTATATTGCAAGAAAGTATGGTTCATAATAAAGGTGCTGTCGCTATCAATATAACGGTTTTCTAAGTTAGTTCGTAAATAATGGCGACTACGTGAACCATAACGGTAAATTTGTTCGAGACGCGTGCTGAAATTTTCTGTCCATTCCTGTTTTTTGCTGATTCGCAAACGTCCAAATATATCTCCCATTGAGCGTAAACCCACATCGAAATCTGTTTTCACACCAAATTCTTTTGCGGCATTTGACCAACGCAAAGCCATTGATGCGTTGTCATTTCTGGTTTGGCGGGCATTATAGTTGCGATTCCGTTCTAAATTTTCGTAGTTTTTTCCAACACGGTTTTTATCGCGGGATTGGTTCTCAATATCCTCGTCCCCGAAGACGACGCTCAAATGTTTTTTCAATACAGGTAATTTAATTTTACCGCGTACACGAGGTTTGTAAGTAAAGTGGCTGTAGCGATTCCATTCCATATCCATCATTACGCGTAAGCTTGCTGAGGCGGGTTTGTTCTGGTCAGTTTCGCCTAACCAATCGTTAATATTATTGGACCAACTGTGAAGCGATTGTTTAACTGTTTTATGTTGTTGATCTGCCCAAGTGTTTTCGGTTTCTTCTGCATTACTTTGTTCGGCATAGGCGGAAAGGCTTATAGTTGCAATAAAGGCTGGGATTAGGTAGCGGGATCTGTTCATTGTGAATCTCTTTGATTGGTTGGAATATGAGAGATAATAATCCAAAACAGAGAGGGGTTCAAAAGGATTAAAAGAAAAAGCGGTCTGATATGCAAAAACTTTTGCAAAATCGACCGCTTGTGATGATTGAATGATTGCCCGTAATACGCATTCGCACCGTATGAGCAATTCAGGTTGCATTAAGTTGATTTGCGGAAGGTTTCCACCACCGTTTCCATTAATTTTTCTTAGGTAGAACTAAACATACAGCAGCAGATAAAATCACTAATGCAACGCCAACCCAAGATGTGATAGATAAGCTATCATTTAGTAAAATAATCGAAAACAAAACACCAAAAACAGGCTCTAATGCGAGAAATATTCCGCTTTTATTTGTTTCTGTTTCCGATAATCCTTTATTCCAAGCCCAGTTTGCAAATAAACTACAGCCTATACCTAAATAAAGTAATGCTATTATTGAAGAGTATGAGAAATTGATATTCCAGTCTTTTACTAATAACAACATAAAAGGTAAACCGATTAACGTTCCTAATTGCAACGATAATGCGGTATAAACTTTAGGATTTAAATTACCTAATACGGATTTTGATAATCTTAGCCATAATGCAACAACAATTGTTGACGCTAGAACTAATAAGCAACCAATTAATGAAATTTCTTCGTTATCAGATAATCCAACTAATAAAAATACGCCAATAAATGCAATTGTTCCTAATAACCAAATGGTTAAAGAGGCTTTTTCTTTAAAAAAGAGCTGACCGACTAAGATAACCATCAGTGGTTCTATACCGATCATAGTGGCTGCACTTGAAGCTGATGTATATTGCAAACCAATAAACTGCAATAAGAATGTGGCTGGATAAGTCAAAAATCCTAATAAAGCGATTCTTCGCCAATTTACTTCGGATTTACTATTTTCTTTTATGAATCTCAAAGTAATAGGGAATAAAATAACCCCTGCAATAATCAATCTAAATAAAACAACTAATGCAGGATCTAATGTTTCATAGGCAAATTTTCCTGCAATAAAAGATGTTCCCCATAAGAATGAAGCAAGTAGGAGATAAAACATATTATTTGCCCTCTTTATTTTTTAAAATGAGTAATTTTCTTTATAGTTAAAATGAATAACTTTTGAATGATTATACATTTTAAATTCTACTCTATTAGTCAAAAATTTGTTCTGATAAATTCTTTAATGGTATCTAAAGATGCTACATCACTGGTGAAAAGTGACTTGTAAAATAGGAATGATTGGAGAAGTTCCAGTACTTAAAACAACATTTCTAGCATAAAACTTTTTTGAAGTTCCTTCATTATCAAGATGATAAACAACCGACTGCAAGTATTGCTCAAATTCCCATCTCTTTGTGAATTTAAAACCTGCAATCGTATATTCCTCTAATCACAGGTTAAACAAAAATTTAACCTCTTTTTAACTATATCAACACTAATATTTTAAACAAATCAGATCAGTATAATTTATAATAGAAAAGCCTATTTTTTAGACTAACACCACTTCCAGCCCTTTCTCTCTCAAGGCTTGAATAAGCGTTGGATCAGCCTCTCTGCCTGTAATCAATACATCAATTTCGTTTAGCTTGCTAAATAACATTCCGACTTGTTTGCCCAATTTGGTGCTATCGACCAATGCAATAAATTTGTGTGCCTTACGGACAAGGGATTGTTCGGAGTTGGCTAAAATCATATCGGTTTTATATAAGCCTTCTGGGGTAAAGCCTTTTCCGCTAGTGAACATCACATCCGCAAAATAGTTATTTTCGTGCTGATTGTTTAAGGATAATGTGACTCGTTCATTGCAGTTATATTGCCCGCCCATAATTACTAAATTCTCGTGATTGTGCTCAATTAAGTAGTTTGCAAGCGGTAGAAAATTGGTGATGATTTGCAAATGTTTGCCGCAGAGTTGGTTGCCCAGTAGTTGTATTGTTGAACCTGCGGTTAAAATTACGCTTGCACTGTCATAACAGAATTTGCTTGCCGCTTCAGCAATACGCTGTTTTTCGCTGACATTATTGATTGGGCTAGAAAAATATCGCCCTGTGTTTGATTCAATCGCCTCCACCCCGTTACGAACTTTATGCAATTTACCTTGTTCGTGCAGTTTGTTTATGTCACGACGTGCTGTAGCGGGGGAAATTTCAAGTAAATCAATAATCTCGTTGGTAGATAGCATCTTTTTTTCTTCCAGTAACGAAAGTAATTGTTTGTGTCTATATGTTTCGTTCATTGGCAATCCTTTTGTTGTGGTGTTTAATCAATGAATGTAACTTTATTTTTACCTATACTTTCCTCTCTCCGTTTACGGAAAGAATGAATTGAGGTAAGGAATGTTTTTACAATATTGATTTAAACTGAATATTTAGTGCTTGTTAGAAGCTATCATTGAAACCGTGTGGGTGGTGATTTTACCGTGTTTAGTAAATAGGATTGAAAGAATCTAACTTTCGTAAGTGATTTTATTAACGTTAGCCATAGTGTGCTTATCTTTGTATTCAATTACGGAAAATTCAATCATTTTAAATCATAAATAGTCAAAAAATTTTGTAAAATGCTTTTTGTTGATTTTGTGATCTAATTCTCATTTTTAATATATTCAGACGAAACAAGATTCTATCTGCTTGGACTTGAAAAAAAGGAGGGTTCGTTATATATTGAGAAATGAAAGGGTGGTAGAGCTTGCCCCACTACCTTTAATTTTAGATAAGTTTATCAGGTTCATGTCTCAGATTGACTTAATAATTATCTTATTATAAAAGCCATAGTTTATTGAACATTGTGACTTTTTATTTTCTTCATTTGCAAAAAATCTCTTATATCTTACCGCTTGAAAAATAAAATGTGTCCAACCCTAAAAATAATCAAAAATAATCTTTATTTATCAACACAAGGTGGTTGTTATGCAGCCATTACATCTATTTTGCTGAATGATATTCTTACTCAACAGTGTCTTTTTGACGTAATTTGATTTTAAAATAAAAGGTTCTCTTATGGAAATGTTCAGTGATATTCTGGTTTTTTTAAAAGATCAGGTGTTAAATAAAGCACCTTTCTTACTTGGTATTGTTGCCTGCTTGGGCTACATTCTACTTAAAAAAGATGCCACCACTATTATTAAAGGTACCATCAAAACCATTGTAGGTTTTATGCTTGTGCAAGCAGGTTCAGGCTTCTTGGTCACCAACTTCAAACCGGTGATTGAAGGTTTATCGAAATTCCACCACTTAACTGGTGCGGTGATTGACCCATATACCAGTATGCAAGCGACCATTCAAACCATGGCAGATAACTATGCCTGGGTGAGTTATGCAGTAATCGGTGCATTGTTGCTTAACATCTTATTAGTGGTGTTCAGAAAATTCACTGGTATCCGTACCATTATGCTCACAGGCCACATTATGTTCCAACAAGCGGGCTTGGTCGCGGTATTCTATATGATCATCGGTGCATCAATGTGGGAAACGGTGATTTACACTTCGGTGTTAATGGCACTCTATTGGGGCATCTCTTCTAACATTATGTATAAAGCTACGCAAGCTGTAACAGACGGAGCAGGTTTCTCTATCGGTCACCAACAACAAATTGCCTCTTGGATTGCCACTAAACTTGCACCAAAACTCGGTGACAAAAACGACTCTGTGGACCATATGAAATTACCGAAATGGTTACATATCTTCCACGACAGCATCTCTGCAACGGCACTCGTGATGACCATCTTCTTCGGTATCATTCTTTTCTCATTCGGTTTAGACAACCTGCAACAAATGGCGGGCAAAACTCACTGGTCTATGAACATTCTTGAAATGGGCTTGAAATTCGCCGTAGCAATTCAAATCATTGTAACGGGTGTGCGTATGTTCGTGGCGGAATTGTCTGAAGCTTTCAAAGGTATCTCTGAACGCTTAATTCCAAACTCAGTCCTTGCGATTGACTGTGCGGCAATTTACGCCTTCTCACCAAATGCGATGGTATTCGGCTTTATGTGGGGTGCAATTGGTCAATTCGTTGCCGTTGGCGTATTACTTGGTTTTAGCTCACCAATCTTAATTATCCCAGGCTTTATCCCAATGTTCTTCTCAAACGCTACCATCGGCGTGTTCGCAAACCAATTCGGTGGCTGGAAAGCAGTAATGAAAATCTGTTTCGTGATGGGTATGATTGAAGTGTTCGGCTCTGCGTGGGTAATCCAAATGCTTGCCAGCCAAGGCACCACTTTCAACGGCTGGATGGGTATGGCTGACTGGGCGTTATTCTTCCCACCAATCCTACAAGGTATCATCAGCGTACCAGGTTTCTTCTTCGTGATTGTTGCCCTTGCGTTAGTTTATATGTTCTTTGCCTCACGCCAATTACGTGCTGAAGAAGCAGAAGCGAAAGCCAAAGGCTTAACCCTTGAACAATTAGACGGCTACGGCTTAGACCAAGCACAAGCAAAAACAGAACAAGCGGTCGAAAAAGTGGAAACTTCTGCAAATATTGATGCAAAACCTGTGCACATTCTTGCAGTGTGCGGTTCAGGGCAAGGCTCATCAATGATGATGAAAATGAAAATTAAACAATACCTTGATAAACGAGGCATTCCAAACGTAATGGACTCTTGCGCAGTTACCGACCACAAGGGTAAAGTATCAGGCGTGGACATCATCGTTTGCTCAAAACACTTACAAGATGAAATCGTCCAAGAAGGTCGCGTCTCTGTGCTAGGCGTACAAAATATGCTTAACCCGAACACCTTCGGCGAAGAACTCTTGACGTTGATTAAAAAATATCAATAAATCCTACGGCGTCCTGTAGGGACGCATTTATGCGTAACCTAGGGCGAAAGCCCTAGGATTAAACAAAAAGGACACTCTATGTTAAAAGAATCCCTCATTGAAAATCACTCCATCGCCCTCAACCAAACTGCTGCTTCTTGGCAAGAAGCCATCAAAATCGGCACAGACTTACTCGTTAAAGCGGGTACTATCGAACCTCGCTACTACGACCACATCATCAGTAACATCGAAAAAATGGGGCCTTACATTATCCTCGCCCCAGGTTTAGCCATGCCACACGCTCGTCCAGAAGAAGGTGTTATCAAAACTTCTTTTGCGTTAGTTACTCTTGCAGAGCCAGTGACCTTTGAAGGCGAAGATGAACCTGTGAGTGTATTCATTATCCTCGCAGGCAGCGATTCTGACCGTCATATGGAAGGCTTAATGGAAATCACCCAAGTACTAGACGACGAAGAGAGCGAAACTGGCGTGAACCTCGACAAAGTACTCGCCTGCAAAACTGCCGAAGATGTGTATGCGATGATTGATGTGGCATTGAATGCGTAAGGTATTTTCCCCTACGTTTATGGTGAGGGATGTCGCTCTACAACTGGGGAAAATTAAGGGGCATAATAGACAAAAGTGTTGGTTTTGATTATTAACTATAATCCTTACCAACTCTTTTGATTCAAAAATCCATTATAATTATTTAATTGACGCTTTAGATGTTTAAATAATCCTTCTAGCCTATTTGTTGTATTTTTGATATTTATTTCAGTATGCTTTTCAAAGGTAAATAAATAATTCATATCATATTTAAAACTTGCATATGCACCTCTTACATTCCTGTGCTTATAAAGGAAATACCCATTTTCATTCGCTTTATCACTCCGTTCTTTTAAGAAATCTTCATGTCTTTTAAACAAGCATGTAAACGAAGATAAAATTTATTTTTTGAACTTTTAACTAACGTTTTTACAATAATTTGGGGGGGATGTTCTAGCTAATGACTAAAAATCCTATTTAGGTTAGAATAAACCAATGAGAAAAAGTCGCTTAAGTCAGCATAAATAAAATAAACTCATTGAACTGTTTAGCGAAGGTGTCACAGCAAGAAAAGCCAGCGAATTGGTTATCAGAGAGAAAGTTAAGCCTGATAGCATATGTACACGGATACCTTCCGTAGTTATGATGTGCTTGATGTGAGTGAATTTAGCCATTTTCGCCTCAATCACACACGCATTTTGCTGAAAATCATAACCATGTAAATGGAATTGAGAATTTTTGGAATCAAGCAACACGCCATTTACGCAAGTTTAATGGCATTCCCAAAGAGCATTCTGAGCTATATTTAAAGGAATATGAATGGCGTTTTAACAACAATGAAATAAAATCTCAAATTTCCATTTTAAAATAATGAGTTAAGGGAGTTTGGTCTAGTTATTTAGTTCAACCCCAAAATAAATTAGCATGCTCTATTTATTCTTCGTCAGGAATATAAAATTTATGGCGAAGTCCTGCATCATACATTGCTTTGTTTGCTTCTCTAAGTAATTCTATTCTTTCTTCAGGCGTAATATGATAAATAGATTTTTGATGAATGGCTCCATGTAATTTGAATAACATTAAATCTGAGCCGTCAGAGCCTTGTTTAACTAATTTGACAAAAGTATTGATATAGCCATTTTGTTGGAATTGTTCTACATTGTTGATATTTATTTTCTTTAAAATTCTCTCCATTTTGAAATTCATATTTGTTAAAGATCGAATTTGGGTTTTTCGTTTCTCTTGTTCTTGCTTATATTGTTCAGATAATTCTTCCAAAATACTTCTTACCCAATGTGAAAAACGACTTTCATTCAGGGCTGTATGATAGGGAATAGCGAAAAAGTTTTTTGTGTTAAGACCTACTTCTGGATCTTGTAATACATATGTTTCTTCTAGCTGTTGAATCTCTGTTTTCGATTGGCGAGATGCCCGAATAAAAATAGTGTTATTTTTATATAGTGCAATCATAAAACCATTTGTATGAATGCCATAATAAGAAAAATGGGTTTTTAGCCTAATTTTTCCTGTAATAGGCTCAAAAAGTGCAGAGATTGGTTGTTCTACAGCGTGAATTGGAAGCATATTTTCTCCTAAAATATCAATAATTTTGTGAAATGAAAAAATCTTTTTAATAAATACCTGAGAATGTGTGATCGTTTCAACTACATTTTTTCAAAAATGTGAACTCGCTCGAAAATTTGAGAAAAATATTTTGAAATAACATAGAAATTTGAGGTGTTTCAAAATAGTCTAGTTTGTGATAAGAAATGCTAAAAAATTTTTGCCTAAAAAGCGGTTCAAAAAATTAGTAAATTTGCAGAAAAAAGAGTTGCCAAAATCAGATTTTATCTGTATCATACAGCCACTTTTCTCGTGTATCTTTGCGAGAAGACAGACGAGTTAAGTCGTTTGATGTAATCATTTATCAAATGGTGTTGCCAATTTGGCAGCATATATAATGTTCCTAATCTTGGAACTATAATTAGGTGTAACTGAGCTCCCTTACTCTTTTTAGATAAGTGGTAGTTTGGTTTTTTATTAGCTAAATTTTAATGGAGCTCTGGTCTAATGCAGAACCAAAGAATCCGTATCCGCTTAAAGGCGTTTGATCATCGTTTAATTGATCAATCAACAGCGGAGATCGTAGAAACAGCTAAACGTACTGGTGCACAAGTTCGTGGTCCAATTCCTTTACCAACTCGTAAAGAACGTTTCACGGTATTGATTTCTCCACACGTTAATAAAGATGCGCGTGACCAATATGAAATCCGTACTCATAAACGTTTAGTTGATATTGTTGAACCAACAGAAAAAACTGTTGATGCATTAATGCGTTTAGATCTAGCTGCTGGCGTTGATGTTCAGATTAGTCTAGGTTAATTGGGAATTTTAAGAGGTTATTACAATGATTGGTTTAATCGGTCGTAAAGTTGGTATGACCCGCGTTTTCACTGAAGACGGCGTGTCTATTCCAGTTACCGTTATCGAAATCGAAGCCAACCGTGTTACTCAAGTTAAAACCCTTGAAAACGATGGCTATTCTGCAATTCAAGTTACTACTGGTACTAAAAAAGCTAGTCGTGTAACTAAGCCAGAAGCAGGCCATTTCGTGAAAGCAGGTGTTGAAGCTGGTCGCGGTTTATGGGAATTTCGTACTGAAGGTGAAGAATTCACTTTAGGTCAAGAAATCAATGTTGACATCTTCACAGATGTTAAGAAAGTCGATGTTACTGGTACATCTAAAGGTAAAGGTTTCCAAGGTGGTGTTAAACGTTGGAACTTCCGTACTCAAGATGCTACACATGGTAACTCTTTATCACATCGTGTACTTGGTTCTATTGGTCAAAACCAAACTCCAGGTCGTGTGTTTAAAGGCAAAAAAATGGCTGGACACTTAGGTGCTGAGCGTGTAACTGTTCAATCACTTGAAGTTGTTCGTGTAGATGCTGAGCGTAAATTATTATTAGTTAAAGGTGCTGTTCCTGGTGCGACTAATAGTGATGTTATTGTTAAACCAGCAGTTAAAGCATAAGTCTAGGAGATAGAGATGGAATTACAAGTTGTTGGTGCAAACGCACTCACTGTTTCTGAAACTACCTTCGGACGTGAGTTTAACGAAGCGTTAATCCACCAAGTAGTTGTTGCTTATGCAGCAGGTGCTCGTCAAGGTTCACGTGCACAAAAAACTCGTGCTGAAGTGTCTGGTTCAGGCAAAAAACCTTGGCGTCAAAAAGGTACAGGTCGTGCACGTTCTGGTGACATCAAATCACCAATCTGGCGTTCTGGTGGTATCACATTCGCGGCGAAACCACAAGATCACAGCCAAAAAGTGAACAAAAAGATGTACCGTGGTGCAATCAAAAGCATTCTTTCTGAATTAGTTCGTCAAGATCGTTTAGTGGTTGTTGAGAAATTCGAAATCGATGCACCTAAAACTAAAGTTTTAGCACAAAAATTAAAAGAGATGGCGTTAACTGACGCTTTAATCATTACTGCAAATTTAGATGAAAATCTATTCTTAGCAGCACGTAACTTATACAAAGTAGATGTTCGTGATGTTCAAGCAATCGATCCAGTTAGCTTAATCGCTTTTGATAAAGTGGTTGTAACTGTTGATGCAGTAAAACAAATTGAGGAGATGCTAGCATGATTCAACAAGAACGTTTGCTAAAAGTGCTTAAAGCACCTCATATCTCTGAGAAAGCGACAAACAACGCTGAAAAAGGTAACACAATCGTATTTAAAGTTGCATTAGATGCTAATAAAGTAGAAATTGCAAATGCGGTTGAAGCACTTTTCGAAGTTAAAGTTGATTCTGTACGTACAGTGGTTGTTAAAGGTAAAACTAAACGTCACGGTGCAAAATCAGGTCGTCGTAGTGACTGGAAAAAAGCTTATGTAACTCTTCAAGAAGGTCAATCACTTGACTTCGTTGAAGGTGCGGCAGAGTAATTCGGAGGAATAGAAAACTATGGCTATCGTTAAATGTAAGCCGACCTCCGCTGGTCGTCGTCATGTAGTTAAAGTTGTTAATGCAGAACTTCACAAAGGGAAACCTTTCGCAGCACTTTTAGATACTAAATCTAAAACTGGTGGTCGTAATAACTTAGGTCGTATTACTACTCGCCACATCGGTGGTGGTCATAAACAACACTATCGTTTAGTTGATTTCAAACGTAACAAGTTAGAAATCCCTGCGGTAGTTGAGCGTTTAGAATACGATCCAAACCGTTCTGCTAACATCGCGTTAGTTCTTTATAAAGATGGTGAACGCCGTTATATCTTAGCACCAAAAGGTTTATCTGCTGGTGATACGATTCAAGCAGGTGCTTCAGCTCCGATTAAAGTAGGTAACGCATTACCTATGCGTAACATCCCAGTTGGTACAACTGTACACAATGTGGAATTAAAACCTGGTAAAGGTGGTCAAATTGCACGTTCTGCGGGTGCTAGCGTACAAATTATTGCACGTGAAGGTAACTATGTAACTTTACGTCTTCGTTCAGGTGAAATGCGTAAAGTATTAGCTGATTGTTTCGCAACAATCGGTGAAGTAGGTAACTCTGAGCATATGCTTCGCGTTCTTGGTAAAGCAGGTGCTAACCGCTGGAGAGGCGTACGCCCAACAGTTCGTGGTACTGCAATGAACCCAGTAGACCACCCACACGGTGGTGGTGAAGGTCGTAACTTTGGTAAACATCCAGTTACACCTTGGGGCGTTCAAACCAAAGGTAAGAAAACTCGTCACAACAAACGTACTGATAAATACATCGTACGTCGTCGTGGCAAATAATTTTATTCATTAAAAAGAGGATAACCCATGCCACGTTCTCTCAAGAAAGGTCCTTTCCTTGACCTACACTTGTTGAAGAAGGTAGAGAAGGCGGTGGAAAGCGGGGATAAAAAACCAATTAAAACTTGGTCCCGTCGTTCAATGATCATTCCATCAATGATTGGTTTGACCATCGCAGTCCATAATGGTCGTCAGCACGTTCCAGTTTATGTATCAGACGAAATGATCGGTCATAAACTTGGCGAATTTGCACCGACTCGTACATACCGCGGTCACGCCGCAGATAAGAAAGCTAAGAAATAAGAGGTAAAAGATGGAAACTATTGCTAAACATCGTTACGCTCGTACTTCTGCCCAAAAAGCTCGCTTAGTTGCTGATTTAATTCGCGGTAAAAAAGTTTCTGCAGCATTAGAAATCTTAACTTTCACTAACAAAAAAGCAGCGGCTTTAGTGAAGAAAGTATTAGAATCAGCTATCGCGAACGCAGAGCACAATGACGGTGCAGATGTAGACGATCTTAAAGTTGCTAAGATTTTCGTTGATGAAGGTCCAAGCATGAAACGTGTTATGCCACGTGCGAAAGGTCGTGCAGATCGTATTTTAAAACGTACTAGCCACATTACTGTGGTTGTATCAGATCGTTAATCAGTAGGAGAATAACAATGGGTCAGAAAGTACATCCTAATGGTATTCGCCTTGGTATTGTTAAACCTTGGAACTCTACTTGGTTCGCGAATACACAAGATTTCGCTGATAACTTAGACGGCGACTTCAAAGTACGTAAATTCTTAAATAAAGAGTTAGCGAATGCTTCAGTATCACGTATCACTATTGAACGTCCTGCGAAAAGTATTCGTGTAACTATCCATACAGCTCGTCCTGGTATCGTTATCGGTAAAAAAGGCGAAGATGTTGAAAAATTACGTAACGCAGTAGCGAAAATCGCAGGCGTTCCAGCACAAATCAACATCGCTGAAGTGAAAAAACCAGAGCTAGATGCGAAATTAGTAGCAGATAGCATCGCTTCTCAACTAGAACGTCGTGTTATGTTCCGTCGTGCAATGAAACGTGCAGTACAAAACGCAATGAAATTAGGTGCTAAAGGTATCAAAGTTGAAGTTAGCGGTCGTTTAGGTGGTGCAGAAATTGCTCGCTCAGAATGGTATCGTGAAGGTCGTGTACCTCTACATACTCTTCGTGCAGACATCGATTATAACACTGCAGAAGCTCACACAACTTACGGCGTAATTGGCGTTAAAGTGTGGATCTTCAAAGGTGAAATTCTTGGTGGTATGGCGGCAGTGATCGAATCTGAAAAAGAACCAGCGGCACAGCCTAAAAAGGCGCCACGTGGCAAAGGTCGTAAATAAGGAGAATCACTGAATGTTACAACCAAAACGCACAAAATTCCGTAAAGTACACAAAGGCCGTAACCGTGGTATCGCGGGCGGTACTGAAGTGAGCTTCGGTACATTCGGTTTAAAAGCAGTTGGTCGTGGTCGTTTAACAGCACGTCAAATTGAAGCAGCACGTCGTGCGATGACTCGTGCAGTTAAACGTCAAGGTAAAATCTGGATCCGTGTGTTCCCAGACAAACCAATTACTGAAAAACCATTAGAAGTCCGTATGGGTAAAGGTAAAGGTAACGTTGAGTACTGGGTAGCTTTAATCCAACCGGGTAAAGTATTATATGAAATGGATGGTGTTTCTGAAGAGATCGCACGTCAAGCATTTGCATTAGCGGCAGCGAAATTACCAATGAAAACCACATTTGTAACTAAGACGGTGATGTAATGAAAGCTCAAGAACTACGTAATAAAAATGTTGAAGAGCTGAATGCTGAGTTAGTAAACCTTTTAGGTGAACAATTCAAATTGCGTATGCAAGCAGCCACCGGTCAGCTTCAACAAACCCACCAGTTAAAACAAGTGCGTCGTAGTATTGCACAAGTTAAAACTGTATTAACCGAGAAGGCGGGTGAGTAATGACTGATAAAATTCGCACAGTACAAGGTAAAGTAGTAAGCGACAAAATGGACAAATCATTTGTTGTTGCGATTGAACGCACGGTAAAACACCCGTTATACGGTAAATTTATCCGTCGTACAACTAAATTACACGTACACGATGAAAACAACGAAGCTAAATTAGGTGATGTAGTTGAAATCAAGGAATGTCGTCCTGTTTCAAAAACAAAAGCACACACTTTAGTTCGTGTTGTTGAGAAAGCAGTAGCTTAATCAGCAAATCAATATTAAGCCCTCTAGCAGCAATGCTGGAGGGTTTTTTTATGCCTGATTTTCCAAAGAAGTATACTTCTTTTACTTGTTATTGACATAACAAGTAAAACATATTGATAAAACTTTGGAGAAACTAGTGATGAGAATTAAGACATTATCTATTGGTCTTGTGGCAATTTTACTTTCAGCTTGTGTTCATCGTATAGGCGGTTATACATTGATGAGCTCAAAAAATGTTAATTTGAATTCTGGTAAATTAGCAGTTACTCAAGAGAGAGCGAGAGGTGAGCATTCAGCCTATCCTTATGCTCGTTTTGATGAAGTGACAGATCGTGCTATTCAAACTAATAAATGTGCTGTTGCGTTGTCTGATGTTGCTGTGTATGTAAAACAAAATTTCTTTACTGTTTCAGCTATTGTTGAAGGGAACTTAGTGGTAGACCGTACATTACCTGGATGTGGTAATGCTCATTAAAATAATAAAGCGGTCATTTTCCCACGCATTTTGCAAATCGCATCAGGAAAATGACCGCTTGTTTTATTCTTTCAAATTACTCAACCGTCACCGATTTCGCGAGGTTACGTGGTTGATCCACATCAGTCCCTTTAATTAACGCAACGTGGTATGAGAGTAGTTGAAGTGGTACGGTGTAGAAAATTGGAGCAGTTACTTCATCGACTTTCGGGAACACCAAGGTTTTGTAGCCTAAGCCCGCATCGTGGTCGGTGAAGATAAATAATTGACCGCCGCGTGCTTTCACTTCTTCAATGTTTGATTTCACTTTTTCAAGTAAATCATTTTCAGGGGCAACGACAATTACAGGCATTTCGTTGTCGATTAATGCGAGTGGCCCGTGTTTTAATTCGCCCGCTGCGTAGGCTTCCGCATGAATGTATGAAATCTCTTTTAATTTTAACGCCGATTCCATTGCGATTGGGTAGAATTCGCCACGACCTAAGAATAAGCTGTGTTGTTTATCTGCAAAGTCTTCAGAGAGTTTCTCGATCTCTTTTTCGTGCGTTAATGCTGCCTCAATTAACGCTGGCAAACGTTGTAATGCGTGAACGATATCCGCTTCTTGCTCCGCTGAAACATTGCCTTTTAAGCGACCTAATGCTGCTGTTAAAAGTAATAAACAGGTTAATTGGGTCGTGAAAGCTTTAGTTGATGCTACGCCCACTTCTACACCCGCACGGGTCATAAAGGCAAAGTCTGATTCACGTACTAATGATGAGGTAGCTACGTTACAAATCGTCATTGCTGCCATAAAACCTGACGCTTTCGCCAAGCGTAATGCCGCTAAAGTATCTGCTGTTTCTCCAGATTGTGAGATGGTCACTAATAAGCTATTTGGGCGAGTTACGAATTTGCGGTAGCGGAATTCAGAGGCGATTTCTACATCACATGCCACACCTGCAATTGATTCTAACCAATAGCGTGCCACCATCCCTGCGTTGTAAGAAGTACCACACGCGACGATTTGGATATGTTCCACTTTCGATAAAATTTCCGCAGCATTTGGTGCAATAGCTTCTAAATTCACTTTGCCTTCTTTGATGCGGCCATCCAAGGTATTCATAATTGCCACAGGTTGCTCGAAAATTTCTTTCTGCATATAGTGGTGATATTGCCCTTTATCTGCTGCATCTTGCTCAAAGTTGCCTTCGTGAATTTCACGTTCTACTTTGTTGCCGTTGCGGTCGTAAATATCAACTGAAGTACGTGTGATTTCTGCCACATCGCCTTCTTCTAAGTAAGCAAAACGGCGGGTTACACTTAATAGTGCAAGCGGGTCAGAAGCGAGGAAGTTTTCACCGATGCCGTAACCGATAACTAACGGAGAACCTGAACGTGCTACGATTAAATGCTCTGGTTCTTCTTCATTTAATACTACGGTACCGTATGCACCGCGAAGTTGTTTCACGGTTTTTTGCACTGCTTCTAATAATGAATTTGATGTGCGGAATTCCCATTCCACTAAATGGGCGATCACTTCGGTGTCAGTTTGTGATTGGAACACATAACCGCGTGCTTGTAACTCTGCACGCAACTCTTCGTAGTTTTCGATAATACCGTTGTGAACCACCGCAATTTTGCCTGAGCGGTGAGGGTGTGCATTGGCTTCAGAGGGTTCACCGTGGGTTGCCCAGCGGGTGTGTGCTATCCCTGTTCCACCTAATAATGGTTGAGCTTCTAACGCATCATCTAAGGCTTTTACTTTACCCACGCGACGTAAAATATTCATTTGTTTATCTGCACCTAATACGGCAACGCCCGCAGAGTCGTAACCACGATACTCTAAGCGGTGTAATCCATCGACTAAAATTGCTGCTACATCACGTTGTGCTACCGCACCGACAATTCCACACATAAATTTGTTTCCTAATGTTTGTTTAATTTGAGTTTAAATTTATAGATTTATCCGTTTTTTCTTCTGCCAAATCTCCCCTACCCCTCTTTGATAAAGAGGGGAACCTATTCAAACCTAAAACTAATATCGAAACACTTTTAGATAAGTGAATATCTCAAGTGATATTAAAATGCCTTAGATATAATCCCCCTCTTTAGCAAAGAGGGGTAGGGGAGATTTGGCAGTAGTAATTAACGGAGAAAATACACGATAAAATAAGTACTATTTCGCCACAATCACTTCTACGCCGTTTTGTTCAATCAAAACTTTCGTTTCGTAACTTAATTGGCTATCAGTGATGATTTTGTCAATCTTCGACCAATCAAGTTCCACATTGGGCATTTTTCTTCCGATCTTTTGTGATTCGATTAACACAATTACTTCACGGCTTACTTCTGCCATCACTTGGCTTAACCTGACTAACTCATTGAACGTCGTTGTGCCGCGTTCTAAATCTAATCCATCAGCCCCAATAAAAAGCTGGTCAAAATCATAAGAACGAAGGGCATTTTCTGCCACTTTGCCTTGGAAGGATTCTGAGCGAGCATCCCAAGTGCCACCTGTCATTAACACCGTCGGTTCACATTCCAAGGTCGTTAGTTCGCTGGCAAGAGAAAGAGAATTGGTCATAATTACCAAGCCTTTTTGGTTTAAGGCTTTTACCAACGCCCCAGTGGTGCTGCCACTATCAATAATGATGCGATTGTGATCAGAAATAATTTCACAAGCCGCTTTGGCAATAGCTAACTTTTGTTTCGAAAGCTGTTCTTCGTTGTTTTCTTCTTCCATCAATTCCGATGGTATCTTGATTGCTCCACCATAGCGACGTAATAAAAAACCGCCTTCTTCTAACACCCGTAAATCCTTGCGAATGGTGACTTCTGAGGTATCAAAAAACTGAGCAAGGTAATCAACGCTTAATTCATTCTGCTCCATCAGCATAGAAACAATCAGCTGACGGCGTTGTTGCGTATTTCGTTTTGACATAATTTATAAACCATTAAGTTTCGATTCAAAACTTTGTGAATTATAATGAAATTCTGACCGCTTGCAAGTATAAAAAATGGCTAGGGATTACCTAGCCATTGGATTCTTTGCATTGAAGTAGTATTACGCTTTCACATTTTCTTTCAAAAACGCTAACAACTGCTCTTTCGCAATCATCTGTTTTTCGCCTGTGCGGCGGTTTTTGTATTCAATTTCGCCATTGTCTAGGTTTTTCTCGCCGATTACCACCATATGCGGTACGCCGATAAGTTCCATATCGGCGAACATCACGCCTGGGCGTTCTTTACGATCATCAAAAATCACATCAACGCCTTGTGATTGTAAAGTGCGGTAAAGTTCCTCAGCGTATTTTTGTACGCTTTCAGATTTGTGCATATTCATTGGCACAATCGCCACAGTAAATGGTGCAATTTCATCTGATGGCCAGATGATACCGCGCTCATCGTGATGTTGTTCAATGGCTGAAGCCACCACACGAGTTACCCCAATACCGTAGCAACCCATTGTCATCACAAGCGGTTTACCATCTTCGCCTTGAACGGTCGCTTTCATTGCTTCAGAGTATTTTTTACCAAGTTGGAAAATATGCCCCACTTCAATACCACGTTTGATTTGAAGCGTGCCTTTACCATCTGGACTTGGATCGCCTTCAACTACGTTGCGTAAATCAAATACTTCTGGCATTGCAACATCTCGTTCCCAGTTCACATTGAAGTAATGTTTTCCATCGATATTCGCACCACAACTAAAATCAGACATTAACGCCACAGTGCGGTCAATAATTGCAGGAATATTAAGATTTACCGCACCTAATGAACCCACGCCTGCCCCAATTTTCGCTTTGATTTCTGCTTCGTCCGCAAACTCAAGGGGATCTGCTACTAACGGGTGTTTTTGAGCTTTGATTTCATTTAATTCGTGATCGCCACGAATAATCAAGGCAACAAGCGGTTGATTTTCATTAGATCCTTTCACAATCAAGGTTTTTACTGTTTTCTCGATTGGCAAGCTGAATTGCTCTACAAGTTCATTGATCGTTTTCGCATTTGGTGTATCAACTAAACACATTTCTGCCGTTGGTGCTTGGCGTTCGCCTACAGCAATTGCTTCTGCAAGCTCAATATTTGCTGCAAAATCCGATTCTGTTGAGAATACAACATCATCTTCCCCGCTTGATGCCAACACTTGGAACTCGTGCGAAGCAGAACCACCGATAGACCCTGTATCCGCTTGCACCGCACGGAAATCTAAGCCTAAACGGTTAAAAATGTTACTGTACACTTGGTACATCACATCATAGGTTTCTTGCAAACTTTCTTGGGTAGTGTGGAAAGAGTACGCATCTTTCATAATAAATTCACGCGAACGCATTACACCAAAACGAGGGCGCACTTCATCACGGAATTTCGTTTGAATTTGGTATAAATTAAGTGGAAGTTGTTTGTATGAAGAAACTTCTCGGCGGACTAAATCTGTAATCACTTCCTCGTGGGTTGGCCCAAGTACAAAGTTACGGTTTCCGCGGTCTTCAAAACGAAGGAGCTCAGGGCCATATTGATCCCAACGACCAGACTCTTCCCATAATTCTGCAGGTTGCACCACGGGCATTAATACCTCGATTGCACCGCCTTTGTTCATCTCTTCGCGAATAATCTTTTCTACTTTTTTCAATACACGAATACCCGTCGGCAACCAGTTATATAAACCTGATGCCATCGGGCGAATCATACCTGCACGTAGCATTAACTGGTGGCTTACCACTTGAGCATCATTTGGCGTTTCTTTAAGAGTGGAGAATAAATATTGACTTGTACGCATTGTTTTTCCTATTTGTAAATTTAAATTATTCCGAATGTATGCCAAGACATTTGTAGGGGTGGGGTTTATCCCCGCCCTCTGTATAAATGGATATATTGGGAGGGGATAAACCCCTCCCCTACGTAAAAATTACGTTAAGGCTTATCTTGTCGTCTCTAATTGCACAATAAATAAATTTATTTGCAAAAATAGGGCTATTTTAGCGTAAAAAGGCGGGGTGTGGTATGATTGCCCACAATAAATACAGAAATTCAGCAAGGGGATAAGATGATTGTTGTTACCGCAGGTCACGTCGATCACGGCAAAACCGCACTACTGCAAGCCTTAACGGGCACAAACACGGCACACTTACCTGAAGAGAAAAAACGTGGGCTGACCATTGATTTGGGCTACGCTTATCTGCCGATCAAAACGCCAAACGGCAAGGAGGATATTCTTGGCTTTATCGATGTGCCAGGGCATCAACGCTTTTTGTCGAATATGCTTGCAGGCGTAGGCGGTATTCAGCACGCTTTGTTGGTAGTTTCCGCCGAAGAGGGCATTAAGCCGCAAACCGAAGAGCATCTTGAGATTCTGAAATTGCTCCGTTTTTCGCATATTATGCTGGTGATTACCAAAGCAGATCGTGCGGAAACAAACCAAATCGAACAGCTAATTCATTCCATTCAAAGCCGTTATCCTTTCTTAGCGGAAGTACCTGTTTTTGTGACTTCAGCACATACAGGACAGGGCATTGAAGCGTTAAAAAATTATCTGATTGCCCTTAATGCACAAGCTAAAAGTGCAATCGACAAACCGTTTCGCTATGCGATTGACCGTGTGTTCAACGTAAAAGGTGCAGGGCTGGTGGTTACGGGCACAGCAGTGGCGGGGCAGGTTAAAATTGGCTCGGAATTTTACCTCTCAAGCGGTCAAAAAGTGCGGATAAAAGGCATTCACGCTCAAAATAGTCCGTCGGAAATCGGCTTGGCAGGGCAGCGTTTGGCACTCAACATTGCGAACGTGGAAAAAGAGCAGGTGCAGCGTGGTGATTGGATTACCGAACTTGTGCCACAGTTCATGACTGACCGCATTACTGTGCGGTTCAACGTGATTCAGCCGTTAAAAGAGAGTGCCGTCGCCCATCTTTACCATTTTGCCTCGCACGTAACAGGCAAAGTGAGCTTGCTCAACGCTAAACAAGCGGTTGAAAATGGCGATTATTTTGCAGAAATTTTGCTAGATGAGCCGTTGCACATTGCGGTAAACGACAGATTGATTATTCGCAGTGGCGATGACCGACAAACGCTTGGCAGTGCGGAGGTGTTGGAGATTCATTCGCCTAAACGCCATAAACGTAGTGAAGCTCGTCTTGCTTTTGTCAATGAATTGGCAAAAACAACCGCTTGCGATGATTTTACTGCTCGTCTGGCGTTGGTGTTGCAAAATCGTGCTTTGACGTTGGATTTCTTGCTTTGGGCAGAACAGCGTTTTGCTAGCCAATTACCTGAAAATACAGATGCGATAGTTTATGATAAGTGGATTTTCTCCTGCAAATTTAAGCAACAAATCCAGCAAAGAATGGTCGAGAAACTAACGGAATATCATGCCAACCATCAAGACCAACTAGGGCTTTCTAAAGCTCGCCTTTATCGCATGGCGGTGCTTGAACAGCCTGAAGGTTTGGCGTTGCAATGGCTGAATGAATTAGTAGAAGAAGGCGTGCTGGCTCAAACGCGTGGTTGGGTGCATCTGCCTGAGCATCGCATTGAGTTTTCGGCAACAGAATTGCAAATTTGGCAACAAATTCGACCGCTTTTTGAAGCTACTAATCAAGCCCTTTGGGTGCGAGAAATCGCAACCGAGCTTAGCCTTGATGAAACGGATACGCGAAACTTGCTCTACAAAGCAGGAAAACTGGGCTATGCCGTGCCAATTGTCAAAGATCGCTTCTTACTTGCTGAACAAATCCAACAATTCGCAAGCTGGATTAAAGCATTTGTGCAAACCCACGGTGAGATTTCTGTTAATCAATTACGCGATGAATTGCAATATGGACGCAAACTTACCGTGCAGTTGATGGAGTATTTTGATCGCACAGGTTTCCTCCGTCGTAAAGGGAATGTGCATCTGTTGAGGGATGCGGAGAGTTTTTAATATTACCCCTCTTTGCTAAAGAGGGGGAATGTTCTTAGAAAAATATATGATGAAAAAAAAATCCCCTCGTGCGGTTGCCGCACAAATTATTTTAGAGGTGTTGGATCAGGGCAAATCGCTTTCTACCCTCATCCCTGAAGCTCACCATCAGCTTGAGCCAAAAGATTTACCGTTGGTGCAAGAGGTGACGTTTGGCATCTGTCGTGTGTTGCCTCGTTTGGAAAGCATCATCAAGCAGTTAGTGGAAAAACCGCTCAAGGGTAAAATCCGCTTGGTGCATTGCTTGCTGTTGGTTGGGTTGTATCAACTGCTTTATATGCGTGTGCCAGCTCACGCGGCAGTGGATGAAGTGGTGAATGCGACTAAAACGCTGAAACTCGACAGCTTCCGTGCTCTAACTAACGGCGTGTTGCGTCGTTTCCTGCGTGAGCAAGAGCAAATTCTCGCTGTAGTCGATAAACATTGGCAAACGCTTCACCCTGAATGGTTTGTGAATAAAATCAAAAAAGCCTATCCGCATTGGCGTGAGATTGTAGAGGCGAATAATCAGCGTCCACCGATGTGGGTTCGTGCCAACGTGCAGCATATTCAGCCGAAAGATTATGTGGCTTTATTGGGCGAGTTAGCAAATCAACGTGAAAATCCGCCCGCTTGCGTGCCTGATTGTGCTATTTTACTTGAGAATCCAGTGTCGGTAAACCAATTGCCTCACTTCGAACAAGGCTGGGCGACGGTGCAAGATGCTCACGCTCAATGGTCAGCTGAGTTGCTCGACGCTCAAAATGGTGAAACGATTTTAGATGCCTGTGCCGCGCCTGGTGGCAAAACCACACATATTCTTGAAAAAGCCCCGCAAGCGGTCGTTTTTGCGTTAGATATTGAAGAAAATCGCTTGAAACGTGTGCGGGAGAATTTAATGCGTCTCAACCAAGCTGCGACGGTGATTTGTGGCGATGCCAGCCAGCCTGATACGTGGCTTGAAAAGGGCGTAATGTTCGACCGCATTCTGCTTGATGCACCTTGTTCGGCAACGGGGGTGATTCGTCGTCATCCTGATATTAAATGGCTTCGCAAAGAAGCGGACATTACTGAACTTGCCAACTTGCAAGCTAAGATTTTAGAGGCACTTTGGGCAAGATTAAAACCAAACGGCATTTTGCTTTATGCGACTTGCTCGATTTTGCCAGAAGAGAACAGCTTGCAAATTCAACGTTTCCTTGAAAATCACTCGGATGCTGAAGCGGTGGAGATGGATTTTCACGGTGAAAAAGTGACCGAAAAACAATTCTTCCCTCAGCCCAACGGCGGGGATGGATTCTTTTATGCGAAGTTAAAAAAAGCGGGTTGATAAGAACAATATAATTCGTAGCAATCTCGTTTTGTGTAGGGGCGGGGTTTATCCCCGCCCGAAATCAATATCAATGATATGTTTTATTGGATGGGGATAAACCCCACCCCTACGCAAATGAGGGTAATACAATAAAAATAAAAAATCATTATGAAAATAATCATCCTCGGAGCGGGGCAGGTGGGCTCGACGCTGGCAGCTTCGCTTTCTAATGACGAAAACGACATCACGCTGATTGATGATCGCCAAGATTTGCTTGATAAATTGCAGGAAAAGCACGATTTACGCGTGCTAAAAGGCAATGGGGCATCGCCTCGTATTTTGCGACAGGCGGGAGCGAACGATGCAGATATGTTGGTGGCGGTGACCGATAGTGATGAAATCAATATGATCGCCAGTCAAGTTGCGTATAGTTTGTTCAAAGTGCCGACTAAGATTGTGCGAATTCGTAATAGTGACTATGTGCGTGAGCGTGAACATCTGTTCGGCAACGATAATTTACCGATAGACCACGTGATTGCACCTGAATTGTTGGTGCAAAAGGATATTTTACGTCTGATTAACTATCCTGGGGCGTTGCAAGTGGCACATTTTGCCGATGATTTGGTCAGCCTTGTTAGCACGAAAGCCTATTACGGTGGACCTTTGGTCGGTTACCCAATTTCTGCCTTGCACGATCATCTACCTTATATTGATGCTCGCATTGTGGCAATTTTCCGCCAAGATCGTGCCATTATCCCGCAAGGCTCGACTATTATCGAAGCAGGTGATGAAGTTTTCTTTATCTGTGAAACGCAAAACATCAAGGCGATTATGAGTGAGCTGCAACGTTTGGAGCGTCCGCATAAACGAGTGATGATTGTAGGTGGTGGCTCAATCGGATTAGGGTTAGCGAAGGATTTGGAAAATCAGTGCAGCGTGAAAATCATTGAGCGAAGCCGTGAAAAAGCTGAAGTACTTTCAACTAAGCTAGAAAAAGCCCTTGTGTTACAAGGCGATGCGTCGGATCAAGAGTTGCTTTTTGAAGAGCATATCGAAAATATTGATCTTTTCCTTGCCTTAACCAGCGACGATGAAGCCAATATCATGGCAGCACTGTTGGCAAAACGTTTAGGGGCGAAAAAAGCGATTGTGTTAGTGCAACGGATGTCTTATTTGCACTTAATTCAAGGCGGAACGATTGATATTGCGATGTCACCACAGCAATCGACTATTTCTGCACTTTCTAGCTATGTTCGCAAAGGCGATATTGTGAAAGTGGTTTCGCTCAAACAAGGTTTAGCTGAAGGGATTGAAGTGGTTGCCCACGGTGATGAGGAGTCTTCCAAAGTGGTAGGGAGAAAAGTACGAGAGCTTAAGCTTCCGCAAGGGGCGATTGTTGGGGCAATTGTGCGAGATAGTCAGGTGATGATTGCCCACAAATCCACTGAAATCCAAGCTGAAGACCGTGTGATTTTGTTCGTAAACGATAAAAAACACGTGAGTGAAATTGAAAAATTGTTCCAAGTAAGTTCGTTTTTCTTATAGCGATTTTAGGCATAAAAACACCGACCAAGCGGTCGGTTTTCTTTTGCAAATTACCAAATTACTTCTACGCAGTTTTGATACTGCGGTAACAACTCATCAGTAATCGGTTCGTCAGTAAACAGTTTATCAATTTCTGTCAATTTACAAAGTCTGAACACATCTTTTCGTTCAATTTTGGAGTGATCGGCAACTAAGAATTTTTGCTTGCTCATTGCAAGTACTTTACGTTTAAATGGCAAATTAAGTTGGTTAGATTCCCAAATTGCTCCTTCATAAATGCCTGTGCACGAGAAAATTGCCATATCAATATGTAAGCGTGAGAACAGATGTTCGGAAAAAGGGCCGTAGAAAGCATCATATTTTTCGGAATAAATACCGCCTGTGGCGATGGTTTCGATGTGAGGTTTATAGGCGAGGGCGTGGATGATACGCATTGAGCTGGTAATGATTTTACACGGAATATTAGGCAGACGTTGGGCGATATACCACGCGGTTGAGCTGGCATCAAGCACAATCACCGCATCTTCAAAAATCTGCTCGCGAATTAGCTCGGCAATGTGTTTTTTGCCGTCATTATGGGATTTCTTACGGGTAGAAAAAGATTGTCCAATATTCTGGCTTTGCAAACTCATCGCTCCCCCGTGTGTGCGATAGAGCTTGTTTTGGTCAGCGAGTTTGTTTAAATCGCGTCGGATAGTTTCAATCGATACCCCTAAACTTTCGGCAAGTTCTGCCGAACCTGCCTCTTCATACTCTTTTAAGTAATCTAAAATCAGCTCGTGGCGTTTTCCCATCGTCACATCCTGTGGTTTGTCGGAAAAGAATTTACCAATTTTGAGTGAAATCAGACCGCTTGTCGAGCAAGAAAGGCGAAAATTGGGAGGGGGATCACAAAATTCATTAACATAAAACTTTGTTCGTAGGGTGTGTGAAACAAAGGTTCACGCACGTAAGCGGTTAATTTTTATTGAGGTTTTGCGAAAATGTGTGTGGATTTTGCAAATCCGCACACGATACATTTTCTAGAGGTATTTTTGTAATGCTTTCAACTTTAGCTACGAGTTTTTTCTCAATCATAACCATTTGTTCTGTACTTTTTATTAAGCGATTGAAGAGATTTTTATCCATTATCCTTTTCTTCATCAAAAGAAATAAATGTTGATTTTTCAAAGAAGTATACTTCTTTTAGTTGTTATTGACATAACAACTAAACAATATTGATGAATTAAATTTATGAGGTGTTAGCTATGTCAGATAGTTTTAAAAATAGCCCTGAATATGATGATTGGATTGAATCAGGTGGGCGTGATTCAGATTACGAATACTATTACAATAAATGGTATCGTAGAACTCACGGGTAATTAGGAAATGGCAAGCTAATTTATTGATGAATTAGCTTGCTTTTTATTTGTTATTTAAATAGGAGATTTGGTATATGGGACTTTTCGATTTTATTGATGAAGTTGTTTCAAAAGCTACGGATTTTGTGACAGATGCAGTAGAAAGTGCAGTTTCAACAGTAGGCGATGTTACAATGGGAGCGTTAGATGTTACGCTCAACACTATTGAAAAAAGTGTTGATCTAGTCGGTGATGGGATTTCTGCAACAGTTGAAACAGTGAGCGATGCAACGGATGCTGTTTCAGATTTTGCGAAAGAAAATCCGACTGTAACAACAGTGGCAGTTGCAGCAGCAGGTGTAGCAGCTGCAACCGTTGCAGCACCAACAATCGCAACAACACTAGGTGCAAGCGGCGTGTTAGGTACGGCAAGTACAGGCACGGCAATTAATACGTTAAGCGGAGCAGCTCTTAAAAGTGCTTCATTAGCTAAAATTGGCGGTGGTGCTAAAGCTGTTGGTGGCTTAGGCGTTGCAGGTGGCAAGGGCGTTATTGGTGCAACTGGTGGAGTTTTGGGCGGTGGTATAGGAAATAATTTTTCTTCTGATAAATAGAACTTTAATCGCTCAAATTTTCGCAAAAAATTTGCTAAAAAAGCAGAAATCTTTTATAATCTCCAACCATTTTTGTATAAGTATTCGGCTGACGGTTTCTCGTCAGCCTTTTGTGCTTTATAAAAAAGTAAGTCTGTTTGTCATTTTATGGGCTTGTTTGCAAATTCCTTCCCCTTTTTAACCGCTTGCAGTAGTGATTTTTGACTCAAGAGAGGAAAAAGGAAAATGACACATCGTACTCTATTTTAATGCCACTTCCAGCCGAGTTTTCTCGTGTGGATTGTGAAATCTCAACCAAATACATAAAAATCAGAGGCTATCTACAAATGGCATACTCATATTCCGAGAAAAAGCGTATTCGTAAGAGCTTTGGTAAACGTCCACAAGTTCTGAACGTACCTTATCTATTAACTCTCCAACTTGATTCTTACGAGAAATTTATTCAACAAGATTCAGAAGGACAACAAGGTTTAGAAGCGGCATTCCGTTCTGTATTCCCGATTGTGAGCAACAACGGTGCAACAGAATTACAATACGTTTCTTACGAACTTGGTGAACCTGTTTTTGACGTACGTGAATGTCAAATTCGTGGCACAACCTATGCTGCTCCATTACGTGTGAAATTACGTTTAGTGACTTTTGACCGCGAAGCTGCAGCAGGCACGGTAAAAGATATTAAAGAACAGAACGTGTATATGGGCGAAATCCCATTAATGACAGACAACGGTACTTTCGTCATCAACGGTACTGAGCGTGTTATCGTTTCACAATTACACCGTAGCCCAGGCGTATTCTTCGATTCTGACAAAGGTAAAACCCACTCTTCAGGTAAAGTGCTTTATAACGCACGTATTATTCCTTACCGTGGTTCTTGGTTAGATTTCGAGTTCGATCCGAAAGATAACTTATATGCACGTATCGACCGTCGTCGTAAATTACCAGCAACGATCATTCTTCGTGCATTAGGCTACACAACTGAAGAAATCCTTTCGATGTTCTTCGAAAAAGTGAAGTTCACCGTTTCAAGCGATAACAAGTTACAAATGGAACTTGTGGCTGAGCGTTTACGTGGTGAAACAGCGTTATTCGACATTGAAGCAGATGGCAAAGTTTACGTAGAAAAAGGTCGTCGTATCACGGCAAAACACACGCGTGATTTAGCGAAAGCAGGCGTGACCAAAATTGATGTGCCAGTGGAATACATCGTAGGCAAAGTATCTGCGAAAGACTATGTGAATTTAGAAACAGGCGAGATCATCTGTCCTGCGAATATGGAAATCTCTTTAGAAATGTTAGCGAATCTTTCACAGGCAGGTTACAAAGAGATCGAAGTATTATTCACGAACGATTTAGACCATGGTCCTTATATTTCTGAAACGTTACGTGTAGATCCAACTTACGACCGTTTATCAGCGTTAGTGGAAATCTATCGTATGATGCGTCCAGGCGAGCCACCAACAAAAGAGGCTGCAGAAGGCTTATTCGATAATATGTTCTTCTCAACAGAGCGTTATGACTTATCAGCAGTAGGTCGTATGAAATTCAACCGCTCGTTAGGCATTGCAAAAGGCGAAGATTCAGGCGTATTAAGCAACGACGACATCATTGGTGTGATGAGGAAACTCATCGAAATCCGTAATGGTCGTGGTGAAGTAGACGATATTGACCACTTAGGTAACCGTCGTATTCGCAGCGTGGGCGAAATGGCAGAAAACCAATTCCGTATTGGTTTAGTACGTGTAGAACGTGCAGTGCGTGAGCGTTTATCTTTAGGCGATTTAGACGGTGTTACTCCACAAGATTTAATCAATGCGAAACCAATTTCTGCAGCAGTAAAAGAGTTCTTTGGTTCATCACAACTTTCGCAATTTATGGACCAAAATAACCCGCTTTCAGAGGTAACACACAAACGTCGTATCTCTGCACTTGGCCCAGGCGGTTTAACTCGTGAGCGTGCAGGCTTTGAGGTTCGAGACGTACACCCGACCCACTATGGTCGTTTATGTCCAATCGAAACCCCAGAGGGTCCAAACATCGGTTTGATCAACTCACTTTCTGTGTATGCACGTACTAATAACTATGGCTTCTTAGAAACCCCATTCCGTAAAGTGGTGAATGGTCAAGTAACCGAAGATATTGAGTACTTATCTGCGATTGAAGAAGGTAAATACGTTATTGCACAGGCGAACTCAAACTTAGACGAAGAGTTCCGCTTTACCGATACTTATGTAACCTGCCGTGAGCAAGGCGAATCTGGTTTATATAAACCAGAAGATGTTCACTATATGGACATTTCAACCCAACAAGTGGTGTCTGTGGCTGCTGCACTTATTCCGTTCCTGGAGCACGACGATGCGAACCGTGCGTTGATGGGTGCGAACATGCAACGTCAGGCAGTTCCAACATTACGTGCGGACAAACCATTAGTTGGTACGGGTATGGAAAAACCAATCGCACTTGATTCTGGTGTGGCGGTTGTTGCAAAACGCGGTGGTATAGTGCAATACGTTGATGCATCACGTATCGTGGTGAAAGTCAATGAAGATGAAACAATTTCAGGCGAAGCGGGTATTGATATTTACAACTTAATTAAATACACCCGTTCAAACCAAAACACCTGTATCAACCAAATTCCTTGCGTGAACTTAGGCGAACCAGTGGCACGTGGTGAGATCTTAGCGGATGGTCCTTCAACAGATTTAGGTGAATTAGCATTAGGTCAAAACATTCGCGTGGCATTTATGCCTTGGAATGGTTATAACTTCGAAGACTCAATGCTAGTGTCTGAGCGTGTGGTTCAAGAAGACCGCTTCACAACAATCCACATTCAAGAATTATCTTGTGTAGCACGTGATACCAAGTTAGGTGCGGAAGAGATCACTGCGGATATTCCAAACGTGGGTGAATCTGCATTAAGCAAACTAGATGAATCAGGTATCGTTTATGTGGGTGCGGAAGTTAAAGGTGGCGACATCTTAGTGGGTAAAGTAACCCCTAAAGGCGAAACCCAATTAACGCCAGAAGAAAAACTTTTACGTGCAATCTTTGGTGAGAAAGCGTCTGATGTAAAAGACTCTTCATTACGCGTACCAAACGGCACTTCAGGTACGGTTATTGATGTTCAAGTCTTCACGCGTGATGGTGTACAAAAAGATAAACGTGCATTAGAAATCGAAGAAATGCAGCTTCGTGAAGCGAAAAAAGACTTAACCGAAGAGTTAGAGATCTTAGAAGCGGGCTTATTCGCACGTGTACGTAGCCTTTTAGTGGAAGGTGGCATTGCTGAAGCAACATTAGATGGCGTAAACCGTGAAAAATGGTTAGAACAAACGCTTGAAGATGAAGCGAAACAAAACCAATTAGAACAACTTGCAGAACAATATGATGAATTACGCAAAGAGTTCGAACGTAAACTTGAAGTGAAACGTAACAAGATTATTCAAGGCGATGATTTAGCTCCTGGCGTGTTAAAAGTGGTGAAAGTATATCTTGCTGTGAAACGCCAAATCCAACCAGGGGATAAAATGGCGGGTCGTCACGGTAACAAAGGGGTTATCTCAAAAATCAACCCAGTTGAAGATATGCCATACGACGAAAACGGTCAGCCTGTGGAAATCGTGTTGAACCCTCTGGGCGTTCCATCACGTATGAACATCGGTCAGATCTTAGAAACCCACTTAGGTTTAGCGGCGAAAGGTATTGGTGACCAAATCAATGCGATGATTAAACAGCAACAATCAGTAGCGAAATTACGTGAATATATCCAAAAAGCGTATGATTTAGGTCACGGTTCACAAAAAGTGGATTTAAGCACCTTCTCTGATGAAGAGATTATGCGTTTAGCTGAAAACCTTCGTAAAGGCTTACCGCTTGCAACACCAGTGTTTGATGGTGCACACGAAAGCGAAATCAAAGGCTTATTAGAGCTTGGCGGCTTACCAACATCAGGTCAAATTACCTTATTTGATGGTCGCACAGGGGAGAAATTCGAGCGTCCTGTAACCGTAGGTTATATGTATATGCTCAAATTGAACCACTTAGTTGATGATAAAATGCACGCTCGTTCAACAGGTTCTTATAGTCTTGTTACTCAACAACCGCTTGGTGGTAAAGCACAATTCGGTGGTCAGCGTTTCGGTGAGATGGAGGTTTGGGCATTAGAAGCATATGGTGCGGCTTACACTCTACAAGAAATGCTTACAGTGAAATCGGATGACGTGAACGGTCGTACGAAGATGTATAAAAACATCGTAGATGGTACGCACTACATGGAACCAGGTATTCCAGAGTCGTTCAACGTAATCACCAAAGAAATCCGTGCATTAGCGATTGATATGGAGTTGGATGAGGCGTAATTAGAGGTTAACGGAGAAAGAAAATCTCCCTTCTTTAGCAAAGAGGGGCTGGGGGAGATTTGATAGCAATGTGAAATTTCCCAGTGTACTCCGTTTTTACTTCTGCCAAATTTCCCCTAACTCCTCTTTACTAAAGAGGGGGACTGGAACAAGCGGTCAAATTTGCAAAAAATTTTACAAATCGAACCGCTTGCAATCGAAAAAATTTTATAAGGTGGGCGAAGCCTGCCAAGCAAAACAACCTCAAACTAGGGGCAAAAAGTGAAAGACTTAGTTAAGTTTTTAAAAGCACAATCTAAATCAAATGATGATTTTGATGTAATTAAAATCGGTTTAGCCTCACCAGATAAGATTCGTTCTTGGTCTTTTGGTGAAGTCAAAAAACCAGAAACCATCAACTACCGTACCTTCAAACCTGAGCGTGATGGTCTTTTCTGTGCACGTATTTTCGGGCCGGTAAAAGATTACGAATGTTTATGTGGCAAATACAAACGCTTAAAACACCGCGGTGTAATTTGTGAAAAATGTGGCGTTGAAGTAACCCAAACTAAAGTTCGTCGTGATCGTATGGGTCATATCGAATTAGCTTGCCCTGTGGCACACATCTGGTTCTTAAAATCATTACCGTCCCGTATCGGTTTGATTTTAGATATGCCATTGCGTGATATTGAACGTGTGCTTTATTTCGAAAGCTATGTGGTAACAGAACCAGGTATGACTGATTTAGAAAAAGGTCAGTTATTAACTGAAGAACAGTTCATAGACGCGGAAGAGCGTTGGGGTGATGAGTTCGATGCGAAAATGGGTGCAGAAGGTATCCAAGCGTTATTACGCGATATGGATTTAGAGCACCAATGTGAGATGATGCGTGAAGAGTTACAAGAAACTAACTCTGAAACCAAACGCAAAAAAATCACGAAACGCTTAAAACTATTAGAAGCATTCCAACAATCTGGCAACAAACCAGAGTGGATGGTAATGACTGTGTTACCAGTGCTTCCACCAGATTTACGTCCATTAGTACCACTTGATGGTGGTCGTTTTGCGACATCAGATCTGAACGATTTATACCGTCGTGTGATCAACCGTAATAACCGTTTAAAACGCTTATTAGACCTCGTAGCACCAGATATCATCGTACGTAACGAAAAACGTATGTTGCAAGAATCTGTGGATGCGTTATTAGACAACGGTCGTCGTGGTCGTGCAATTACAGGTTCAAACAAACGTCCATTAAAATCTTTGGCAGATATGATCAAAGGTAAACAAGGTCGTTTCCGTCAAAACTTGTTAGGTAAACGTGTTGACTATTCAGGTCGTTCGGTAATTACCGTAGGTCCATACTTACGTCTTCACCAATGTGGTTTACCGAAAAAAATGGCATTGGAATTATTCCGTCCATTTATTTATTCAAAATTAGAATCTCGTGGTATTGCATCAACAATTAAAGCTGCGAAGAAAATGGTTGAGCGTGAAGAACCGATCGTATGGGATATTCTTGCAGAAGTTATCCGCGAACACCCGATTCTTCTAAACCGTGCGCCAACTCTTCACCGTTTAGGTATTCAAGCGTTTGAGCCAATTCTTATCGAAGGTAAAGCAATCCAGCTACACCCACTTGTTTGTGCGGCGTTCAACGCGGACTTCGATGGTGACCAAATGGCGGTTCACGTTCCATTAACGTTAGAAGCACAGTTAGAAGCACGTGCGTTAATGATGTCAACCAACAACGTACTTTCACCAGCAAGTGGTGACCCAATTATCGTTCCATCTCAAGACGTTGTATTAGGTTTGTACTATATGACGCGTGAGAAAGTAAACGGTAAAGGTGAAGGAATGTACTTCTTAGACCCTCGCGAAGCGGAAAAAGCGTATCGCACAGGTCAAGCAGAGTTACACTCACGTGTTAAAGTACGTATTACTGAATATGTGAAAAATGAAGTGGGCGAATTTGAGCCAAAAACTTCATTGATCGATACCACAGTTGGTCGTGCAATTTTATGGATGATCGCACCGAAAGGTATGCCATACAAATTGTTCAACCAAACGTTAGGTAAAAAAGCGATTTCTAAGCTTATTAACGAATGTTACCGTCGTTTAGGCTTGAAAGAATCTGTATTACTTGCTGACCAAGTAATGTATACAGGTTTCGCATATGCGGCACGTTCTGGTGCATCAGTGGGTATCAACGATATGGTGATCCCAGCACAAAAAGAAGAGATCATCCGTGCAGCAGAAGCTGAAGTTGCTGAGATCCAAGAGCAATTTAACTCAGGTTTAGTAACCGCAGGCGAACGTTATAACAAAGTAATCGATATTTGGGCAGCGGCGAACGAACGCGTGGCAAAAGCGATGATGGATAACCTTTCAACGGAAGAAGTGATTAACCGTGAAGGTAACCCAGAAAAACAAGCTTCATTCAACAGCATCTTTATGATGGCGGACTCTGGTGCACGTGGTTCTGCAGCACAGATTCGTCAGTTAGCAGGTATGCGTGGTTTGATGGCTCGTCCAGATGGCTCGATCATCGAAACCCCAATTACGGCAAACTTCCGTGAAGGCTTGAACGTTCTTCAGTACTTTATTTCAACCCACGGTGCACGTAAAGGTCTTGCCGATACGGCGTTGAAAACGGCGAACTCTGGTTACTTAACGCGTCGTTTAGTAGACGTAGCACAAGACTTAGTAATCATCGAAGACGATTGTGGTACTTCAGAAGGTATCGTAATGACGCCTCACATTGAAGGTGGTGATGAAAAAGTACCATTACGCGAATTAGTATTAGGTCGTGTAGCGGCTGAAGACGTATTAAAACCAGGTTCAGAAGAAGTATTAATTCCACGTAACACCTTAATCGACGAAAAATGGTGTGATGTAATCGACGAAAACTCTGTAGATAGCATCAAAGTACGTTCAGTAGTAACTTGTGATACCGACTTCGGTGTGTGTGCGAAATGTTACGGCCGTGACTTGGCACGTGGTCACTTGATCAACCAAGGTGAAGCGGTGGGTGTTATCGCAGCGCAATCAATCGGTGAACCAGGTACACAGTTAACGATGCGTACGTTCCACATCGGTGGTGCGGCATCTGCGGCAGCCAAAGAGTCTAGCGTACAAGTGAAAAATAACGGTACTATTAAGTTAGCAAATGCGAAATTCGTTACTAACAAAGATGGCAAGTTGGTATTAACTTCACGTAACACTGAATTAACCGTGATCGACACCTTCGGTCGTACCAAAGAGAACTATAAAGTCCCTTACGGTGCAGTGCTTTCTAAACACGACGGCGATGAAGTGGCAGTAGGCGAAGTAGTTGCAAACTGGGATCCGCATACTATGCCTGTTATCTCAGAGGTATCAGGTCGCATCCAATTCAGCGACATCGTCGATGGTTTAACCGTTACTCGTCAAACTGATGAATTAACAGGTTTATCATCTATCGTGGTACAAGATGTGGGTGAACGTGCAACTGCAGGTAAAGATTTACGTCCAGCATTACGCTTAGTGGATGCAAACGGTAATGATATCTTAATCCCTGGCACAGATGTTCCAGCACAATACTTCTTACCAGGTAAAGCAATCGTAACGCTTGACGACGGTGCAGAAATTGGCGTGGGTGAAGCGTTAGCACGTATTCCACAAGAATCTGTGGGTACGAAAGATATTACCGGTGGTCTTCCACGTGTTGCAGACTTATTCGAAGCACGTAAACCGAAAGAACCAGCAATCCTTGCGGAAATCTCAGGTATCGTTTCATTCGGTAAAGAAACCAAAGGTAAACGTCGCTTAGTAATCACTCCTGCAGAGGGCGAAGCATACGAAGAAATGATTCCAAAATGGCGTCAGCTCAACGTATTTGAAGGCGAAATGGTACAACGTGGTGACGTAATCTCTGATGGTGCAGAAACGCCACACGATATCTTACGTTTACGCGGTGTACACGCAGTAACTAACTACATTGTGAACGAAGTACAAGAAGTTTACCGCTTACAAGGGGTAAAAATTAACGATAAACATATCGAAGTTATCGTTCGCCAAATGTTGCGTAAAGCCATCATCACCAACGCTTACGACTCAGAATTCCTTGAAGGGGAACAAGTGGAAGTGGCACGCGTGAAAATTGCGAACCGCAAACGTGCAGCCGAAGGCAAACCGTTGGTAGAATTTGAACGTGAATTGCTTGGTATCACCAAAGCATCACTTGCGACTGAGTCATTTATCTCAGCAGCATCGTTCCAAGAAACTACACGCGTATTAACTGAAGCAGCGGTGGCGGGTAAACAAGACGAATTACGTGGCTTGAAAGAGAACGTCATCGTGGGTCGTTTAATCCCAGCGGGTACAGGTTTTGCTTACCACAAAGCACGTGCAGAAAAACGTGCTGCGGCAGCTGCAGGACAAGCGGTTGATTTTGCAGAAACTTTTGCAAATCCAACTAACAGCTTTGCTACTGATGCTGACATCGAAGCCGAATTTGAATTCGTGGCTGATGATGCAACGCAAAGTTTAGCTGCGTTGTTAAACGCAGAAATGGAAGCGGAAGAGTAATCCAGAAGGTGGGCTAAAAGCCCACCGTTAAGAGATAGAAAAGCCCTCAGAGCTTAAAGTCCTGAGAGCTTTGTCCTAATGCCTTATAAGAGTGAGCATAAGTCGGAATAATAGTCTATACGTTCATTATCTATTTCTAGGGTTTTATCTAGTAGTATAAAACTAGTAAGAAATCTATCACATGAATTACCTAGTACCTGAATACCTCTTTGCTCAAATTGAAGAATAATATCTAACTTAATTAATTCCTGTAATTGATCGTGTATGTTTTGTGACCAGATGTTAATTTCCTTCTTGGATATTTTCCCTCTAGAGTAGTTTTCAATTATTAAATCTAAAGCAATTTTAGAGAATAAACAATTTTCAATAGAATGCCCATAGGTATATAGGATATTCTTATGAAATGTTTTTTTATTGTGATATTCTAAATAATCAGAATCTCGAGCAACTATAATAGAATTATTTAACTTACCTGATTTTATTTGCTCGATTTTTTCATCTAGAATACTACATCCCGTGATATTTTCCTCATATCTAAAGCTGAAAGTTTTTCTTTTAGAGAATATAGAGAATATTTTTCCCCAAAAGAACTCATCATTTTTATCCTCAACATAAACGATATAATCTGTTTCAGTAAATTCGGATAAGCTATTTTCTGCATCAAGAGAGTATTCTAAATCATCTTTCATGTATAAAGCCTGTCAATTCACGAATGTCATTCATCTTAATAATTTTACTTTTATGTTTACCTGCGATTTCAGGTGAATGTGTTGCAACAATTATCTGAGCATTGGGATTTAAAGCTAAAACAGAAGAAATAATTTCTCTTTGCCATTCGATATGTAAAGATATTTCTGGCTCATCAGCAAGAAAGATACAACGCTCTTTTCTTTGTAATAATGTTTCGATTAGTAATATTAATAATTGTTTTTCTCCAGAGGATAGCTTAAATAGTGATATTGGTATTTTATCATTTTTAACAAAGTTTAATTCTCCTTTGTTTAGCTTGAAACGTTTATCTGTAAATTTAGATAGAGTGTCTAAAAATAAGTTATTGTTAGAAAATATTTTCTCATTTTTTGCCTCTGCTTCACTAGATAATTCTATGATTTTATCAAATATTTGTTTTGTTATAATTGCTTGGGATGGAATTTCAAAATCATCATTAATTCCGCTTTTTTTCTTAAACAATTCTATTGTTTCAATTTCATCAAAAACGGTATTAATGTAATTGTCTATTTTATGTTCTGTATCCTTGTCATTGAATCCAAAACGCTTATAAGTTCTTTTTAATTTTTGTCTTTCACTTTCCTTATTAGCAATACGTTTAATTGCCCTTTTATTGGTGTCTAGAAGAGATAATAGAACGTCTTTTTGTAGTTGCTCTGATATGGTTTGAGACTGTTGAGTAAGTTCAAGTTGATATTTACTAAATTGAGATAGTAATTCATCTAAATAGTAATCTATGGATGATGAAATTCCTTTTTTGTATAATTCATTTTTGTCTCTTTCGTATTTATAATTGTTTTTATTTCTATAGACTGATAGAGAATATAATTTTACATATTGATTCATATGTTCTTGTAAGTCGATATAACGCTCTTGTATCCTTTTTCGAATAAATAGACTTCTTCCCTCACTAAGGATTGGAAGTGTATATTCTATACTATCTATTTTATATGTGATTGTTGGTATTTTTTCTTCATCTAAGTCATTCTTTATAATTTGTATAAATGCAGTTCTATGGGTGTTTTCTAATGTTATATTTATTTCTTGAAATTCACTTTCACTTAATTCAAGCATGTCAATAGATAAAGCAGCATGTAGAATGTTCATAAAAGTAGTTTTTCCAGATCCGTTTCTACCTATAATAATATTAATATCATCATTGAATTTATTATTACAAGTGTATTCTTCCCAGAATCCTAAAATTTTTATAGATGTAATTTTATAATCAGACATACTATATCTCCATAATATAAACTTTTATTTATTATATCATTTAAATAATATTTAGACAGTGTTTAATATAATCTAGTCTAGTCATCCTAACTTATTTTGCCAATCCTCTGAACCTCTTTTATATTATGGTTTACCAACACCGCATTTATTGCCAAAGCATGACAGGCAATCCATAAGTCATTACTGTCAATCAGTGTACCTTGCTGTTTTAAGATATTCGCACATTTCGATATCTTGGATAAACAATAGGAATACGTTGCGTGATTTTGTTGATTTTCTCTAGTGCTTTTTCAGGGTTCGCACTACCATTCGCACCTTTAAGTAACTCGGCATAAGTCACAAAACTCATCACGAGCTGATCTTGAGGTATGAGTTGAGCCACTTTTTCTGCAACTGAAAGCGGTCTATTTTTCATGAAATAAATCAAAATATTGGTATCAAGCATATAAATCATAATGAATCACGCTCCTGTGGCGGTGCAACATCTCGATTTTCTAACGTTTCAATAAAATCTTCATCAAATCCTTCAAACAAAGCCAAAAATTCCATATCTGCTTTAGGTTTAAAAGGTCGCAAAATAATATCGCCATTTTCTCCGTGTAGAATTTCAACTGTATCTACATCTAAACGGAAATCAACAGGAATTCTTACTGCTTGGCTGTAACCACTTTGAAAAACTTTTGTTATCATAGTATTACTCCGTATATATTTGTTTTTATAAGTATACACAATTTATTTAGCATAATTTATAATCAAAATTTAATATAACAAAACCCTCAGAGCTAGAAAGTCCTGAGGGCTTTGTTTTGCAAAAAGAATAAAAATCTGACCTCTTATAACTTAACTAAAAAACCTTCTAACCAATTTTCTGCCGTTTCGTCGTGTTCAAAATTAGTCACGGTATCAATACGCTCCGAGTTGCACACCTGTGTTGCACCTTTTGCCTTTAAAGTATTTTCAACAATATCCACTGCGTGGCAGAAGGTGTCGTAATCAGAGCTTCCAAGCCCAACTACACCAAACTTCATTTGGCTAAAATCAAGCGGTTGATTTTCGAGCTCTTCAAACAAAGGTTTGATATTATCAGGCAGTTCGCCTGCACCGTGGGTTGAGGTCACCACGATTAAAATGGGTTGCGATTGAATGTCTACCAGCGTTGCATGATTAAAAAGCTCAACATTAAAGCCTTTGGCGGTTAAGCAACTTTCAAGATGGTCGGCAACATATTCTGCACCACCTAAGGTGCTGCCTGTGATAATGCAAATGGATTGGGTCATAAATTTTCCTTTGAATGATATTCGTAGGGAAGGGGAGTTATTCCTTCTCTTTTCTTATAAATAAAGGACAGGGATAAACCCTGTCCCTACGAGTGAGTTTGGTTAGAAATGAGACTTGAAAAGTATTGGCGGAAGGTCATGGGAGTCGAACCCACCCGAGAACGCTGGCGTCCTCAACAGGATTTGAAGTCCTGCCACCTCACCGGAGATGACGACCTTCCGTTTTAAAAGTAGCTATATTCTACTTTATTTATTAGAATTATCCAACGTTTAGATTTCTCAATTCTTGGCTATGCAATATTTATTTCGTCAAATTCCCTCGGTCGATAAGCTACTCAAACAGCCACAAGCGGTCGATTTTATTCAACAATTTGGACATCAAGCCGTGGTCGAGCAGCTGCGTTTATTGATTGAACAGGCTCGCTCTCATATCCAACATCATCATTCCTTGCCCGATTTTTTGACCAATGAAACCACGCTTTTTGCACAGCTTTTCCATTCCCTTTCCCAATTGCAATCGGTGCAACTTCGCCCTGTGTTTAACTTAACGGGCACGGTGTTGCATACGAATTTGGGGCGGGGATTATGGTCAGAAGCGGCAATTCAAGCGACAACCTGTGTGATGCAAAATAATGTGGCATTGGAGTTTGATATTGATGAGGGGAGAAGATCACATCGTGATCTCTATATTTCTGAGCTGGTTGCCAAAATCACAGGAGCAGAAGCGGCTTGCGTGGTAAATAACAATGCGGCGGCGGTGTTGCTGATGTTGGCAACTTTCGCTAAGGATAAAGAGGTGATTGTCTCAAGGGGCGAGTTGGTCGAAATTGGCGGGGCATTTCGCATTCCCGATATTATGTTGCAGGCGGGGTGTAAGCTAGTGGAAGTCGGCACGACTAACCGCACACACCTTAAAGATTATCGCAATGCGATCAATGAAAATACCGCCTTTTTGATGAAGGTGCACACGAGCAATTACCACATTGAGGGCTTTACCAGTTCCGTGCCAGAGGAAGAATTAGTCGCACTTGGTAAAGAGTTTGACTTGCCAGTAATAAGCGATTTAGGCAGTGGCTCACTGATCGATATGGCATCGCTTGGTTTACCTGCCGAACCGATGGTGCAACAAAAAGTCGCGGCAGGCGTGGATTTGGTGTCTTTTTCGGGCGATAAATTATTGGGCGGACCTCAAGCAGGCATTATTGTCGGCAAAAAAGAATGGATTGATGAGCTACAAGCCCATCCGCTCAAGCGAGTGTTGCGTTGTGATAAAGTGATTTTATCTGCGTTGGAGGCGACCCTTCGCCAATATCTTTTACCTGAAAAATTGTCTGAAACTTTACCGACTTTGAATTTACTCACGCAATCGGTTGATTTGCTGAAGATCCGAGCAGAAAAGCTCAAAGAAGTATTAGGCAAGCGGTTAAATTCACGCTATATTTTACAAGTTGAGCCAAGCCTTGCTCAGATTGGCAGTGGGGCTTTGCCAACGGAAAAACTTCCCTCTGTTGCTGTTACAATCGAAAGTGAAAAACAGAGCGATTTATTAGTATTAGAGCAACAGTTTAAACAATTACCAACCCCGATTATCGGGCGTTTTGCCGATAAAAAATTTTGGTTGGATTTGCGTTCTGTGGCTCAATTTGAACCGCTGATTGAGATGCTGTCTTTTAATATTCCCTTCTTTAGCAAAGAGGGGCAGGGAGAGATTTGGCAGAAATGAAAACGGAGTTCATCTGAGAATTGAACATCGTTATCAAATTTCCCCTAACCCCTCTTTTCTAAAGAGGGGGATTTTTTTATTGTGATATTCACCACCAACCTACTTCGACGCCATTCAACCAGGTGATACAGAATACCGTTACAATGCAGAGCGTAAAAAATCGAAATATGTGACGTTCGACATTTTTGGGGCATGAACTACAATATCGACTTACGCAAACCAAGCGGTGAGAAATCGTCGATCTGAAACTTGCCGATGGTACTCCTGTAACTGATGATATGAAAATCAAACTTGGTATGAACTCTTATCGCTTCGGTCAAATGGCTAAAAAAGGCGGGATTTGGGAAGGTCAGCAAATCCCAACTCTTTGGGAATCTAAAGTGGCAATGGGTCAAGAGAAAGGTACAATCCAAAATATGATGATCGACTACATCTCCAACGTGAAAAAAGCAAAGTGGAAGGTGTTTCACACAATCACTGGAAGATTATAGGCTTATAATTTTTACATTTTACTTTTCCGTTAACCATAACAGCCCCTTTGGGGCTGTTTTTTCTTCCCAATCGTTTTCGTTTTTCCATTCTTTTATCTTTATCAAAAAACCAATAGAATTTTGCAAAAAATCGTGTCAATCCAACCGCTTTTCAGCTAATCTATCTGAGGTATTTATTCACAATCAAATTACAGAGGATTTGTTATGGAGACACTTTTCACTACAGCTCAAAACTGGTTAAATCAAGACCCAGATCAAGAAACTCGTGCGGAGCTAGAGCAACTAATTGCGGAGGCAAAAGCAGGAAAAGCGGATGCACAAGCAGAATTAGCAAACCGTTTTAATGGTCGCTTACAATTTGGTACAGCGGGCTTGCGTGGTCGTTTGCAAGCAGGTTCAATGGGCATGAACCGTGTGTTAGTGGCACAAGCGGCAGGTGGTTTAGCGGAATACTTAAAAGGTTACGATAAAGAGCCGTCTATTGTAATTGGCTACGATGGTCGTAAAAATTCGGATGTGTTCGCACGCGATACCGCAGAAATTATGGCGGGTGCAGGCATTAAAGCGTATTTATTACCACGCAAATTACCAACCCCAGTGTTAGCCTATGCAATCCAATACTTCGATACCACTGCAGGCGTAATGGTAACGGCAAGCCACAATCCACCTGAAGATAACGGCTATAAAGTTTACTTAGGTAAAGCAAACGGTGGTGGTCAAATCGTTTCACCTGCGGATAAAGAGATTGCTGCACTTATCGACAAAGTAGCGGCAGGTAACATTGCAGATTTACCACGCAGCCAAAATTTCACTGTGTTAAGTGATGAAATTGTAGATGCTTACATTGCGAAAACCGCAAGCCTTGCGAAAGAGCCAGCGTGCGATATCAACTACGTTTACACTGCAATGCACGGCGTGGGCTATGAAGTATTAAGCAAAACCCTAGCAAAAGCAGGCTTACCGCAACCGCACGTGGTAGCTGAACAAGTATGGCCAGATGGCACATTCCCAACCGTAAACTTCCCTAATCCAGAGGAAAAAGGTGCGTTAGATTTAGCGATTGAAGTAGCGAAAAAACATAATGCCGAATTTATCATCGCAAACGACCCAGATGCAGACCGCTTAGCGGTGGCATTGCCAGATGCAGAAGGTAACTGGAAACCTCTTCACGGTAACGTGATTGGTTGTTACTTAGGTTGGTATTTAGCAAAACAATATCATGCACAAGGCAAAAAAGGTGTGTTGGCATGTTCATTGGTTTCTTCACCAGCCTTAGCGGAAATTGCGAAGAAATATGGTTTTGACTCAGAAGAAACTTTAACTGGCTTCAAATATATCGGTAAAGTAAACAGTTTATTATTTGGTTTCGAAGAAGCATTAGGTTACTTAGTAGATCCAGATAAAGTACGCGATAAAGATGGGATTTCAGCAGCAATTGTATTCTTAGATTTAGTACGTAGCCTCAAAAAAGAAGGTAAAACACTTGCAGACTACGCAGCAGACTTCACTAAAGAGTTTGGTGCTTATGTAAGCGGTCAAATTTCTATCCGTGTTAGCGATTTATCTGAAATTGGTAAATTGATGAGTGCATTACGTCATAATCCGCCAGAAGAAGTGGGTGGTTTCAAAGTGGCGACATTCTTAGATCATACTAAAACTGACCGCCAAAGCGATATTTTGGTATTCGTATTAGAAAATGGTAGCCGTTTAATTGCTCGTCCATCAGGCACAGAACCGAAAATCAAGTTCTACTTAGATGCGCGTGGTACTGATCCGAAAAATGCAGATGAAGTATTAGCACAATTCGATGAAAGCGTACGCGTTCTTCTTCGTCAAGAACAATACGGTAAACAAGATTGCTAATCCGTCATTTTGTAAAATAGCCTAGAAAAAACACCGCTTCTCTTTTGTAGGCTAGAGTGAGCACAAGGATGCAGTAGCGGTTCTAAATGCCCCGTAAGGGGCATATTTATTTCTCCTATAAGATATGCCCGTTTTAACTATTTTAAGTCTAAAACGGGCATTTAATTTTCCTCTAAAGCTACCTCCAAGCGGTTATTTTTGTGATCTTGCTCACAGAACTGAACATAAAATCGCGTTTTTCTTCAAAAAAGCCTTTCCCTGTGAATAATAAAAAACAGAAATTTTCTTTATTCAACCAATCAGGAGAAATGCTATGACTGCTTTGAAATCCACTCCCGTGAAAATTGGTATCCGCCCAACCATCGACGGTCGCCGTTTAGGAGTGCGTGAATCACTCGAAGATCAAACAATGAATATGGCGAAAGCTGTGGCGAAATTGATTAGTTCAGAAGTTCGTCATACCAATGGCGATTTTGTGGAATGTGTAATCGCAGACAGCTGCATCGGTGGCGTGGCAGAATCTGCCGCTTGTGCCGAAAAATTTAAACGTGAAAACGTGGGGGCGGTAATTACAGTTACCCCTTGCTGGTGCTATGGTTCTGAAACCATTGATATGGATCCACACACACCAAAAGCAATTTGGGGCTTCAACGGTACAGAACGCCCAGGGGCAGTTTATTTAGCGGCGGCTCTTGCTGGTCATAATCAGCTTGGTTTACCTGCTTTCTCTATTTACAGCCACGAAGTGCAAGAAGCAGACGACCAAACTATTCCAGCGGATGTGCGTGAAAAATTATTACGTTTTACCCGTGCTGGTTTAGCTGTGGCAACTTTACGCGGTAAATCTTACCTCTCTATCGGATCTGTTTCGATGGGTATCGCAGGTTCTATTGTGAACCAACCATTCTTCCAAGAATACTTAGGTATGCGTAACGAATACGTGGATATGTCTGAAATTACCCGCCGTATCGACCGTGGCATTTACGACCACGAAGAGTATGAATTAGCACTTAAATGGGCTAACGAATACTGCATTGACGGCGTTGATGTAAACGCACCAGAAAATCAAATGACTGCGGAAGAAAGAGCGGAGTTACGTAAAACTTTAGTCAAAATGACCATCATCGCACGCGATTTAATGGTCGGCAATCCAAAATTGGCTGAACTTAACTTTGGTGAAGAAGCGTTAGGCCACAATGCGATTGCAGCAGGTTTCCAAGGTCAACGTCATTGGACAGACCATCGTCCAAATGGCGACTTTATGGAAGCGATGTTGAACTCAACTTATGACTGGAATGGCGTACGTCCTCCATACATTCTTGCCACTGAAAATGACAGCTTAAATGCCGTAAATATGTTGTTCGGTAACCTTTTAACTGGTCAAGCTCAAATCTTTGCTGACGTACGTACTTACTGGAGTGAAGACTCCGTAGAACGTGTGACAGGCTGGCGTCCAGAAAACGGTTTCATTCACTTAATCAACTCTGGTTCTGCCGCATTAGATGGAACAGGTCAGCACCAAGACAAAGATGGCAATCCTGTAGTGAAACCAGCTTGGGAAGTGACTGAGGCAGACGGCAAACGCTGCTTAGAAAATACTCGTTGGTGTCCAGCGGTGTATGAATACTTCCGTGGGGGCGGTTTATCTTCTCAATACCTCACCAAAGGTGGTATGCCATTTACCATGCACCGCATTAACTTTGTTAAAGGTGTAGGCCCTGTTCTTCAAATTGCGGAAGGTTGGTCAATCGAGTTACCTGAAAATGTACACGACATCTTAAATAAACGTACTAATGAAACTTGGCCAACCACTTGGTTCGTGCCTCGCCTAAATGGTAAAGGTGCATTCAAAGATGTGTATTCTGTGATGGCAAACTGGGGTGCAAACCACTGTGTAGCCACTTACGGACACGTTGGGGCAGACTTAATTACCTTAGCTTCTATGCTTCGTATTCCAGTTAATATGCATAACGTGGAAGAAAAAGATGTCTTCCGTCCAAGTGCATGGAATATGTTTGGTCAAGATAAAGAAGGTCAAGACTACCGTGCTTGTGCGAACTTTGGGCCGCTTTATAAATAACGCAAGCGATTGAAATTTGTGTGTGAATTGCAAATTTCCTCAAATGGAGGAAATTTGAAAAGATGCTACTTAAACGATGAGGTTGAATTTTCTGCCAAATCTCTCCCCCTCTTTGCTAAAGAGGGGGGAAGAGAGCGGAGTAATAAGTAGCATCACATTTCAGAATTCAGGAGATAACCATGGCAATTGCATTTATCTTCGACTGTGGTGCAACCAACCTTCGCACCATTGCTATTGATGATACAGGGAAGATTTTAAGTGCTCACCATCTACCTAATAACACTCAACCTGGGGTAGAAAATCCAGATTATCACATCTGGGCGATTGATGAAATTTGGGGCAAATTGCTCACCTGTGCGAAACAAACCTTAGCGGAATTAAGCCCAGAACAACGTCAGCAAATTGTGGGCATTTCCGTGACCACCTTTGGCGTGGATGGTGCGTTATTTGACAAACAGGGCAACCAACTTTATCCGATTATTTCGTGGAAATGTCCACGTACCTTGCCAATTATGACAAGCCTCGCAAATTACATTGATGTAGAAAAACTTTATCAACGTAATGGTGTAGGACATTACAGCTTTAATACCCTATTCAAACTGTTATGGCTTAAACAGTATCAACCTGAGGTTTATGCCAAAGCAAATAGTTTTATGTTTATTTCGTCTATCTTGACCTACCGTTTAACAGGCGTGCAAAGCACAGACCGCACAATGGCAGGAACTTCTATGATGACTTGTATTGAGCAAGATGCTTGGGACGACGAAGTATTGAATTTATTGGGCTTGAGCAAAGAGCATTTCCCACCAATGAAAAGTGCAGGTGAGGTCATTGGCGGATTAAAAGCGGATCTTGCGGTTGAGTTAGGCTTGTGTGCTGATATTCCTGTGATTTCTTGCGGACACGATACTCAATTTGCGATTTTTGGATCAGGTGCGGATTATAACCAACCTGTTTTAAGCTCGGGTACTTGGGAAATTTTGATGGCTCGTACTCAACAGGCAAAACCAGAATGGCAATTTGCTCAACGCGGTTTAACGATTGAATTTGATAGTCAAGCGGGCTGCTTCAATCCTGGTGTGCAATGGGTAGCTTCAGGCATTATGGAATGGCTCGGAAAACGCTTCTTTACTGAAGTGGCAGGTACGGATGCCTATTACCGCACTATGATAGAAGAAGCAAAAGCAATTCCAGCCGGCGCAAATGGCGTGAAATTGATTGGCAATTTTGATGGAACAACCGAACAAATGGGCTCTATCGTTGGGCTATCTATGCATACTCAACGCGGAGAAATCTATCGCGCAGGCTTAGAGTACATGGCTTACCGCCTAAAAGATGGCTTACAGCTCTTGCAAAAAGTAGGCAACTTCAATGCTGAAAGTTTAATTTGCGTAGGTGGTGGTTCGAAAAATGCACTTTGGAATCAAATCCGTGCTGATGTGCTGAATTGTCCAGTTGATGTGGTGGATTTCCCAGAAACCACGGTTTTAGGTGCAGCGATGTTTACTTTCTTCGGTGCGGGTAGATTTGGCTCACCGCTCGAAGCTCAACAAGCGATGCGACCAACTGTTACAAGGATTGAGCCCTCAGAAAACAGCCAGTATTACAAATAAATAATAAAAGGAGACACCCTATGTTAAAAGGCATCCACCCCGCAATTTCCCCAGAATTATTAAAAATTTTGGCTGAAATGGGACATGGCGACGAATTGGTCCTTTCTGATGCTCACTTTCCAGCACATCAATTACATCACAAAGTAATTCGTGCTGATGGTGTTGACATCCCAACTTTATTGCTTGGTATTACTCCGCTGTTTGAATTCGACCAATACGTTGAAGCACCATTAGCCATGATGCAAGCGGTAGAAGGAGATAGCCTCGATCCAAGCGTAGAAGCTCGTTATTTAGAAGCTATCAAAAAAATTAACGGCACTGCACCAAAAGTAGAACGCGTCGAACGCTTTGCTTTTTATGAGCGTGCTAAAAAAACTTATGCCGTAGTAATCACAGGCGAAACTGCCAAATATGGCAATGTGATTATTAAGAAAGGCGTTACGCCTGTGGAATAACCCTACAAGCGGTTAAAAATCTTAGAAATTTTACTAATCTTACAATAAAAAGGTGAATCAAATGAACAGACTAGAACTTTCTCAAAAAATTATTGATACCTGTATGGAAATGACACGTCTTGGTTTAAACCAAGGTACTGCAGGAAATGTGAGTGTGCGTTATAAAGACGGTATGCTTATTACCCCAACAGGTAAACCTTACGAACTCACTAAACCTGAAGACATCGTTTACGTAGATAAAAACGGTAAACACGAAGAGGGAAAATTACCTTCAAGTGAATGGCAATTTCACCTAGCGGCGTATGAAGCACGCCCAGAGGCGAATGCAGTAGTACATAACCACGCGAAAAACTGTGCAGGGCTTTCTATTCTCGAAAAACCGATTCCGCCGATTCACTATATGATTGCAGTTGGTGGTACAGATCATATCCCTTGCGTGCCTTATGCTACTTTCGGTACACATCAATTGGCTGATTATGTGCGTGAAGGGATTAAAGAAAGCAAAGCGATTTTACTTTCACACCACGGTTTAATTGCGTGTGAGTCTAACCTTGATAAAGCGTTATGGCTTGCTCACGAAGTAGAAGTGTTGGCAACGTGGTATTTGCAACTGTTATCGACAGGCTTAGATATTCCGCTACTCAGCAAAGAGCAAATGGCGGTTGTGCTTGAAAAATTTAAATCTTACGGATTACGTATTGAAGAATAATCCTAGCTGAAATCATACCCATTCAATATGAGGAAACATATTATGAGTGCTAAAGTTTTAGAAAAGAAATTCCTTGTTCCCTTCATTTTAATTACGAGCTTATTTGCTCTTTGGGGATTTGCGAATGATATTACCAACCCAATGGTTGCCGTATTCCAAACCGTAATGGAAATCCCAGCCTCTGAAGCGGCACTTGTGCAATTTGCCTTCTATGGTGGTTACGGCACAATGGCAATTCCAGCCGCACTTTTTGCTAGCCGTTATAGTTATAAAGCTGGCATTATGTTGGGCTTAATTCTTTATGCAATCGGGGCATTTTTATTCTGGCCTGCTGCAAAATATGAAGTGTTTAATTTCTTCTTAATTTCACTTTATATCTTAACTTTCGGCTTGGCTTTCTTAGAAACCACAGCAAATCCTTATATTCTTGCAATGGGTGATCCACAAACTGCAACGCGTCGTTTGAATTTTGCACAATCTTTCAACCCGCTAGGCTCAATTACAGGGATGTTCGTTGCCTCTCAATTAGTACTGACTAATTTAGAATCAGACAAACGCGATGCGGCAGGTAACTTGATTTTCCATACGCTTTCAGAAGCCGAAAAAATGGGGATTCGCACTCACGATTTAGCTGAAATTCGCGATCCTTATGTTGCGTTAGGTTTCGTTGTGGTTACCGTGCTTATCATTATCGGCCTTTATAAAATGCCATCAGTAAAAGTAGAAGAAGGTGCTCGTATCTCATTTAAAGAATCTTTTGGTCGCTTAATTCAAAGAGCAAAATATCGTGAAGGTGTGATTGCACAAGTATTCTATGTGGGTGTGCAAATTATGTGCTGGACGTTCATTGTGCAATACGCTGAACGTTTAGGTTTCACTAAATCGGAAGGTCAAAACTTTAACATTATCGCGATGGGTATCTTCATTGTGAGCCGTTTTGTCAGCACTAGTTTAATGAAATATCTTAAAGCTGAATTTATGTTAATGCTCTTTGCTATTGGCGGATTCTTCAGCATCTTAGGTGTCATTTTCATCGACGGAGTATGGGGCTTATATTGCTTAATCTTAACTTCAGGCTTTATGTCTCTCATGTTCCCAACTATCTACGGTATCGCTTTAGATGGCTTGAAAGAAGAATCAACTTTAGGTGCAGCAGGTTTAGTCATGGCGATTGTGGGCGGTGCGTTAATGCCACCACTACAAGGTATGATCATTGACCAAGGCGTTGTTATGGGCATCCCAGCTGTAAACTTCTCATTCATCTTACCACTTATCTGTTTTGTGATGATTTCAATCTACGGTTACAGATGCTGGAAAGTCTTAAAATAAATTTCTGATGGCACAGGATGTGCCATCATTCCCTCTTCTTTAATTTGTAAAATCATGGAGTCTATTATGGCTAATCGAATCATTCTTAATGAAACCAGTTATCATGGTGCAGGTGCGATTGGACATCTTGTTGATGAAGTACGCAGTCGCCAATTCAAAAAAGCTTTTGTCGTAACTGACAAAGAATTAGTGAAATTCAACGTTGTCGAGAAAGTTACCCGCTTGTTAGATGAAGCAGGCTTACCTTACGAGATCTTTGATGAAGTCAAAGCTAATCCAAGCGTAGAGGTGATTAAGCAAGGCGTAGCAAAATTTAAAGCCAGCGGTGCGGATTACTTAATTGCTATTGGTGGTGGTTCACCAATTGATAGCTCAAAAGCGATTGGGATTATTATCGACAACCCTGAATTTAGTGACGTATTATCACTCGAAGGTGTAGCGCCAACACGTAATAAATGTGTACCGATTATTGCTATTCCAACTACTGCAGGGACTGCTGCTGAAGTGACGATTAACTACGTTATTACTGATGAAGAGAAAAAACGCAAATTCGTTTGTGTTGACGTGCATGATGTTCCAATTGTTGCATTAGTCGATCCAGAAATGATGGAAAGCATGCCAAAAGGTTTAACTGCAGCCACTGGTATGGATGCCTTAACTCACGCCATCGAAGGTTATACTACCAAAGCTGCTTGGGCATTAACCGATGCATTACACTTAGAAGCAATCCGCTTGATCTCTAGCTCCTTACGTGGTGCGGTAGAGAATACCAAAGAAGGCCGAGAAGGTATGGCACTCGGTCAATATGTCGCAGGAATGGGCTTCTCAAATGTGGGATTAGGTATTGTACATAGTATGGCTCACCCTCTTTCTGCCTACTACGACACACCACACGGCATTGCAAATGCGGTGTTATTACCTTATGTTTTAGCATTCAATGCACGAGCAACAGGTGAAAAATTCCGTGAAATTGCACGTGCAATGGGCGTTAAAGGCGTTGATGACATGAGCCAAGAAGAGTATCGTCAAGCTGCTATTGATGCAGTAAAACAACTCTCTCATGATGTTGGCATTCCAGAAAAATTACATATGATTGGTGTGAAAGAGGAAGATTTAGTATCCCTTTCTCAAGATGCACTGAAAGATGTATGCACAGGTGGCAATCCGCGTGATTGCACAGCAGAAGAGATCCTAGAAATCTACAAAACTGCCTTTTAAGTAGAACTATAATAAAAACTTAACTCCGTATTGCCCGATTATTTGTCGTGTTTGAATAATCGGGCTTTTTTGTGGGTAGTTACTTAATTTGGCTACCAATCACGCCACCTAAAGCAGCTCCGCCTAAGGTTGCACCTGTTGAATTGCCGATCATATTGCCAGCAACACCACCAATTGCTGCACCAATCGCTGTGTTGCGTTGTCGTTTATCCATACTGCCACAAGCCACAACCCCCATCACTAAACCTAATACGAAAATTTTTGAAACGTATTTCATGTTAAATTCCTCTATAAATGATTGCGTGAAATTACGCACTATTAAGACGAATAAGATCAGCATAAGTTCTTTACCAAGAAAAATCTTTACAGCACCTCAAAACTTGTATAAATGAACAGTCTTCTTTATAATCTTCCCTTTCAAGCGGTCATTTTTAGATAATTTTTGCAATGAATACTCAACTTTTAGATGGCGTGCCACTCACTAGTCTGTCAGGTGTAGGAGCGGCGATTGCCGAGAAACTTAGCCGAATTGGCATTCAAAACGTGCAGGATCTGCTGTTTCATTTGCCGATGCGTTATGAAGATCGCACGCAGATTACACCCATTTCAGACGTTCGCCCTGAAAGTTTTGCCACCATTGAAGGCTACGTGCAGCACACCGAAGTGCAATTTGGGCGTCGCCCGATTTTATCGGTCACGCTTTCCGATGGCACGAGCAAAATTATGCTTAAGTTCTTCAATTTTAATGCAGGAATGAAAAATAGCCTTGCCGTGGGCGTGCGGGTGAAAGCCTTTGGAGAAATCAAACGTGGACGTTATATGGCAGAGATTCATCACCCCGAATATCAAATTATTCGCAATAATCAACCGCTTGCATTGGCGGAAACACTCACACCAATTTACTCCACCACCGAAGGATTGAAACAGGCTTCACTGCGTAAAATGACCGAGCAAGCCTTGGCGGTGTTGCAGAATGTGCAAGTTGCCGAACTCTTGCCTGAGCAATACAACCCGCATCAATATAGCCTTAAAGAAGCATTGGCGTTGTTGCATCGCCCACCACCGAGCGTATCAGCTGAGGTATTAGAAAAAAGCGAGCATCCTGCCCAGAAACGGTTGATTTTTGAGGAGCTTTTGGCACACAACCTCGCAATGCAGCAACTTCGCTTAGGCGTAAAACAGCAATATGCCGAACCGTTAAGTTATAAAACTGATTTGAAACAACGCTTTTTGGAGAGCCTACCATTCCAACCCACTAATGCCCAAAAACGCGTTACCGAAGATATTGAACGCGATTTAGCACAATCGTCGCCGATGATGCGGTTGGTGCAAGGTGATGTAGGTTCGGGAAAAACCTTAGTCGCAGCACTTGCCGCACTCACCGCTATTGATAACGGCAAACAAGTAGCGTTGATGGCACCGACGGAAATTCTGGCTGAACAGCACGCTAATAACTTCGCCAATTGGCTTCGTCCGTTTGGGATTGAAGTCGGCTGGCTGGCTGGAAAAGTGAAAGGCAAAGCGAGAAATGCTCAGTTGGAAGCGATCAAAAATGGCGACGTGCAGATGATTATTGGCACGCATGCCCTGTTTCAAGAGAGCGTGGAATTTCATGACTTGGCGTTGATTATTATCGACGAGCAACACCGTTTTGGGGTGCATCAACGTTTGACGTTACGTGAAAAAGGTGTCAAAGCTGATCACTATCCACATCAACTGATTATGACCGCAACGCCAATTCCACGAACGCTAGCGATGACGGTTTATGCCGATTTAGATACTTCAATTATCGATGAATTGCCACCTGGGCGAACGCCTATTAAGACGGTAGTTATTTCAGAAGATCGCCGCCCTGAAATTGTGCAACGTGTTTATCAAGCCTGCAAAAATGAGAAACGCCAAGCCTATTGGGTTTGCACGCTTATTGATGAATCAGAAGTGCTGGAAGCCCAAGCCGCGGCAGCCATTGCCGAAGATTTACAGCGTGCCTTGCCTGATTTGCGGATTGGTTTGGTACATGGGCGAATGAAACCACAAGAAAAACAAGAAATAATGGCGGAATTTAAAGCTGCAAACATTGATTTGTTGGTAGCAACTACAGTGATTGAGGTGGGTGTAGATGTGCCAAATGCGAGCTTAATGATTATAGAAAATTCAGAACGCTTAGGATTAGCACAACTTCACCAATTGCGTGGACGGGTTGGACGTGGAGCGACGGCTTCGCACTGTGTGCTGATGTATAAACCACCGCTAGGCAAAATTTCCAGCAAACGCCTGCAAGTGATGAGAGATAGTCAAGACGGCTTTTACATTGCAGAGAAAGATTTGGAAATTCGTGGAACAGGCGAAATTCTTGGTACGAAACAAACTGGTTCGGCGGAGTTTAAGGTGGCAAATTTAATGCGTGATCGCAAAATGATTCCGCTCGTCCAACGCTACGCCAAGCAAATTATTGTGGAAAATCCACCGCTTGCAGAGGCGTTGATTAAACGCTGGTTGAATGAAAAGGCGGAATATACGAATGCGTAGATAGAATAAAAAATCCTTCTTTTGTTAATGATCTGCATCTTAATCAGTTAGAAGTTTAGTCTAACTTTTGGGGTGCAGATCAAAATTGGTAAATTTTAGATATAAAAAAACCGCTTGTTATAAAACAAGCGGTTAGAATTTGATGGCGGAGGAAGTGAGATTCGAACTCACGGAGGGCGTAAACCCTCGCCGGTTTTCAAGACCGGTGCCTTCAACCACTCGACCATTCCTCCGTTGAAAACGAGCAGAATAATATCGGTTTATCGGTAAGCGGTCAAGCAAAAGTTTGACTGAAAATATTAAATGACTATTTTCTAATCAACCAAACACCACTTTCAATGTGATGCGTGTAAGGAAATTGGTCGAACAGTGCTGCACGTTCAATTTTATGCGTTTGCGAAAGCTGTTTTAGGTTATCTGCCAGCGTTTCTGGATTACACGAGATGTATAAAATTCGCTCATAGGCTTGCACCATATCGAGTGTAGCTTGATCTAAGCCTGCACGAGGTGGATCGACAAAAATCGTGTTGCATTCATAGCTTTTCAAATCAATGCCTTTCAAGCGGTTAAATTCCCGCACGCCATTCATCGCTTGGGTAAACTCTTCAGCAGACATTCGAATAATCTGCAAATTATCCACACCATTTTTTTCAATGTTGTATTGTGCTGATTGCACTGAAGATTTTGAGATTTCTGTCGCCAGCACTTTGCGGAAATTGTCGGCTAACGCAATCGAGAAGTTGCCGTTGCCGCAGTAAAGTTCCAGCAAATCACCCGTGCTGTTTTTGGTGCAATCTCTCGCCCATTCGAGCATTTTAATATTCATTTCGGCATTCGGTTGGGTGAAGCTGTTTTCCACTTGGCGATAAACATAATTTTTGCCCGCAAGTGGTAGAATTTCCTCAACAAAATCACAATCTAACGCGATTTTTTGCTTAGTTGCACGCCCAATAATTTGCACCTTAAAGCCTTGATTTTCCAAGCGAATTTTTAAGGCTTGTGCTTGTTCTGTCCAGCTTTCGTCCAATTTTTTATGATAGAGCAGAGAAACGGCGATTTCGCCACTCAAGGTGCTTAAATAATCCACTTGGAATAACTTACGAGTTAAGATTTCATTACCGTGAATTTCAACCAGCAAAGCTTGCATCATACGGTTGATCAGTTCATTCGCAATTGGGAAGTTATCTACGCGATAACGCTGTTTGGTTGCTTGATCAAACATAATATGATAAAGCTCATTGTCGCCTTGTTCGTTTTTGTCGTGCCACACGCGGAATTCAGCACGCATACGGAAATGGCTTGGTTCTGAAGCAAAAACGTCCAATACGGGGGCGTTAAACGGGGCAAGTAAAGCGGTTAAATTTTCAGTTTTTTTTGCAAGAAGCTCGGAATATTGTTCGATAGGTAATGTCATGGTTTTCTTCAGATAAAAAACAAGGTGCAAAAATGCACCCTATCTATAAAAAATATTAGTGAATAGCTTATTCTGCGGCACTAAAATCGTCACCAGCGTCGCTGCCTGCGTTGCCAGAAAGTGTGTAGATACGTTTTGATTTAGTCGTTAATGAACGATATTTTAACCACGCTTTTTCGATGATGCTTTCTGCGATTTCATCGCCTTTCATCACGGCAACAAAACGTTCTTCTTCTGCGGTTGCTGCTTTACGTTCGCCACTTTCTAATGCTAAACACGCTTGACCATATTGCTCTAAAATTTGAGCTTCGCGGATGGTGTAGTCACCGTGGCGAGCAAAACCACGCGGGTAGTTTTTATCATCAAAGTAACGACGGGTTACGCTAAAACTTTCTGCCATAATATGCCTCTTTATAATATGCAAATTTGCTGTGGGAAAATAAAAAATCAATTGTGCATTAAAGCAAGGAATAAAAATAAGGTCAAGGATTTATGCATGCAAGCGGTCGTTTTCTTGCAAAAATTTACCTATAATGGGCAATTCTGTGATTTTGATAAAAGGACTTTTACTTAAAAATGAAACCTTACATTAGGCTTTTCTTTCGTGTTTTTTTCAAGCGAATAGGGCAAAACCAAATTCCAGTCACGGCAGGCTATTTGACCTACAACACAATGCTTGCCACTGTACCATTGATTATGGTGATTTTCTCTGTGTTTACCATTTTTCCGTTTTTTGAGGAAGCCACTGGGCAAATTAAAGCACTCATTTACGACAATTTCGCACCAAGTGCAGGCGATTTAGTGCAAGAATATTTGGAAAGTTTTGTCGCCAATTCCCGTAAAATGGGGATCGTTAGCACGCTCGGTTTGGTTGTCGTTGCGTTGATGTTGATCCATAACATCGATAAAGCACTTAACAGTTTGTGGCACGAAACCCGCAAGCGGTCAATTTTGCTCTCATTTTTGCTCTACGCCTTGTTACTGGTGTTCGCACCGCTCCTCACGGGGATGAGTATCGCGATTAGCTCTTATATTATGTCGCTGCGGATGTTTAGCGATTTGGAGGTGCTTTCGCTCGGCAATTATCTGCTAAATTATGTGCCGTTTTTGCTCACGTGGCTGCTATTTAGCTTGATTTATTGGTTGGTGCCGAATACCAAGGTAAAATGGCATCACGCCTTGATTGGGGCGTTATTAGCAGGGATTTTCTTTACGCTCGGTAAACAGGTTTTTATTTGGTACATTACCACTTTCCCTTCTTATCAAGCGATTTATGGTGCATTGGCAACCCTGCCAATTACTTTATTGTGGATTCATCTAAGCTGGCAGGTGGTTCTCTTTGGTGGGCAATTTGCCGCTGTGTTAAAAGATGTTGAGTTGATTCAAAAAGGAGAGTTAACTTTATGATTGCGTTAATTCAGCGAGTGAAATGGGCAAAAGTGGAAGTAGAAAACCAAACGATAGGCGAAATTGCCCATGGGTTATTGGTGCTATTAGGTGTAGAACAAGGCGATACGCAAGAAAAATCTGATCGCTTATTGGAGAAAGTGCTGAATTACCGCATTTTTTCCGATGAGCAAGGTAAAATGAATTTGAATGTGCAACAATCGGGTGGAAGTTTACTTGTGGTTTCACAGTTCACGTTGGCTGCTGATACGCAAAAAGGCTTACGTCCAAGTTTCTCAAAGGGGGCGAGTCCGCAAGTGGCGAACGAGCTTTACACTTACTTTCACCAGCAAGCAGTGAAAAAAATTCATACCCAAACAGGACAATTTGCGGCAGATATGCAAGTCTCATTACAAAATGACGGACCAGTGACTTTTTGGTTGCAGGTTTAGCGATTTATTTGTGGAAAAAAACGCCTTTCTATGTTAAAACTAGGGAGCTTTTTTCGTTAAATTTTTAACAATTTTATTTACAAGGAACACAACAATGTCTTTACAAGCAATTATTGAAGCGGCATTCGAACGTCGTGCAGAAATCACTCCAAAAACTGTGGATGCAGCAACGCGTGCAGCAATTGAAGAGGTGATCGAAGGGTTAGACAACGGCACTTACCGCGTGGCGGAAAAAATTGATGGCGAATGGGTTACGCATCAATGGTTAAAAAAAGCGGTTTTACTTTCATTCCGCATTAACGACAACCAAATCATTGACGGTGCAGAAACCAAATACTACGACAAAGTGGGCTTAAAATTTGCAGACTACACTGAAGAACGCTTTGCACAAGAAGGCTTCCGCGTAGTGCCTTCTGCAACCGTGCGTAAAGGGGCTTACATCTCTAAAAACTGTGTGTTAATGCCATCTTATGTGAACATCGGTGCTTACGTTGGCGAAGGCACAATGGTGGACACTTGGGCAACCGTAGGTTCTTGTGCACAAATCGGTAAAAACGTTCACTTATCAGGCGGCGTGGGCATCGGTGGTGTATTAGAGCCATTACAAGCAAACCCAACCATCATCGGCGACAACTGCTTTATCGGTGCACGTTCTGAAGTGGTTGAAGGTGTGATTGTTGAAGACGGCTGTGTAATCTCAATGGGCGTATTCATCGGTCAATCAACCCGTATTTATGACCGCGAAACAGGTGAAATCCACTACGGTCGCGTACCAGCTGGTTCTGTGGTAGTGTCTGGTAGCCTACCATCAAAATGCGGTAAATACAGCCTTTACTGTGCAGTAATTGTGAAAAAAGTAGATGCAAAAACTTTAGGTAAAGTGGGCATCAACGAATTACTTCGTACGATTGAAGAATAATTTTTAAATGTAGGGAGTGTGAACCCTTGGTTTACGCACGCAAGCGGTCTATTTTCATAAGAAAAGGTAAAACGTGCGTGGATTTTTCAAATCACACCCCCTACTCTAGTGGAGGCACTATGACCACCTACAATCTACGCTTAAAAGCTAAAAACGAACTTACTCCTCACCCCACTGCCCAATACTGGCGAAAGTGCCAAGTTGAAGAACTTTTCGATTTACCTTTTATGGATTTAGTCTTCCGAGCGGCAAGCGTTCACCGTGAACATTTCAACCCTAACGCCATCCAACTTTCTACTTTGCTTTCCATCAAAACAGGTGGCTGTGCGGAAGATTGCGAATACTGCCCGCAGTCCGCTCGTTACGACACAGGTGTGGAAAAGCAAACGATGCTCGATGTGGAATATATTGTCGAAAAAGCCAAAATCGCCAAATCCCGTGGTGCAAGCCGTTTCTGTATGGGTGCAGCGTGGCGAGGCCCGAAACCGAAAGATATTGAAACCGTCTCAAACATTATTCATGCAGTGAAATCTCTTGGTTTAGAAACCTGTGGTACGTTCGGAATGTTAGAGGACGGAATGGCAGAAGATTTAAAAGAAGCAGGCTTGGATTATTACAACCATAACCTCGATACTGATCCAGAACGCTACAATAAAATTATCCACACCCGTTCTCACGACGACCGAATGGACACACTCGGCAAAGTGCGTCATGCAGGCTTGAAAATCTGCTGCGGGGGCATTGTGGGAATGAACGAAACCCGTGCCGAACGAGCGGGTTTAATTGCTAGCCTTGCGAACCTCGACCCGCAGCCTGAAAGCGTGCCGATTAACCAATTAGTGAAAGTGGCAGGCACACCACTGGAAAATGCGGAAGATTTAGACTGGACGGAGTTTGTCCGCACTATCGCTGTTGCACGTATTACAATGCCAAACAGCTACGTTCGCCTTTCTGCAGGCAGAAGCAATATGCCAGAATCAATGCAAGCTCTTTGCTTTATGGCAGGTGCAAACTCGATTTTCTATGGCGACAAATTACTTACTACTGAAAATCCTGAAGAAGACGGCGACCGTGTACTAATGGAAAAATTGAATTTGTATCCGTTGGCGTATGAAGCGGAAAATTAAATGAAAAAAATCCTTTTATTAAATGGCCCAAACCTGAATATGCTTGGTAAACGTGAGCCTCAGATTTACGGCTCACAAACCCTTGCAGATATTGAAACGCACCTTCAAACTGAAGCTCAAAAGCGGGGCTACCAGCTTGATTATTTCCAAGCCAATGGCGAAGAGCCGTTGCTTAACCGTATTCATCAAGCCTTTGGCAACGTGGATTTTATTATCATCAACCCCGCGGCGTTCACCCACACCAGCGTTGCCTTGCGCGATGCGTTGTTGGCGGTTGCCATTCCTTTTGTGGAAGTGCATCTTTCTAACGTTTACGCCCGTGAACCTTTCCGCTATCACTCTTATCTCAGCGATGTGGCAAAAGGCGTGATTTGCGGTTTAGGCGCAAAAGGGTATGATTACGCCCTTGATTTTGCGATTTCGCAGCTTGAGAAATAATCGCTTGTCTTTATGAACATTGCTTACCAATCGTAGGGGCAAATTACATTTGCCCCAAAACATTAGTGGGGCATCAGGGCGAATATAATTCGTCCCTACACAAAGAGCAATATAGTTGCTCAAATATGTAAAATAGGAAATTAAATGTCAGTCAAATACGAAAAATTTATCGTGCTATGCAACGGGCTTTCTCGCTTGTTGGGCAACATCGTGAAAATTTCGGGCTATCCGTTCCACGCCCTTTTTCCGAAAAAACGCTTTACGATTCCTGAATTTAGCCCTGCAAAACTCAGCACAAATCGCAAGGATAAAATCAACCGCACGATTTGGCAGACCAACTATTCCAACAAAGTAACGTTACCGATGTATTGCAACTATTTGTTCAACCGCTTGATGTCGTTGAGCTACGATTATCGGTACGTCAGCACCGAAGAACGCGAAGAATATCTGAAAACCCACGCAGAGCCACGTGTGTTTGAGGCTTACAGCCAACTAACCGATGGTGCTGCCCAAGCGGATTTTTGGCGTGTCTTTACCCTATGGCGTGAAGGTGGGATTTACATCGACATCGACGGGCATTTGGTTTTCCCACTTTCGCAAATCATCCGCGAAAACGACAGCGAAGTGCTGATCAAACGTCGCGACAAATACACTAACTTCTTCCTCGCGTGCGAAGCGGGGCACTCAATTATGAAAGCAACGCTCGATCGCATTGTCGATAATATCGAAAACCGTCGCATTGATGGTGGCGTATTTGTGATGACAGGACCCGACACCTTAAATGCTGCGATTGGGAATCAAATCGTGAACACTCGCCGTGATAAAATCACTTGCACACAAGGCACATTCACCAACGAGCATTTCCAATATATCGACAAGCCGCGTAGTAAGTGGAATTACAAAAAGAATGAGGAACTATTGAAATAGGTGTAGAATAGCCCTGATTTTGACCTTTCAAGCGGTCGTTTTTCGCAAATTTTTTGCAAAAACGACCGCTTGTATTTTTGTGATTTAAACTTTTAGGACTTTGTGTGAAAAAACAACCCTCTCTTTTAGGTGGTGCGAGTATTATCACTGGTGTATGCGTGGGTGCTGGAATGTTGGGCTTGCCAATGTCGGGGGCAGGGGCTTGGACTGGCTGGACGCTCGCGGCTATTACGTTTACGATGATCACGATGACACTCTCTGGCTGGCTATTGTTAGAAGTGTATCAAGACCACCCCATTCGTGCCTCTTTTAACACCGTAACCCAAGCGGTGCTAGGTAAGCATATTAACATTATCAACAATCTTGCCGTTTATTTTGTGGGCGGTATTTTGCTTTATGCCTACATCACCGCTTCAGGCGAGATTCTACAGAATTTAGCCAAGCCTTACCTTGATTTGGGTAATGCAAGCGGTCGAATTTGGTCGGTGATTTTCGTTGCGATTTTCTCCTTTTTCGTTTGGCATTCTACTCGCCTAGTTGATCGTATCTCAGTGGTGCTGATTGCCTTTATGGCGATTTCATTCTGCTTGAGCATTTCAGGGCTGATTAGCCATATCGACTTGAACACATTGTGGGATTTATCGAACGAGAGTGGAGGATATGCCAAATATAGCCTTGCGGTATTGCCGATTGCATTAACTTCGTTTGGCTATCATCACTCGGTTTCTTCAATGCGCGCTTATTATGGTGAGGAACGTAAGGCAAAATGGGCGATTATGGGAGGTACTTTTATTGCACTGGTACTTTATTTGCTCTGGGTTATCAGTATTTTTGGCGTATTACCGCGTGAGAATTTCGCCCCAATTTTGGCAAGTAATGGCGATTTAGGCGTGCTGTTGCAACACATTGGTGAGCAGATCGAAGTTGGGCAAATTTCGCAAACCTTGCACGCTTTTTCGATTGCGGCGATTTTATCTTCATTTATTGGCGTTGGGCTTGGTACCTTCGATTTCTTAGCGGATTTCTTTGGTTTTGCTGATGATAAAGTGGGAAGAACCAAATCTTGGGCTGCTACCTTTTTACCACCCTTGATTTTCTCGTTGCTCTCGCCACTTGGTTTTTTAAAAGCGATTGGCTATGCGGGGGCGATTGCAACACTTTGGACGTGCATTATTCCTGCGTGGCTGGCTTACAAAACGAAAAAAGGCAATCAAGCGGTTGTTTTTTTAGTCTTTATTTTTGGTGTTTGCACTGCGATTTTCCACTTGTTGGCAATGGCGGATCGCTTACCAATGTTTAAAGGATAACATTGTATGTGTTCGCTTTTGCAAAGCATGCCATTTTCAAGGATAATAGGCCCATTTTTTAACACAATTTGAACGAATAAGAGAAGATTATGACCTATCCTCAAGAAGTGAATAAACGCAGAACCTTTGCGATTATTTCCCACCCCGATGCGGGTAAAACAACCATTACCGAAAAAGTACTTTTATACGGAAACGCAATTCAAACTGCAGGTTCGGTGAAGGGAAAAGGCTCAACCGCTCATGCGAAATCCGACTGGATGGAAATGGAAAAACAACGTGGAATTTCTATCACTACCTCTGTGATGCAATTTCCGTATAACGACTGTTTGGTTAATCTCCTTGACACCCCAGGACACGAGGATTTCTCGGAAGATACTTACCGCACTTTAACGGCGGTGGATAGCTGTTTGATGGTTATCGACTCGGCGAAGGGTGTTGAGGAACGTACTATTAAATTGATGGAAGTTACCCGCTTACGCGATACACCAATCATCACTTTTATGAACAAACTCGACCGTGATATTCGCGACCCTATGGAATTGTTGGACGAAGTGGAAAGCGTGTTGAAAATCCGTTGTGCACCAATCACTTGGCCGATTGGCTGCGGAAAATTGTTTAAAGGCGTGTATCATATCGCCAAAGATGAAACCTATTTGTATCAATCAGGGCAAGGCTCGATCATTCAAGAAGTGCGTATTGTCAAAGGCTTGGATAACCCAGAATTAGATGCGGCGGTGGGTGATGATTTAGCCCAACAATTGCGTGATGAGCTAGAATTAGTTCAAGGTGCAAGCAACGAATTCGACCACGAAGCCTTCATCAATGGCGAACTTACTCCAGTGTTCTTTGGAACGGCTCTCGGTAACTTTGGGGTGGATCACTTCTTAGATGGCTTAACCGAATGGGCACCAAAACCACAGCCACGCCAAGCAGATACTCGCACAGTAGAAAGCTCGGAAGAGAAATTCAGTGGTTTTGTGTTTAAAATCCAAGCGAATATGGATCCGAAACACCGCGACCGCGTTGCCTTTATGCGTGTAGTTTCAGGTAAATACGAAAAAGGAATGAAGCTCAAACACGTCCGCATTGGCAAAGATGTAGTGATTTCAGATGCACTTACTTTTATGGCGGGCGACCGTGCCCACGCGGAAGAAGCGTATGCGGGCGATATTATCGGCTTACACAATCATGGCACGATCCAAATTGGTGATACCTTCACTCAAGGTGAAACCTTGAAATTTACGGGGATTCCAAACTTTGCCCCTGAATTGTTCCGCCGTATTCGTTTGAAAGATCCGCTTAAGCAAAAACAATTGTTAAAAGGTTTAGTGCAACTTTCTGAAGAAGGTGCGGTGCAAGTGTTCCGTCCACTGATGAATAATGATTTAATCGTGGGCGCGGTGGGTGTACTTCAGTTCGATGTGGTGGTTTCACGCCTCAAAACCGAGTACAACGTAGAAGCGATTTACGAAAATGTGAACGTGGCAACCGCTCGCTGGGTGGAATGTTCGGACGCAAAAAAATTTGAAGAGTTCAAACGTAAAAACGAGCAGAATTTAGCCTTAGATGGTGGCGATAACCTCACTTATATTGCCCCAACAATGGTGAATTTGAACTTGGCTCAAGAGCGTTATCCTGATGTGGCGTTCTTTAAAACACGCGAGCATTAAAAATAACGCTATTTATGTTTGAGACAGGCTTCATATTCGTTTAGAATCCGAAGCCAGAGAGGGGAAAGCGGTTTATTTTCTTCTATAATTCGCAAATTTTCCCTCTCACTCCGAAAATTTTTCGGTTTTTTCCTCCCTCTCCCGCAAGCGGGCGAGAGGAATGATTGTTTTTTCCATTCATCGATTTTTATGACCACACACAACCTTGCCACCCATCTTTCAGGCATAATGCCGAAATTACTTAAAACTATTTTAATTGGCTTTGTTCTTAGTTTAACTGTTGTATTAATTATTGCTTTAGCAAAAATCAGTTATAGCTTATTTTTAATGGTACTCAGCCCAGATGCAATTGTGACGAATACTTTAGCTGAGAAAATTCTTAACTTTTTCCTCTATTTCGGGTTCTTAGGACTAATTTCTCAATATTTCCGCAGTGGCTATCATTTTCCGTTACGTTATTTTATTTATACGGGAATTACTGCAATGGTGCGGCTAATTATTGTGGATCACGAAAGTGCAACCAGCACGATTCTCTTTGCAGGTGCGATTTTATTGATGGTTATTGCACTTTGTTTGATTTTATATTCGGATAAAGTGAAAAATATTTAATCGCTTTTTACTTGAAAACCACAACAAAAAATCCGATATAACAGCCCTATTTTGACAAAACAGCTCAAAAAAATGATATAATCCATCACTATTTTTGCCTGCTCGAAAAAAACGGAAATCATTATGGAACAACACGTAGATCAACAATTAGAACAACAATCTCAAATCGAACTTCTGATTGCTCAAGGTCGTGAACAGGGTTATTTGATTCTGTCTGAAGTGCACGATCACCTGCCTGAAGAATTGGTTGATGCAGAGCAAATCGAAGATATTATTCAAATGATCACGGATATGGGGATTAAGGTATTAGAAACAGCCCCTGATACTGATGAGTTAATGCTTGCCGAAAATATTACCGATGAAGATGTGGTAGAAGAAGCAACAAAAGTGCTTTCTACGGTGGAGTCGGAACTAGGCAGAACAACTGATCCTGTGCTTATGTATATGCGAGAAATGGGAACTGTTGAATTACTTACCCGTGAAGATGAAATTCAGATTTCAAAGCGCATTGAAGAAGGCATTAATGAAGTTCAATGTGCGGTAGCGGAGTATCCTGAAGCCCTTGAAGGCGTATTAGCTTGTTATGATGAAGTAGAAGCAGGTAATATGCGTTTAGTGGATTTAATAACCGCTTTTGTTGATCCAAATGCTCAAGAAGAAGATCCTGTAGATGATGATTCTATTCATCTTGATGACGATGCACATCCAGATGTAGACGATGTTGAAGATGAGGAAGAAGAGGATGATGGCGACAACAATAACGCAGATTCTGGCGATGATAACTCAATCGATCCAGAGCTTGCTCGTGAAAAATTCACTGCTCTTAAAGAACAGCACGAAAAAGCGTTATTAGCCATTCGTAAACATGGTCGTACACACGCAAAAGCACGTGAACAAATCAATGCGTTGTCTGATATTTTCCGTGAATTCCGTTTAGTACCGAAACAATTCGATTTACTTGTGGAAACGATGCAGAAATTGATGAAACAAGTGCGTGCGGAAGAACGTCAAATCCAACGCTATGCAGTGGAATATGCGGGAATGAAGAAAGCGGACTTCCTCAAAAACTTCCAAGGTAATGAAACCAGCGAAGCGTGGATGGAAAAAGCTATCAATGCAAAACGTGGTGGTGTGCCGAAATTAGCGAATTATGTTGAGAAAATTCGTGTAAATATCGTGAACTTGCAGAATTTAGAACAAAATTCTGGTTTGACCATTTCCCAAATTCGTGAAATTGGCGGACGTATTGCCAACGGTGAATTAAAAGCACGTCGTGCGAAAAAAGAGATGGTGGAAGCAAACTTACGTTTGGTGATCTCTATTGCGAAAAAATACACTAACCGTGGTTTACAATTCTTGGATTTAATCCAAGAAGGGAATATTGGCTTGATGAAAGCGGTAGATAAATTTGAATACCGTCGCGGTTACAAATTCTCAACCTATGCAACTTGGTGGATTCGTCAGGCGATTACTCGCTCAATTGCAGACCAAGCACGTACGATTCGTATCCCAGTGCATATGATTGAGACAATTAACAAACTTAACCGTATTTCTCGTCAATGCTTACAAGAAATGGGGCGCGAAGCGACACCAGAAGAACTTGCTGAGCGTATGAATATGCCTGAGGATAAAATCCGTAAGGTGTTGAAAATTGCTAAAGAGCCAATTTCAATGGAAACGCCAATCGGTGATGACGACGATTCGCATTTAGGTGATTTCATTCAAGACGAAAGCCTTGAATTGCCTTTAGATTCCGCAACGGCAGAAAGCCTACGTATTGCAACCAATGAAGTATTGGAAGGCTTAACCCCGCGCGAAGCAAAAGTATTACGTATGCGTTTCGGGATTGATATGAACACCGACCACACGCTCGAAGAAGTGGGTAAACAATTCGATGTAACCCGTGAGCGTATTCGTCAGATCGAAGCGAAGGCGTTGCGTAAATTACGCCACCCAAGTCGCTCTGAAACGTTACGTAGTTTCTTAGACGATTAATCTTTTTTCAAGCGGTCAATTTTTTGCAAAATTTTGCGAAGAATTGACCGCTTATTTTTTTATTTCATCGCGGCTATGAATAAACTTGCTTTTTCCCTTCTTCTTGCTCTTTTTTCATCAAATGTTTTGGCTGATGATATTACCCAATCCCTCCAACAATCTAAACAAGAACTTGCAGAACTACAGATCCAAAAGCAACAACGCTGGTTAGAACAACATCAATTCCAATCTACTTCGCAAGCGGTTGAAAATAGCGATTTCTCGCAAATTTGTTTAGATTATCAAGGTGTGAAATTTAAAGGTATAACACTGATTGATCCAACGCCTTTTTTGCCTAAATCGGGCGAATGTTTGAATGAAGCTCGTCTTAATCAGCTGAGCCAACAACTTACTCAAGCCTACGTGGAAAAAGGTTACATTCATAATCCTTTTCAGTTTGAAGACGATCAATCAGGTGTTTTAACCCTGCATGTATTTGAGGGCAAAATTGTTGTTGTGGAAAGCGATAATAAGCGGTTTAATCTTGGACAAATCTTGCCAAATGCGATAGGTAAACTGCTGAAAGTGCAAGATCTCGACCAAGCACTTGATCAAGCGAATCGTATCACGGGAAACCGTGTGTCTGTCGATGTTTTGCCAGCTAAAAATGGCGAAGTTAAACTGAAATTTACGAACGAACCGACTTCCCGTATCAATGGTTCAATTGGATTAGATAATTATGCATCAAGAGCCTATGATCGTTGGCAGGCACGTTCTTCAGTTAGCATTGGAAATCCTTTTGGCTTATCGGATACGCTCTATCTAAGTGGTACGCATACATTAAAATCCCACCACCAATTTAGCCGCTCTGCATTGCTCTATTATTCTTTACCTTATGGTTATTGGACATTCAGTGGCTTTGCATCCGTTTCTCAGTTTAAAACGCCACTCTCACTTCAGACGTTAAGTCTGCAGCAAAAAGGACGAACTCTCCAAACGGGATTAACTGCAGATTATGTTTTCCATCGTGGTTCTAACCATATTTCAACATTTTCAACGCAGGTTGAGAAAATTAACAGCAAAAACCGACTGGATGATGTGATTTTAGACCTTCAAAGCCCTAAATTAAGTAGTATTTCTATTGGATTCAATCATTTGCAACTGTTTGAAAATGCCACTTTTGTTACTGATTTCCGCTATGAACAGGGGCGAAATAAAGGCGAAAATCAGCCAGAAGATCGTTTTAATCGTTGGAATTTTGAGCTGAAATTTAACCGCTATCAACCGATTGGTGAACAACTTTTTCGCCATTCTCATCAGCTCACAGCACAATATAGCTACGATTATTTGCCTTCGATTAAACAAGAAGATTTAACGGGACGAAATAGAGTGAGAGGCTTAAATGATTTGAGTTTATCGGCAGAGAAAAATATTGTTTTACACAATGATATTGCTTGGGTAAAAGCAACTGAATTCGGCACATTTTCTCCCTACGTTGGGATTGATTTTGGCGTACAAAAATCAACACAAACGAATGCCCAACGAGAACAAGCCTTTGCTTATGCTGTTGGGTTGAATTGGGAGCAGAAAACCTTTCAAGCTAACCTTGAATGGGCAACTGGACGATTGTTTTCTAAAACTGATGGTGTAAAACAAGAGCGATTGTTACTAGGAAATATTTCTTATCAATTTTAAGGAACGGTCATGAGATATTTCGCTAATGGCAGTCATTTATTAGATGAGAACTCGTTAATATGCTAAGAAATAGGAGAATGAAGATGAATCTGAAAAAACTTTTTATTATTCTACCGCTTGTAGGGGCAAGTCTTGCTACTTCAGCTGAAGTTTTAACCGATGTGAATCAAGCGACTATGTTCCAATTTTCTGCAGAAGCGAGTAGAACGGTGGAAAAAGATTTAATGGACGTGAGCCTTTATAGTCGTAAGTCAGGTAAATCGTTAGTTAATCTTAAAAACGAAGTCTCTGTTAATTTAAACAAAGTGCTTGCAGCCGTAAAGCAATATCCTGAAATTGAGGTAAAAGTGGATGGGATTTCAAATCGAGTGAATTACAACGAAAAAGGTAAAGTGGATGGCTGGATTGCAGAGGGTTATATTAATCTGAAAAGTAAAAGCTTTTTATCTATTGAAAAAGTGTTAGAAGGTTTGAGTAACCAAGTCGCGATTAATGATATTCGCTTTAGTGTTTCGCCCGAAACGATGAAGGTATTAGAAGATGAATTAACGTTAGAAGTCATTAAACGATTCAAACACAAAGCTGAGGTTGTACAAAAAGGCTTGAATGCAAAAGGCTATCAACTTGTGGATGTACAATTAAATACGCTTAATAGTGAAGGAACTTATTATGGTGTTCGTCCAATGATGGCAATGGCTAAATCAGCAAATTACTCAGAAGAGATGCCATTAGAGGCAGGCAAAGAAACCATTTCTGCGACAGCATCAGGCAAAGTGAAATTTGAATAATAATATTTAAAGCCGAGATGAGAATATTAAAAAAATTATTAGGATTGTCGTTATAAAATACAAGCGGTATTTTATTATGCCATAAGCTTTATAGGGTGTAGTCGATATAAAAAAACCGACCAAGCGGTCGGTTTTCTTTTTTGTTTTGCAAATTATGCTAACGCTTTGATACGTGCAGATAATTTCGCTTTGTGGTTTGCTGCTTTATTTGCGTGGATTAAGCCTTTAGATGCCATACGATCCACTACTTTTTGCATTTCAACGAAAGCTGCTTGAGCTGCTGCTTTATCACCTGTTGCTACTGCTGCATATACTTTTTTGATGAATGTACGCATCATTGAGCGTTGGCTTGCGTTGTGTTGGCGGCGTTTTTCAGATTGAACCGCACGTTTTTTTGCTGACTTGATATTAGCCAAGGTCAAACTCCTAAGATATCTGTGTTAAATAAATAAACATAAACCGTGGTTTATGTTGCTATCGATAGTTTTTAATTCATTTTCAACGAGACACGTGCTTGAAAATAACACCGTTTTTCTGTTTAAGAAAACGATAGGGCGAGATTTTATCAGTTTTTTTCTGATTTTCCTATAAAAAAACTGATAAAATTCCGATCAATTTTTGTGATCGTGTGGTATAGCCTATATCAAACAAGCAACCCCCTCTTTGCTAAAGAGGGGATCCTCTTTTAACTTGAGAATACTATGAGCAAAAAACTTCTAAAATCAGGTGTATTAGTCAGCGGGCTAACCCTCATTTCCCGCGTGCTGGGCTTAATTCGCGATATGATCGTAGCAAGTGTACTAGGGGCGGGAGCGATGTCAGATGTCTTTCTTTTTGCCAATCGTATTCCTAATTTTCTGCGTCGTTTATTCGCTGAAGGGGCTTTTTCTAAGGCATTTGTGCCCGTTTTAGCGGAATATAATTCCGATAACGACTTGAACAAAACCCGTGAATTTGTGGCGAAAGTGTCGGGGTCGTTGGGGTTGGTAGTGTCTGCCGTGACATTATTGGCAATGATTGGCTCGCCTGTTGTAGCTGCACTTTTCGGTACAGGCTGGTTTATGGATTGGCTTAATGGTGGGGCTGATGCGGAAAAATTTACCCAGGCCTCGCTATTGTTGAAAATCACCTTTCCTTATTTATGGTTTATCACTTTCGTTGCCCTTTCTGGTGCAGTGCTAAACACGATTGGTAAATTCGGGGTGATGGCATTTTCGCCTGTGTTGCTGAATGTAGCGATTATTGCGATGGCTATTTTCGGTGCAGGTTATTTTGAGCGACCAGATATTGCCCTCGCATGGGGGATTTTTTTAGGCGGTTTGCTGCAATTCTTATTTCAAATTCCATTTATGAAAAAAGCGGGCTTACTAGTGAAACCGCAATGGGCGTGGAATGATGAGGGCGTGAAAAAAGTGCGTATGCTGATGCTACCTGCGCTTTTTGGTGTATCAGTAACCCAAATCAATCTCTTATTAAATCAAGTGATTGCCAGCTTTTTGGTGACTGGCTCAATCACGTGGCTTTATTATTCCGACCGCTTGATCGAATTCCCACTCGGTATTTTTGGCATTGCAATTTCTACTGTGGTGCTCCCAACGTTGTCTAAAATTGCTAAGCAGAAAGCACTAAATGAAACTGCACGCCAAGCCCAATTCCAAACTACAATGGACTGGGGTGTTAGAATGGTGTTATTGCTAGGTATTCCTGCAATGATTGGTATTGCCACGCTTGCCCAACCGATGATGATGACGCTTTTTATGCGTGGCAAATTTGGGCTTTCAGATGTAATTGCTTCGAGTCATTCGCTCTGGATTATGTGTTTAGGGCTGAACAGCTATATGCTAATTAGCATTTTAGCGAATGGTTTTTATGCTAATCAAAACACCAAAACACCGGTAAAAATTGGCTTAATTGCGACCGCTTGTAATATGTGTTTTGGTTTGCTTGCGATTCCGTTTGGCTACTTGGGGTTGGCAATGGCATCAGCATTATCTGCTGCGGTGAATGCCTCTTTGCTTTATCGCCAACTGTCGAAACAAGGGATTTATCACATTTCTCGCAAAACGATTTTCTTTATCCTAAAAGTGGCGATTGCTGCACTTGTGATGGGTGGGCTAGTCAATTATTTCTCGCCATATTTAGAGGAATGGTTTGAAATGAGTACGCTGATGAAAGCCTATTGGCTTGGTTGGTTGATTGTGCTTGCTGTAATTAGTTATTTCGCAATGCTCTTTATTTTAGGCATTCGTAAGTGGGATTTTCGAAGTTGATTCTTTTTCGATTTCTTTCATTGATTGAACTAAATACAACAGGCGGTTAAAATTACCACAGAATTTACTAAATTGTGTGGCATTTTTGATGCCTAAGGATGAGAAATGAAAGTTGCTGTGTATAGCACTAAAAATTACGACCGAAAATATTTAACCGTTGCAAACGAGAAATTTGGCTCAGCATTTGAGTTGGAGTTTTTCGATTTTATGCTCGATCGTAAAACCGCAAAAATGGCAGAAGGAGCAGATGCAGTGTGTATTTTTGTGAACGATGATGCGAGCTGTCCTGTATTGGAAAAATTAGCGAAGTTAGGGATTAAAACCATTGCTTTGCGTTGCGCAGGGTTTAATAACGTGGATTTACAAGTTGCGGAAGAGCTTGGCATTCAAGTGGTGCGTGTACCTGCTTATTCGCCAGAGGCGATTGCCGAGCATGCTGTGGGTTTGATGCTGACTTTAAACCGACGTATTCACAAGGCTTATCAACGCACACGTGATGCAAATTTCTCATTGGAAGGTTTGGCGGGATTTAATATGCACGGTAAAACGGCGGGCGTAATTGGCACGGGTAAAATTGGGATTGCTACGATGCGAATTTTGAAAGGTTTTGGGATGAATATTCTGGCTTTCGACCCGTTTCATAATCCGATTGTGGACGAGTTAGGAGGTAAATATGTGTCGTTGGACGAGCTTTATGCTCATTCCGATGTGATTACCTTGCATTGCCCTGCGACTGCAGAAAATCATTACATGCTGAATGAAACGGCATTTAATAAAATGAAAGATGGCGTGATGATTATCAACACCAGCCGCGGCGGTTTGATTGATAGCCAGGCCGCGATTGAAGCGTTAAAACGCCAAAAAATTGGAGCATTGGGCATGGATGTTTACGAAAACGAACGTGAGTTGTTCTTTGAAGATAAATCCAATGATGTGATTACCGATGATGTGTTCCGCCGTCTCTCGTCTTGCCATAATGTGTTGTTTACGGGGCATCAAGCGTTTTTAACTGAGGAAGCGTTAGTCAATATTTCGGAAGTGACGCTTTCGAATATTTTAGATGTCGCCAATAACGGTGAATGTGTGAATGCGGTGAAAGTCTGATTTTAGCTATACAAGCGATAGTATTTTAAAGATGATTTGCAATAGGTTATTTGTTGCAAATCATTTTTATTTATAGATAATAGTGCTTATTTTTAACGCATGATTAACTTTTTCTATGAAGATTCTTTACGCACTTTTGGGTTTTATTTTTCTCGGAATTGGCATTGCAGGCATTATTTTACCAGGCTTACCAGGCACGGTTTTTTTGCTGAGTGCTTTGTTCTGCTTTACGCGTAGTTCTGAGCGTCTGCATAATTGGTTTATTGGTACCCAAATTTATCAGAATCATTTGAAAGAGTTTAATGAGCAACGTGCATTGACTAAAAAGGCGAAGATACGGATTCTGATGATCGGTACAACAGCGATGGGAATTACGTTTTTTATTAGCTCATCGTGGGTCATTAAGAGCATTATCTTGTGTGCGTTGGTGGTGAAATATCTGGTGTTCTTTTTCTATATTAAGACGTTGGATGAAGATGTACCTAATTTGCAAAAAAGTATAGAAAATTGACCGCTTGAAAAATAAATAAAAGAACGCCCGTCTATGTGTGAACATAAACGGGCGTTTCGTTATACAAGCGGTTAATTTTGCTTGTCATTTTGTAAAAGAATTAAGCGTAGTACATCTCAAATTCCACTGGGTGTGGAATCATATTTAAACGTTCTACTTCTTTACGGCGAATGCCGATGTAGGCTTCGATAAATTCTTTGCTGAATACGCCACCTTGGGTTAAGAAGTCGAAATCTGCCGCTAACGCATCTAACGCTTCACCTAACGAACTAGCTACCGCAGGAATTCCTTTTAACTCTTCTGGCGGTAAATCGTAGAGGTTTTTATCCATAGCATCGCCTGGGTGGATTTTGTTGATTACACCGTCAAGGCCTGCCATTAACAATGCTGCAAAACACAAGTATGGGTTTGCTAATGGATCTGGGAAACGTGCTTCTACGCGAGTCGCTTTCGGGCTAGTTACTGCTGGAATGCGGATTGAAGCTGAACGATTACTTGCAGAGTAAGCAAGTAATACAGGGGCTTCAAAGCCGGGTACTAAGCGTTTATATGAGTTGGTTGATGGGTTGGTAAACGCATTCAATGCTTTAGCGTGTTTAATGATACCGCCGATATAGTAAAGGGCAGTTTCAGACAAGCCTGCGTATTTGTCGCCCATAAACACGTTTTTGCCATCTTTGCTTAATGACATATTACAGTGCATACCTGAGCCATTATCGCCTGCGAATGGTTTTGGCATAAAGCACGCGGTTTTTCCGTGTTCAAGTGCGACGTTTTGTACCACATATTTATAGATTTGGGTTTCATCTGCTTTTAAAGTTAAGCTGTTGAAACGGGTCGCAATTTCATTTTGACCTGCGGTTGCCACTTCGTGATGGTGTGCTTCGATCACTAAGCCCATCTCTTCCATAATTAAGCACATTTCTGAACGAATATCGTGTGCTGTATCGATTGGAGCAACGGCACAGTAGCCACCTTTTTTCAATGGGCGGAAAGCGTTGTTCCCATTTTCATATTTACGGTTGGTGTTCCACATCGCTTCAACATCATCAATATGATAAGAGACATTTTGCGGATCGGTTGAGAAACGCACATCATCAAATAAGAAGAATTCTGGCTCTGGACCGAACATTACACTATCTGCGATCCCTGTGGATTTTAAAAAGTTTTCCGCACGAATTGCGATAGAGCGCGGGTCGCGGTCGTAACTTTGCATTGTGTTAGGGTCGTAGATGCTACAGCGGAGAGAGAGGGTAGGGATTTGAGCGAATGGGTCAACAACAGCGGTTTCAGGGATTGGCATTAACAGCATATCTGCTTTGTTAATGGCTTTCCAGCCTTCAACCGATGAGCCATCGAACATTTTGCCTTCTTCGAAAAGATCTTCAAGGTCGTCAGCGACAAGGCTTACAGGTAAAGAAACACCGTGTTCCTTACCCTTAATATCGGTAAATCGTAATAAAACGAACTTAATTTCGTTTTCACGAATCATTTTTGCAACGTTTGCGATTGCATTGGTGTTTGACATTTGGCTTCCTCATTAAATACACAACGTGAAATAAAGTAAAATAATAACATTTCTCTTCACTAAATAGTGAGATTTTCATTAATAAAAGCAGAAAATTTCCTTTAATGAGATGAGCGATGTTAGAATTTATGCAAGAAAAAGATAATTATCATGCAATTTGTATGAAATAAAAACAAATGAATGGAAATATTAAATTTTTTCCAAAAAGTGCTAGACAAGGGAGAGTGAAATCTATAATATACGCCTCCGTTGCGACGCACTAATCAAAACAACGCGTTCGTAGCTCAGTTGGATAGAGCGTTGGCCTCCGGAGCCAAAGGTCGCAAGTTCGAATCTTGTCGAGCGCACCAGGTCAAATGCTAAAACCAACCAAGTTATGGTGGCTATAGCTCAGTTGGTAGAGCCCTGGATTGTGATTCCAGTTGTCGTGGGTTCGAATCCCATTAGCCACCCCATTAAATATCTCGAAAGAGAATTAGACGGCGAGTAGCGCAGCTTGGTAGCGCAACTGGTTTGGGACCAGTGGGTCGTAGGTTCAAATCCTATCTCGCCGACCACTTTTTATTTGTTCTTTAAAAATTTATCAGACAATCTGTGTG
>NZ_MUXY01000001.1:613938-821722 GCF_002015035.1 Haemophilus parahaemolyticus | reverse complement strand
GGGAGACAGTATCTACAAATCAATTTTACCAATCACACAAACCTAGCCCCATGCTAGGTTTTTTATTTGGGCGTGAGTGTGCTATCCTAGCATTATTCTTTATTGACTAAATCTAATATGACTTATTCCGACTGGCTAACTTATGCCAACCAATTATTAACCGAAAAATTAAGCCAAGATCCTTATCTGAATGCGAAATTAGATGTGAACTTGCTATTACAAGCGGTGACAAAACGCTCGCGCTCTGCGATTTTTGCATTTGGAGAAACAGAGCTGAATGAAGCAGAGCAAAATCAGCTAAATCAGATGTTGGAACGTCGCACAAAAGGAGAGCCAATGGCGTATATTTTAGGTGAAAAAGAGTTTTGGTCGTTGCCATTAAAAGTTTCGTCTGATACTTTGATTCCCCGCCCAGATACAGAACGATTGGTTGAAGTCGCATTAGATTGGGCAAACAAGCGGTTGGAAAATCAAGAAAGTTTGCAAATTTTAGATTTAGGGACAGGGACGGGAGCAATTGCACTGGCACTAGCTTCTGAATTAAAGCAGAAAGTGCAAGTATTAGGTGTCGATTTTAAGCCCGAAGTGATAGTACTTGCGGAAAGTAATCGCCAAACGTTGCAGATTGAAAATGCTCGTTTTCAGCAAAGCGATTGGTTTTCAACATTAGGAAATCTGCAGTTCGATTTGATTGTAAGTAACCCGCCTTATATTGATGCGGAAGATGAAAATTTGCAGATTGGCGATGTGCGGTTTGAGCCTTTAACCGCATTAGTGGCAGATAATCATGGTTTGAGCGATTTGCAAAAGATTATCGAAAATGCACCGCTTTATTTGAAGCCGAATGGGGCGTTATTTTTAGAACATGGTTGGCAACAAGCGCACGATGTGCAACATATTTTCCGCCAAAATCATTGGCAAGCAGTTGAAACTTTCCAAGATTATGCCAATTTAGATCGTATTACTAAGGCTGAGAAATAAAGCTAGAAAAGTAAAAAAGAATAAAAAAGAAGGACAAAATGGACGATATTATTAACGAAATTTTGCAAGAACTGGAGTCGCCGAAAACCACTATAAGTGATGAAAAATTGCAGACGTTTTTGTATGAAGAGATGGAGCGAATTGGTGGAATTGTGGATGAAAGCGTAACACCTCGCCAACGTAGTGCACGTACTTCGGCTTTGGTACGCAAGGTGAGACCACTCATTACTGCCGAAAATGAGCTTGATAGATTGCATCAATTGCTAGATGTGATTTATTGCCAAATGAAATTTTCTTATCGCTACACCGACTATTTCAACAGCGATAATTTGGTGCTGCATAAAGTTTTGCAAACTAAGCAAGGAATGCCCGTCTCTTTTGCGGCAATTTTGCTCTATTTAGCGGCGAAATGTGGCATTCCGCTGTTTGCGGTGAATTTCCCTACACAAATCATTTTGCGTGCGGAAATTACTCACTATGATGGTCGCCAAGAAACGCTTTTTATTAATCCTGCAGATGGTAAGTTTTTAAGCATTGAAGATTTAGAAAAATGGCTAGATGGCGAACCACCAATGGTTGGTGTGTTGGTTACACCTGTTTTAATTCGTCGAGCTAAGCCGTTTGAACTATTAGAACGGGTCGAAACGCTCTTTAAAATGGCATTAACCAAAGAAAAAAAATTCCAAGAAGTGCTAGAAATGATAAGCTTCCGTCTCATTTTCTCGCCTGATGATCCGTATGAAATTCGCGATCGCGGGATGATTTTTGCCACGATGGAATGCTTCCAAGCTGCTTATGAAGATTTAAGCTATTTCGTTGACCAATGCCCTGATGATCCTTCTGCGGTGATGATAAAGATGGATATTAAGCAGCTTGAGCAAAAAGGCAAAGAGATAGTTTTACACTAGTTTTCCCTATTTTATTACCGTAAGGACTAAAAAATGACCGATAAAATCGTAAAAGTCGGCAACGTTGAAGTTGCGAACAACAAGCCATTCACCCTGTTTGGTGGAATGAACGTATTAGAAAGCCGTGATATGGCGATGCGTGTGTGTGAAAAATATGTAGAAGTTACGCAAAAATTGGGCGTGCCTTATGTATTTAAAGCCTCTTTTGATAAAGCGAACCGCTCTTCGATCCATTCTTACCGTGGACCAGGAATGGAAGAGGGGTTAAAAATCTTCCAAGAACTAAAAGATACATTCGGTGTGAATATCATCACTGATGTGCACGAAATCTATCAATGCCAACCTGTTGCGGAAGTAGTAGATGTAATCCAGTTACCTGCTTTCTTAGCTCGCCAGACCGACTTAGTTGAAGCGATGGCGCGTACAGGTTCAGTAATTAACGTGAAAAAACCACAATTCTTAAGCCCAGGTCAGATGGGAAATATTGTAGAGAAAATCGAAGAGTGTGGTAACGACAAAGTGATTCTTTGCGACCGAGGAACAAACTTCGGTTATGATAATTTAGTTGTAGATATGCTCGGCTTCAACATGATGAAGAAAGTCTCTAAGGGTTGCCCTGTGATTTTTGATGTGACTCACTCACTGCAATGCCGCGATCCATTTGGTGCAGCTTCTGGCGGTCGTCGAGATCAAGTCACAGAACTTGCACGTGCGGGTATGGCGATTGGTTTAGCAGGGCTTTTCTTAGAAGCACATCCAGATCCAAACAACGCAAAATGTGATGGCCCTTCAGCTCTACCACTTTCTAAATTAGAAGCCTTTGTTTCACAAATGAAAGCGATTGATGATTTAGTGAAGTCATTTGAAGAGATTGATACCTCTAACTAATTTAATAAGTATCTACCAAAGGAATATAAAATGAAAAAAATAATGTTATTTGGTACTATTTTGGCACTTTCTGCTTGTTCATTACCTCAACAACAAAGCTCTGTGCCAATGGATGCGCAAGCTGTTCAAGCATATCAACAACGTATTAATACTAAAAATACTGTTGATAAAAACCACCCTGTACAGCAAGAAGCTCTGAATCAAAGTGATACACGTAAAAGAGAAGTAAATTATTATCCTGCTGTTCCTGCGATTTACCCTGCGGTACATTATGGTCATTGGTATTACTAATCTTATCTGTGCTAAAATGCCCTGTCTTTTCTTGAAGGTAACTTACTATGAAAAAAATCGTTATTCTAGGATCGACAGGGTCCATTGGCAAAAGCACCCTTTCGGTCATTCAAAATAATCCGTCTGATTATCAAATTTTTGCTTTAGTAGGCGGAAAAAATGTGGAGTTAATGGCAGCACAATGCGTATTATTCCAACCTCAATTTGCGGCATTAGATAATGAAGATGCAGCCGCACAGCTCAAAGCCCACCTCATAACACTTAACATCAAAACGGAAGTATTAGCCGGGCAAAAAGCAATTTGTGAACTTGCCTCTCACCCTGAAGTAGATATGGTAATGGCTGCAATTGTTGGGGCTGCGGGACTTTTGCCTACACTTTCTGCTGTTAAAGCGGGGAAACGAGTATTACTTGCAAATAAAGAAGCGCTGGTCACTTGCGGGCAGATTTTTATTGATGAAGCGAAAAAGTCAGGTGCAAAACTCTTGCCTGTTGATAGCGAACATAATGCGATTTTCCAATCTTTGCCTGTGGAAGCGCAAAATAAGATCGGTTTTTGCCCGCTTGCAGAGCTTGGTGTGAGCAAAATTATCTTAACAGGTTCAGGCGGCCCGTTCCGTACTAAACCATTAAATGAATTTGATGCGATTACGCCTGCTCAAGCAGTAGATCATCCAAACTGGTCGATGGGTAAAAAAATCTCAGTGGATAGTGCAACAATGATGAACAAAGGCTTGGAATATATTGAAGCACGTTGGTTGTTTAATGCAACCGCAGAAGAGATGGAAATTATTATTCATCCGCAATCCATAATCCATTCGATGGTTCGTTATATTGATGGTTCGGTAATTGCTCAAATGGGAAATCCTGATATGTGCACGCCAATTGCACACAGTATGGCGTACCCTGATCGCATCAATGCGGGTGTACCACCACTTGATTTTTTTAAACTTAAAGAATTAACCTTTATTGAGCCTGATTTTGAACGTTATCCAAATCTTAAATTAGCGATTGATGCTTTCTCTGCTGGGCAATATGCAACTACCGCAATGAATGCTGCAAATGAAATTGCTGTTGATGCATTTTTAAATGAGCAGATCCGTTTTACGGATATTGTAAATGTGAATCAAAGTGTTGTTGAAAATATGGCACCAATTGATATTCAAGAAATTGATGATGTTTTATATATCGATAAACTGGCGAGAGAATTAGCAAAACAAATTGTATTACAGATATAAAATATTAAAACGGTTAGACGAGTAAATAGAAAAGCGAATTTTATTCCTTTCTCCTTATCATCGTTGAAAAAAGAGGCTTTTGCCTCTTTTTTCTACTACGGTGTCTTAATTTCAAGCGGTAATTTTTTATAAAGTTTTACCAATTAAAGTTTTTCAACCAACTCCACCGCATAGCCAATATAGCTTGCTGGTGTCATCTCTTTTAAGCGAGCTTTTTCTGCTTCTGGCAAGCTTAAACCGTCGATAAATTCACGCATTGCTTCGCCTGTTACACGTTTACCGCGGGTGAGTTCTTTTAGTTTCTCATACGGTTTTTCGATGCCGTAGCGACGCATTACTGTTTGAATTGGCTCTGCTAACACTTCCCAGTTTTGATCTAATTCATCACGTAAATGCTGCTCATTTACCTCTAATTTGCTAATGCCTTTTAAGGTTGAAGTATACGCAATTAATGCATAGCCTAAACCGACGCCTAAGTTACGTAATACGGTTGAGTCGGTTAAGTCTCGTTGCCAGCGAGAGATTGGTAATTTTTGACCTAAATGGCTCATAATTGCATTCGCTAAGCCTAAGTTACCTTCGGAATTTTCGAAGTCAATTGGGTTTACCTTGTGTGGCATGGTTGAAGAACCAATTTCGCCCGCAATAGTGCGTTGTTTGAAGTGGTTTAATGCAATGTAGCCCCACATATCCCGGTCGAAGTCGATCACGATAGTGTTAAAACGAGCGACACAGTCAAAGAATTCTGCAATGTAATCGTGTGGTTCAATTTGAGTAGTATACGGGTTCCAAGTTACCTCTAAAGATTGTTCGATGAACTCTTGGCTGAAAGTATACCAGTCAATATCTGGATAAGCTGATAAATGAGCGTTGTAGTTACCTACAGCACCATTGATTTTCGCCAAAATTTCTAAATTTTCGAGCTGTTTATATTGGCGTTTTAAGCGGTAAGCGACGTTTGCCATCTCTTTACCGATGGTTGTTGGGCTGGCTGGCTGACCGTGAGTGCGAGAAAGTAATGGAATGTTTTTGTAACGCTCTGCAAGTTCAACCACAGCATCAATCACTTTTTTCCACTCTGGCAATAATACTTCTTCACGTGCGGTTTTAAGCATTAACGCGTGCGAGGTATTATTGATGTCTTCAGAAGTGCAAGCAAAGTGAATGAATTCGTTGATTTTGTAAAGCTCTGGCAAGGCTTCGCATTTCTCTTTTAAGAAGTATTCCACCGCTTTTACATCGTGGTTGGTGGTACGTTCGATGGTTTTGATACGGTTTGCATCTTCAATAGAAAAGTTTTCCACAATGCTATCAAGATAGTTGCTTGCTTCTACAGATAATGCTGGCACTTCTTGAATTTGTGTATGTGCAGCTAATTTTTGTAACCAACGCACTTCGACTGTAACACGATATTTTAATAGACCAAATTCACTAAAAATCGGGCGAAGGGCTGCCGCTTTGTCTTGATAACGACCATCAATTGGGGACAAGGCGGTTAAAGCGTTAAGTTCCATTGAGATTTCTCCGTAATAAATAAAAATAAGCGGGTGAAATATAGCATTTTTTTGCAAATCTTTCACGAATGAAAAGGGAAAGCGGAGAACACTCCGCCTGAATTTTATAATTGAATGTCTAACTTATAGTAAGCTCGCAAGGCTTTTTCTCTCGCTTTTTCAGTATTCTCATCGCGAGCTAAAATCACGCCCATACGACGGTGACCATCTACGCTACCTTTACCAAATAAGCGAATATTTGTGCCGATTTCTTCTAACACTTTATTGAGATTTCCAAATGTAACATTATCTGATTTACCTTCCACTACAATCGCTTTAGAAGCTGCTGGGCTAATTTGATAGATCTCTGGAATAGGTAAGCCTAAAATTGCACGAGCATGTAAGGCGAACTGGGAAAGTTCTTGAGAAGCCATTGTGACCATACCCGTATCGTGTGGGCGAGGAGAGACCTCGTTGAAAATAATTTCATCGCCACAAACAAAAAGTTCTACGCCGAAAATACCACGACCGCCAAGTACTGAGGTGATCTTCTCAGCTACTTCTTGAGCTTTGCGTTGAGCTACTTCGCTCATGACTTGTGGCTGCCAAGACTCTTGATAATCGCCATTTTTCTGAATATGCCCAATCGGTGCAAGGAATGAAGTGCCGTGAATATGGCGAACTGTGAGCTGCGTAATTTCATAATCAAACTGAATAAACCCTTCCACAATCACACGCCCGCTACCTGCACGGCCACCTTCTTGAGCATATTGCCACGCTTGCTTAATTTGGTCGGCTGATTTAATAATCGATTGCCCGTGTCCAGAAGAAGACATTATCGGTTTGACCACGCAAGGAATGCCAATTTCTGCAATGGCTTGCTTGAACGCATCGAAATTATCTACAAAGCGATAAGGCGAGGTTTTTAACCCTAATTCTTCAGCCGCTAAACGGCGAATACCTTCACGGTTCATTGTTAGTTTTGTTGCTTTCGCTGTTGGAATCACGTTATAGCCTTCGTTTTCTAATTCTACTAAGGTATCAGTCGCAATGGCTTCCACTTCTGGAACGATGAAATCAGGCTTTTCTTTTTCGACCAACGCACGCAATGCCTGTCCGTCTAGCATTGAGATGGTATATGCTCGATGTGCCACTTGCTGAGCAGGTGCATTTTCATAGCGATCAACTGCAATCACTTCTACACCTAAACGCTGAAGTTCAATCACGACTTCTTTACCTAATTCGCCTGAGCCTAACATCATTACTTTAGTTGCATTCGGTCTTAACGCTGTTCCGATTGTGGTCATGTCTTTGATCCTTTTGAGTAAAATAAAAAAGCAAACGTTTGCGTGAATTATACAGAAAAGCGGTAAGATTTTGTAATTTTTTTGTAAAATCTTACCGCTTAATAGAATGCTCAAGTCTAAACCTGATATTTTGTTTTGTCTCCGATATCAAAGTGCAACGGCATTCGCCATTTTTGAATAGACAGAATGAGTAATAAAATGCCAATAATGATTGAGAAAATTCGCACTAGCAAAGCTTGCTCAAAAACAAAAGCAAACCAAAGTATAGCAACAAAAATCGGTTGAGCATTTAAACCAAATATTCTAAAACAGAAATATTCTTTATAACTTAATCCTCCAATTACAAGCAACATTGCTCCCAATGCAATCATTGGCAGGTTGAAAATGAAACAAAGTAACCCTATCCATGCAGCAAATTGAAAAATAAGACGAAATTGTTTGAGGTACAAATGCAAAGATGAAGCAAGCATAGTACCCGCAATTAATAATCCTCTTATTGCTATTTCAGATTGATAAGGCAACAAGAATATTGCAAGTGTCGCCAAGACAAAGCCTGAGCGGTAAATGATTACGGTAAGATAATCCCAGAAATCCATCGGGGATTTAATGTGCGGATCTGCCATTTCTTTCTCCTTTATAAATTATGTGTTATCTAATTTCTGATTGCTTAAAAAATTCCCAATCAACGCTTTTACGATTTCTACATCTTTCAAGATTTCTGCTTGTTTTACTTCCGCTACGCGTTTAACTCCATTTCATGTTCTTTAGTGATTTTCTCTTGCTCTTATGACGAAAATACCAACTAATAAATACATAAATAGCCTCTATCATTGATGAAAAGATAATTGCTTTATACTGTTAAAGTGGTGAAATTTCAAGCCTGTTATTTGAAATAATCTTTTCAAAATAGGTTATGTGTCTCTAAATTATTTCAAATTAGAATACACCTATTTGGTAGAATCTCAAGAATATTTCCAAAAATTCAGTTGGAAATTTCCCTTAATACTGGTTGAGTGAATTTGTTGGAAAAAACAGCGTAAAGCAGTTTTTTTAAGCAAATAAAAGTTCTATACTAACTCCAATTATTTCTATTGTTTGGAGTTTTTATGTCAGACCGTTCCCCTAACATCACCACCCACGATCCCTTTGGTAGCTTGCTCGGTTATGCCCCGGGTGGGGTCGCGATTTATTCGTCGGATTACAACACTGCCGATGAAAAGGAGTTTCCCAATGATGCGGCGTTTCGTAGTTATGTCGGGCGGGAATATATGGGCTACAAATGGCAGTGCGTAGAGTTTGCCCGCCGTTATTTATATCTCAATCACGGTATGGTGTTTGCCGATGTGGGGATGGCGTATGAGATTTTCGCACTGCGTTTTCTTCGCCAAGTGGTTAACGATGCCTTGTTACCGCTGCAGGCGTTCGCTAATGGCTGCAAACGCAAACCACAAGCGGGTGCATTGTTAATTTGGCAGGAAGGGGGCGAGTTCAAGCATACGGGGCACGTGGCGATTATTACTGATGTGTTAGAAGATCGGGTGCGTATTGTGGAGCAAAATGTGATTCACTCGCGTCTTCCAAGCGGTCAGCAATGGACGCGTGAATTGCCGATGAGCGTTACCGAACAAGGCTATCTTCTGCACGATACTTTCAACGACACTCACATTCTCGGCTGGATGATTCAAACCGATGATACCGAATTTGCCGAGCCGCAACCTTTCCCAAAACCGACCGCACTTTCTCTTCAAGCTCGCCACGTGAAAAATCACGGACAATTTGACGGCAAATGGCTCAATGAAAATGCGCCTTTTGATGCAGCTTATATCAAAGCAATGGGCGGGCATAAAGTGAGTCATTCCGACCAATATCGCTATTTTGCGATGTCTGAAAGTGCTCAACAAGAGCTGATTCATGCGACTAATGAACTGCATTTGATGTACCTGCACGCCACCGATAAAGTGCTGAAAGATGATAATTTGTTGCAATATTTCAACATCCCGAAATTGCTTTGGCCACGCTTGCGGCTCTCTTGGCAAAATCGCCGTTATCAAACCATCACAGGACGTTTGGATTTTTGTATGAGCGAGCGCGGGCTGAAAGTCTATGAATACAACGCCGATTCCGCTTCTTGCCACGCTGAAGCAGGCGATATTATGAGCCGTTGGGCGAAACAAGCGGTGGGAAATACGGGAAAATTTACAGGTGAAAACCCAGCGGACGGCTTACGCAATGCCTTAGCTGATTGTTGGCAACATAGCCAAGCCAGCTCGCTCGTGCACATTCTACAAGATCACGATGATGAGGAAGATTACCACGCGATGTTTATGCGACAAGCTTTGTTGCAAGCTGGTTTCCAAGCCAAAATTATTCACGGCACAGAAGGGCTACATTGGGACAAACGTGGTCAGCTGATTGACGATGATAATAATTTGGTGCAAACCGTTTGGAAAACGTGGGCATGGGAAACGATGCTTGAGCAGCTCCGCGAAGATGCCACAGGCATGGAAGTTGCTCCGCCGATTCGCACAGGTTACCCCGAAGATAAAGTACGGTTAATTGATGTGCTACTGCGTCCAGAAGTGTTGGTATATGAGCCACTTTGGACAGCGATTCCAAGCAACAAAGCGATTTTGCCCGTGCTTTGGTCGCTCTTCCCAAATCACCGTTATTTGCTAGAAGCGAGTTTTGAACTCACGCCAAACCTGATTCAAAACGGCTACGCCCAAAAACCGATTGCTGGTCGCCGTGGTGATAACGTGAAATTGATCGGTGAAAACAACGCTACACTCGATACCACCGATGGGCAATTCAGCAAACAAGAAAACATCTACCAACAACTTTGGTGCTTGCCAAAAGTGGAAGAACAATACCTGCAAATTTGTACCTTCACCGTCGGCGGTCATTACGGCGGCACTTGCTTACGTTCTGATCCAAGCCGCGTGATTATGGGCAATAGCGATATGCAACCGTTGAGAGTAGTAAAGGATAGAGCGTTTTAAGGGAAAAATTGCGTAAAGACAAGCGGTCGATTTGCAAAATAGTTTTACAAATCGACCGCTTTCATTTAATAAATCACGCTACAAACAACAATATTGCTATCAATTGTGGGGAGATGATCCGTAAGAACATCACAAGCGGATAAACGGTGGCATAAGAAAGGGATTGAGCCCCGCTTTCTTCTTTCATTTCATTGGCGAAGGCAAGTGCTGGCGGGTCGGTCATTGAACCTGCAAGCAAACCGCAAAGGCTGAGATAGTTCATTTTTGCATACCAACGGGCAATCACACCGACAATCAATAATGGGATAAGGGTAATGAAAATGCCGTAACCCATCCACTCTAAACCTGAACCGTTGGTGAGTGTATCAACAAAGCTTCCGCCTGATTTTAAGCCAACAACAGAGAGAAAAAGTACAATGCCGATTTCTCGCAAAGCAAGGTTAGCACTTGGCGGCATAAACCAGTAGAGTTTGCCGATGCTGCCAATACGGGCTAGTATGAGAGCAACCACAAGCGGGCCACCTGCAAGCCCTAATTTCAACGCAACAGGGAAACCAGGAATGCTTAACGGCAATGAGCCGAGCAACACGCCTAAACCAATCCCGATAAATACAGGCAACATTTGTACTTGCTGCAATTTTTGTTGTGCATTACCGATCACTGAAATGGCGTTGTTTAACACATCGGCACACCCCACCATATGTAATACATCCCCAAATTGAAGTGTTGTATTTCCAGTTGGTACGAGCTCAACTCCCGCACGATTTAAGCGAGAAATTACCACGCCATATTTTTGGTTAATGCCAAGGCTGCGGATTTTTTTTCCGAGCACTTTTTCGTTGGTTACTACCACGCGTTCAGCACGAATTTCTCCGCTTGAGGTCGTGACAGGCACATCCACTTCATCGCCAATAATTAGTCGCATTTTTTTTAGCGAGCCAGTTTCCCCGACTAAATGCAACACATCGCCTAAACGCACTTCGCTATCTGCTTTCGGCACAAAGGTTTCTTCGCCCCGTTTAAGGTGTGAACAAACGACATCTTCTTCATTAAACCCAGGGATTTCGGTTAAATTAATGCCGTCTAAATTGCGGTTGGAGACTTGCACCACAAGGGTGTCGAGTGTCTCTTTATCTTGCCCCCTCTCTTTGACGAAATTGTGTGCTTCTTCATCAATTTTTACGCGAAAGAAGAGACGAAGTAGCCACATACAGAGTAAAATACCGCAGATCCCGAAAGGATACGCCATTGCATAGGAGATCCCCATTGTGCTGGTTACGCCTGTCATTCCAAGCTCGGTTAAAACCTGTTGCCCTGCACCTAGTGCTGGTGTGTTGGTTACCGCACCTGAGTAAATTCCAATAGCTACATCAAGCGGAATACCAGTGAGTTTGTAGATGATAATGGTCGCAAGCGAGCCAAGCACAACAATTAAAATCGCAAAGCCGTTTAGTTTCAGCCCCGATTTACGCAAAGAGGAGAAAAAACCTGGGCCGACTTGGATGCCGATGGTATAAACAAACAAAATTAAGCCAAACTCTTGTACAAAATGTAGCGTGTGACTGTCAAGCTGAATACCGTATTGCGTGGTGAAGTGGGCGACAATAATCCCGCCAAATAATACGCCACCGATACCAAGCCCTACACCTTTGATCTTCCAATGACCTACCCAAAGTCCAATTACAGCAACAAGGGCAAGCAGACCGATGGTTATCGCTGTTTCACTCATATAAACCTCGAAATCAATTAACCCTTTCGGATTATAGCAAGATGATATTTTGAAAACAGAGTGAAACTTCAAAAATGATAACTGCGTCACATTTTTTCTTCATCAAGAAAAAGTAAGCGGCTAAGATTGTAAAATCTTTTGCAAATTTAACCGCTTGGCGTATATTGTGGGGCAATGTTGTTTTCATTCAAAGGAGATTTTATGAACGCCTCTCAACTTGCTAAATATATCGACCATACAGCACTCACAGCTGAAAAAACAGAACAAGATATTTTAAAACTCTGTGAAGAAGCCCTTGAATATGGCTTCTATTCTGTCTGCATCAATCCTTGTCATATTCCACTTGCCAAGCAAAAACTGGCGGGTTCATCGGTGAAAATCTGCACCGTTATTGGCTTCCCACTCGGGGCAAATGCAACCTCTGTCAAAGCCTTTGAAACCGAGCAAGCGATTCAAGCGGGTGCGGGTGAAATTGATATGGTGATTAACGTCGGTTGGATCAAATCGAATCAGTGGGAGAAAGTGCAAGCTGATATTCAAGCCGTGTTTAATGCCTGCCAAGGTACACCGCTTAAAGTAATTTTGGAAACTTGCTTACTCACCAAAGAAGAAATCGTCAAAGCGTGCGAAATCTGCAAAGCAATTGGTGTTGCTTTCGTGAAAACCTCAACAGGCTTTAACAAAGGTGGTGCAACCGTGGAAGATGTGTCGTTAATGAAACAGACGGTTGGTGAAATCGGTGTAAAAGCTTCAGGTGGCATTCGTGATACACAAACTGCATTAGCCATGATAAAAGCAGGTGCAACGAGAATTGGTGCAAGTGCAGGGATTGCGATTGTCAGTGATATTTTGGCTGAAGGTGAAGGGTATTAGCGAACGATTACAAAAATAAAAGCGGTAATATTTGCAAAACAATTTGCAGATCTTACCGCTTATGTTTTTTTGAGTTATTTCTGCTGATTACCTACTTTACCATTGCTCACAATGTCTGGTTGATAAAATAGAAAGACCGTTTCCATAATAAAATGTGATGGCTAAAAATTGCCTTTATTATAAGTTTTCTCATTTCTCGTTTAAATCAGAAATATGCTACACTTCCTGCCTATTTTGTGAGGAAATGTTATGAACTATCAAGATAAATCTCTTTCTGCCCTTAAACTTGGGCAAAATACTGAATACAAAAGTCAATATGATGCTTCGCTTTTGCAACCCGTACCACGCCGATTAAATCGTGAAGGTTTGGGGATTGTAGAGCAACAACCGTTCAATCAAGGTGCGGATGTATGGACTTGCTACGAACTCTCATGGTTAAACTCAAATGGCTTACCACAAGTCGCAATTGCTGATGTAGAAATTGATTTTAAAAGCGAAAATTTAATCGAATCAAAGAGCTTTAAACTCTATTTAAACAGCTTTAATCAGACCAAATTTGCTTCAATCGAAGAGGTTGAACAAACACTTACGAGAGATTTAAGCCAATGTGCAAGCGGTCAAGTTTCGGTGAGAACTCACAAATTAGCCGATTACACTAACCAACCGATAGTGAATTTCTCAGGTGAGTGTATTGATGAGCAAGAGATTCAAATTGAGAGCTACACATTTTCAAATCAGTATTTAGAAAATGTTGCAGAAGATGAAATAGTAGAAGAAACGCTAGTTAGTCACCTGTTGAAATCTAATTGCTTGATTACCTCACAGCCAGACTGGGGGAGCGTGCAAATTCACTATGTTGGCAAGCGGTTAAATCGTGAAAAACTTTTGCGATATTTGGTTTCTTTCCGTGAGCATAATGAATTCCACGAACAATGCGTAGAACGCATTTTTACCGATTTAATGCAATTCGCTAAACCTGAAAAACTCACCGTTTATGCTCGTTATACTCGCCGTGGTGGGTTAGACATTAATCCATTCCGTTCTAATTTTGAGAGTATTCCAGTGAATTTGAGAATGGCGAGACAGTAACTGATATTATTAGTAGAAAAAAGTTGATATCTACTATATCCCTATAAAAAACACCCGAGTTTTCACTCGGGTGTTATTGTTAAAAATAGGGGAAATTACATCATTCCGCCCATACCACCCATACCGCCCATACCTGCTGCGGCTAGGTCTGCTTTGTCATCTTTTGGAAGGTCTGTAATCATACATTCTGTCGTGATCATTAAACCTGCAATAGAAGCTGCGAATTGTAATGCTGAACGAGTTACTTTCGTTGGGTCCAAGATACCCATTTCTAACATATCGCCGTATTGTTCTGTACCAGCATTGTAACCGTAGTTGCCTTTACCATCTTTTACATTACGAGCAACAACAGAAGCTTCTTCACCTGCGTTAGTCACGATTTGACGAAGTGGTGCTTCCATCGCACGTAATGCTAAACGAATACCAACGTTTTGTTCTTCGTTATCGCCTTTTAATTCTTCAGCCACTTTGCTTGCTGCTCGAACTAATGCGACACCGCCCCCTGGTACGATACCTTCTTCCACTGCAGCACGAGTCGCGTGAAGTGCGTCATCCACACGGTCTTTTTTCTCTTTCATTTCAACTTCGGTTGCAGCACCGACTTTAATGACAGCAACGCCACCTGCTAATTTTGCTACGCGTTCTTGTAATTTTTCTTTATCGTAATCTGAAGTTGAATCTTCGATTTGCTGACGAATTTGTGCAACACGTGCTTTGATTTGTGTTTCATCGCCCACGCCATCAATGATGGTTGTATTGTCTTTGGTGATTACTACACGTTTTGCTTGACCAAGTTCTTCTAATGTCGCTTTTTCAAGCTCCATACCGATTTCTTCCGAAATCACAGTACCTGCAGTTAAAATTGCAATATCTTGTAACATTGCTTTACGACGATCACCGAAACCAGGGGCTTTAACGGCAGCTACTTTCACGATACCACGCATTGTGTTTACAACTAAAGTCGCTAACGCTTCGCCTTCGATATCTTCAGCAATGATTAACAATGGTTTGCCTGCTTTCGCAACCGCTTCTAACACAGGTAAAATTTCGCGGATGTTCGTAATTTTTTTATCTACTAATAAAATGTATGGACTATCTAATTCAACGGTACCTGCTTCAGGCTTGTTGATGAAGTATGGCGATAAGTAACCACGGTCAAATTGCATACCTTCCACTACATCTAATGCATCATCTAAACCTGTGCCATCTTCAACGGTAATTACGCCTTCTTTGCCCACTTTTTCCATTGCTTGAGCAATTAATTGACCTACTGTTGCATCAGAGTTTGCAGAAATTGTACCCACTTGCTCGATCTCTTTTGCGGTTTCGCAAGGTTTTGAAATCGCTTTTAATTCGCTTACCACTGCTGCAACTGCTTTATCAATACCGCGTTTTAAATCCATTGGGTTCATCCCCGCTGCAACTGCTTTTAAGCCTTCGTTTACGATAGCTTGAGCAAGCACTGTTGCGGTTGTTGTACCGTCACCCGCTGCATCGTTTGCTTTAGAGGCAACTTCTTTTACCATTTGAGCACCCATGTTCTCGAATTTATCTTCTAATTCGATTTCACGTGCTACTGAAACACCATCTTTAGTGATGGTTGGTGCTCCATAGGCTTTATCTAAAACAACGTTACGACCTTTAGGACCTAAAGTTACTTTTACTGCGTCGGCTAATACATTCACGCCTTTTAACATTTTTACACGAGCATCGTTACCAAATTTAACGTCTTTTGCTGCCATTTTTATATTCCTTTTTTTTAATTATTCTACAATCGCTAAAATATCGTTTTCAGAAAGAATTAACACTTCTTCACCGTCAATTTTTTCTGATTTCACGCCATAACCTTCGTTGAAGATCACTACATCGCCAACTTTTACTGCTAATGGTTGTACATTGCCGTTTTCTAATAAACGACCTGTACCCACTGCAATCACTTTACCACGGGTAGATTTGGTTGCGGCAGAACCAGTTAAAACGATACCGCCTGCTGATTTTGTTTCTACTTCTTCACGTTTTAAAATTACTTTATCGTGTAATGGACGAAGAGCCATAGTTTCAATTCCTCTGTTTTAATGAAATAATTTTTATGCCGTTGTTGAGGCAACGTTTCCATAAATAAGGGTAGGTATTTGCTTTTCAAGGGCAGGCATAAAAAAATCATTTAATTGGTTAATTATCGTCATCATTTAAAATGATGGTTTAGCACCAAACTTGTACAACCATATTGCTCTAGTTTGGTTTTGGTAAAATATGATCTCTTAGCAGAGCTTCGGTTATTCAAACTAATCACACCAATGGTCGCATTATTATTGCAACGGTGTTTATTTACGAAAACTAAATTATAGCCAGATTCACGGAGATAACCCGTTTTATTCAACGCAGCATCAAAAAGTTCTTCTCGTACTAATGCACTGGTATTCTGCATAAAAATTTGACGATTTCCGACTGTAATCAGGGTGGCTCGTTCATTTGATAAAGTTTGTAATAGGGGCTTTTTCATCGAATATTTAGCTAACTTTACTAAATCCATCGCACTTGACACATTGCCACTTGATAAACCAGAACTATCTTTAAAATGGGTCGTCGCCATACCTAATTGGCGTGCTTTGTCATTCATTTTTTGGATAAATTGAGCACGGCTCATTCCTGCAGCACGTGAAAGTGCGTGAGCGGCATAATTATCAGAATGAACGATCATCGCTTTTAATAATTCATCACACGAAATCGGCGTGTTTCTTGGCAGTTTGGTGCCGGTGCCTTTAATGGTATCCACATCGTCACGTGTAATTGATGCCATACAGTTTTTCTGTTTATTATTTTCTAAAAAGATATTTGCTGTCATCAATTTAGTGACAGATGCTATGGGCTGAGTAGAATACGGATTGTGACTTTCAAGCACACGATCGTGAGTAAAATCATAAACAACGTAAGATTGTGCTAATGCAAAGCTGGGCAAGGCTAAATAAGAAAGTAGAGTTCTTTTTAACATAATTTGAATGGATATATTGCAGGCTAATAAAGAGGTCTAGTCTAACAAATTTCTCTTGACTAGACCATTGAAAGAACTAGGCTTTTTGCCAATTTCTTGCCATAAAAGGGATAATCTCTTTGAGTGCTTTCTCAATAGAAATTAGGCTCAAATTCATCTGCGAAGCACGATCTTTTGCCAACGGTGGCATAAAGGCAAGATGTTTTCCCTCCGCGTTAATTGGTCGCCAACGTTGTGGTTGGGCAGAAAGTCGGCTTGGGTAGAAACCGATAGTTGGCACATTTAACGCCCCTGCAATATGTAACGGGCCTGTTGAGCCTGCAATAAAAAGATCGGCACAGGCAATCGAACGACTAAAGTCTTGTAAGCCGTCATTTTGGGCATAAACTGCGGCATTTTGAGTGAGTAGAGATGCCAATGCGTTTGCTCGTTCTTCCTCGCCTTTGCCCGCGGTTAAAATTACTTGGCAATCAAAGTGTTCGGTTAAGTTATTGAGTAATGTCGAATATTGTTCAAGCGAAAGACTGGTTGCTGAACCACCAGTAGAGCTATGCACAAAGACCCATTTGCAAGCGGTTGAAATGCCCAAAAGTTTTGCTAATTTGGTTTTTTGTGTGGCAATCTCTTGTTCACTAAATTGCAAATAAGGCACAGAAGGTTCAACAACAGGAATACCTTGTTTTTCTAAAAATGCACGAGCTAAGTCTAAATTATATGCTGACTCCGCTTTTGCCGATTGTGATCGGCGTTGTGTTAAGCGATGGTTATATAAAAATTGAAATAGCTTTGTTGCAGGTGCAAGGCGATAATGAATTCCACTTTTCCATGTGAGTTTAGCATTGTACCAATCGGAGACAAACGAAATTACGGCATCAAATTGCTCTTTTTTGACCGCTTGTAATACGCTTTGAAATGCCACAGGATCTTTTTTATTTGGGGCATCAATGATGACCTTATCAATAGAAGGGCAAAGTTCCGCAAGTGGAGCAGTGTAGCTTGGCACAAGGGCAGTAATTTCTACATTTGATAAAGATTGTTTGAGCATTGCAAAAGCAGGAAAGCAAACCATAAAATCGCCAATTTTATCGTTTCGGATAACAAGGATTTTTTTCATTTGAGACTCTTTCTATTCATTTTATGTGGTCGATTTTCGCTAAATTTTAGATGAAATTTGTTTTTTTTTCTAATAGAATATGTCAGTTTTACTTACTCGCAACCGTTTGCGATTGGTAATTTTCCATTCATTTCAAATATAGGAATTTGTATGTCAGCAACAATTTTAGAATCTCTCCCATTAGGTCAAAAAGTGGGGATCGCGTTCTCAGGCGGTTTAGATACATCAGCAGCATTACTTTGGATGCGTAAAAAAGGTGCAGTGCCTTATGCTTACACGGCAAATTTAGGTCAGCCAGACGAAGATGATTACAATGCAATTCCGAAAAAAGCGATGGAATATGGTGCAGAAAATGCACGTTTAATTGACTGCCGCCAACAATTAGCTCACGAGGGGATTGCGGCAATTCAATGTGGTGCATTCCACATTTCAACAGGCGGTATTCCTTACTTCAACACCACGCCACTTGGTCGTGCGGTGACTGGTACGATGCTTGTAGCAGCAATGAAAGAAGATGATGTAAACATCTGGGGTGATGGTTCAACGTTCAAAGGTAACGACATTGAGCGTTTCTACCGCTACGGCTTATTAACTAACCCGAAATTAAAAATCTACAAACCATGGTTAGATAACCAATTCATCGACGAGCTTGGCGGCCGTTTTGAAATGTCTCAATTCTTAATCGCAAATGGCTTCGACTACAAAATGTCAGTAGAAAAAGCTTATTCGACCGACTCAAATATGCTTGGTGCAACGCACGAAGCGAAAGACTTAGAAGAATTAAGCACTGGAATGAAAATCGTCAAACCAATTATGGGCGTGGCATTCTGGAATGAGTCTGTTGAAATCAAACCTGAAACTGTAACCGTTACTTTCGAAGAAGGTGCGCCAGTTGCCTTAAACGGCAAACATTTTGATGATGCTGTAGAGTTAATTCTTGAAGCAAACCGTATTGGTGGTCGCCACGGTTTAGGTATGTCAGACCAAATCGAAAACCGTATTATTGAAGCGAAATCTCGTGGTATCTACGAAGCCCCAGGAATGGCATTATTACACATCGCTTACGAGCGTTTAGTGACTGGTATTCATAATGAAGATACTATCGAACAATACCGCATTAACGGTTTACGTTTAGGTCGCTTGCTTTACCAAGGTCGCTGGTTCGATCCGCAAGCATTAATGTTGCGTGAAACTGCACAACGTTGGGTAGCGAAAGCAATTACTGGTACGGTGACACTTGAATTACGTCGTGGTAACGACTTCACAATTCTTAACACAGAATCACCAAACTTAACTTACGAAGCAGAACGCTTAAGTATGGAAAAAGTAGAAGATGCACCGTTTACCCCAAGCGATCGTATTGGTCAATTAACGATGCGTAACCTAGACATCGTGGACACTCGCGGTAAATTAGCAATTTACACCGATACAGGTTTAATCTCTGCGAATAACCAAGTAGTACCGCAATTAGGTAGTAAATAATTAAAAGAGGGTATTTATTATAAAAATCAATAATATAGGGGCGTGTTAAACACGCCCTTTGTATTTAAAACTAAAATGAAAAAAGTCGAAATTTTTACTGATGGCTCTTGCTTAGGCAACCCAGGAAAAGGCGGTATCGGGATTTTATTACGCTACCAACTACACGAAAAAACAGTGAGCAAGGGATATTTTCAAACCACAAATAATCGAATGGAATTGCGTGCAGTGATTGAAGCTTTATCAATGCTTAAAGAACCTTGTATGGTCATACTAAATTCTGATAGCCAATATATGAAGAACGGTATTCAAAAATGGATTTTTAACTGGAAGAAAAATGACTGGAAAACTAGCGATAAAAAACCAGTTAAAAATAAAGATTTATGGATGGCTTTAGATCAAGAAATTCAACGCCATCAGATAGAGTGGGCTTGGGTAAAAGGACATTCAGGGCATCGTGAAAATGAAATTTGTGATGAACTTGCCAAACAAGGGGCGAATAATCCTAGTTTGGAAGATATTGGGTATGAATCAGTATAATAAAAAATTGTCGCTAAAAGTGATTTCAAATTATCAGATATTATTTAAAGACCATATGAGTAGATATGGTCTTTAAGTGATGAGTAGCTGAATACTAATTTCTTATTTATATTGATGAATCGCATTTGCCACTTCATTGTCGTTATAAATGGCGTTGATCACATCTTGATAGGCTTGGTTTAAGATTTTTTGAATGTCTTTATTGTCTGCCCCCAACGCACCTTCATAACCACGGGTAGCATTAAAGGATTTATTGAAGTTACCTTTCGCACCTTGCACGGTAATATCAACATTTACTTCCGCATTAGTTTTATGGCGAAGATTGCCTTGTTCGACCGTTGCGAAGAAACGTTTTACATTCACAGTTACGTTCGCATTAGCAGCACCTTGCACTAATTGGAAACCTTTTGCATTTAAATCTTGTTGTACCGCTTGTTGTAAAAGTTGCACTACTTCAGGACTTGAAGTTAAACGGATCACTTCGCCATTTTTGGTGTAAGAAGAAACTTCGCGTGAAGTACGTAAATCGCGCGTATTTACGCTCACTGCAGCGGTTTGGTTATTGGTATTAAACGTTGCCGTTGGAGATGGCGTATTAAATACCAAGACATTAGATTGTGCTTGGCAGCCTACAAGCACAGCAGAGGTTAATGCTGTTGCTAAAAAGAGTGCTTTTTTAGAGAATTTCATAGTGTTTCCTTAAAAGTAAATTAACTAAGAGGTGTTGTTTGTTGTATAAAAATCTCAATTTGAGATATAGATTATTAATTGCAACGAAGGCTGAAGTCAAGTCTATTACACAACCATATGACTGCTCAATATAGAACAAATTGTAAAACGAATGAATCAAACATCTCTTCTTTGATTATGCTAAAATATGCTAATAATTTTAGCATATTTAGATAATTTATTATGATTTTTTTTACAGATTTAATTTTAAAACGCGGTTTAAATACACTTTTAGAAAATACTTCCGCTACCATTCACACAGGTCAAAAAGTCGGGCTTGTGGGAAAAAATGGTTGCGGTAAATCTTCGCTTTTTGCCCTTTTAAAAAATGAATTACAACCAGAAGGTGGCGAAGTAAGCCTGCCTAAAAACTGGGTAATTTCATGGGTAAACCAAGAAACGCCTGCGTTAGATATTTCCGCAATCGATTATGTCATTCAAGGCGACCGTGAATACACACAACTCATGGCACAACTTGAACAAGCCAACCACGATAACGATGGTCATTTAATCGCCACCACACATGCCCAATTAGACACCATTGATGCGTGGACAATTCAATCTCGTGCAGCAACATTATTAAATGGCCTAGGTTTTAGCACCGAACAACTCAATTTTCCTGTGAAATCTTTTTCGGGCGGTTGGCGTATGCGTCTAAACTTAGCACAAGCACTAATTTGTCGTTCCGATTTATTGCTTCTTGATGAACCAACCAATCACTTGGATTTGGATGCCGTCATTTGGCTAGAACGCTGGCTCGCCAATTATCATGGCACGCTCATACTCATTTCCCACGACCGAGATTTTCTTGATCCAATCATAGACCACGTTATTCATATTGAGCACCAAAAATTGAATGAATACACAGGTAATTACACCTCGTTTGAAATTCAGCGTGCGACTAAAATCAGTCAACAAAATGCGGCTTATCAGCAACAGCAACGCAAGGTGGCTCATTTACAAAGTTTTATCGACCGCTTCAAAGCTAAAGCCACTAAAGCCAAGCAGGCTCAAAGCCGTATTAAAGCCTTGGAAAAAATGGAACTGATTGCTCCAGCCTATGCGGATTCCCCGTTTGAATTTGAGTTCCGTCCACCATTGAGCTTACCAAGCCCGCTATTGATGATGGAAAATGTTGAGGCGGGTTATGGCGATAAAACAGTGCTGAAATCAGTTAAACTTAACCTTGTACCAGGTTCTCGCATCGGGCTTTTAGGGCGAAACGGTGCGGGTAAATCCACATTGATTAAACTACTGGCGGAGGAAATCGTAGCTCAGTCAGGGCAAGTGCAACTCGCAAAAGGCGTACAGTTAGGCTACTTCGCACAGCACCAAGTTGATACGCTACGTTTTGATGAAAGCCCTCTCTGGCATCTGGAAAAGCTAGCTCCTGAAAAAACGGAACAGGAGTTACGCAATTATTTGGGAGGATTTGATTTCAAAGGTGATAAAGTGAAACAAGCGATCGGATCTTTCTCAGGCGGTGAAAAAGCCCGTCTGGTACTTGCCTTAATTGTATGGCAACGCCCGAATTTACTCTTATTGGATGAGCCGACCAACCATCTTGATTTAGAAATGCGACAAGCCCTCACTGATGCATTAACCTATTATGAAGGCTCGCTCGTAGTAGTTTCGCACGATCGCCACTTATTACGTAGCACCGTGAACGAATTTTATTTAGTGCACGACCATAAAGTGGAGGAGTTTAAAGGCGATTTAGAAGATTATCAAAAATGGCTAAACGAACAAAATGCTCTTGCGTTAGCTTCTGCAAAAAAAACAGAAAATTTGACCGCTAACAGTGAAGAAACGTCAAATGAAACTGTGAATGCAAGCGGTAATCTTTCAGCACAAGATCGCAAAGAGCAAAAACGTTTAGAGGCAGAACTTCGCCAACAAACCGCTCCACTTCGTAAAAAAATTACTCAGCTTGAGAAAGAGCTAGAAAAGGCAACAGTAATGTTAAATGAGCTCGAAGAGCTACTCGCAACCAGTGAAATTTACGAAGCGGAAAATAAAGCACAACTGACAGAAACGCTTGCCAAACAGATCTCTGCAAAACAGAAAGTAGAAGAGATTGAGCTAGAATGGCTAGAGGTGCAGGAAGCATTGGAAGGAATGTTGAATAGCTAGACATAAAGTTATTGCACAAAACGAATACTTGAGCAACTCTTAAATAAGCACAGGTATAACTTTAAAACGTTTTGTGCATTTGCTAAATAACGTAAAATCTATTAAATCATTAAAAAATGATATAAAAAAAGCACCTTGAGGTGCTATCATTTATTTTCTATTGTAAGAAATGGAGCGGGAAACGAGGCTCGAACTCGCGACCCCGACCTTGGCAAGGTCGTGCTCTACCAACTGAGCTATTCCCGCATATTTGGGTAATTTTAAATGGTGCCCGAGGCCAGACTTGAACTGGCACGCCCCGAAAGGCGAGGGATTTTAAATCCCTTGCGTCTACCGATTCCGCCACTCGGGCAACGTTTAAATTATCAGCGTTGCGAACTGATGGGGCGTATTATAGAGATTTCCGTTTTGCTGTCAAATAGATTTCTGTTAATTTTTTTAGAAAATGCTTCAAGCGGTTCGTTTTTAGTCATATCTTGCGAATTTTCGCCAAAAATCAACCGCTTGAAGCGTACTTTCTTATTTCTCCAATGTGTCCATAAGCTCAGAAACAAACTGCAAGCGTGCTTCATTGTTTTCTAATGGCTTGGTGAATTTAAATTTTAACGGCCCATCAAATTTATAAGCCGTTTTATCTTGCTGAATCAATTGCAAGAATTTCATCGGGTCAGGCGTGGCGGTTGCTTTAAATTCTAAGAAACCACCGTTGATGCCTGCTTCGATTTTCTTCAAGCCTAATGTTTTCGCTAAATGGCGAATTTGGGTGATCTGGAATAGATTTTTTGTCGCTTCTGGTAATAACCCGAAACGGTCGATAAGTTCGACTTTTAACTCTTTCAATGCCTCCTCATTTTCTGTACTTGCAATGCGTTTATAGAACGATAATCGCATATTCACATCTGGCACGTAATCCTCTGGTAAGAGTGCAGGAATACGTAACTCAATTTCTGTTTGGTTTTGCGTAATCTCATCCAAACTTGGCTCACGTCCTTCTTGCAAGGCTTTTACTGCATTTTCGAGCAAGTCCATATAAAGCGAGAAACCGATAGATTCGATCTGCCCACTCTGTTCGCTCCCTAGTAATTCGCCCGCACCTCGGATTTCCAAATCGTGCGTTGCTAATACAAAGCCAGCACCTAAATTATCAATGGAACTTAAGGCTTCTAAACGTTGCTGTGCATCTTTGGTCATCATTTTCGGATGCGGCGTGAGCAAATAAGCATAAGCCTGTTGATGCGAACGTCCTACTCGTCCACGTAGTTGATGCAATTGTGCTAAGCCAAATTTATCTGCTCGTTCAATAATAATGGTATTTGCAGTGGGTACATCGATCCCTGTTTCAATAATGGTCGAGCAGACCAAAATATTAAAACGCTGATGATAAAAATCACTCATCACCCGTTCGAGTTCACGTTCACGCATCTGTCCGTGCCCGATGATAATACGTGCTTCAGGTACAAGTTCCATCAATTTTGAGGCACAATTTTCAATCGTTGCTACATCATTATGCAGATAATAAACTTGTCCACCACGTAGAATTTCACGTAGAATTGCCTCGCGAATAATCAAATCATCGCTTTGTCGTACAAAGGTTTTAATCGTTAAGCGACGTGCTGGTGGGCTGGCGATAATTGATAAATCTCGCATACCATTTAATGCCATATTGAGCGTACGCGGAATCGGCGTTGCGGTGAGCGTAAGAATGTCAATATTCGCACGCAATTGCTTGATTTTCTCTTTCTGACGCACACCAAAACGGTGTTCTTCATCAATCACCAGCAAGCCTAAATCGTGGAATTGGACGTCTTCTTGCAATAACTTATGCGTACCGACCAAAATATCAATTTTCCCCTCTGCCACTTTCTGCAAAATCTCTTTTTGCTCTTTTGCGGTTTTAAAACGTGAGAGTACTTCGATATTGATTGGATAATTCGCAAAACGATCTTTAAAATTATCAAAATGTTGCTGAGCGAGCAGTGTGGTCGGCACTAAAATCGCCACTTGTTTATGGTTCATCACCGCAAGGAAAGCAGCACGAATGGCGACTTCCGTTTTTCCAAAGCCAACATCACCACACACAAGACGATCCATCGCTTTCGGCTGGCACATATCGCTGACCACAGCGTTGATTGCCAACTTCTGATCTTCGGTTTCCTCAAACGGGAAAGTTTGGCTAAATCGCACATATTCTTCTCGGTTATATTCAAAGGCAAAGCCTTTTTGCGATTCACGTTTGGCGTAAACATCGAGTAATTCTGCTGCTACATCACGGATTTTCTCTGCTGCTTTTTGGCGAGATTTCGCCCACGCTTCTGAGCCTAATTTATGCAATGGTGCAGTTTCATCCGCCCCACCAATGTAGCGAGAAATCAGATGCAATGAGGCAACAGGCACATAAAGTTTTGCTTCGTTGGCATATTCCAGCACCACATATTCCGCTTTCACTCCGCCCGCATCAAGCACAGTTAAGCCTGCATAACGCCCCACACCATTTTCTAAATGCACCACTGCTTGCCCGATTTTAAGCTCGGCAAGATTACGAATCAGCGTATCAGGGTTTACTGTTTTGCGTTTATCGGCTGATTTTGGTTGATGCACACGTTCGCCCAATAAATCCGTTTCGCAAATGATTGCCAGATTTTCACCGCTTGTTTCTTCTGCATTTTCAATCACAAAACCTTGATCAAGTGCTGAAATCAGCAATGAAATCGGCTCTTTGATCTCATTAAGCGTTTTAATTTGTTTGGGTTTGAGCTTAAGCGGTGCGAGCAAATCAAGCAAGGTTTCGCGTCTGCCTTCGGTTTCCACTGAAAAAACGATATTGCCGTTAAATTTTTCTCGGAATGCCTCAAAGTTTGCAAATGGATTTTTCAAATGCGGATTAATTGCAAGATCGGGTAATTTCGCTACATTTAAATTGCTTTTCGCTGCACTTTTTCGTACTTTTTCTGAAGTAAGCGTTAAGCGTGGATAGCCCTTCAACAAGCGGTTGATTTCTTCCAATGAAAACCAAAGTTTGCTTGGTTCAAGTAACGGACGCATCGGGTCGATACGATTTTCAAAGCGTTTTTGTGCATCTTGGCGGAATTGTTCCGCTTTCTCTTGCAAGCCATCGAAGGTTATAAAGAGCGAATGATTCGGCAGATAATCAAACAGGCTTGCCATCTCCTCAAAAAAGAGCGGCTGCCAATACTCAATGCCTGCATTCAAAATGCCTTTGCTCACTTGATGATAAATGTGTTCAGGCTCGTGGCGAATATTAGCGAAAGTTTCGCGAAATTTGCCACGGAAAAACTCGATACCTTTGCTGTCGGTCGGAAATTCGTGTGCAGGCAGCAGGTTGATTTCGGGAATTTCACTCATTGTACGTTGCGTGTCCACATCAAAGGTGCGAATGGAGTCAATCTCATCACCAAAAAAATCTAAACGAAACGGTTGACTTGCCCCCATCGGGTAAAGATCAAGCAACGAACCACGCACTGCATATTCGCCGTGTTCCAAGACCTGTTCTACCGAGCGGTAACCTGCATTTTCAAGCTGCAAACGTAATTGTTGAATGCTAGTTTGGTCGCCTTTTTTAATCAATAAAACGTGATTAGCCAAATAACTTGGCGGGCAAACTTTCTGTAAAAGCGTGCTAATCGGTAGCAAAAAAATATGTTTTTTGCCTTGTTGCAATTGATAAAGAGCTGAAAGACGAGCGGAAATAATCTCTTGATGAGGAGAAAAATTATCGTAAGGCAGAGTTTCCCAATCGGGGAACATTGCTACAGGTAGCTTGGTAAAGGCTGTCAATGCTTTTTCAAGGCGGAGTGCTGTGCGAGTATCAGGCGTTACCACCACGGTAACACCTTGAAATTGCTCAGAAGATTGAGCGATAACGAGCGTGTCAGAATGCCCGATAATATTGCCAAGCGTTTGATGATCTTGATATGTTGTGTCGGTTTTAGGTAATGAGAATTGGAGGTTTGTGTACATAAGCGGTTACATTTTTAAAAAATTGTCCGATTTTCGATGGATTTAACGATATCGTCAAGCTTAGAGATTATTTTTATAAAATATCGTAAAAGAAAAGCATATGGGATTACCATATGCTTATTAGGAAGAAAAAAGAATTATACTTTTTCTTTAGGTGCTTGTTTATGTAATGCCATTTTCTGACGAATTTCACGGCGTTGTTTTGAAAGCTCGGCATTGCGGATCATATAGTCGTCCACACGGTTTTCGTAGTCATCACGCATATTCGCAATAATCGCACGAATTTCTGTTACGCTCATTTCATCAGTGATATATTGCGATAAGTTATCAAGCAATAACACACGTTTTTGGTTATCGCGGATTTTGCGATCATTATCCGCGGTTTCTCGGTGTAATTTGTTTTTTAGGCGATATAGGTGAACGTAGTCCAACATATCTTGGAAAGATCGTTTTTGTGCGTCTGACATAAAAATATCCTCTAACTTAATGGAAAGAACGATGATAAAACTGCCTAAATCCTAGTCCTTTTAGGCTCTTTCGTCAAAAATTTTTCTAAACCTTTCTGCGTTTGAATAAATAATCAGCAAAATTTTTATACTATAAGGGAGAACTTTCGCCCGTTTTGAGCAAAAAGTGATACAATCCAACCATTTTCTATATTTTTTGTATTTTACCTTTTAAGGAAAGTTTAATGCCTGTGGAAACCCGAACGCCTGCCGAACAGCCTCGCGAATTTGCTGCTATCGATCTTGGTTCGAATAGCTTTCATATGATTGTCGCTCGAATTGTAAACGGTTCAATCCAAGTACTTTCTCGCCTAAAACGCCGCGTTCGTTTGGCGGATGGCTTAGATGAAAATCGTATTTTAAATCAAGAAGCAATGGATCGTGGATTGGCTTGCTTATCGCTTTTTGCTGATCGTTTGCAAGGTTTTTCTGCTGAAAATGTGAAGGTTGTCGGCACCTACACCCTGCGCCGTGCATTAAATAATGATGAATTTCTGAAACAGGCTCAAGCTATTTTCCCCTTCCCTATTCAAATCATTTCTGGACAAGATGAAGCTCGTCTTATCTATTCAGGCGTCAGCCATACCCAGCCAGAAAAAGGCAGAAAATTAGTGGTGGATATTGGTGGTGGTTCAACTGAAATGACCATTGGTGATGATTTCACGCCAATTCGTGCTGAAAGCCGACATATGGGCTGTGTGAGTTTTGCTAAGCGTTTTTTCCCCCAAGGAAAGCTAAGTGAAGCACGCTTTCAATCAGCGTATCAGCTGGCGATGGAAAAATTAGAAGATTTAGAAACCGAATATTGTTCACTTGGCTGGCAACACGTGTTGGGATCATCTGGCACAATCAAAACCGTTTCTAAAGTGTTAATTTCAAACGGTTTTCGTGATGGTTTGATTACCGAAAAACGCTTAAAAAACATTATTCAAGCCTGCTTAAAATTTGATTCACTAAAAGAAATTCAGCTTAAAGGTTTGATTGAAGAACGAGCGGATGTGCTTGTGCCAGGTTTGGCGATTTTATTGGCATTATTCCACACGTTCAAAATTGAAAGTATGCGTTATTCTGATGGAGCATTACGTGAAGGGTTGATGTACGGCTTGGAAAAATATTTCCAAGTGGACGACATTCGCCAACGTACTGCACAGGCGTTAGCTATTCAATTCAATATTGATAAAGCGCAAGCTCACCGCGTTGAACATACCGCACTTTCGCTTTTTGACCAAGTAAAAATGTGGAAAAACCGTCATCAAGTGGCGGAGCTACGCGAGCTGGTTAAATGGGCAAGTTTATTACACGAAATCGGGATCGTCATTAACCACAATAATGTAAACAAACATTCGGCATATATTATTTCGAATGCAACGTTAGCGGGCTTTGATGATGAACAACAAGCCTTGTTGGCAATCTTGATACGTTTCCATTTGAAAGGCTTTAAGAAGAGTGATTTACGCAGTACTAGCCGCTATCAATATCGTGATATTTTAACACTGTTGCGTTTGTTCCGTTTGGCCGTGTTATTTAACCGCTCACGTCAAGCCAGCGTAATGCCAAAGACATTGAAATTACACATTGACCAAAACGATTGGGCGTTGCAATTTGAAGCAGATTATTTAGTGCAAAATCCATTAGTGCAAGCAGATTTATTGGATGAGCAAAAACAGGTAGCGATGATAGATCTTCAATTGAGTATGGCATAGCGGTCTGATTTGCAAAAAATTTTGCAAATTTCACCGCTTGAAGGTTGAAAGCACTCCGCTTTTCGCTAGAATGAAACGACTTTTAATTAAAAAGAGGCAAACACATGACACAAGTTTACAATTTTAGTGCAGGCCCTGCGATGATGCCGAAAGCGGTGTTAGAACAGGCTCAAAAAGAACTTTTAAACTGGCAAGAGCAAGGCACTTCGGTAATGGAAGTCAGCCACCGCGGTAAGCTCTTTATGGAGCTGATTACTCAAGCAGATAAAGATTTCCGTGAGCTTTTCCACATCCCTGATAATTATAAAATCCTCTTTTTACAAGGCGGTGCGAGAGGACAATTTGCCGCTATTCCGATGAATTTAATCGGTGAAAAAGGCAAAGCACTTTATTTAAATAGTGGTCACTGGTCGAGCACAGCGGCGAAAGAAGCCCGTAATTTCTGCGAAGTAGATGAAGTTTCTATCATTGAAACGGATGAAAATGGTGTGATTTCAGTCAATCGTACCGATTTCAGCGACATCGCAGAACAATATGATTATGTGCATTATTGCACCAACGAAACCATTTCAGGTGTGGAAATTAAAGACATTCCAAACGTAGGTAATGCGGTGTTAGTGGCAGATATGTCATCTAACATTCTTTCAAGCAAAATTGACATCAGCAAATTCGGTGTGATTTACGCAGGTGCTCAGAAAAACTTAGGGCCAGCGGGGATTACCATTATCATCGTGCGTGAAGATTTGATCGGTAGAGCACGCAAAGATACCCCCTCTATCTGGAACTATGAAATTCAAGCAAACTCAGATTCAATGATCAACACACCACCTACTTTTGCGTGGTATTTATGTTCACTGGTATTCCAACACTTGTTAGCCACAGGCGGATTGGAAGCCGTTGAACAACGCAACTTAGCGAAAGCAAAACGCCTATATGATTACCTCAATCAAAGCACGTTCTATCGTAACTACATTGCAGAACAAAACCGTTCGGTAATGAACGTAACTTTCACTACTGACAATGATGAGCTTAATGCAAAATTTGTGGCTGAAGCGACCGCTTGTGGTTTACAAGCATTAAAAGGACATAAAGTATTAGGCGGTATGCGTGCTTCTATTTACAACGCAATGCCAATTGAAGGTGTAGATGCCTTAATTGCATTTATGGATAAATTTGCAAAAGAGAACGCATAATAAAATCATCACTTTCGTTATGGCGTGTTGTTGAATAAGTAACACGCCATTTTAATAAGATGAACAAAACTTCATCATTTAAACTATAACTCATTGTTTTTCTTTACTTTTTTATTCAAAGGTTTAGTATAATGTCAATCGTCAATCGTCAATCGTCAATCGTCAATCGTCAATCGTCAATCTTGCTGAAAATTTAACCGTTCAGGCTTTTCTCAATGAATTAGACGAAAAACTCTGGTCATCTGCTGATAAACTCCGTCAACAACTTGATGCCGCTAACTATAAACATATCGTTCTTGGTCTTATCTTTTTAAAATACATTTCTGATAATTTCACCCATCAACAGGAAAAAATTCAGGCAGAACTCTCCGATGCGGAAAACCCCCTCTATCTTGACCGCACTTTTTTTGATACTGAAGAAGAGTATCAAGAAGCCTTAACTGCAGAACTAGAAAACCGTGATTATTACACCGCGGATAACGTATTTTGGGTGCCAGCTTCAGCCCGTTGGCAAGCCTTACAAGAAGTCTCTATTCTCAACACTGGGGCAGAATTGCCTTGGAATATAGGAAAGGAGCGTGGGAAATTTTCTGGCGTCGCCAAACTGATTGACGATGCCTTTGATGCTATTGAAAAAGACAACGAAAAACTCAAAGGCGTCCTCCAACGCATCAGCGGCTATGCGGTAAACGAAGACACCCTGCGTGGGCTGATTATCCTCTTCTCCGATACCAACTTTACCCGCCCGACTTACAACGGCGAGCCCGTGCATTTAGGTGCAAAAGACATTCTCGGCCACGTTTACGAATACTTCCTCGGTCGCTTTGCCCAAGCAGAAGGCAAACGAGGTGGGCAATATTTCACGCCGAAATCCATTGTTTCCCTGATTGTCGAAATGCTCGAACCTTATTCAGGACGAGTATATGACCCAGCCATGGGCAGCGGCGGATTTTTCGTGCAAACCGAACGCTTTATCGCCGCCCATCAAGGCAACATCAACAACGTTTCCATCTACGGGCAAGAATTCAACCCCACCACATGGAAACTCGCCGCCATGAACATGGCGATTCGCGGCATTGATTACGACTTCGGCAAACACAACGCCGACAGCTTCACGCAGCCGCAACACATCGACAAAAAGATGGATTTCATCATGGCAAACCCACCCTTCAACATCAGCGATTGGTGGAGCGAATCCCTTGCCGATGATCCACGTTGGACATACGGCACGCCGCCTAAAGGCAATGCCAACTTCGCTTGGCTGCAACACATGATTTACCACCTCTCGCCCAACGGCAAAATGGCATTGTTGCTTGCCAACGGCTCCATGAGCAGCCAAACCAATAACGAAGGCGAAATCCGCAAAGCCATCATCAATGCCGACTTGGTCGAATGTATGGTTGCACTACCCGGCCAGCTCTTTACCAACACCCAAATCCCCGCCTGTATTTGGTTTTTAAACCGCAACAAAAAACGCAAAGGCGAAGTGTTATTTATCGACGCCCGCCAAATCGGCTATATGAAAGACCGTGTATTGCGTGATTTCACCGCTGACGATATCGCCAAAATTGCCGACACCCTCCACGCTTGGCAAAAATCAGACAGCTATGAAGACCAAGCCGCTTTCTGCAAATCTGTTACTTTAGAAGAAATTAAAGATAACGACTTCGTCCTCACACCGGGGCGCTACGTTGGCACCGCAGAACAAGAAGACGACGGCGTACCATTTGCAGAAAAAATGCAAAATCTGACCGCTCTTTTGAAGGAGCAGTTTGCGAAAAGTGCAGAGTTGGAAGCGGAGATTAAAAAGAATTTAGGGGGATTGGGGTATGAATAATTTATACACATTGGATCAAATATGCAAAAAAATTACCGATGGGTCTCATCAATCACCTAAAGAAGACCCAACTGGTTATCCGATGGTTTCAGTTAAAGATATGACTGAATTTGGATTTGATTTATCAAAAGCAAAACATATTTCTAAAAATGATTTTGAAAAACTTGTAAAACAAGGCTGTAAACCAGAAGTTGATGACATACTTATAGCTAAAGATGGTTCTGTTATGAAGCATATCTTTAGAGTAAGAAATGCAGATAATATCGTTTTACTATCTTCAATTGCAATTCTGAGACCTAATAAAGAAATAGTTTATCCTGATTTTTTAGTTTACTCTTTGAAAAATAATAGAGTAAAAGAAGACATATTAAATAACTATGTATCAGGCTCTGGAGTTCCGAGAATTGTTCTAAAAGATTTTAAGAAAGTAGAATTAGATATTCCAAATTTGGACTTACAAATAAATATATCTAAAAAATTAAGATCATTAGATGACAAAATCGAACTTAATACCCAAATCAACCAAACCTTGGAACAAATCGCCCAAGCCCTGTTTAAAAGCTGGTTTGTCGATTTTGATCCTGTACGTGCCAAAGTCCAAGCCCTTTCAGACGGTCTTAGCCTTGAACAAGCAGAACTTGCCGCTATGCAGGCAATCAGCGGAAAAACACCTGAAGAATTGACCGCACTTTCACAAACACAGCCTGACCGCTACGCCGAACTATCCAAAACCGCCAAAGCGTTTCCGTGTGAGATGGTGGAGATTGATGGGGTTGAGGTGCCGAAGGGGTGGCTGGTAAGTACTATCTCTGAATGCAGTTTGAAAATTCAAAACGGGGGAACGCCTAAAAGATCAAATTTAGAGTATTGGGAAAATGGAGATATATCTTGGCTTTCGTCAGGCGAAGTATGCAATAACAAAGTATTAGTTCAATCTAAAGAATATATTACAGATTTAGGTTTAAAAGGTTCTGCAGCAAAACTTATTCCTCCATATTCAACATTAGTCGCTATTTATGCCTCTCCTACAGCTGGGAAGTGTGCATTTTCAGGATTTGAAACATCTACAAACCAAGCTGTATGCGCAATAATACCTAAAGAAGAATATACTTTTTTTAATTACTATCACTTACAGCTGCAAGAAAAATACTTCGCAAATCAAGCTAGTGGCTCCGCCCAGCAAAACATTAGTAAGAAAATAATTGAAGAAACACCCGTTCTAATACCTAATAAAGTAATTTTGAAAAAATTTAATTTATTAGCTAAACCAATTATGAACAAAACAATAGAAAACCTAAAAGAAAACAATAATCTAGAGAGGAAAAGAGATTTATTACTACCTAAGTTATTAAACGGAGAAGTTTAAAATGGAAGATTTTAAATTTATAGGAAAAGATAAAGTCCCTGTTTTAGCAGAAATCAATACATTAGATGAATTAAAATCCCTTTTATCTGCTCACTCTTATATATTTGATGAAGAAACGCCTGATATATACAAAAGCATACCATCAACAAGTGAAAGTTATACTATTTACGCTCGGTATTATCGCGGGCATAGCCGTGAAGATTATCGCTTACAATCAACTTTAGAGCGATATTTAGAAAAGTTTGGTAAACAAATTGACATTGAAAAAGATTATGAAAGGCTGCAAGAAAAATATCTTGAGCATTGCAAACGCATTCTTCTCAATCAAAGTATTGATGGTTATATTTTATTACCAAGTAATCTTAAAGATGATGATATTTGGGCATTTGCACAACATTATCAGTTAAAAACACCTTTATTAGATTGGACAAAATCTTTCTTTGTTGCACTTTATTTTGCTTTTGAAAGTCAGGAAGAAAACCAATATCGTGTTATTTATGAATTAAATGAGTTTTTTAATGTTGGTAAAAAACTCATTATTGAGCCAGAAATTAAAATTGGAAACCGGATTAATGCACAAAAAGGTGTTTTTACAAAATTATCATCGATTGAACTTGAAGATATCGCCAAACTGAACACAAATTTTGGCAATGGACATGTTTTTCACAGATTAAGTAAAATGTTAATTTCCAGTAAGTTAAGAAAAGATGTTTTAGCTTATCTTGCCTCAATTAATATTGATGCTTCAACAATTTATCCTGATTTATTAGGAAAAATAAAACTTTGTGAAATTGGTATTGATAATGCGATTGCAGAGATTAATTTAGAATATCAAGACTTGGAAGAATAGTAACAATCCTCACACAAGTGGTTATTTTTTTCAGAGCGTTTTGCAAATGATTAGGTTTATTTCACTTCTTCCAAATCTCCCCTCCCCCTCTTTGCTAAAGAGGGGATTGGATCGAAGGTAATTTAAATTTTGGCTTTCTACTTTAATATGCGATAAGAAATTGAAATTTTCTTAGATTAACAATGAGCCAGTTGCTGACAATTTACTCAAGAAATCCCCCTCTTTAGCAAAGAGGGGTAGGGGAGATTTGGCAGTATCAATAAACGAAGAAATTAATCCATTAGCTCCCCAAAGACAGCAAATACACAAAAGGAACACTTTATGCTCAACGAAAACGACATCGAACAACTCACCCTTCAACGCCTGCAATCCCTCGGTTGGGAATATCGCTACGGTAAAGATTTGCCTGTTCATGAAGGCGAGTTTGCCCGTGGCGATCTGGGCGGTGTAATCTTTATTGAACAACTGCGTGCGGCAGTGCGTAAACTCAACCCAAAACTGCCGGAAAGTGCGGTTGATTCTGTAGTGAAATCCGCGACAAAAAGCGATATTGGTGATTTGGTGGTACGGAATCAGGCGTTTTATAAGCTGTTGCGTGATGGTGTACGGGTGGAATATACGCTAAATGGTGAGCAAAAAATCGAGATGGCGCGTTTGGTGGATTTCGAGCATTGGGGAAACAACCGTTTTGTCGCCGTCAATCAATTGGAAATCCGCAGCCGTAAAGGGAGCAAGCGGATTCCTGATATTATCGGCTTTGTAAATGGCTTACCGTTGGTGGTATTTGAGCTCAAAAATCCGCTGCGTGAATCGGCGGATTTGTTGCAGGCGTTTAATCAGTTTGAAACCTATAAAGATGAAATTGCCGAGCTGTTTGTTTACAACCAAGCTTTAATTATTTCAGACGGCATTGCTGCCCGTTTGGGTTCGCTTTCGGCAGATTTCCAACGCTTTACGCCGTGGAAAGTCGTGGATGAAAAGGCAAAAAGTAAGCGGTTGGATTTTGGCGATGAATTGCAAAATCTATTAAACGGCTTGATGACACCGCAAAAACTGCTGGATTATGTACGTTATTTTGTGCTGTTTGAACGCGGTTCTAATGGAGCGTTAATCAAGAAAATCGCGGCGTATCATCAGTATTACGGTGTGAATGAAGCCGTAGAATCCACAATTTTTGCCACAAGCGAGCAAGGCGATAAACGCATTGGCGTGATGTGGCATACGCAGGGTTCGGGCAAATCCATTTCAATGCTGTTTTATGCTGGCAAATTGCTCTCCCAACCTGAATTGAAAAATCCGACGATTGTGGTAGTTACCGACCGCAACGATTTGGACGGTCAGTTGTTCCAAACTTTTTCTTCGGGTAAAGATTTAATCAAACAAACACCGCAACAAGTGGAAGATCGCGAACAACTGCGCCAACTGCTCGCACAAAATGAAGTGGGCGGCGTGTTTTTTACCACCATTCAAAAATTCGCTCTAAATGAAGAAGAAAGCCGCTTCCCTGTGTTAAATGAACGCAGCAATATTATTGTGATCAGCGATGAGGCACACCGCAGCCAATATGGCTTTACACAAAAGCTGCATAACGGCAAATTTCAGGCAGGTTATGCTCGCCATTTGCGCGATGCGCTGCCTAATGCTTCGTTTATTGGCTTCACGGGTACGCCAATTAGCCTTGAAGATCGCGATACACAAGATGTTTTCGGTCAGTATGTATCTATTTACGATTTGCAAGATGCGGTGGAAGATGGTGCAACCGTGCCGATTATTTACGAAGCTCGCCAAATCAAGCTGGCGGAGAATGCTAATCACGATGAATTATTTGCAGAAATTGATGAACTGCTGGAAGGCGAAGAAAACCCGAAATTACGCTTGCGAGAAAAATTGCTTGGTTCGGAAGCACGATTGCACGATTTAGCGGTCGATTTTGTGCAACATTTTGCAAAACGCAATGAAGTGGTGGACAGCAAAGCGATGATGGTGGTTTCCAGCCGTCAGATTTGCGTGGACTTATACAATGAAATCATCAAACTGCGTCCTGAATGGCATTCGGACAATATTAACGAAGGGGCGATTAAAATTGTGATGACGGGTTCTGCTTCCGATGCGCCGGAAATGCAGAAACACGTTTACAGTAAACAAGAAAAACAAACGCTGGAACGCCGTTTTAAAGACCCGAACGATCCGCTGAAAGTGGTGATTGTGCGCGATATGTGGCTGACGGGCTTTGATGCACCGTGCTGTAACACTATGTATCTTGATAAGCCAATGAAGGGGCATAACCTAATGCAAGCCATCGCACGAGTAAACCGTGTATTCGCTAACAAAAGTCGCGAAAACGGTGGACTTATCGTGGATTATGTTGGTTTAGCAGAAGAATTACGAGCAGCCACACAGCAATACACCAACTCTACCGGCAAAGGGCAATTAGCGGAAGATGTGCAAAGCGTGTTCTTTAAAATGAAAGAACAGCTTGAATTTATCCGAATTTTGTTTGCGATACCAATTGAAGGCGAAGCATTTGATGTTCAGATCGCAATTTCTGAACAAGAACCTGCATTGTTGCTAAAAGCTATAGCGACAGCAGCAAACCATATTGCTACGCTCGACCAACTGCCTAATGAAGGCAAAGCATACGATCAACATTGGCATAATGCAGATGATATTGAGCCACGTAAAAAAGCCTTTTTGAAAACGGCAGGAAGCTTGAAAAAAGGTTACGCTTTATGCGGGGCATTACCTGAAATCGAACCATATAGTCAAGAAGTGGCTTTTTATGATGCGGTGCGTGCTGTGCTTGCCAAACGTGAACAAAACGGAAAAGGGACAACGGAACGCTTAATTCAGCTTAAAGCATTAATCAATCAAAGTATTATATCTGAAGGTACCATTGATTTATTTGATTTGTTGGGCAAAGAACAAACTCAGATTAATTTGCTTTCCGACGAATTTTTGCAAGCGATCAAAAACAGCGAGACTAAAAGCCTGTGGGTGTTGGCGATGGAGCGTTATTTAAAGCAGGAAATTAAAGCCAAAGCCAGCAGAAATCTGACCGCACAAAAAGATTTTGAGCAACGTTTGCAAGAAGCTCTCACGCAATATCACAATCACAACTTGAGCGTGGTGGAAATTCTTGATGCACTTGTGCAGATGGGGCGGGATTTCTCCGAACGCTTATCGCGAGGCGAAAAACTCGGTTTAAGCACGGCAGAATTAGCGTTTTACGATGCACTTTCTCAAAATGAGAGCGCCAAAGAATTGATGAACGATGAAGTGCTTTCTAAACTCGCTAAAGAGATTACCGATATTTTACGCCGCTCAGTCAGTATTGATTGGCAACACAAAGAAGCCGTGCGGGCAAGAATTAGATTACTCGTTCGACGTGCCTTACAAAAATATAAATATCCACCTGATCAGGCAGAAGGTGCAGTGGAGTATGTGTTGAAGCAAGCGGAAGAGATTGCGGATGAGCTTTCAGCTTAAGTAAGAATAATGACTATCTGAATCAGTAGAAGATAGTCATTTTTTTCTGTTCTCAAAGAATAAAAAATTATGATTTCAACAAACTTCCCTTAGACGCTTTCAGATATTGCAACATCGACCAAATTGTTAATGCAGATGCAATATAAAGTAGAATAAACGCAAGCGTTTCCATTAAATCGCTTTGTCGCCAGAGCATTCCACCTAAAGCAAGCATCTGTGCAGTGGTTTTAATTTTTCCCCAAATAGAAACAGCAACGCTAGTGCGTTTACCCAGTTCAGCCATCCATTCACGCAAAGCAGAAATAATAATTTCACGGGCAATCATAATGCAAACAGGGATGGTAATCCACCAAGTGTGGTAATATTCCACCACGCAAACAAAGGCAACTGCGACTAAAACTTTATCTGCAACGGGGTCTAAAAATGCACCAAGTGGAGTGGTTTGGTTCCATTTTCTTGCCAAATAGCCATCGAACCAGTCGGTAATGGATGCAATAAAAAAGATGAATGTTGTGATTTCGGGGGAATATGTGATTGGCAAATAAAAAACAACTACAAAAAGTGGAATTAAAGCCAAACGGAAAAGGGTTAGATAGGTTGGAAAGTTTAATTTCATTATGTTTGCAGGTTGGGAAAATTTATTAGCGAAAGTGTATCATATTTTCACTGTAGATTTCGATTGACTTTCGTATAATTTATAGATAATTTGCATTTAATTTATGGTTCTTTGCCCATAGATAAGAGAAAATATTTCGTTTTTCAAACAAGTTAAAGGAGAACTTATGGAAAACCGTTTAGAACAGGGCTACGCGGGTAGCCAATCGTTGATTAGCACACACAAAGTGCTACGTAATACCTACTTATTATTAGGAATGACACTAGTCTTTTCTTCTCTTGTTGCCTTTATTGCAATGAGCACAAACGCACCCGCATTACCTTGGTGGGGGTTATTAGTAGGCTTTTACGGCTTACTTTTTTTAACTAATGCAACGGCAAATAGTGCCACAGGTCTAGTGAGCGTATTCGCCTTAACTGGCTTTTTAGGCTATACCTTAGGCCCAATTCTTAACCGCTATGTTGGTGCAGGCTTAGGCGATGCAGTTGTATTAGCATTAGGTGCTACAGCATTAGTGTTTTTTGCTTGTTCAGCTTATGTATTAGCCACCAAAAAAGATATGTCATTCTTAAACGGGATGATGATGGCACTTTTCGTGGTCGTTTTAGTGGGCGTTATCGCAAATATTTTCTTAGCAATGCCCGCATTAAGCCTTGCATTAAGCGGTTTATTTGTGATTTTCTCAAGCGGTGCGATTTTGCTGACAACTAGCAACATCATTCAAGGTGGTGAAACCAACTATATTCGTGCAACCGTTGATCTTTACGTTTCACTTTACAACCTTTTTGTGAGTTTCTTACAAATTTTTGGCGTGTTAGGAAACGATGACTAATGGCACAAATTGAGCTGAATGGCACATTTTATCAAGTAGATAACGATGGTTATTTGTTAAACCTTGATGATTGGTCAGAAACATTTGCAACATTGATGGCGGAGCGTGATGGTATTACGCTCACGCCTGAGCATTGGGAAATTATTCAGCTGGTGCGAGAGTTTTATCAAGAATATAAAACCTCTCCAGCAATTAGAATGCTAGTTAAAGCAATGTCGCAAAAATTTGGCGAAGAGAAGGGGAGTAGTCGTTATTTACAACGTTTATTTCCCGACGGGCCTGCTAAGCAAGCAACAAAGTTTGCAGGCTTGCCAAAACCAGCGAAGTGTTTGTAACAGTAATTTGCAAATTATGTTGAAAAAACAACCGCTTATAATGAATAATTTTTACAAGCGGTTATTTTTTGCTTCTTTATTGCAATTTTCCTTGTAATTTCATCTATTTTTGTCTAAATTCTTCAGGTTATTTTGTTATTTATAAAAGGTCAAAAAATGAGCCAATTAGATTTAATCAAATCTTCTATCAAATCTATTCCTGATTATCCAAAAGCAGGCATTATTTTCCGCGATATTACTTCGTTACTTGAAGTACCAGAAGCCTTCAAAGCAAGTATTGATGCGATTGTAGATGAATTTAAAGATAAAGGGATTACCAAAATTGTTGGTACAGAATCACGTGGTTTTATCTTTGGTGCTCCTGTGGCTTTAGCTTTAGGCGTGCCTTTCGTTTTAGTTCGAAAGCCTAAAAAATTACCACGTGAAGTGATTTCGCAATCTTACCAATTAGAATATGGCGAAGATACACTTGAAATCCACACTGATTCTGTGAATGCAAACGACAATGTTTTGGTGATTGACGATTTATTAGCAACAGGCGGTACAATTGATGCAACCGCAAAACTTATCCGCAAATTAGGCGGTAAAGTCGAACACGCCGCTTTTGTGATCTGCTTACCAGAATTGGGCGGTCGTGAACGACTTGAGCAAGAAGGCATTAAATCATTCACTTTAGTGAATTTCGAAGGGCACTAATCGAGTCATTATTATCAATGAGTTATCAAGTTTTAGCACGTAAATGGCGTCCGCAACGTTTTTCCGAAGTGGTGGGGCAACAACACGTTTTATCCGCATTAGAAAATGGATTACGTGAAAATCGCCTGCACCACGCTTATCTTTTCTCTGGCACGCGCGGGGTGGGTAAAACCTCAATTGCGCGTCTTTTTGCGAAAGGATTAAACTGTGAAACGGGCATTAGTGCAACACCTTGTGGCGAGTGTGCGAACTGTAAAGCGATTGAAGAAGGGCGTTTTATTGACTTAATTGAGATCGATGCAGCCTCTCGCACCAAAGTGGAAGACACCCGCGAACTACTTGATAACGTGCAATATAAGCCAACCGTTGGGCGGTTTAAAGTTTATTTGATTGACGAAGTGCATATGCTTTCTCGTCATAGTTTCAACGCATTATTGAAAACGTTGGAAGAACCGCCTGAATATGTCAAATTCTTGTTAGCGACGACAGATCCGCAAAAATTGCCGATTACGATCTTATCACGTTGTATGCAATTCCATTTGCGTGCATTAGATCAGCATCAAATCGCTGATCATCTTGAGTTTATTTTAAAACAAGAAAACATCCCTTACGAACTGCCTGCCGTTGAGAAATTAGCCAAAGCTGCTCAAGGCAGTATTCGTGATTCTTTAAGTTTGACAGACCAAGCGATTGCAGTCAGCAATGCCAATATTACGCTTGAAGCAGTCAGCCAAATGCTTGGTTTGATTGACGATCATCAACCGCTTGAATTGGTGATGGCACTTTCACAAGCCAACGGTGAAAAAATACTTTCTATCATTCAACAAGTAGCGGAAAAAGGCGTCGATTGGTCGCAATTATTAAGTGATGTAGCAGAGACCTTGCATAAAATCGCTCTATTGCAATTGGTTAAATCGCCTGAAACTGACGAAACACCATTGCACTTGTTAGCAAAACAGATTGCACCTGAAGATGTGCAGTTTTTCTATCAAATGATGTTGATGGGCAAAAAAGAGTTACCATTCTCACCAGAACCTCGTGCAGGCGTGGAAATGACTTTCTTGCGTGCATTAGCCTTCCACCCAAAACGAGTGGAAGAGATTAACTGTGTGCAGGTGCAAACCCAAACAGTTAACATACCCCCTGCAAGCCGACCTTCGACATCGTCTGAGCAAAATATCGCTCAGCTTAAAGCACGCTTAGTACCAAGTGAAAAAGTGGCTCAGTCAACAGCACAGGCGGTAGAAAATTCACCACAATTTGCAAAACCGCAAGAAAACCCAACCGTTTACACTCCAGCTGTAGCTCCTCAAGTTCAAACGCCTCCTGTCTCTGTGCCTACGATGTCACCTGCATTAGCGGCAATGCAAGCGAGAAAACAGCTACAACAGACACAAGATCAGCTAGCACAAACCGAAAAAAAAAAGCCGAATAATGCCGTAATGCCTTCAATGCCAAACCATGCTCCTGCCAAAAAAATGAATTTGCAAGAGCGGTTTATGTATTTGGCGGAAACCGAAAAAGCCGAACTTGAGCACGAAAAACAATCGAAGCAAACGGTCGTTACCAATGACGAAGAGTATCGCTGGACTTGGCTCAACCCCGAATTAGAAAATCAAGAAGAAACAGCAAAACCCTCCGATATTAAGCAAGCTATTTTACAAGAACGCACCCCCGAATTAGTAGCGAAAACCATTGAGTTAGCTTGCCAACAAGATGAATGGGCAGCATTGGTTAATGAGCTTAAATTAGGCGGATTGACTCGCCAGATTGCATTAAATAGCTACTTGGCAGAAAAGCAAGATCATGAGCTTCATTTAGTGCTAAAACCGAATATGGCACATTTAGATAGTCCAGAAGCACGCCAAAGTTTAGCTGATGCGTTATCGGGAAAAGAGCTTACTTATCAACTCACTATTGCCGATAATCCCGAACGCAAAACTCCGCTTGAAATTCGCCGTGCTATTTTTGAGGGATTAACCCAAGAAGCAAGAAATGCCTTGCTGAATGATGCTAAGTTGAAATTATTACGTGAAGCGTTTGATGCCGAGCTGGATGAATCAACGATTAGGGCGGTAGCGAAAGCCTAGGGCTTCCGTTCTACGCATAAAGTACGTTTGTGCTATTGAGGGATTTGTGTCCTATAAGGTACATTTTTATCATTAACCTAGGGTGTGTAGCCCTAGATATATACATATAAAAAACTATGCATGCATTAGAAATCAAAAATCTTATCAAAACCTATGCTACGGGCGTTCAAGCGGTAAAGGGCATTGATCTTACCGTCGAGCAGGGCGATTTTTATGCCTTGCTTGGGCATAACGGGGCGGGTAAATCAACGACCATTGGCATTATTAGTTCACTCGTGAATAAAACCAGTGGTTCGGTAAAAGTCTTCGGCTATGATTTAGATACCCAAAAAACACAGCTCAAACAGCAAATCGGCTTAGTGCCGCAAGAGTTCAACTTCAATCAATTTGAGAAAGTGGTGGATGTGCTCACGCAGCAAGCGGGATTTTATGGCATTCCATTAAAAGAAGCCAAAGCACGTGCAGAAATATGGCTGAAAAAATTGGATTTATGGGAAAAACGTACGCATTTAACTCGCGAATTGTCGGGTGGGATGAAACGTCGGGTAATGATTGCTCGGGCTTTAATGCATAACCCAAAATTGCTGATTTTAGATGAACCTACTGCGGGCGTAGATATTGAACTTCGCCGTTCGCTGTGGGATTTTTTACGGGAACTCAATCAACAAGGCACCACTATTATTCTTACCACGCACTATCTTGAAGAAGCGGAAAACCTCTGCCGAAATATAGGCATTATTCAGCACGGAAAATTGATTGAAAATACATCAATGAAGTCTTTGCTGGCAAAATTGGAGACCGAAATTTTCGTGCTGGATTTGCAAAATATGCCTCAAAATAGGCCGCTTGTGATTGAGCATTATCCGCATAAATTATTGGATGAAAACACGCTAGAAGTGGAAGTACAGCGTGCTCAAGGCTTAACTAACTTATTTACGCAATTGACTGCACAAAATGTGGAAGTGTTAAGTATGCGAAATAAATCGAACCGCTTGGAAGAACTTTTCCTCAAAATGGCTAATTAATATGAATTTAACTGGATTTTTTACGCTCGCAACTAAAGAGAGCAAACGCGTTATTCGCATTTGGAGACAGACACTCGTGCCACCGGTTATTACTACCACGCTCTATTTCTTGATTTTCGGGCAATTAATTGGTGGACGTATTGGTGATATGCACGGGGTAAGCTATATGCAGTTTATTGCTCCTGGACTTGTGATGATGAGCGCAATCACAGCCTCTTATGTCAATTCCGCCTCATCATTTTTCTTGAGCAAATTTACCAAAACTTATGAAGAGATGCTCATTTCCCCTCTTTCAACGCATAACATTATTTGGGGTTATGTCGTAGGCAGTGTTGTTCGCGGTGGGCTGGCTGGTATTTTAGTAATGCTGGTTGCTTTGTTGTTTATCACCTTTGATATCCACTCTTGGTTGATGATTTTTTCAACGCTTTTACTGACAACGATTAGTTTCGCACTAGGTGGGCTAATCAATGCGGTGTATGCGAAAACATTTGACGATGTAGGTTTAATCCCCACTTTCGTTTTAACACCACTTACATACTTGGGTGGTGTGTTTTATTCGATCTCATTACTGCCTGATTTCTGGCAAGCAGTGTCCAAGTTCAACCCCATTGTATATATGATCAATGGTTTCCGTTATGGATTTTTAGGTATCAGTGATATGCCCATTTTTTACACATTTTTGGTATTGGGATCGTTATGTATTATGTTATACTGGTTTGCCTTTTCACTGATTGAGAAAGGTGTAGGATTACGTTCCTAATTTTCTTTGCCACGGATTGCACGAGAGTTTTGCTAAAATTAGGAAAAATTCTACCGCTTGTTGCTCTCGTGCTCATCTCAAAAGGAACCCAAAATGAAATTCAAAAAACTCTGCTTTGTAAGTGCACTCTCTCTTTTCTCAGCCTCTAGCTTCGCACAAGATATTACCGTTTTTGCTGCTGCCTCAATGACCAACGTGCTTCAAGAAATCAACAAAGATTTTGAAAAAGCCAACCCGCAAGATAAAGTTACATTCTCGTTTGCCTCTTCTTCTGTGCTTGCGAAACAAATTGAACAAGACGCCCCAGCGGATGTATTTATTTCAGCTGATACAAAATGGATGGATTACGTTAAAGAAAAACAACCTGCAAAAACCCAAAATGTGCATAATTTAGTGAAAAACGACCTTGTGTTGATTGCACCGATTGAAAGTAAAATCGAAGCAAAAAGCATTCAAGCGGTCGATTTTAACAAGGAATTAGCAGGGGGGTATTTATCGGTAGGCGATCCATCACACGTGCCTGCGGGCAAATATGCAAAAAAAGCACTTGAGTATTATAAACTCTGGGATGTCTTAGAAAGCAAGTTAGTTCGAGCAAAAAATGTGCGTGATGCGTTATCTTATGTAGAACGCAACGAGGCCCCATTAGGGATTGTTTATGCAACTGATGCGAAAGTTTCTGCAACTAAAGTGAAAATCGTGGCAACGTTCCCAAATGAAAGTTATGGCGAAGTGGTTTATCCTGCTGCAACAGTAAGTGATAAAGCGGAAGCGAAAAAATTCCTCGATTTCTTAAAAACACCTGCAGCTCAAGCGAAATTTAAAGAAGCTGGCTTTTATCCAGTACAATAATTTGTAACTTTCAACCCCAATAAGGTTGAATTATGCCTAACCGAGGGTATTTATACCCTCGGCAACAACTGAAACTGTCTATGTTTTTCTTTTCTCAACCCGAACTCAATGCTATTTATTTGAGCCTTAAAGTCGCCACGATTGCGATTCTTTTTGCTCTACCTGTTGCCATTTTTATTGCTTGGATACTTTCACGCAAACAATTCTGGGGCAAGCAATTGCTAAATGGTATTGTGCATCTACCGCTTGTTTTACCCCCTGTAGTGATTGGCTATCTCTTGCTTATTGTGATGGCAAAACGTGGGGCGATTGGGCAATATTTGTGGGAGTGGTTCGGCTTTTCTTTCAGTTTTTCTTGGCGAGGTGCGGTATTATCCTCTGCGGTAATGGCTTTTCCGCTGATGGTGCGTTCTATCAAACAAGCCTTTGATGCAATTGATCCTAAACTTGAACAAGCAGCTAGAACATTAGGTGCAAGCCCACTTAAAGTCTTTTTTACGCTTAATCTTCCACTCTCATTTTCAGGCGTCATTGCAGGAGCAGTATTAGGTTTTGCCCGTTCGCTTGGAGAATTTGGGGCAACTATTACTTTCGTATCTAATATTCCAAATCAAACTCAAACGATTCCAGCAGCTCTTTTCACCTTTATCGAAACGCCTGATGGAGAACTCGCCGCAGCCCGCCTTTGTGCGATTGCGATTGTAATTTCTTTAATCGCCCTTTCCGCATCAGAGTGGTTAGCAGAAAGACAAAAGCGGTATGCGAAGTAGGAACAATAACTCTTAACGCTCAAACAATCGACGTTCCAAACTCTCTTGTTGTTCCACTAAAATCAGAATAGCCGCATCTCCACCCCACTCTTTTGGTGCTTGATGCAAAGCTAATACTTTCGGATGTTGGACTAACCAGCGAGGGATTTGATCTTTAAGCGTTCGAGTACCAAACCCTGTCATAATGCTCGCACAATAAACGTGTTCACGTTCGCAAGCTAAAATTAAAGCGGCTAACTCTTTTTTCGCTTTTTCTTTGGTTAGACCGTGCAGATCTAAGAACAGTTCTGGTTGGAAATCGCCTCGGCGAAGCTGTTTTAAAATATAAGGATCAACATCTTCACGTAAATAGCGAACTTTTTCATTTTCTTCTTTCAAAAGTGGTTCATATTCATCTGAAAAGAAAAATTCGGTATCTTTTTGTTCTTGCACTTCACGCAGTTCGTTGATTTTTTTACGTGGTGGTTGGCTTGGGATAAAAGTATCTTGCTTGATTTTTTTTGTGCCTTTAATCGCTTCACGGAATAGTGCGAAATCATCTGTCTCTGTCATTATTTTCTCCTTGTTTGGGGCTATTTTAGCACAATAAAAAAGTTGATACATCCAAGCTAAAAAGGGATAATGCCCGTTATTTTTAAGGGGATAGTATGTATCAACACAATTTAGAGTTGCTTGAAGAGATTTCTGCTTCAAGTGCATTGCAAGATTTAAAAACCATTCAAGATATGATGCGTTGGGCGTATAGCTATTTTAATGCTTCTGATCTTTATTACGGACACGGCTATGAGAACGGTTGGCAAGAAGCACAGCAGCTTGTTTTGAGTGCACTATACTTGCCCGCAGATGTGCCCGAAGCAATGTACGCGTCACGCTTAACCGATGTAGAAAAAATGCGTGTAGTTGAGCTTATTCAAGCTCGTTTAGGTACGCGTAAGCCTGTCGCTTATTTAACCAACTCCGCGTGGTTCTGTGGCTTAGAATTTTATGTCGATGAACGCGTGATTGTACCTCGCTCACCAATTGGTGAACTTATTCGTGACCAATTTGCAGGCTTTATTAACCATAACCCCAAACGTATTCTAGATCTTTGTACTGGTAGCGGTTGTATAGCAATCGCTTGTGCAGAAACGTTCCCAGAAGCGGAGGTTGATGCGGTAGATTTATCGCTTGATGCGTTAGATGTGGCTCAGCTTAATATTGATCGTTATCAATTATCAGATCGTGTGTTCCCAATTAGTTCGGACCTTTTTAATGATATTCCGAAAGACAAATACGATCTAATTGTGACCAACCCCCCTTATGTGGATCAGGAAGATTTAGATGATATGCCAGAAGAGTTCCATTTTGAGCCAGAATTAGCACTTGGTTCAGGCGAAGATGGGTTGGATATTACTAAACGTATTTTAGCCGAGGCTTCTGATTATTTATCGGAAGATGGCACGTTAATTTGTGAAGTTGGCAATAGTATGATTCACTTAATCGCACAATATTCCACCGTACCATTTAATTGGATTGAATTTAAACAAGGCGGTTTGGGCGTGTTTAGTTTAACTAAAGCACAGTTGGATGAATGCCGTCATTTATTTTGTTGCTAGTTTTGAGAACATTATATAAAACATCACTACTTGAAGTTAAATAACATAGCAGATAAATAAGCAACAAAACACAAGCGGCAAGATCTGCAAATTATTTTGTAAATCTTACCGCTTGTGGTTATTTCACAAACCTGACTAAATCCACCAAACTATCAAGCACTAAATCGGCTTTTTCGTACCCGGCTTCGGTGATCTCTTTGCCTGTTTTTACCAGTACTTTTGTTTTTACGCCCGCATTTTCAGCAGCGAGCAGATCTTCTAATTTATCGCCCACCATATAAGATTTTTCAGGATCAATATTTAAATCTTTAATCGCCTGTAAGAACATTCCCGCTTTCGGTTTACGGCAATTGCAATCTTCACGATATTCGCCTTTACCCTCTGGGTGATGTGGGCAGTAATAAATGCCATCTAGTACCACGCCATAATCTTCGTCTAATGACCAATCCATCCATTCTGTCAATTGGGTAAATTGTTCTTCAGTGAAATAACCGCGGGCAATGCCCGATTGGTTAGTCACTAACACGAGTAAATAACCTTTATCTTGCAATTGTTTTAACGCTTTGCCCACACCTTCAATAAATTGAAAATCATCGATTTTATGTACATAACCGTGGTCGATATTGATTGTGCCGTCGCGGTCGAGAAAAATCGCTTTATGTGCCATTATTTTGCTCCTTTTAGGTAATCGACCACAATTTGGTGGTGTTCGCTGGTTTTGAATTTATCGAACACTTTTTCAATTACGCCTTGTTCGTTTACTAAAAAGCTAATGCGGTGGATACCATCATAGATTTTGCCCATAAATTTTTTCTCACCCCATACGCCAAAAGCCTCAGCAACTTGGTGATCAGGATCGGAAAGTAAAGTAAAATTCAGCTCTTTTTTCTCGATAAATTGAGTCAATTTTTTGGGAAGATCGGGGCTAATGCCGAGCACTTCTACATTCAATTTAGAAAGTTCCGTATGACTATCACGCAATCCGCAAGCCTGAGTAGTACAACCTGGAGTAAGGGCTTTAGGATAAAAATAAACAAGGACTTTTTTGCCCGCAAACTGAGCAAGAGAAACAGACTGTTCGTTTTGATTAAGAAGAGTAAATTGTGGCGCTAAATCGCCTGCTTGTAGTGTGTTCATTTTTTTGAGTTCCGTATCACTCCCTTCTGTAAAAAACGCTTTAGGCAAAGAAGGAAGCTAAGTAGATATTTGTAAATTCCAGCCATAAATAAACCGCTTGTATCTTATCACAAGCGGTTATTTTCTTAAATTTTTTGTCAATTAATCCAAAAACTTCTCCAGCAGTTCATTTAAGAATAACTTACCGTGCTGAGTAATTTGCCAGTGAGTTGCTGTTTCGGTAATGTAATTTTGACTTAATGCCCAATCCATTTTAGGTTTAACCAGCTCAGCAGACAACCCCGTGTATTGCTCAAATTCCGCTTTAGGTACAGCCTCAAGCAAACGGAATCGGTTCATAAAGAACTCGAATGGGCGATCTTCTGGAGCAATCTGCTCTTGCGAATAACGGTATTCGCCTCGCATATAGCCTTTCGGGTGTTTGGTTTTGCTGAAGCGGTAAATTTCGCCCGTTGGGTAACTAATTTTACCATGAGCACCGCAGCCAATCGCTAGGTAATCGCCAAAACGCCAATAGTTTAAATTATGTTGGCATTGAAAGCCTTTTTTCGCATAAGCGGAGGTTTCATACTGCTCGTAGCCTGCTTCAGTTAAAAGTTGATGTCCTTGCTCAAAAATATCCCACAATTCATCATCGTCGGGCAAAGTTGGTTGGCGGTAATAGAACATCGTATTAGGCTCGATGGTCAGCTGATACCAAGAAAGATGCGGTGGGTTTAACGCAATTCCTTGCTTCAAATCTTCCAACGCTTGTTGAACCGATTGGTTAGGTAAACCGTGCATTAAGTCGATGTTAAAACTTTTTAACCCTGCATTTGCAGCGTTTTGTGCAAATTTGACCGCTTGTTTTGCCTCTTGGCTATCGTGAATTCGACCAAGTTTGAGCAGTTTTTCTGGCTCAAAGCTCTGAACTCCCATTGAAATACGCGTTACGCCTGCTTTGGCATAGCCAATAAAACGCTCAGCTTCGGCTGTGCCTGGATTGGCTTCAAGTGTAATTTCTAAGCCCTCTTCAAACGGGATTTGTTGTTGAATTTTATACAATAGATGCCCAATTCCTTCTGCAGAAAAAAGGCTTGGCGTGCCGCCTCCGATAAAGATGGAATGGATTTTGCGGTTGCCGATTGCTTCACGGTAAGCGGTTAAATCTTGCGATAAATCTGCAAGTAGGTGTTCGATATATTCAGCTTCAGGAATGATGCCTTTTTGTGCGTGCGAGTTGAAATCGCAATAAGGGCATTTTTGCACGCACCAAGGAATGTGAATGTATAAGCTAAGCGGTGGGAGGGTTAATTGCATAATTGACCTTAAAAAGAAAACGCACCGAAGTGCGTTTTCATTGAACAAATTATTCGCCCCAAACGTCGCGGGCAATCTCTCGAATAAACGCAAGTTTCGCCCATTGTTGTTCTTCGGTCAAGATATTTCCTTCTTCGGTGGAAGCAAAGCCACATTGCGGGCTTAAGCAAAGTTGGTTGATATCCACATATTGCGTTGCTTCTTTAATGCGGGCAATGATTTCATCGCGATTTTCTAATTCGCCGCTTTTGGAAGTCACTAAGCCAAGCACCACTTGCTGATCTTTAATAAAACGTAGTGGTTTGAAATCGCCTGAACGATCGCTGTCATATTCCAAGAAGAAACCATCTACACGGCAAGTGCCGAATAGCGTTTCTGCAACAGGTTCGTAACCACCTGATGAGAACCACGTTGAACGGAAGTTACCACGACAAATGTGCATTGTAATGGCTAAATCAGCAGGTTTTGCGTCAATGATTTTATTGACCATATAAACGTAATCTTTGGCGATTTGGTCAAGATCAAAACCGCGAGCTTGGTAGGCTTCGCGTTTATCTTCGGCACAGAATTCGCCCCAGCTTGTGTCATCTAATTGAAGATTGCGACAGCCAAGATCGTAGAAAATGTGCATCGCTTTGATATACGCATCCGCAATATCGTCTAATAATTGTTGGTTGTTATTTTCATAACGAGGGATTGCCACGTAGTCAGTTGCTCGCACGTTGGTGATTAAATGCAACATTGATGGCGAAGGAATAGTTAATTTCACTTCTGTTTCGCCCGCTAATTTTTGTAATGAACGGAAGTGCTCTACAAATGGATGCGATTCAGAGAAGTCGATTTTATCCACAATTTTTAACGTTTTTGGGCGAACATTGTGGTGTTTGAATTGTACCGAGAATTTTTCAGCATCCACTTCTTCTACACCATCAAGGGCACTCAAGAAATCTAAGTGCCAGAATGTACGGCGAAATTCGCCGTCGCTTATTGCGTGTAAACCTACCGCTTTTTGCTGTTCAACTAATTTTGCAATCTCATGATCTTCTACCTGAGTTAAATCTGCACAAGAAATATCGCCACAACTGCATTGATGACGAGCATGTTTTAATGCTTCAGGGCGTAAGAAACTGCCAACAATATCAAAACGAAATGGTGCAGAAGTGCGAGGTTGTGCATTGGGAAAAAGGTGAGACATAAAAAATCCTTTGTTATTATTTAAATCTGTTATAAGAATTGTAACAAACTTTCACTTTATTCAAGTTGAAAATTTCTTTTCTTTATTATAAATAACTTTCATTTTAAATCTATACTAAAAAGCACGCTAAACGCCTTTAGTTGGGTAGTTGGGCTAAAAACCGCTACCTCTTTTGGATTATCTCGAAAATAGTTCATCTATTTTTTAATCAATTAAACTTAAAAAGCGTGATCTAATTCACAAAACTGTAACATTATCCTATCTTTATTTAATAAGTTGTTTACAATCAAGCCCGACTAGCAATTGCTATCAGAAAAAAATATTTCTTTTTTGTAGGTGAACCTTATGGCTCTATTTCTTAGTATTTTCCCAATAGTATTATTGATTTACCTAATGGTAAAACGTAATGCTCTTCCATCTTATGTTGCTCTACCTTGGATTGCAGCAGTAGTATTAATTATTCATTTGGTCTTCTTTGCAACTGATGTTTCCATTATTAGTGCAAAAATTGCATCAGCGGTGGTTGATGTATTAACGCCTGTAACGGTTATTTTCGGTGCGATTCTCTTTAACCGCTTCTCGGAAGTGTCTGGCGTAACAAACACACTGCGTAAATGGTTAGGTAACATTAACCCAAACCCTGTAGCACAGTTGATGATTATCGGTTGGGCGTTTGCTTTTATGATTGAGGGGGCAAGTGGCTTCGGTACCCCAGCAGCCATCGCAGCACCAATCTTAGTTGGTTTAGGGTTTAACCCAATTCGTGTGGCGATTCTTGCGTTAATTATGAACTCAGTGCCAGTTTCATTTGGTGCAGTAGGTACACCAACATGGTTCGGTTTCGGTCCATTGAACCTTCCAGAAGATAAAATCTTAGAGATTGGTTCTATGACAGCAACTATTCACTCGATTGCGGCATTTGTCATTCCTGTGATTGCGTTAAGTTTTATCGTAACTTGGAAAGAAATTCGTCAAAATATCATTTTCATCTACTTAAGCGTATTAGCTTGTGTAGTACCTTATTTCTTACTTGCTCAAGTAAACTACGAATTCCCATCATTAGTAGGTGGTGCAATCGGTATGTTCTTATCAATCTTCTTAGCAAATAAAGGCGTTGGTTTAGCGAAAGTAGAAAATACTTTAGATAATACCGCCGTAACAGGTAAGGAAGTTGCAAAAGCATTGTTACCAACAGGTTTATTAATTGTTTTCTTAATCTTAACTCGTGTTAAACAATTACCACTCAAAGCAATGATGAACAATGCAACTGAATGGGTCGGTATGCAATTAGGTTCATTAGGTCACTTTGAGATCAGTGAAGGTTTAATTTTCAGCCTGAAAAATATCTTCGGCACAGGTATGAATGCAAGCTATAAATTGCTTTATGTACCAGCGTTGATTCCATTTGTAATCACAGTATTAATTGCAATTCCTGTGTTCTCAATGTCTGCAAGCAATGTGAAAGGTATTTTCTCAAGCAGCTTAAAACAAGTTCGTAACCCATTCATCGCTCTAATCGGTGCGTTAATTATGGTGAACTTAATGTTAGTGGGTGGCGATGAGTCAATGGTGAAAATCATCGGTCGTAGCTTTGCTCACGCAACAGGGGAATATTGGACAATCTTCGCATCATATTTAGGTGCAGTGGGTGCATTCTTCTCAGGTTCAAATACCGTTTCGAACTTAACATTCGGTAGTGTACAATTATCGACAGCAGAAATAACCGGTATTTCAGCAACATTGGTTCTTGCATTACAATCTGTTGGTGGTGCGATGGGTAATATGGTATGTATCAATAACATTGTAGCGGTAAACTCTGTATTAGGCATCGAAAACCAAGAAGGTGCAATCATTAAGAAAACCGTCGTACCAATGTTTATCTATGGTGTCATTGCTGCAGTGGTAGCATTAACAATTATCCCGTTATTCTTTAATATATAACGAAAACAAGCGGTCGAAATCTGCAAACGTTTTGTAAAATATAACCGCTTGTAAGGTGTGTGAACCTTTGATTCACGCACGCAGAAGTAAAATTTATGCGTGGATTTTCAATTCACACACCTACCCCAGAAATCAAAAGGAAGCATTTGCTTCCTTTTGTCATTTATGGCTTTCTAAATACGATTATTTCTTATTTTTATTTATTAGGTGGGAATTCAAATGAACGTGAATTTTTATGTAACCTGTATCGCCGACATTGTGAAAAGTAATGTGGCGAAAAACAGCGTGTTATTACTCGAAAAACTTGGATGTAATGTTATTTTCCTTGAAAAACAAGGATGTTGTGGACAACCTGCAATTAACAGCGGATATGCAAAGGATGCCGTAGCAGGAATGAAAAAATTAGTTGAAACTTTTGAAGTGAATGATTATCCAATTGTAGCCCCTGCGGGTTCTTGCGTATATGCAATCAAAAACTACTCAGAATATTTCACTCGTTTTGGTGAACCTGAATGGGCAAAACGTGCAGAAAAAGTTGCAAATCGTTTCCACGATTTAACCGCTTTTATTGTGAATGTTTTAGGCAAAACCAACGTGGGGGCACGCTTAACAGGCAAAGCCGTTTATCACCCATCTTGCAGCTTAACGCGTAAATTAGGCGTGGTGAATGAGCCATTAACCCTGCTTCAAAATGTAAAAGGGTTAGAGTTAATGCCAATTCACAACCAACAAACTTGCTGCGGTTTCGGCGGCACATTCTCGGTAAAAATGGCAGAGATTTCAGGTGAAATGGTAACAGAAAAAGTCGTGAATATCTCAGAAGTAGCGCCAGACTATTTAGTCGGTGCAGATGTCAGCTGCTTAATGAACATTGCAGGTCGTTTAAGTCGTGAAGGTAAAAACGTAAAAGTAATGCATATCGCAGAAGTGCTAATGCAAGAAGAGGGAGAAGCGTAAGATGTCACATTTACAAACCAGTCACTTGCCGTTTAAACAACGTGTGGAACAACAAGTTAATAACGAAATTATGCGTAAAGCGGTAGTAAAAGCACAAGAAACTATCGGTGCAAACCGCCAAAAAATGGTGGACGAATTAGGCAACTGGGAAGAGTGGCGAGAGCTTTCTAAACAATTCCGTAACCATGTTTTAGCGAACTTAGACGCATACCTTTACCAATTAAGCGAAAAAGTGACTCAAAATGGTGGGAAAGTTTTTTTTGCAGAAACCGCAGAAGAAGCGACCGCTTATATTCGCCAAGTTGCATTAGAAAAAAAGGCGAAAACCATTGTGAAATCAAAATCAATGGTGACTGAAGAAATCGGGATGAACCACGTTTTAGAAGCAGAAGGCATCAAAGTGGTGGAAACCGACTTGGGCGAATACTTACTACAAATCGTGGGTGATAAACCATCGCATATCGTTGTACCTGCAATCCACAAAGATCGTCACCGTATTCGCAAAGAATTGCATGAAGTTTTAGGCTATGAAGGCAGTGAACAACCAGAAGAGATGAACGCTTTTGTGCGTAAAACTTTACGCAAAGATTTTTTAGAAGCCGATATTGGGATTTCAGGTTGTAACTTTGCTGTGCCAGAAACAGGTTCTGTCTGCTTGGTAACGAATGAAGGTAACTTACGTTTAGCCACCACAGTGCCAAAAACACATATCGCAGTAATGGGGATGGAGCGTATTGCCCCAACGTTCAAAGAAGTGGACGTGTTAATCACCATGCTTTGCCGTAGTGCGGTAGGTGCAAAATTAACAGCATATAACACTTGGTTAACTGGCCCTCGCTTAGAAGGTGAAGTTGATGGCCCTGAAGATTTTCACTTAGTGATTGTTGATAACGGTCGTTCAAAAATTTTAGAAAGCGAATTTGAAGAAGTTTTACGTTGTATCCGTTGTGGAGCGTGCTTGAATACATGCCCTGCGTATCGCCAAATCGGCGGTCACGGCTATGGTTCAATCTATCCAGGACCAATCGGAGCGGTAATATCTCCGTTACTTGGTGGTTATGATGAATTTAAAGAGTTACCTTATGCTTGTTCGCTTTGTAATGCGTGTAATAGCGTTTGTCCTGTAAAAATTCCACTGGCACAACTTATCTTAAAACACCGTGAGAAATTAGTGGAAGAAGGTCGCACACCGAAACTTGAACAAATTGAAATTAAAGGCTTCACCTTTGCTAACTCACACCCAGCCGTGTGGAATGCCAGTGTGAAAGTGGGTGCCAAATTGATGGGTAAACTGATCCGCAATGGTAAAGCGCCAATTCAAGCAGGTGCATTAGGTGAATGGACAAAAGCACGTGATTTACCAACCCCTGAAGGCGAAAGCTTCCGCGAGTGGTTTGCGAAACGTAAGTAATTAGATGCTCAAGCTCTCTCCCCTTATGGGAGAGAGAAACTTTGCATCTATTTTCATCATAACTAAGGACATAAAAATGAACCTAGAAAACAGAGAGAATTTCTTAAATAAATTAGCGGCGAAAATGGGGCGTGAACGCAAACTCGTACCAGATCAAATGGAAGCTCCAGTAAACGATCACCCAACAACCCGCTTAACGCACCTTTCACAACAAGAGTTGTGTAACGAATTTATAAGTTTTGCTAAAGTATTGTTGGTTGATGTAGTGGAAACCAAAGAAGCTGATGTAGCACAAGCAGTGCTAGATGTCTGCCAAAAATATGGCGGCGGTAGCGTAGTGTTAAATAACGATGTACGCTTGACAGAGCTTGGCATTACTGATGCTGTAAAAGCAAACTTCGACAGCTATGTATGGAATTTTAGCAAAGATGAAGAGAATATCGAAAAATCCGCTGCAGCCAACATCGGTATTGTCCACGGCGAATATGGTTTAGCGGAATCGGGCGGTATAGTGTTATTTGCCACCAAAGATAACGGACGTTCAACTAGCTTGCTCCCAACCACTTCTATAGTAGTTGTGCGTAAAAGCAAAGTATTACCGCGTGTGGCACAATTAGCCCAAATTCTGCACGAAAAAGCACAAGCAGGCGAACGTATGCCGTCTTGTATCAATATCATCTCTGGTCCAAGTGCGACCGCAGATATTGAGTTGATCAAAGTTGTTGGCGTACATGGCCCAGTGTCAAAAATCTATGTGGTAATTGACGATCTATAAAGCGATCTATTTAAGAACTAACAGGATGCAAGATTTGCTCTAAAAAGCACCGCTTGTAACAGAAAAGGCTTGCATTCAAATCTCTTTTTCAATAGAATATATGGCATCCATGCGACTATAGCTCAGTTGGTTAGAGCACCACCTTGACATGGTGGGGGTCACTGGTTCGAGTCCAGCTAGTCGCACCATACACTGTACCTAAGCGGTTTGAAAAGAACCTATAAAGCCTTGAACCACAACGGTTCAGGGCTTTTTTATTGCCCTAATTATACCTAACAAAACCTATGAAAGCCTAGATTTTTAGTTATACGTTTAGTTATACTGATGAGGTCGTCGTAATAGTCGTATAACTAAAAAATAGCACGTATAACTAAACCGCTTACAAATACCGAAATAGAAAAAGCAAAACCCAGAGATAAAGATTACACATTATCAGATGGGCAAGGGCTTTATTTGCTGATTAAATTCAATGGTTCGAAATTATGGCGGTTCAACTATTACCAACCTTTCACTAATCCAAAAAAACGAGTTTTATTAGGCGTGGGGAAATATCCCGATATATTTTTAGCACAGGCAAGGGAGAGACGGGCTGAAGATCTGGCGTTACTTGTTCAAAATGTTGATCCGCAATCACACCGCAAACAGGTAGAACTAAACAACCAACTCACTAAGGTGCAGATTTTTTATGACCAAATACAATTTTCTTTTCAAACAACAAGTCATCGAATTTTATCTTCGAAATGGTAAAAATCGTTCACTTACCCGCAGGCATTTTCAATTTGCCGAAACAACATTAGAACGTTTTAACTAATTTTATCATAGTGGAATCAGTGGGTTAGTGGTGCTAGGTAAGAAGCAAAATTACTCACCTGAATTTAAACTTAACGTGATACAAGCGGTTAAAAATAGGCAATTTTCTGCAGAACTGCCTATTTATACTTTGGCATTACCAATTCAAGTGTGATTAACCGATGGTTTCAAGTCTTTGAAAAACAAGGTATAAACGGTTTATTGCCCAAAGCTAAAGGTCGCCCAACCATGAAACCGAAATACCCTAAAATATCGCCTAATCCTAAAAGTGGATAATCTATTACAACGCAATTTTACGGCAACACAACCATAATGAAAAATCGACAACCCTTTACATTCCGACCAAGGTTGGCAGTATCAGATGATAGGCTATCAAAATATACTCATGGAGAATGGTATTCAACAGAGTATGAATTGTTTAGATAACAGTGCGATGGAACGTTGCTTTGGACGATTAACGGAATGTTATTACGGTAAATGATTTGAGACATTAGAACAACTGGAAAAAACAATCCACGAGTATATTCATTATTACAACCATAAGTGCATTCAGGGAAAACTAAAAGGACTGAGCCCTGTGAATGCAGAACTCAGTCCTTGAACTAAATAAGTCTAACTTTTGGGGAGTAGATTAAATTTCCGCCGTTTCCTTTTTAAATAGGATTCTTTATCGCTTGTTAATAAGCAAAATTAGAAGTTCGCATTACGCGGAGCACGTGGGAATGGGATTACTTCACGAATGTTTTGTAAGCCCGTTACATACACGATTAAACGCTCGAAACCTAAACCAAAGCCAGCGTGTGGCACGGTACCGTATTTGCGAAGATCGCGATACCACCAGTAATCTTCAGGATTTAAGCCCATTTCCACCATACGCTTATCTAACACATCTAAACGCTCTTCACGTTGTGAACCACCGATGATCTCACCGATTCCTGGTGCTAATACGTCCATTGCCGCCACAGTTTTGCCGTCGTCATTCAAACGCATATAGAACGCTTTGATATCTTTCGGATAGTTTTTCACCACTACTGGCGATTTAAAGTATTCTTCCGCCAAGAAACGTTCGTGTTCAGAAGAGAGATCGATACCCCAAGACACTGGGAATTCAAACTCTTTGCCTGATTTTAATAAGATCTCGATTGCATCGGTGTAATCTACTTGTGCAAATGGCGAAGCGATGAAGTTCTCAAGACGAGTAATTACCTCTTTGTCGATATGTTTTGCGAAGAATGCCATATCGTCAGGGCGTTCTGCTAATACCGTTTTGAATACATATTTCAACATATCTTCCGCTAATTTTGCGTTGTCCGCTAAAGTAGCGAATGCAAATTCAGGTTCAACCATCCAGAATTCCGCTAAGTGGCGGGTTGTATTTGAATTTTCAGCACGGAATGTAGGTCCGAAGGTATAAACTTTGCTCAATGCACACGCATAAGTTTCACCATTTAACTGACCTGATACGGTCAAGAAAGACTCTTTACCGAAGAAATCTTGGCTAAAATCTACTTTGCCTTCTTCTGTGCGTGGTAAGTTTTCTAAATCAAGGGTAGAAACGCGGAACATTTCGCCCGCACCTTCTGTATCAGATGCCGTAATTAACGGGGTTGCCACCCAGTAGAAACCTTGTTCGTGGAAGAAGCGGTGAATCGCTTGTGCCAAGCAGTGACGAACACGTGCCACTGCACCGATTAAGTTTGTGCGTGGGCGAAGGTGAGCCACTTCGCGTAAGTATTCGATAGAGTGGCGTTTTGCTGCCATTGGGTAAGTGTCGGGATCTTCAACCCAACCAACCACTTCAACATTGGTTGCTTGTAATTCAACCGCTTGACCTTCTGCAGGTGATTCTACGATTTTACCAGTCACAATCACAGAACAACCTGCTGTTAAGCGTAACACTTCATCTTGATAATTTGGTAAATCGTTATTGATGATTGCTTGGATTGGATCGAAACAAGAACCGTCATATACAGCTAAGAATGATAAACCTGCTTTTGAATCGCGACGGGTACGCACCCAACCGTGCACAGAAACTTCTTCTCCTACGGCAACGTTGCCTGAAAGAATTTCTGAAATTGATGGAAATTTAGACATTGAATACCTCAAAATTATTTTGATCAATTTTTAATAAAAAATCGTTGCTTATTTTACAAGAAATTCCGCAATGAATGGGGGATTTTTTACATTTTCTTACAAAAATGCTAGAAATTTGATCGAATTAACTAGAAAATTTTGCTATTCGTTTTATGCTAAAGCCTAAATTCTTCTCGTTATGGTATTCACGAATATGATGACCCAGTATCTAAAATCCTTTATCACAAAATTTCGGCGAGGATTACACAAAAAACTTCGCCAAACGAATCGCATTTCACGTAAAAGCATTGAATTTGCTTGTCTGCTTATCGGAGCAAGTTTTGTTTCGCTTTCGGCATTGGGTTTCGCTAAATTAGCCGAACTTGGTTTGCATTGGAATAGCATTTGGGCAGCAAAATATCCGCTAGCGGTTTGGTTTATTTTACCGCTTGGAATGGCGTTACTTGCGTGGTTTACCGCAAAATATACACCTTATGTATCGGGCAGTGGTATTCCGCAAGTGATTGCTTCAATGAGCCTGCCGCACGGTTCGCTTAAAAGTCGTTTGGTGATTTTTTGGCAGACGATTTGGAAAATTCCACTTACTTTTTTGGCAATGTTAATTGGTGCATCGGTAGGGCGTGAAGGTCCTTCAGTGCAAGTAGGTGCTGCTGTCATGTTAGCTTGGGGAAATTTTTGTCATAAGCATGGCTATGCGTTTAAAGGTTTAACGGCAAACGAACTGATGGCAGCGGGGGCAGGCGGTGGTTTAGCGGCGGCATTTAATGCACCGCTTGCAGGTGTGATTTTTGCGATTGAAGAATTAGGTCGAGGAATGGTGCTCCGTTGGGGTAGACGTGTTGTACTTGGCGTGCTTGCCTCAGGTTTTATTTTGGTGGCGATTGAAGGAAATAACCCCTATTTCCCGCAATATCAAGGGGCTACAACTGTGCCTAAAATGATTTTATGGGTTGCATTGTGCGGGGTGATTTGTGGCATTATAGGGGGATTATTTGCCCGCTTGTTGGCAAAAGGCGTGGCAGGCGTTTCGCCTGCTAAAATTCGTGGTTGGGTTCGTCGCCATCCTATTTATATGGCATTAATTTTAGGCTTGGTATTGGCAGGGCTTGGCAGTTACACCAACGGGCAAACCTATGGCACAGGCTATGAAGTCGTGAGCAGAGCATTAAGTGGCGAAACTATCGAACCACAAGCGGTTGGAATTGCCAAACTTTTTGCAACGGTAACCACTTACTGGACGGGCATTGCAGGCGGGATTTTCACACCATCTTTAACTGTTGGTGCAGGCATTGGGGCGGAAATTGCAACGCTTACAGGCGGGATTGTCGATCAGCGTTTGTTGGTGTTGCTCTGTATGGCTGCTTTTCTTGCAGGCGGAACGCAATCCCCAATTACCGCCAGTGTCGTTGTGATGGAAATGACAGGAAGTCAGCCCGTATTGTTTTGGGTATTGGTTGGTAGCCTTATCGCTTCAATGGTCTCTCGTTATTTCTGCCCGAAACCGTTCTATCACTTCGCCGCAGGACGTTTCCGCCAACGCGTGCAAGAAGAGGCGAAAGAACAAAAAGATTGTTGATAAAACAATCACTTATTGCAAGTTTAAAAATTTTTTTACATTTTTTGAAAAAATAGTGAACTTTATAAAAATGACTTAGTCAGATAAATCGCTAACTGATTGAAATTATCAGCAAAGTTTTTTTCATTTTCTTAATAAGACCTCCGCCCGTTTTCGATTTTTGATTACGGGCTTTTTTTTGCGTATTTCATCGTGATTTCAATATGTTACAATAATGCCAATTATTTTAAGCAAGTGACATTCTATGAACAAAAACCAAACCTTCTTTTTCTACGATTACGAGAGTTTTGGCGTTAATCCTGCCTCGGATCGTCCCGCCCAATTTGCAGGCATTCGCACCGATAGCGATTTCAACATCATTGGCGAACCTGTCATGTTTTATTGCAAACAAACACCTGATTATCTGCCAGCCCCTGAAGCAGTTATGGTAACGGGGATTTTGCCTCAACAATGCAATGCAGAGGGTTTGTCAGAGCCCGAATTTTCTGCAAAAATTCACGCTGAATTTAGCCAGCCTAATACTTGTGTGATGGGGTATAACAATATCCGTTATGATGATGAAATGACACGTTATACCTTCTTTCGTAATTTTTTTGATCCTTATGAATACAGCTATAAAAACGGCAATTCGCGTTGGGATTTGTTAGATGTGGTACGAGCGTGCTATGCGTTACGTCCAGATGGCATCAATTGGGTTACTGATGAAGAGGGGATTCCTAATTTTAAATTGGAAAATCTTACCAAAGCGAATGGGATTGAGCACGAAAATGCCCACGATGCGATGGCGGATGTGTATGCAACTATCGCAATGACGAAATTACTTAAAGAGAAACAACCTAAATTGTTCAATTATTTCTTTGAACATCGTGGCAAAAAAGAAGTAGAAAGTTTGATAGATACGGGCGAAATGACACCGCTTGTACACGTATCAGGTATGCTTGGTAATTATCGTGGTAATACTGCGTGGGTAGTGCCGATTGAGTGGCATCCAACCAATAAAAACGCCGTCATTGTGTGCGATTTATCGGGCGATATTCAAGGTTTACTGAATGATGATGCTGAAGCCCTCAAAACTCGTCTTTACACCAAGCGTGAAAATTTAGCCGAAGGCGAATTGCCTGTACCGTTGAAATTAGTGCATATTAATAAATGCCCAATTTTAGCCCCTGCGAAAGTACTTTTACCCGAAAACGCAGCTCGTTTAGGTATCGATCGCGAACTTTGTCTGCAAAATTTAAAAGTATTAAAACAGCATAAAAGTTTATTACGCCAAAAAGTGAGCGAAATTTTTAGCGATGAACGCACTTTTGCACCAAGTGAGAATGTGGAAACCACGCTTTATGATGGTTTTTTCTCGCCTGCAGATAAAAATAATATGGCAATTTTACGTACACTTAAGCCCGAAGAGTTAGCACATCACGGTTTAAAATTTGCCGATCCGCGTGTGGAACAATTGTTATTCCATTATCGTGCTCGCCATTATCCTGAAACCCTAACTCGAGCAGAGCAAGTCAAATGGCAGAAATATTGCAATCAGCAGATTGATGCCAAAGCAGAGCAGTTCGCCCAATCAATCGAAACGTTATCTCAAACTTATCACGATGACCCAGAAAAACTGCAATGGCTTGAGCAACTCATGGCATATGCTGAAGAAATTTCAGAAGCGAAACCTGTTTATGTACAGGGAGAAACCATGCAACCGCATTTGGTGGATGATTTAAATAAAGTTGCTGAACAGGCAATGAGTAAAGAAGAGAAGTTAAAGCAGCTTAAGGCATTGATTAAGTAGTTTAGTTTTGCCACATTGGTGAATCCTATTTTGAAACAAATCTTATACGGAAAATTACTAATTTAAAAACCTACGTTTTTACGGTAGAATCACGGCAATTTTTTCTAATTTAAAGTAAAGGTTAAAGTTTATGCAACAGCAATATAATCCAAGTGAAATTGAACCGAAGGTTCAACAATACTGGGCAGAAAATAAAGTTTTCAAAGCGATCAAAGACGAATCAAAAGAGAAATATTACTGTCTTTCTATGTTCCCTTACCCATCAGGTCGCCTGCATATGGGACACGTACGTAACTACACTATCGGCGATGTGGTTTCACGCTATCAACGTATGCTGGGTAAAAACGTGTTGCAACCCTTTGGTTGGGATGCATTTGGTTTACCTGCTGAAGGGGCAGCAATTAAAAACAAAACCGCACCAGCAAAATGGACTTACGAAAACATCGCCTATATGAAGAAACAACTTCAACTTTTAGGCTTTGGTTTTGACTGGGATCGCGAAATTGCGACTTGCAAACCCGATTACTACAAATGGGAACAATGGTTCTTCACGGAGCTTTATAAAAAAGGTTTGGTGTACAAAAAAAACTCAACCGTAAACTGGTGTCCGAACGATGTAACTGTGCTTGCGAACGAGCAAGTGCACGACGGTTGTTGCTGGCGTTGTGATACCCCAGTGGAACAAAAAGAGATTCCACAATGGTTCATTAAAATCACCGATTATGCCGAGCAATTATTAGGCGGTTTAGACAATCTTCCGCAATGGCCGGATATGGTGAAAACCATGCAACGCAATTGGATCGGTCGTTCTGAAGGGGTCGAAATCACCTTTGACGTGGCGGATACCAATGAAAATGTGGCGGTTTACACGACTCGCCCTGACACTTTCTATGGTGTGAGCTATTTAGGCATTGCCGCAGCGCACCCATTAGCTGGACTCGCAGCTCAAAATAATCCTGAACTCGCGGCTTTCATTCAAGAAGCGAAAAACGCCAAAGTAGCAGAAGCTGATCTCGCGACCATGGAGAAAAAAGGAATGGCAACAGGCTTGTTCGCTATTCATCCACTCACAGGTGAAAAATTACCAATTTGGGTGGCGAACTTTGTATTAATGCATTACGGTACAGGTGCGGTGATGGCTGTGCCTGCACATGATCAACGCGACTACGAATTTGCCAATAAATACGGTTTACAAATCAAACAAGTCATTGCACCGCTTGCAGGACAAGAAATTGACTTAAGCAAAGAAGCGTTTACCGAACACGGTGAATTAGTAAACTCTGCAGAATTTGATGGTTTAGATTTTGACGGTGCATTCAACGGCATTGCGGATAAACTCGAACAATTAGGTGTGGGCAAACGCCAAGTGAATTACCGTCTGCGTGACTGGGGCGTTTCTCGCCAACGTTATTGGGGGGCACCAATTCCAATGCTTACCCTTGAAAACGGTGATGTAGTGCCAGCTCCATTAGAAGATTTACCGATTATTTTGCCTGAAGATGTGGTGATGGACGGTGTGAAAAGCCCAATCAAGGCTGATCCAAACTGGGCGAAAACCACTTTCAACGGTGTGCCTGCGTTAAAAGAAACGGATACTTTCGACACCTTTATGGAGTCTTCTTGGTACTACGCTCGTTATACGTCACCAAAATTTGCCGAAGCAATGCTTGACAAAGACGAAGCAAACTACTGGTTACCGGTGGATCAATATATTGGTGGTATTGAACACGCGACGATGCACTTGCTCTACTTCCGTTTCTTCCACAAACTCTTGCGTGATGCAGGTTTTGTAACCAGCGATGAGCCAGCCACCAAATTATTGTGCCAAGGTATGGTGCTTGCGGATGCGTTCTACTACACCAGCCCAACCAACGAGCGTATTTGGGTAAGCCCAACGCAAGTAACCCTTGAGCGTGATGAGAAAGGTCGTATCATTAAAGCGACCGATCCTGAAGGACGTGAACTAGTTCACACAGGTATGACTAAAATGTCGAAATCGAAAAACAACGGTATCGACCCACAAGAAATGGTGGAAAAATACGGTGCGGACACCGTTCGCTTGTTTATGATGTTTGCATCGCCTGCGGAAATGACCCTTGAATGGCAAGAGTCTGGCGTGGAAGGGGCAAAACGCTTCTTAGGTCGTGTGTGGAATTTGGTGTATCAATACCAACAAAATCCAGCAAAAACGGCTTTAGATGTGACCGCACTTTCTGCAGATCAAAAAGCCCTTCGCCGTGAAGTACACAAAACCATCGCGAAAGTGAGCGATGATATTGGTCGCCGTCAAACCTTCAACACCGCGATAGCAGCCATTATGGAGTTGATGAACAAACTCACCAAAGTACCACTTGAAAGTGAGCAAGATCGTGCCGTGATGGCTGAAGCATTAAGTGCCGTAGTGCGTATGCTTTACCCAATCACTCCGCACATCTGTTTTGAATTGTGGCAAGCACTTGGTAATGAAACAGCGATCGACACTGCAGAATGGGTAAAAGCCGATGAATCTGCAATGGTGGAAGATGAAAAACTTATTGTGGTGCAAGTAAATGGTAAAGTGCGTGGTAAAGTCACTGTGGCAGCAGATGCGGATGAAGAAACCGTGAAAACTATCGCTTTTGCTGATGAAAACGTGAAGAAATTTACCGACGGCCAACACATCGTGAAAGTGATTTATGTGGCAGGTAAATTGTTGAATGTGGTGGTGAAACCATAATCTGTAGGGTGTGTGAACCGTAAGGTTCACGCACGTAGCGATTTGATTGCGTGCGTGGATTGTACTAATCCATATACTCTACAAAAAAGGTAACTTTATATGATTAAATCAATCAAAACATTACTGCTTGTGGCAACAGTAGCAACGCTTTCCGCTTGTGGCTGGCATCTCAAAAACAATGAGGTTCTTCCTCAAGAACTTCGTACATTAGCCTTTGAAAGTGCTGATGAGCATAGCGATATTTCACGCACACTTCGCCAACAGCTTCAATTAAATGATGTTACTTTGGTAAAAGGGCAAGAGAATATTGCTAAATTACGTTTAGTAAATGCTTCAAGTAGTAGCAAAGTGGTTTCAGTATTTAAACAAGCACGTGAAGCTGAAAAATTATTAAGCTTAACCGTTCAAGTGATTATTGAAGTGCCAAATAAAGGTGCTTATCCTTTAGAAGTTTCTGTGCATCGCACCTTCTTTGATGACTCTCGTGCGGCATTGGCAAAATCTGCTGAACAAGAGATGATTATGCGAGATATGTATCAACAAGCTTCTCGCCAATTGATTATCAAAATGGCGGGGCTGCATAAAGAGCTTAATCAACAAAAATAAAAGTAGGGTGGGCTTTTGCCCACCATTTTATTATCTGGTGGGTTGAAAGCCCACCCTACAGAAAGATAGACTAGATTTAACGCTTATGCTAAAACTTTTCCCAGAAGCACTTTCTCAGCAACTCTCTAAAAACCTCTCTCCGTTTTATCTGCTTACAGGTAGCGATTTACTCCTGCTTAACGAAAGTAAAGATCTGATTATTCACACCGCTCGCACACAAGGTTTTGATGAAAAGACCGATATTACTGTGGGAAATGACACCAAATGGGATGAAATTTTTGAAATGGAACAATCAATGGGGCTGTTTTTTAATCGTCAAATCATCATCCTCAACTTACCTGAAAATCTGACCGCTGCAATTGCCAAACACCTAGACACCCTTAGCCAGCTTGCTCATAGTGATTTATTGCTGATTTTCAGCTTACCTAAATTGAGTAAAGCAGTCGAAAAACAGGCGTGGTTTACCAAAATTGAGTCGCAATTAGTGCAAGTGAATTGCCAAACGCCAGAAATAGGAAAGCTACCTAATTGGTTAGCCACCCGTGCGAAAATAATGGATTTGCAGATTGAATCTGAAGCAGCACAACTTCTTTGCTATAGCTATGAAGGCAATTTGCTTGCCTTTAAACAGATTCTTCAACAGCTCCAACTGCGTTTTACCGACGGAAAAATTACGCTAAACCGAGTGAAAGAAGTAGTAGAACTTTCTGCTCAATTTACCCCATTCCAATGGATTGATGCTTTACTTGAAGGTAAAACAAGCCGTGCGGTTCACATTCTACAACATCTACAAAATGAAGAAGTACAGCCTGTCGTATTGTTGCGTATTATTCAAAAAGAGCTGTTTATCCTGTTAGAAATTACACGTTCGCCCACGCCTGTGCTGCCTAATCAACCATTATTTACAGGTAATCTACGCACCGAATTTGACCGCTTGAAAATCTGGCAAAACCGCCGAGCTTTTTATATTCAAGCCTGCCAGCGTTTTACCTACGCAAAATTATATAGACTGATTCAAGACTTAGCCCAGCTTGAAAAAGCAGTGAAGCAAGAATTTAGTGATGATGTATGGATGGAGCTAGAAAGGTTTTCTTTTGGGTTTAAATAGGTATAGTATAAAATAGGGCGAACTCCTATTCGCCCTATTTTCTTTCAATTAAGCTATTAGATTTCTAACAACAAACGTGTTGGATCTTCTAATAAATCTTTCACAGTAACTAAGAATCCTACAGACTCTTTGCCATCAATTAAACGGTGGTCATAAGAGAGAGCCAAATACATCATTGGGCGGATAACCACTTGACCATCAACGGCTACAGGGCGGTCTTTAATGGCATGCATACCCAAAATTGCACTTTGTGGTGGGTTGATGATTGGAGTTGACATCAATGAGCCAAACACTCCACCGTTAGTGATCGTGAAGTTACCGCCAGTTAAGTCTTCTACGGTTAATTTTCCATCACGCCCTTTTACTGCTAACTCTTTAATCGTTTTTTCAATGTCTGCCATTGAGAGTTTATCGCAATTGCGGAGCACTGGGGTAACTAATCCCCGCGGGGTGGAAACTGCAATACTGATGTCGAAGTAATTATGATAAACCACATCATCACCATCAATAGAAGCATTAATTTCTGGATAACGTTTTAATGCTTCCACTACTGCTTTGATGTAGAACGACATAAAGCCTAAACGTACGCCGTGTTGTTTTTCGAATTTGTCGCCATATTGTTTGCGTAAATTAATAATTGGTTGCATATCTACTTCATTGAAAGTAGTGAGCATTGCTGTACTGTTTTTGGCTTCAAGTAAGCGTTCTGCAATACGTTTGCGTAAACGGGTCATTGGCACACGTTTTTCGCTACGTGCAGAGTAAGCCACTGTGCTCACAGTGTTTTGTTCGGTAGCAATATTCGCTTTGGCTTGTTGAGCTTCACGTTTGGCAAGGTAAGCGTTGATATCTTCGCGAGTTAAACGACCGCCTACACCTGTGCCTTGCACTTGGTTCGCTTCAATGCCGTGTTCTGCTAGTAAACGACGGATAGCAGGACCTTGAGAGCCCGCATCTGAATGGTCGTTTTCAATTGCTGATTTTTGGCGATCTGCTGGAGTAGGCTCAACATCATTATTTGCAACATTTTGGATAAAATCGCCCGCTTGTGCGGTATCAATTTTTCCTAACAATTGGGAAGATACCACAGTTGCACCTGTTGCTTGAGTGATTTCAACAAGTACTCCATCTACTGGTGCAGGCACTTCAAGAACGACTTTGTCGGTTTCGATTTCGACTAAGACGTCATCACGGGTTACTCGGTCTCCCGCTTGTTTATGCCAAGTTGCGACAGTTGCATCAGCAACCGATTCAGGGAGTATGGGAGTAAGAATTTCAGTTGTCATATCTAGTTCCTTTTTTATCTCAAGCCTAAATTAAAGCGTTAAGGCTTGTTCAATCAATTCACGTTGTTGTTTGTTATGTAATGAGGCGTAGCCCACCGCTGGTGCAGCAGAAGCTGGTCTACCTGTATAAGAAAGTTTTGCACCTTCAGGAATGACATATTCAAAATTATGTTTACTGCAATACCAAGCACCTTGGTTTTGAGGTTCTTCTTGACACCATACGAAATCAGTTACGTGAGTATAAGGTTCAAGAATTTTTGCTACCTCTTCGTAAGGGAACGGGTAAAGCTGTTCAATACGAACAATTGCTACATCAGTTTGTGCTTTTTTGCGACGTTCTTCAATTAAATCGTAGAACACTTTGCCTGAACACATTACCACACGTTTTACTTGGCTTGGTTCAATGGCATCAATTTCTCCAATTGCATTTTGGAATGTGCCTTCCGTAAGTTCTTCTAATGAAGAAATCGCAAGTGGATGACGGAGCAATGATTTTGGTGTAATGGCAACCAATGGGCGACGCATTTTGCGGATCGCTTGACGACGAAGCATATGATAAACCTGTGCTGGCGTACTTGGGATACACACCTGGATGTTCTGTTCAGCACAAAGTTGTAAGTAGCGCTCAACGCGAGCGGAAGAGTGCTCTGGACCTTGTCCTTCATAGCCGTGTGGAAGTAACATTACTAAGCCACACATTCTGCCCCATTTTTGTTCGCCTGAACTGATGAATTGGTCGATTACAATTTGTGCACCGTTGGCGAAGTCACCAAATTGGGCTTCCCAAATGGTTAAGGTTTTTGGATCTGTGGTCGCAAAACCATATTCAAAAGCAAGTACGGCTTCTTCAGAAAGTACTGAGTCCCACACTTGGAAACGCCCTTGGTTGGCGTGTAAGTGTGTAAGAGGCACAAAGCCTGTACCGTCGTTTTGGTTGTGAACAACTGCGTGGCGGTGGAAGAAGGTGCCTCGACCTGCATCTTCACCAGAGATACGCACGTGCGTGCCTTCATCTAATAAAGTCGCATACGCCATGGTTTCCGCCATTCCCCAATCGAATGGTTTGTTACCAGCAGCCATCTCTTTACGATCGTTGTAAATTTTTTCAACGCGAGAATGGGCTTTGACATTTTCAGGGTATTCCGCCACACGTTTTGCAAGAGTTAAGAAACGATCTTGCGGGAATTGGTTTTCGTAAGGGGCTGTCCAGTCGTAGTTGAGATATTGTAACCAATCGACAGCTGCCATATCCATTTCACGCCATTCTGGCACAACGCATTCGCCTTGGTCTAACGCATCACGGTAATTGTTCATCATCGCAATAGCTTCATCTTGATTGATCACACCTTCAGCTACTAAGCGATCTTCATACACTTTACGCGGTGTTGGATGTTTTTTGATAATGCTATACATCATCGGCTGCGTTGCTAATGGCTCATCTGCTTCGTTATGACCGTGGCGGCGATAAGAGATTAAATCAATGAAAATATCACGTTTGAAGAGGGTACGATATTCCACCGCCATTCGTGCTGCAAAAGCGACCGCTTCTGGATCATCACCGTTTACGTGGATGATTGGTGCTTGGATCATTTTGGCAATATCAGTACAGAACTCTGTTGAGCGAGTATCGTTTGGGTTCGACGTGGTAAAGCCAATCTGGTTATTGATCACGATGCGGATTGTGCCACCTACGGTATAACCACGAGAGTTTGCCATATTTAAGGTTTCTTGCATTACGCCTTGACCTGTTACCGCAGAGTCACCGTGCACGGTAACTGCTAACACGTGGTCGCCTGTTTTATCGCCCGCTCGTTCTTGACGAGCACGTACAGCACCTACAACGACAGGGTTTACGATTTCTAAGTGAGAGGGGTTGAACGCAAGGGTTAAGTGAACATTTTTATCATCCACAGCAAAATCGGAAGAGAAACCTTGATGATATTTTACATCGCCCGTACGGTTATCATCTGCGTGTTTGCCTGCAAATTCATCAAAGAGTTCACCAGGTTTTTTACCGAGTACATTGACCAACATATTCAAGCGTCCACGGTGTGCCATTCCCATTACCACATCATTCACACCTTGACGGCTGGCGTGGCGGATAATCTCTTTCATCATTGGGATAAACGCATCAGAACCTTCAAGTGAGAAACGTTTCGCACCAGGGAATTTCGCCCCGATGTAGCGCTCCAAACCATCAGCGGCAGTCAATTCTGAAAGTAAATTTACTTTTTCTTCTTTTGAGAAAAGTGGTTTATTCAGCACGCTTTCCATCTTCGCTTGGAGCCAGTTGCGTTGTGTCATATCTTGCACGTGCATAAACTCAAGCCCAATGGTGCCAAGGTAGGTTTCTTTTAATGCTTTCGCGAGATCGGAAAACTTCATCGTATCTTTACCAAACACATATTTACCGACCGTCATTGTTTCGTTTAAATCCGCCTCGCTAAAGCCGTGGTGATGGTAATCCAATTCAGGCACACTTGAGGTTTTCCAGCGGTAATAGTTGAGCGGGTCAAGGTTTGCTTGTGTGTAACCACGGAAGCGGTATGCGTTAATCCATTGCAATAGACGCACTTGTTTTGTGCTTGCTTCTGGATCTACAACGGTTACTGCTTCTGGGATATTTTCACGGGCAAGCTTGCGGAAATAATCACGCACTTGAGAATGAGGTTGCTCAACTACTGTGGTTGAAGGGAAGGAATCAAAAATGGCTTTCCAAGACACATCAATGGAGTTCGGATCGTCTAGATATTGTTCGTAAATTTCTTCTACGTAAGTTTGGTTTGAGCCACCGAAAGGGCTGGAGGCAAGCCAATCATCAAAGTTTTTGTATTGATATTGCATAGCAGTCTAACCTGTATGGGTTGTATAGGACTTCCCAATTATACTCTAATTTTGGAGTGAGAACTGTGAGCAATGTCATATTTTTAACAAACTTTTAGCAAATCGAAGAAGAAAATTGACCGCTTGAGATACTCATACTGAATGAAGTAAATACGAAGAAATTTATTTAATTACACTGACAAACCCCACTACATACATCACCGTGTAAATTATGATGATGGTTATGATGGTGCGAGTAAAATGCCACATTCTGAGCAAACTGATCGCCAAAAAAGTGAATGAAATGCGGATCGTTGGTAATCACTTCAGGCGTTCCTGCACAGCAAATATGACGGTTCACGCAAATCACTTCGTCTGTATTTGCCATTACAATATTCAAGTCATGCGAAACCATTAAAATCGCACAGTTCAGCCAACTGCGAGTATTATTTAATAGCTGATAAAGTTCTGTCTGCCCAGAAATATCGACCCCTTGCATCGGCTCATCAAGCACTAAAAGTTGGGGTCTGTCTAAAATTGCCCGAGCCATCAGGACACGCTGTAATTCCCCTCCAGATAACTTTTGCATACTATTTTCTGCTAAATGCTCAATCGAAAAGAGCTTTAACGCTTCATCAATCGCAGATGGCTTGCAATAAGGCTTAAGTGAGAGAAATTTTTTCACGGTAATCGGCATAGAGTGATCAAGGTGCAATTTCTGAGGCACATAACCGATTTTTAAGCCTTTTTTATGTTCCACTTTACCTTTTGTTGGTGTCAGTAGCTTGAGTAATACTTTTAATAATGTCGATTTTCCCCCACCGTTTGGTCCAACAATGGTCATTATTTTATTGGCGTAAATGGTTAAGTTGATATTTTGCAAAGCCTTATTGCCATTAAATTCCACTTCAATTTGTTTAAGAGAAACTAACTCTTCACCTTTGGTTTGGTTCGGTGATTTTTCTGAGCGGGTTAATGGTGTAATTTGATGGATTTTCATACGTTTTCATGAAAAATTTAGGGATTTATTCGGTGGTTCAAATTAACGGATTTTTATCTAAATGACAAGATGGAATTTTTCTTTTACAATCTTGTCGAAGATTCTCAGTAAATTTACATAAAAAAACGCACAGGATAGATTTTGTCACGTATTATTTTCGCAAGAGATCGAAGACGGAAAAAAAAGAAAATTAGAATATTTCTGTTTTTGATGGCGGTACTTTCTATTGGTATTGGCATTGCCCTTTCATTAAAAAAACAAACACCACGGAATGAATCATCGCAAGAAAATGTCATTATTTTAGATAATTTAGATAACGATATAATCGATGACGTAGAAAATCCGAATTCAGACACTGAACAAGCAGAGAAAAAACAAGATTTAACCGAAGATCCTAATGCTACTTCTTACGATGATGAATTAGCCTCTGAAGATGATGAGGAAGAAGGTGAGGAGGGTAAATCCAAAGTATTACAAGAAAAATTGCCAGAAGAAGCAGAGCAATTGATTAGCGATATTGTCAATATTGCGGATGAAGCATTACGTATTCAAGATCAATTTAGCTATGTAGTTACCAAGGATGATAAATTAAGCGATGTGCTTGAGCAGTCAGGTTTAGGCGATGATGATGCGAGAGCATTAATTTTCCAATACCCTGAATTAGGCAAGCTTGAAGTAGGACAACAATTCTACTGGGTGTTAGACAATTTTGGTGAATTAGAATACCTTAATTGGTTGGTTTCTGAAAAAGAAGAACGTATTTACGAACGCCAAGAACATGGCAAGTTCAGTTACCAACGTATTGAGAAAAAAGGCGTTTGGCGACAAGATGTGGTAAAAGGGGAGATTCAAGGCAGTTTTACCACTAGTTTACGAAATGTCGGGTTATCAGATCGCCAAATCAAGCAACTAGCGGTCGGATTACAATCACAAATTGCAACCAGCAAACTCAAAAATGGCGATAGTTTTGCGATTTTAGTTCGCCGAGAATATATCAATGATACAGTGACTGATATTGGTAATGTAGAAGGAATTTTGATTGAAAGTAGCAATAAACGCTATTATGCCATCCAAGCATCAGATGGACGTTATTATAGCAATCACGGGGAAACGCTAACCAAAGGTTTTGCACGTCAGCCGTTGTTGTTTACCGCTCGGGTTTCTTCACCGTTTAATCCTCGTCGCTTGCACCCCATTACCAAACGCGTTCGTCCGCATAATGGGGTAGACTTTGGAATTCCAATGGGCACACCCATTATCGCACCAAGCGATGGCGTAGTTGAGCACGTTGCATTCCAAGCTAAAGGGGCTGGGCGTTATATTAAAATTCGTCACGGGCATATTACAACCGTCTATATGCATCTGAGTAAACCATTAGTGAAAAAAGGGCAAACAGTGCGAAAAGGGGAACGGATTGCGCTATCGGGCAATTCGGGCGGTTCAACAGGACCTCATTTGCATTATGAATTTCATATTAATGGTAGACCTGTGAATCCAATGACCGTGAAATTACCAGGCTCTGGCTCAGGTATGGCAAGTAAAGATCGTAAAAACTTCTTAGAACGTGTGAAAAACGTTCAAGCGAAACTTAAACTTTAAAATATGAAGTAGGAAATTATGAAAAAAAATCAGATGGCAAAATTAGGCTTTACCCTATTCTCAGCAGGATTAATCTCTGCAAATGTAATGGCAGATGATGCGAATTTAAAAGCAACTCTTGAAAAAATGGGAGCAACGAATGTTCGCATTAGTGATTCGGCAATCCCTAATTTTAAAACGGCAAGTTCAAATGAAGGTGTGGTTTACATCAGCAACGATGGACATTATGTCTTAAATGGTCAGATCCAAGTATTAGAACTTAAAAATGGTAAGGTAACTGATATTACGCATCAATCCAAAATGGCTGAGTTAAATGCGTTACAAAATGAGATGATCACTTACCCCGCTAAAAATGAGAAGTATGTGGTAAATATTTTTATGGATATTACCTGCCATTACTGCCATTTAGTGCATCAACGAATTAAAGAGTATAACGATGAAGGTATTACCCTTCGCTTTTTAGCTTTCCCACGCGGTGGAATGAACACACAAACTGCAAGACAAATGGAAGCAATCTGGACGGCAACGGATAAAGTGAAAGCATTAAATGACGCAGAAAATGGCGAATTACCAAAAACATTAAAAGCACCGAATATTGTGAAAAAACATTACGATTTAGGAATTCAATTTGGTGTTACAGGCACGCCTTATATGGTTACCGAAACAGGTAGTGTAATTGGTGGTTATGTGGAACCAAAACAGCTTGCGAAAATGTTGGCGGAAGAAAAATAGATTGTGCAAAAAATTATAAAAAAACGACCGCTTTTAACGCAGGAAAAACTCTCTGATCATCCGCTGTTAAACCGTTTGTATCAAAGCAGAGGCATTCAATCAGTGCAAGAGCTTGAACGAACTTTGAAGTTTTTACATCGTCCACAACAGTTAGCGGGCATTGAACAAGCGGTCGGAATTTTGGTACAGGCTTACAAAAAGCAATCTCGAATTGTGATTGTAGGCGATTTTGATGCGGATGGTGCAACCAGTACAGCATTGACTTTATTGGCATTACGCCAGCTAGGTTTTACCCAAGTAGAATATTTGATCCCCGATCGTTTCTCACAAGGTTACGGACTAAGTCTAAGCGTGGCGGAAATGGTGGTAGCTAAAGGGGCTGATTTAGTCATTACCGTCGATAATGGTATCTCCTCTTTTGAAGGGATTGAGTATTTGAAATCACAAGGCATTCAAGTTCTTGTTACCGATCATCATTTACCTGCGGATAGCTTCCCAAATGCCGATGCGATGGTTAACCCTAACCTGCCCTATTGTGAATTTCCATCAAAATCCTTGGCAGGTGTAGGTGTTGCGTTCTATGTAATGCTGGCGTTGCGTGGCAAGATGCGGGACGAAAATCTATTTACTGGCACCGAACCCAATTTAGCTGAATTGCTCGATTTAGTAGCACTGGGTACGGTTGCCGATGTTGTACCACTTGATCACAATAATCGCATTTTAGTTCATCAAGGATTAAGCCGAATTCGCTCTGGTGCTTGCCGTGCGGGGATTAAAGCCTTGGCTGAGGTGAGTAAACGCGATTTAAGTCATTTGCAAGCGGCTGATTTAGGCTTTGCGATTGCACCGCGATTAAATGCAGCAGGGCGATTAGAAAATATGTCGCTCGGTGTAGAATTGCTCGTTGCGGATAATATGGATGTGGCTCGCCAATTAGCATTTGAGCTAGATAGTCTCAACCAAACTCGCAAAGAATTTGAACAAGAGATGAAAACAGAGGCTCTGTCGATTTGTGCGAAATTACCAAAACTCTCGCAAAAAGGTCAAGCTCACGGTATAACACTTTATCAGCCTGACTGGCATCAAGGTGTGATTGGCATTTTGGCTTCTCGTATTAAAGATCAGTTTCATCGCCCTGTGATTGCTTTTGCCCAAGAGAGTGAAGAAAGCAAATTTATCAAAGGTTCTGCACGCTCAATTACAGGGTTACATATGCGAGATGTGTTAGAGCGAATTGATACACTTTATCCAGATTTAATCGTCAAGTTCGGTGGACATGCGATGGCGGCTGGTTTAACTATTCATCAAGATCATTTTTTGAAATTCCAGAAAATTTTTGATGAAGTGATTAACGAAATGATTGAACCAGAGCTATTGCAAGGTATCATTTACACTGATGGTGAATTACAAGCGGGCGAATTTTCACTTGAAATTGCTAATCTATTACAACAGGCAGGACCTTGGGGACAACATTTTCCAGAACCAACGTTTGAAGGAGATTTTAAAATCCTACAACAGCGATTGTTAGGGGGAAACCATCTAAAAATGATGCTAGAAAACCAACAAGGTATGTTATTAGATGCCATTTGGTTTAATATTGATACCCGATTATTCCCTGATCTTTCAATTAAACAAGCGAAAATAATTTACAAACTTGACATAAATGAGTATAAAGGCAATAAGAATTTACAGTTACGTGTAGAAAATGTAATTGTTTAATAATTATATTGAATAAATATAGAAATTCCTCGTATAGTATTGTAGAATTTTGGCGATTTCTTGAATACTTTGTTTTTATGAAGTGTTGAGATGGTTCAATAAATAGTCTTTTATTTATAAAGGAAATTCAAATAATGAAAAAAACAACAGTTTTTCGTAGTTTTGCACTATCTGCAGCAGCATTAGCAGTAGCAGCTTGTGGTAACTTAAGCAAAGTTTCAGATGAAGGTTTTATTGAGAACCCAGTATTCCCTAAGATTTCTGAATCAGTATTCAATCATGATGGTTCACAATTTGGTTCGTGGCCAAACTGGGAAAATGTTCGTCAAATCGAACGTGGTATGAATAAAGAACAACTTTATTACTTAATTGGTCGCCCACATTTCGATGAAGGTCTATATGGCGTTCGTGAGTGGGATTATGCATTTAACTACCGCGAAAATGGTGTTCATAAAATTTGTCAATTCAAAATCGGTTTTGATAAAAATATGAACGCACAAAGTTTCTTCTGGTATCCAAATGGTTGTAATGGTAATTCATCATTCAACCTAAGTGGCGACTTCTTATTTGATTTCGACAAAGATGTATTAACGACTAAAGGTAAAGAAGTTGTTGATAACGTTGCGGCACAATTAAAATTATCAGGTGCACAACAAGTTAAAGTTGCAGGTTACACAGACCGTTTAGGTTCAGTTGAATACAACCTTAACTTATCAGATCGTCGTGCGAAAATGGTTAAAGCACGTTTAATTGAACAAGGCGTAACAGCACAAATCGAAGCGGTAGGTTACGGTAAAGCAAACCAAGTTAAAGCGTGTGATGGTATGAGCGGTCAAGCTGAAAAAGATTGTTTACGTCCAAACCGTCGTGTAGAAATTTTTGCTAACGGTGGTGTATTAAAACAAAGCGAAGGTGGTAATGTTGCAGGTCCTAATGGTCCAGCACCGCTTTACCAAACTCCAGCATATAACTCTGGTAAATAATTTACAGGATTTATAGTTCTGAGTAGAATATAAGGGTAGCCAGTAGGTTACCCTTTCTTTTATTCGTTTTTTAAAAAGGAATTTTTATGCAATATCAAGCCATTGCCTTTGATTTAGATGGCACATTACTTTCCCCGAATGCAACCATTCTGGAATCAAGCAAACAAGCGATTCAAAAGGCAAGAGAAAAAGGTATAAAAGTCTATTTTGTAACAGGTCGTCATCACACCGCAGTTCGTCCTTACTATGCAGAAATGAATTTAGATACACCAGTAGTTTGCTGTAACGGCACTTACCTCTATGATTTCCAAAAAGATGATGTATTGGAAAGCAATCCACTCACGCCAGCATTAGCCTCAATGCTGATCAATAATGCACAAGCAGAGGGCATCCACGTTTCTGTCTATTTTCGCAATGCAATGACCTATGAGGAACTTAACCCGCATTTTGTTAAATTACAAAAATGGGTGGATTCTTGCCCAGAAAATGTGCGACCTGATGTACATCAAGTGGAAAAATTTCAAAAAGAAATTGATAGTGGGGAAACTGTTTGGAAAGTGCTAATTAGTGATCCTGATTTAGCAAAAATGCAAAAGTTTGTTGAAACTTTACCCCTTGATCAAGTAAGTCCTGAATGGTCTTGGGTTGATAGAGTGGATATTACTGCAGTCGGTAACAGTAAAGGAAAAATGTTAGTCAAATTGCTTGAACGTGAAGGTATCAATCCTGCTCAGGTGGTTGCTTTCGGCGATAATTTTAACGATATTTCAATGTTACAACAGGTTGGGCTAGGTATTGCTATGGGGGGCTCAGAAGAGGAGGTACGACGCAAAGCAGATAAAACCATCGGTTTGAATAGTGAAGATAGTATAGCCAAAGAACTAACGCAATTATTCCAGCTTTAAAATTATAACGATAATATACAATGAACACATTCGTCGTTAATCCTAAAAATTCCATTGCCCGTCGTATTGGGCTTCATTTCTCCATTATTATTGCATTTGCTACGCTGATGAGCGGAATTTCTTTGGGTATTATGTGGAGTAATCATGCTGATGCAAGGTTGATTAATGTTGCAGGTTCTTTGCGTTACCAAACTTATCGTTTTTTGCCTGAAATGGAGTATTATCCTGAAATTCGTCAAGCCCGTTTAGCTGAGTATCAAGCCAGTTTAAATGCGTTACATGATGAGTTACCAGATTATGCGCCACAGCTAGTGATTCAAGGTTATAAGAGTCTGATTACGCATTGGACTCAAATGGTTGAGTATGTTGAAAATCAAGATAAAGCACAGTACTTGAGCAATGTAGAGTATTATGTTGATGAAATAGATTCTTTTGTCAAACATTTACAAGCGTTTGCTGAACTTAAGTTAATGATTGTGATAGGTGTAATTGTAATCTCAATGTTGCTAATTATCTCGTTTGCTTACTATGGGGTATGGTACACTCGTCGACGCATTATCTGCCATCTTGATCAGCTCGTTTTAGCTAGCCAACAAATTCAACAAGAAGATTTTAACCACGTCGAATTAGCGATCAACGAGCCCAATGAACTTGGTGTTTTGTCGAAAGCTTTTACCCAAATGGCAAGTGAATTGGAAAAATTATATAGCTCACTTGAAGAAAAAGTGGCAGAAAAAACGCGCCGTTTAACCGCCGTAAACCGCTCCATTATGGTGCTTTATCACTGCTCGCAAATGTTGACTTCTAAGCCTATTAGCAAAGAGCTTCTACATCAAGTGTTGGAAACGGTGCTAGATAATGAACAGCTTAAAGGCATTGCGATTGAAGTTTATGGGGCGGATTATTGGAATGTTAAGATTGACCGAGGCTCGCTTTCTAACCATTGGCAACAACACGAAATCGCGATTGAAAATGAAAAAATTGCGATGTTACGTTGGAATCCTTCTTTGCTTTGTCCTGATGAGCGCCTAATTCAGAGTGTATCAGAAATGATAGGGCGAAGTGTTTATGTTGTGAAAAACCATAAGCAGCAACAGCAACTTATTCTGATGGAAGAACGGTCGATTATTGCCAGAGAATTGCACGACTCTTTGGCACAGTCGCTAACCTTCTTTAAAATTCAGTTGAGCTTGCTTAAGCGTAATGGCGAAACAGCTCAAGATTGGCAAAAACAAGCGAGCATTCTAAATGATTTAGAAAAAGCACTGAATGATGCGTATAGCCAATTGCGAGAGCTACTTTCAACGTTCCGCTTAACCATTGAAGAGTCTAATTTGACCAGTGCATTAGAGCGAATGCTAGATACCTTGCGTGCCCGTACTTCCGCTCGAATTCGCCTAAACTGCAAATTGCCTTCTTTGATGTTTAACGCTCAAGAGCAAGTGCACGTATTGCAAATTACTCGTGAGGCAGTCATCAATGCAATTAAACACACTGATGCAACTGAAATTGATGTAATTGCAGACACCAATGCCGAGGGTGAACATTACCTGATCATACAAGATAACGGCAAAGGTGTTGAAACCATTTTAGAACCCGAAGGGCATTACGGTTTGACCATTATGAAAGAGCGTGCTTCTGAACTACACGGTGAATTGAATTTCCACAATCGCCCAGAAGGTGGCTTTCAAGTGATGGTTGTATTACCAAATATGTTAGGACAACGCTAATACAACAAGCGGTTAAAAAATTCCATTATTTTGCAAAAGGACAGAAAATGCAGATTCGAAAATCAATAGAAACTGATTTCCAAAGCATTTTAGATATTTACAACCAAGCAATTCCAACCCATCAAATTACCGCAGATCTTGAATTGGCCACTGTGGAAAATCGCCGTGCGTGGTTTGATTTCCATCTTTCAAGCGATAAATATCCGATCTGGACGGTGGAAGATGAAACAGGGGTTGCAGGTTGGTTTAGTTTTTCCCCCTTTTATGAGCGCCCTGCTTTTGTGCATACATCTGAGATTAGCATTTACTTAGACACAAGAGCAAAAGGCAAAGGTTACGGCTCAAAAATCATTGAATTTATGCAATCTGAAATGTTGAATCATCAGATTAATACATTGATGGCGTATGTGTTTGAAATGAATCAAGTGAGCCAAAACTTGATGTTTAAGCACGGGTTTGAACAATGGGGCAGATTCCCGAATATTGCCAATATGGGCAAAGATGAACAAAACAACGACAAATGGCGCACGCTTTTGATGTTGTCGTATCAGAAAATGCCTGAGTAGGCTTTTAATTTAAATGCACCTTCGTTGATATAAGGTGCATTTTTCATTAGAAATACTAATCATAAACCTTAATTTATATCCAGTACATGTTTCTTAAAATATGACCTAGATCACATTTTTACACTGCATTGCTTGTTAAGATCACAAACAAGTTAACACACTCAGAGGGGATTTTATATGAAAGACGTACGTATTGAAGTAGATTTATTAGGTGAAAGAGAAGTACCAAATGAAGCGTATTGGGGGATTCACACCCTCCGTGCGATTGAGAATTTTAACATTTCAAATAACACAATTTCCGATGTGCCTGAGTTTGTGCGTGGTATGGTAATGGTCAAAAAAGCAACCGCATTAACCAACGCAGAATTGGGCGTGATTCCCAAAAAAATCGCGAATGCGATTGTGCAAGCTTGCGATGAAATGCTAGAGAAAGGTCGCTGTATGGATCAATTCCCATCTGATGTTTATCAGGGCGGAGCAGGTACTTCTGTGAATATGAATACCAATGAAGTGGTTGCGAATTTAGCGTTGGAAATGTTAGGTCAGCCTAAAGGTCGTTATGATATTGTGAACCCGATGGATCATGTGAATGCGAGCCAATCTACTAACGATGCTTATCCAACAGGTTTCCGCATTGCAGTGTATAACAGTGTGCTTAAATTGATTGAAAAAATCCACTATTTACAACAAGGTTTTGAAGCGAAAGCAGTCGAATTTGCTGATGTTTTGAAAATGGGGCGTACTCAATTGCAAGATGCGGTACCAATGACGGTAGGGCAAGAATTCAAAGCCTTTGCGGTGTTGTTGGAAGAAGAAGTTAAAAACCTCAAACGCACAGCAAAATTACTGCTTGAAGTCAATTTAGGGGCAACTGCCATCGGAACAGGATTGAATACGCCAGAAGGTTATCCTGAACTCGCGGTTAAAAACTTAGCAAAAGTAACCAATTTACCTTGTGTACTTTCTGATAACTTAATTGAAGCAACATCCGACTGCGGTGCCTATGTGATGGTGCACGGTGCATTAAAACGCTCGGCCGTAAAACTTTCTAAAGTATGTAATGACTTGCGCCTGCTTTCATCAGGCCCACGTGCTGGCTTAAATGAAATCAACTTACCAGAGTTACAAGCAGGTTCTTCCATTATGCCTGCAAAAGTAAATCCTGTGGTGCCAGAAGTGGTAAACCAAGTGTGCTTTAAAGTGATTGGTAACGATAACACTATTACATTTGCTGCAGAAGCTGGGCAATTACAACTGAACGTGATGGAGCCTGTGATTGGTCAAGCGATGTTTGAAACGATCTCACTCCTATCAAATGCGTGTGTGAATTTACGCGATAAATGTATTGATGGCATTACTGTAAACCGTGAAACTTGCCAAAATTATGTATTCAATTCCATTGGTATCGTCACTTACCTTAACCCGTTTATTGGACATCATAATGGTGATATCGTGGGTAAAATCTGTGCTCAAACAGGTAAAGGTGTACGTGAGGTGGTATTAGAAAGAGGATTGCTTACAGAGGCTGAATTAGATGATATTCTCTCTGTTGAGAACTTGATGAACCCAACGTATAAAGCAAAACGTTTTAACGAAGAAGAGCAAAGTCAGCTAAGTAGTAGATTTTGATAATTGGTTTAGGACTTGCAAAACGCCAATAATCGGCTATACTACGTGGCGAGTTAGTTAGACAATCGCTGGTTTATTGAAGCCCTTAACCGTGTTCGCACGACCTAGTGGGACAAGTAAACGAGAGGAAAGTCCGAGCTACACAGGGCAGAGTGCCAGATAACGTCTGGGCGGCGTGAGCCGACGACTAGTGCAACAGAGAGCAAACCGCCATTTTTAGAAATGGTAAGGGTGAAAGGGTGCGGTAAGAGCGCACCGCGTGGGTGGCAACACTTCACGGCAGGGTAAACTCCACTCGTAGCAAGACCAAATAGGAACTCAATGGATGGCCCGTCCAGAGTTCGGGTAGGTTGCTTGAGCATAATAGTGATGTTATGCCTAGAGGAATGATTGTCCAAGACAGAACTCGGCTTATCGACTAACTCATCTTATTCCAGCGAACTGTTTTTAAGGTTTTAAAAGCGGTTCGCTTTTTTCTATAAGGACATAATATGAAGTATTTTATTACGCTCTTCTTTTCGTTCTTCTCAATTGGTGTCTTCGCCCATCCACACGCTTTTGTCGACCTGAAAACCCAAGCACTGATTGAAAATCAAACGCTAAAAGGCTTCCGTATGTCTTGGACGTTGGATGAAATTGCTTCTAGCACGTTAATTTATGAAATGCAGTCGAGTGCAGACCCTGTTAAAGCCAAGCAAGATTTAACTAAAGAGATGATTGATACGGCAAAGCAAGACCACTATTTCAGCTATCTCTACAATCAGAAAAACAATCTGATTCCTTTTACCGAAACGCCTTCTGATTACGGCTTCGTAGTGGAAAATAACCGCATTATTTTTTCGATGAACGTCTATCTAAGCGTGCCACAAAAACTGAGCATTGTGCCTATCACATTGATGAGTTACGAGCCAACCTACTATATGGCGATGGAGTATAATGACCAAAGTGATGTCTCTATTGATGATAAAAAATGTGAAATCAAAGTGGTGCAACCGAAAGTGGATGATACTTTGAAACTTTATGCCTCAAGTTTGGACAAAGATCAGACACCAGAAGATCAATCACTTGGGCGTGCCTTTGCCCAAAAGGTAGAGATGAAATGCAAAAATCAAAATTAACCGCTGCTTCTTTGATCGTGTTAGCCTTATTGGCAGTCGCTGTTTATTGGGTTTATCCGCTCTTGCTGCATAACGTGATACTGTGGCAAAAAGCGTTTAACTTACAACTTTCTAGCTCACTTAATCAGCTTAGTCAACAACATCAAGAAGCGGGTATTACCCTTATTCTTATTAGTTTTTTCTACGGTATTTTTCACGCTATAGGTCCTGGACACGGTAAGTTTATTCTCACGAGCTACTTAGCTTTAGAACAGTCGAAACTTAAACAAGCTGTCAAAATTAGCTTGGCATCTTCCATTGTGCAAGGGATCGTTGCTATTTTGCTAGTGTCGATTATCATTGTTGCCTTTACGCTTTCTCGCACATATTTCAATTTAACGCTTAAATGGGTGGAGCGGGGCAGTTTTATGCTGATGATTTTGCTAGGGGTTTATTGGATTTATCAAGCGTGGCAAGGCATTCGCCCGCCTAAATTGCAGATTAGAAAAATCAGTCTAATGCAAATGCCCCAAGAAAAAACACCGCTTGTTTCACATCACATTCATCATGAGCATTGTGGTTGCGGACATCAACATCTGCCTTCATCAGTACAAATGAACCAATCAACAGGTTGGAAAAGCCAACTTTTCTTGATTTTGAGTATTGGATCGCGCCCATGTTCTGGGGCAATTTTAGTGCTGTTTCTCTCTTATACGCTCAATATTTACCTTTGGGGCATATTGGCTACTTTAATGATGGCACTTGGTACAGGCATTACACTTACAATCTTTGCGTTGATTGTGATCTTTGCACGTCATAAAGCCGTGCAATTAAAAATGTGGTATTTCCCTGCTAAATTTAGCTTTCCGATAGCAAGTAGTTTGAAATTTTTGACCGCTTGCGTGCTGATTGGAATGGGTATTTTGTTATTACATAGTAGTTTTATTGAGGCTACTACAGGGACGATTTTTAGACGGTAGTTTATAGTTTCTTGCGACTATGTGTTGGTTGCACAATAAAACTGATAAATTTTATTTGTATTATGATTCCTATTTAACCAACATTGCTAACATCTTTTACTAGGATCTGGTTTTTTATTCCTGTAGCCATATCCGCTAACACATCCATTTGATTAATAGTAATGTATTTGCCTTGAACAGTAATCATACCTGATTTTTGGAAGCGTCCAAGTAAGCGGCTAATAGTTTCAATCGTTAAACCGAGATAATTACCAATATCTCCACGCGTCATCGTTAAACGAAATTCACGAGCAGAGAAGCCTCGAGCTGCGTAACGTTGAGATAGATTGTGTAAAAATGCAGCTAATTTTTCTTCTGCACTCATTTTGGAAAGTAACAAAATCATTTCTTGATCACTTTTAATTTCATTACTCATTAAACGCATGATTTGATGGCGGATTTTTGGCATTTTCCCTGCAAGATCATCAAGAATATCAAATGGGATTTCGCAGATCATTGCAGTTTCTAAAGCTTGAGCAAAACCAATGTGCTTCATATTCATGATAGCATCAAAACCGATGAGATCGCCTGGAAGATGAAAAGCCGTGATTTGTTCTTCGCCATTTTCGCTTAATGTATAGCTTTTTAATGTGCCAGAACGAAGGGCATAAATTGAGCGAAGTTCATCGCCAGATTGGAAAATAATTTGAGATTTTTGTACAGGTTTTTTACGCTCAATGATGTTATCAAGTTGAGTCAATTCATGTTCGCTTAACGTAAAAGGGAGGCAAAGTTGGCTAATACTGCAATTTTGACAGTGGATCGTACAGCCTGTTCTTCCTTGTGTTTTTGCCTCTGGCACAATTTTCATAACCATTTCCGCATAAATTCTATAAAAGTTTGATTTAACGCAAAGTCTAACATTTATTTTTGAATGAAGAAAGTATAACTTTTACCCCAAGAGAGTTAATTTTTCTTGTGAATTTATTCCAAAATTTTTCAAAAATGAGAAGTATCTCTCATTTTTCTTCGCAATTATTTGCTAATATACAAGCAACAAAAAGACCAATACAGGGACAATAAGGAGTCTATTATGTACAAACACATCTTAGTTGCAGTCGATCTTTCTGAAGAAAGTCTTGTTTTATTACGTAAGGGTGCTGGACTTGCAGAAAAATGTGGTGCGAAATTATCTGTTATCCACGTAGATGTAAATTTTTCTGATTTATACACTGGTCTGATTGATATTAATATGTCAGCCGTGCAAGATAATGTTTCAGTTGAAACAACGAAAGCATTAGATGAGCTTGCAAGCAAAATAAACTATCTTGTTTCAGAAAAACTTAATGGCACGGGCGACTTTTCTCAAGTGATAGAAGAAGCCGTAAGTAAATATGGCATTGATTTATTAATTACAGGGCATCACCAAGATTTTTGGAGTAAGTTTATGTCGTCAACTCGCCAGGTGATGAATAACGTTGCTATTGATATGCTTGTTGTCCCTCTTGATGATGAATAAGTCTTAATTTTACATTGGTTCATTTTATGCCGCTTGTAGTTAGAACAACTCAAGCGGTTATTTTTTGCTAAAAAATTGCTAAATTAGTAACAGATAAATAAAATTCATTGCTTTTATTGGATTATTTTTCACAAATTCGATTGAAAAGTGTGTAGAATAGTGCAGTTATAAATAAACGATTTGAGTAATTTTTTAGTCTTTAAACAGAACGAGCGTTAATTAGAATGAAAACGACATCGCAAATTAGACAGTCCTTTTTGGATTTTTTCCATAGCAAAGGACATACTGTAGTAGAAAGTAGTTCGTTAGTTCCTGAAAACGATCCTACTTTGCTTTTTACCAATGCCGGTATGAACCAATTTAAAGATGTTTTTCTCGGTGTAGAAAAACGCCCTTATACTCGTGCAACGACAGCACAACGCTGTGTGCGTGCAGGTGGTAAACACAACGATTTAGAAAACGTAGGCTATACAGCTCGCCATCATACATTTTTCGAGATGATGGGTAATTTTAGTTTCGGTGATTATTTTAAACGTGATGCTATTCAATTCGGTTGGGAATTTTTAACTTCTCCAGAATGGTTAGCTTTGCCGAAAGAAAAACTTTATGTGACTGTTTATGAAACAGATGATGAGGCTTACGATATTTGGCATAACCTTGTAGGTGTGCCAGCAGATCACATCATTCGTATTGGCGACAATAAAGGTGCACCTTATGCTTCAGATAACTTCTGGGCGATGGGCGATACAGGTCCTTGTGGTCCTTGCACAGAAATTTTCTACGACCACGGTGAAAAATACTGGGGCGGTTTACCTGGTACACCAGAAGAAGATGGCGACCGTTATATCGAAGTTTGGAACATTGTGTTTATGCAATTTAACCGCTTGGCGGATGGCACAATGGAAAAATTACCGAAACCATCAGTAGATACGGGGATGGGGTTAGAGCGTATGACTGCGGTAATGCAGCACGTAAACTCAAACTATGAAACAGATATTTTCCAAACCCTAATCAAAACAACAGCGGAATTATTGGGTGTTAAAGATTTAGACAATAAATCATTACGCGTAATTGCAGACCACATCCGTTCTTGCTCATATTTAATTGCAGACGGTGTTATACCTTCAAATGAAGGCCGTGGCTACGTTCTCCGTCGTATTATCCGTCGAGCAGTGCGTCACGGTAATTTATTAGGTGCAAAAGAAGCATTCTTCTATAAATTAGTACCAACACTTGCAGAAGTAATGGGGCACGCAGGTGAAATCGTTGCACAGAAACAATCTTTCATCCAACAAACATTAAAAGCAGAAGAAGAGCAATTTGCTCGCACTCTAGAGCGTGGTTTAGCACTGCTTGAAGATGCATTAGCGAAAGTGGAAGACAAAACCCTTTCAGGTAAAGTAGCATTCAAACTTTATGATACTTACGGCTTCCCGCTTGATTTAACCGCTGATGTTTGTCGTGAGCGTGATATTTTAATTGACGAAGCAGGTTTTGATGCTGAAATGACAGCTCAACGTGAGCGTGCAAAAGCAAGTAGTAACTTTGGTGCAGATTACAGCAATGTCATCAAGATAGACGGCATAACTGAGTTTGTCGGTTACGATCATGTAACAGCTGATGCAACTGTAGTTGGCTTATTCAGTCAAGGTAAAGCGGTTGATGTAATTCAATCTGGTGAAACTGCGATTATTATCTTAGACAAAACGCCATTCTATGCAGAAATGGGTGGTCAAGTGGGTGATAGCGGTCTAATCTCATCAGAAATTTGCCAGTTTAATGTTGCTGACACCCAAAAATATGGGCAAGTGTTTGGTCATTATGGTCAAGTAGAATCAGGCGAATTACGCATAGGCGATAAAGTTTCTGCTGAAGTGAATGCAACTCGTCGTCATAGCATTGAACTAAACCACTCAGCAACGCACTTATTACACTCTGCATTACGTGAAGTATTAGGTGAACATGTTGCTCAAAAAGGTTCATTAGTCAACGAAAACGGCTTACGTTTTGACTTCTCTCAACCAGAAGCAATCACTAAAGTTCAACTTGAAGAAATTGAGCGTATTGTAAACCGTAAAATTCGTGAAAACATCCCTGTCATCATTGAAGAAATGGATATTGACTCTGCAAAAGCAAAAGGTGCAATGGCTCTCTTCGGTGAAAAATATGGTGATGTAGTACGAGTGGTTGAAATGAGCGAATTTTCAATTGAACTTTGTGGTGGTACACACGTCCAAAGTACAGGAGACATTGGTTTCTTTAAACTCACCTCTGAAGGTGCAGTTGCAGCAGGTGTTCGCCGTGTTGAGGCAATTACGGGCGAAATAGCACTTGCTTGGATTCATCAATTACAACAAGTATTACAACACTCTGCAGAATTATTAAAAGCAGATAACACCTCACTTGTGGAAAAAATCCAACAATTACAAGACAAATCAAAACGCACTGAAAAAGAGTTACAACAACTTAAAGACAAACAAGCTGCTCTTGCAGGCTCTGAAATTGCTAAACAAGCTCAGCAAATCAATGGCGTAAATGTGGTGGTAACTCAATTAGACAATGCTGAAGCGAAAACCCTAAGAACGATGGTTGACGACTTGAAAAATCAGCTCGGAAGTGCCATAGTTGTTATAGGAACAGTAGCTGATGAAAAAGTGAACTTAATTGTAGGAGTAACCACTGATTTAACTTCAAAAGTGAAAGCTGGCGAGTTAGTCGGTGAAATGGCAAAAAAAGTCGGTGGTAAGGGTGGTGGCCGTCCAGATATGGCAATGGCTGGCGGTTCTGAACCACAAAATTTATTACAAGCACTGAACTTTGCACAAGAATGGATTCAAGCAAAATTATAATTTAATACCTAGGTAGGGAAGAATGAATCAGACTTGCCTTGACCTTAAAATTTTATTGGGTCTTTTATCTTGGAGGTAGCAATGCTTATTTTAACTCGGAAAACAGGAGAAAGTTTACTCGTAGGAGATGACGTAGAAATTACCGTACTTAGTGTACGAGGAAGTCAAGTAAAGCTAGGTGTGAATGCACCGAAAGATATTGCAGTTCATAGACAGGAAATCTATCAAAAAATTAAAGATACTGAGTCACAACAATCTGAGTAACTAATAATAAGAAAGAAAATTATTTGAATTTTAGATTATCGGATCATTGTATTCTACTTGAATATCTAAGCAATATATTTGATAAAAGAACCACTTACAGTATAATGTAAGTGGTTTTTTATATAAAAAAAGGAATAAAAATGAAAGTAATTATCCCTGTTGCAGGTTTAGGAACTCGTATGCTACCTGCAACGAAAGCTATTCCAAAAGAAATGCTTACTGTTGCAGATAAGCCATTAATTCAATATATCGTCAATGAATGTGTAGCTGCAGGCATTAAAGAGATCGTCCTAGTGACTCATTCTTCAAAAAATGCCATCGAAAACCATTTTGATACGTCGTTTGAATTAGAAACGATGTTAGAAAAGCGTGTTAAGCGTCAATTACTTGAAGAAGTTCGTTCTATTTGCCCTAAAGATGTGACTATTATGCATGTCCGTCAAGGGAACGCAAAAGGCTTAGGTCATGCGGTTTTATGTGGTCGTACTGTAGTGGGTAACGAACCATTTGCGGTTGTGTTACCTGACGTGATTTTGGCTGAATTCAGTGCAGATCAGAAAACTGAAAATTTGGCTGCAATGATTAAACGTTTCAATGAAACAGGTTATAGCCAAATTATGGTGGCACCAGTGCCAATGGATGAAGTAAGCAGCTATGGTATTGCAGATTGTAATGGTGTTGAAATTCCAGTGGGTGGTTCAGCTGAAATTGTTAAAATGGTAGAAAAACCATCAAAAGAAGAAGCCCCATCTAACCTTGCGGTAGTAGGTCGTTATGTATTTTCATCCGCAATTTGGGATTTATTAGAAAAAACACCAGCAGGTGTAGGTGATGAAATTCAATTAACTGATGCGATTGATATGTTAATTGAACAAGAAACCGTTGAAGCATTCCATATGACTGGTAAAACATTTGATTGTGGTGATAAACTTGGTTATATGCAAGCATTTACAGAATACAGTTTACGTCATGATAAATTTGGTAAAGAATTTAAAGAATATATTAAATCTTTAGCATCAACTCTTTAAAGTGGTATAGTAGAATAAAGGGTAGTTATTTACTACCCTTTGTTGCTTGGATAAATACGTTTATGCTCGTCCAGCACTTCCTAATACTCCCGATGAAATGCCCATCATTTCGTTGGCTTCTAACCAGCGGTCAAGATAACCTGTTTTGAATAAAGTTTTGTTGTTGGATTCAGAATAAATCCACATATTCTGGGCGATTTCTTGTTGTAGTTGTTCGCTATTCCAAGTAGAGCAACCTAAACAAATAATAAAGTGTTCAGGTGCATCTGTTGTGCCTAAGGTATCCAACACATCGCCCGATGTGGTTAGCATAATGTCATCTGTGATTTTATAAGAGTGCAAGAAAGATTGTGCTGTTTTGGTGTGGACAATAAAGCCGCGATCTTGGCTTACAGGACCACCGCTTAATACCATCTGATCTTTTTTGTAATCACGTTGATTTGCCATTTGGAAATCCATTCTAGTGAGCAATTCCAGTACAGATAAATCGGTTGGCATATTGATGATTAATCCCATGGCTCCGTTGTTATTGTGTTCACAAATATAAACAACGGCACGATCAAAATAAGGATCGTCCATATCTGGGGTTGCAATTAAAAATTTACCTTGTAAGTTTCCTAACATTCTCTTTTCTCGTTAAATATCACCAAAGCAGACTTGTAAAGCGGTAATTGCTGCGAGGGAGGCAGTTTCTGTGCGTAATACTCGTTTGCCCAATAACACCTCAGTAAAGCCTTCTGCCTCTGTCATCGTAATCTCTTCGGGAGAAAGCCCGCCTTCAGAACCAATGAGCAATCGCACGCCCTCTTTCGGCATATTCGGCAATTGACGGATCGTATATTGGGCTCTTGGATGTAAATTCAACTTAAGCATGCCATCTTGCTCTTTGCACCAATCAGTAAGTTTCATCATTGGACGAATTTCAGGGATTTCATTACGTCCGCATTGCTCACAAGCCGCAATCGCAATTTTCTGCCATTGTTGTAATTTTTTATCTTGGCGTTCTTCGTTTAATTTTACACCACAACGCTCCGACCAAAGAGGTGTAATGGTTTTTACGCCTAACTCTACGGATTTCTGAATGGTAAACTCCATTCGATCACCACGTGAAATCACTTGTCCTAAATGAATATGCAAAGGCGATTCGCGATCATCTAATTCACTAGAGTGAATTTTTGCAATAATTTGTTTTTTTTCGACCGCTTGTAACGTGGCGTGAAAGATATGGTTAGATCCATCAAATAAAATAATGGTATCGCCCTCATTCATTCTCAATACACGCCCAACATGGTTGGTGGCATCTTCGCTTAGAATACAGCTTGTTTGATTTGCTATTGGAAAGGGATGATAAATTCTAGGTATTCTCATAATAAAAGGTTACAGGTATATTTTACTAAGAAAAAGCCGCCATATACCACGTACGTTTAATAACCTACGGCATATACAACGACTTTCTATTTACTTGAATATTAGATTTGTGGATCTTAAGTAATTATTCCTAAGTTCGCACCACATCTACTATTTTAACGTGAAATATATACTCTGTATAGAATTACAAAATCTCTTTCGCTTTTGTTACAACGTTTTCAACGGTGAAACCGAAGAGTTTGAATAACTCGCCTGCCGGTGCGGATTCACCGAAGCTATTCATACCTATGATACGACCTTCAAAGCCCACATATTTGTACCAGAAGTCGGACAATTGTGCTTCAATAGCAACACGTTTAGTCACTGAACGAGGTAATACTGATTCACGGTAAGCCTCATCTTGCTTATCAAACACGTTGGTGCTTGGCATTGAAACCACGCGTACTTTTTTACCTTCAGCTTCTAACACTTCTGCTGCTTTCACCGCTAATTCAACTTCAGAACCTGTTGCGATTAGGATTAAATCTGGCGTACCTGCTGCATCTTTTAACACATAACCACCCCGTGCTACATTCGCTAATTGCTCTGCAGTGCGATTTTGTTGTTGAAGATTTTGACGGGTGAAGATTAACGCACTTGGACCATCATGACGCTCAACGGCAGCTTTCCACGCAATTGCAGATTCTACTTGGTCAGCTGGACGCCACGTTTCAAGATTTGGAATGTAGCGTAATGCTGCAGTCTGCTCAACTGGTTGGTGAGTTGGACCATCTTCACCTAAACCGATTGAGTCGTGCGTATAAACGAATAACACGCGTTGTTTCATCAATGCTGCCATACGTACAGCGTTGTGAGCGTACTCATAGAACATTAAGAAGGTCGCCCCGTAAGGAATGAAACCACCGTGTAAAGCAATACCATTCATAATCGCAGACATACCAAACTCACGTACGCCGTAGTTGATGTAGTTACCATCGACATTGTGATCTGCACGAATAGGTTTAGAGCCAGACCATAACGTTAAGTTTGAGCTAGCTAAATCTGCCGAACCACCTAAAAACTCTGGTAACACGTGAGCGTAAGCTTCAATCGCATTTTGTGAGGCTTTACGGCTTGCAATGTTTGCAGGATTTGCCTGTAATTTTTCGATAAATGTTTGGCTTTCTGCTTCCCAATTTGCTGGTAATTCACCACTCATACGGCGTTTAAATTCTGTTGCCAATTCTGGATAAGCGGTTGAATATGCTGTAAATTTTGCATCCCAAGATTGTTCTTCTTCAGCACCTTTTGCTTTTGCATCCCACGCTGCATAAATATCTGCAGGAATTTCAAATGGCTCATATTCCCAGTTTAAAAATTCGCGTGCTGCTTTAATTTCTGCTTCTCCTAATGGTGCTCCGTGGCAGTCATGCGAGTTACATTTATTTGGTGAACCGTAACCGATAATGGTTTTACAGATAATTAACGTTGGACGTTCTTTCTCGGCTTGTGCATTTTCAATCGCAAATTTAATTTGCTCAGGATCGTGACCATCGACATTACGGATTACTTGCCAGCCATACGCTTCGAAACGTTGTGCTGTGTCATCGCTAAACCAGCCATCTACGTGACCATCAATAGAGATATTATTGTCGTCATAGAAAGCAATTAACTTTCCTAAACCTAATGTGCCTGCAAGTGATGCTGCTTCGTGTGAGATCCCTTCCATCAAGCAGCCATCACCTAAGAATGCGTAGGTGTAGTGGTTCACAATGTCGTGGCCTTCACGGTTAAATTGTGCTGCTAGGGTTTTCTCTGCAATCGCCATACCTACCGCATTGGTAATACCTTGACCAAGTGGCCCTGTGGTAGTTTCAACACCTGGAGCATAACCATATTCAGGGTGACCTGGCGTTTTTGAGTGTAATTGACGGAATTGTTTTAAATCTTCAATAGAAAGGTCGTAGCCTGTTAAGTGTAAAAGGCTATAAATTAACATTGAACCGTGACCATTTGACAGCACAAAGCGGTCGCGATCTGCCCATTTTGGATTGTTTGGGTTATGTTTTAAAAAATCACGCCATAATACTTCTGCAATATCTGCCATACCCATTGGTGCACCAGGGTGACCAGAATTGGCTTTTTGGACGGCGTCCATACTTAATACACGAATCGCATTTGCTAAAACTTTACGCTCAGCCATCGTCATTCTCCCGTTCATTTTGATTAAATTAAGATTATTTTTGATTGCTCGTGATTGTAATCAAGTTTATTTCAAAACTCAAAAAAATCATCTACTTTTTGTGATCTAGCTCACATAAATTCTGCATTAAATTAGCGGTTGATCTTCGCTCAACTTTCACTTAGAATACGCACTCTTTTAGGCGTTAAGCATAAGCTTAACATATTATTAATCACATATGGTACTTATCAGCGGTTCAATTATAATAATAGTTGAAACAAGATAAGTGGCGATATGGCTTCTTATGAGGTTCTCCAATGAAACAAGGTATTCACCCAGAATATACTGAAATTACTGCAACATGTTCATGCGGTAACGAAATCAAAACTCGCTCAACAGTGGGTAAAAACTTAAACCTAGACGTTTGTGGCAACTGCCACCCATTCTATACTGGTAAACAACGTGTTGTTGATACTGGTGGTCGTGTTGAACGCTTCAACAAACGTTTCAGCATTCCAAGCACAAAATAATTTAGATTGTGTGAAAAAGAACCTCGCATTTGCGAGGTTTTTTTGTCTGCTATGCTTTTTTAATGTTAAGATGTGCAGATAAGAAAAATGAGGCTGAATTTTATTTAAATTCAGCCTCATTTTTTCTTATTACAATTTTATTTAATTAGTGAAAGATAGCGTGCAAGATATAGTAAATAATAATTGAAAGTACTGCACCTGCTGGTAAGGTAACAAACCACGATGCAACGATATTACGGATAATACCTAAGTTTATTGCCGCGATACCACGAGCGAAACCAACACCTAGAATTGCCCCTACTAAAGTTTGTGTAGTTGAGATGGGTAAACCAGTACCAGATGCAAGAACTACAGTAATAGCACAAGCAAATTGTGCGGCAAAACCACGGCTTGGTGTGAGCTCAGTAATTCCCGTCCCTACAGTTGCCATCACTGATTTACCCATTACCGCTAAACCAAAGCCCATACCTACAGCACCAAGAGGCAATACCCAGGCTGCCATACGAGTTGGACCTTCAACTAAACCGCCTTGTCTAATAATAGCTTCAACAGCTGCAAGTGGGCCGATTGCATTAGCCACATCGTTTGAACCATGTGCGAAAGCCATTGCACAAGCGGTTAAAAGCATCAAAATACTGAATATTTTTTCAACGCCACTGAAGCCACTTTTATCTTTCACTTTATTCTCAAAAGTGCGACTACGAAAATAAAGCACACCGATTACGCCAGCGATAATAGCTAAGCCAAGTGAAATACTAAAAGTTTGCCAGCCAGTTAAGTTAAGACCAACGTGTTTTAAACCTTTTGAGATAGTTACAATACAAAGAATAAAAATGGTAACAGCCATATAGAATGGGCCATATTTCTTTGCTTGTTTGAACGGTTCTGTGCGGTTAAAGATCAGTTTTTGTGAGTTCACGAAAATCACGAAAGCAATAATTCCAGCCAGCACAGGGGTAATGAACCAACTACCTACAATCCCTGTGAGTTGTCCCCATTGAATTGAGCTAGCACCAACGGTAACCAAAGCAAAACCAATTACTGCACCAATAATAGTGTGCGTGCCTGAAACAGGCCAGCCCATTTTAGTTGCAACAATCAGCCAAACACCTGCCGCACAAAGAGAAGACATCATCCCAAGTACTAAAATTTCAGGCATGTTAGTAAAAGTATCAGGCTGGATAATACCACTTTTAATGGTATCAGCCACTTCACCACCTGCAAGATAAGCTCCTGCAAGTTCGAAAATCATTGCGATAATAATTGCTTGTTTGATGGTTATTGTGCCTGAGCCTACAGAAGTTCCCATTGCATTTGATACATCATTTGCACCAATACCAAACGCCATTAAAAAGCCTAAAACAGCTGTAACAATCACTAAAATTGAGCCGTATTCTTGTAAAAGTTCCATCAGTTGTCTCCTACGCTTTTGCAAGCATCAGCTCGATTCTCGAACCAATACGCTGAGCTTGATCTGCTAAGATGCTGATTCGCTCAATACATTTATATAAAAACATAACATCAATAGGGTTTAATTCCGCTTCTAAGCCGAAAAGCGTACGACGTAGGGCGATTTGAAGTTGATCCGTATCATCTTCGATTTTATATAGCTCTAAAATCATGTCATTCACGAAGTGGCGTTCTCGACCTCGGAAACCTGTTTCAAGCAACTCATCAAGCTCACCTAATACTTTGCGTACTTGGCGACAAGAATCGAGGCTACGGAAGATAAATTGACGAAATGCGGGTTGCATAATTTCTGGCACTTCCAGATGACGGCCAATAACACGAGTTGCGATATCTTTTGAATAGTTTGCTAATTTATCCAGTTGCGTAACAATTTCTAATAAATCTGAGCGTTCAACGGGAAGAAATAATCCGCGAGGTAATTTTAATCGAATCTCACGTTTGAGGAGGTCAGCATTACGTTCTAATTCCACAATATGGTTTCGAATTTCTTCTGCTGCATCCCAATCGTGATTGAAAGAGGCTTCAAAAAAGGGGTCTAACAACTCACTGCATTCAGTTACTTTTACAGAGAGTTGTTTGAGAGGTTTGAGTGGCGATTGTGCGAATAAACCTAAAATGTTATTCATTGCCATAAAATTTCTCCATTATAATGAATTTAAAATGATCTTGCTGTGAAAAGTAGACAAAATCGCCTATATTTTACTTAATGTTATTGGAAAGATCACGGGGTAATTGCGGTAGGGACTTGTACAAGCGGTTAAATTTTGCAAAAGTTTTGTAGAATTTAACCGCTAGGATGATTTGAGATTAGCTATAAACGGAGAAATTAATAAATTTTTTAAATCAAATATGATGCACCACCAATCTTTTTCCTTGGTGTTTCAACACTTCCGCATCCAAACCAAATATGTTCTTTAGATGCTCGGTTGTGATGATTTCTTCAGGTGTGCCTATCATCACAATTTCTCCATTTTTCATCGCTACAATCGTATCGGCATAAGCTGCTGCCATATTGATGTCGTGCACGACCATTACGGTGGTTAAGGCAAGTTCATCAGTCAGTTTTCTCAACAATCGCATTAACTCACGGGCATGGAACATATCAAGGTTATTGAGCGGTTCATCAAGCAATACGTGGCTAGTTTTTTGGCAGAAGGTCATTGCAATTAAGGCTCGTTGGCGTTGCCCACCTGAGAGTTCATTCAAAAAACGGTTGGTAAGATGGAGTAGCTCAAAACGCTCAAGGGCTTCAGCTACAATTTCATGATCAAGCGGTTGAATTTTGCCTTGATGATGCGGATAACGCCCGAACATCAGCAAATCTTGCACAGTAATGCGGCTGTGGATCACGTTGTCTTGGGTTAAGATCGCCAAATGCTGTGCAATAGTGCGAGAATCGGTGGTCGCAATATTGTAATTATCTAGCAAAACTTGACCGCTTTGAATCGGGTTTAAACGGGCTATGAGCGAGAGCAGGGTAGATTTGCCCGCACCGTTTGCACCCACAAGAGCAGTAATACCCCCATTTGGAATAGAGAGGTTAATGTTTTTTAGAATCGGACTTTGCCCGATGTGATGGGAAAGATTTTTAACTTCGATCATTTTTGTTTTTTGAGCATTAAATAGATAAACACGATGCCACCTAAGAATTCGATCACGACACTTAGCACACCTTGTAATTTGAACAGTTGTTCAAACACCGCTTGCCCTAATACCAACGTGATGGCGGAGATGATGAATGTGAGCGGAATACGAATAGCGTGTTGCATTGTTGGGCTGATGGCGTTCACAATGGCACAAACCAGTAATCCTAAAAAGAGGATTGGCCCGACTAAAGCGGTGGACACCGACACCAACAAGGCACAGCAGATGAGTAGTTGATGTGAAAAGCGGTTGTAGTTAATACCTAAACCAATGGCTTTGTGTTTTCCGAGCATCAATACATCTAGCTTGTGGCGTTGTGTCCAAATCCAGATACTACTTAGTAAGGCGATGATGATTCCGATGGTTAAAAGGGTTGGATTGGCACTATTAAAGCTCGCAAAAGAGGAGCTTTGTGCGACGGCAAATTCTTCGGGGTCGATCATACGTTGCAAAAGGTTGTTCACACTACGAAAGAATACGCCAAACACCACACCAATCAACAACATTCGGGCGATGTCGGCATTGTCTTTGGTGAGCGTACGGAATAGCAATAGAGCGGCACCAAGCATCAGCAAGGTTTCAAACGCAAATTTGTTTGCAATCGGAAGTTGAGTAAAACCGAGTCCACCGAGCAAAAACACGAGTACGGTTTGAAGCAGCAAGTAGAGCGAGTCAAATCCCAAAATACTTGGCGTTAAAATCGGGTTGTTCGTCAGCGTTTGAAATAATAAGGTTGAAACGCCAATGGTGTATGCTACCGTCAGCAATAACAACAGTTTTTTGCCACGAAACGGCAGAATAAAATCCCAATTCCCGTTGCTGTTAAACAGCATAAAAAACAGACTGCTTGCAAGCAGAATCAGACTTGAAATAATCAAAACTCGGGATGTTTTCATACTTTTTTCCCCCTAAAGAGCAGATAGAGGAAAATCACTGTGCCGACGATGCCGAAAATCGTTGAAATCGGCACTTCAAACGGATCGTTTACCACTCGCCCGAGAATATCACATGTAAGAATGAGATTCGTTCCAAGTAACACCACAACAGGCAGATTCTGGCGAAGTCGATCGCCTGCCAGGCGTGAAACAATGTTCGGTACGACCAAACCAATAAACGGAATTTGCCCAATGGTGACGACAATTACCGCGGTAATCATGGCGACAATAATCAAGGCAATCCACGTCATTTGATGGTAGTTAATGCCAAGACTGGTGCTGATATTCTGTCCAAGTCCTGCGATGCTGAGTTGGTCAGCAAGAATGTAGATGATGACGGCTAAGGCTGCGGTCAGCCAAAGCAGTTCATATCTTCCTGCTAAAACGCCTGAGAAATCGCCTGCAAACCAAACGGAAAGTAGCTGCAAACTATCGGTTTCGTAGGCAATAAAGGTAGTTACTGCTTCAATAATATTGCCGAAAATAATCCCAACTAAAGGTAACATCAGTTTTTGATGGGGCGGTAGATTACGCATTAGCAGCATAAAAATTGCCATACCAATGAGTGCCGTTACGGTTGCAAACGACATTTTGAAAATGAGTGGCATTGCAGGGAAGCAAAGGCTTGCAATTAAAATCCCCACCGCTGCACTTTGGCTTGCCCCAATCATACTAGGTTCAATAAAACGGTTTTTCAGCACAATTTGCAGCACCATACCTGCCACGCTGAGCGTTGCACCAACAAGGATGACGGCAAGGGTGCGAGGTAAGCGGCTAATAAAGAAAAGTTGCGATTGCTCAGACTGGCTAAACAATTCGCTCCAATGAAAATCCGCTACCCCCACGGACATACTGAGGGGGCAGAGGATTAAAAGTAAAAAAAGATTAAAAAACGTGAGCTTTCGCATTATTTAGAGAAGGCTTGTTTGATGTGGTTAAGATCTAAACGCATTTGTTCTACGCTGCCAGCTGCAAGGTATGCTGAACTGCTGAGGTAAATGACGTGTCCGTTTTTCCATGCCTTTGTTTGATGGACTAATTCGTTATCTAACACTTCTTGTGCCGTTTTCCCTTCTTCACCAATGGCTGCGGTGCGGTCTAACACGAATAACCAATCTGGATTTACTTTTTGTAAGTATTCGAATGAAATTGGTGTACCGTGGTTTGCTCCTTTGGTGTTCACTTCAAATTTTGCTTCAGGAATATTAAGAGCAGAGTGAACCCAACCTAAGCGACCAACAGGGCCAAATGCGGACATTTTGCCACCATTAACAAGCACGATTAAGCCATTTCCTTTACCTTTTACCGCTTCTTTGGTTTCAGCGATTAAGGTTTCAAGCTCCGCTTTTAATTTTGCGGCTTCCGCTTCTTTATTGAATAATTTACCGTAGTTTTCGATATTGTTTAAACCACCTTGCAAAGTGTTCACTTCTTTCGGTGTGGTTACATCAATCGTCGTTGCAATATTTTTTAACTCATCGACTTTTTTTGCTGCACGGCTACCTACAATAATTAAATCTGGTTTTAAGCTGTTTAATGCTTCGTAATTTGGCTCAAAAACAGTACCGATATTCACCGCTTTTTCTGTCGCTGGTTTTAAATATGGCAAGGTACGAGCCACATCAGGACTACCTGCAACAGGTACACCTAAATGTGCAAGCGTATCAATTGCTGCAGCTTCAAATATAGCAAGTTTGGTTGGTGTTTGAGTGAAAGTAACATCACCACGAGCGGTCGGAATGGTCACATCTTTTGCAAATGAGAGAGAAGAGCAAGAGACAGCAAGGGCTAAGGTAAGTAGTGTTTTTTTGAACATAAATATTCCTATTAAATAGAAAATGACAGAAGGAGATCTTATTGAAAACAATTCTCAAGAAAGCTGTAATCTTACCCGATAATATTCGAAATAGGAAGATCTATAGATAAAAATGCTTGCTCACTACTTACCTTTAGTCAAGAGCTGGATATTTACAAGCTATTCAGCAGCATAGCCTTGTTTAGGCAGAAGTTTTCCATCTAAATAAGCCATCTTGTTTCTTAATTCGAGGCGTCCTTCGGTAAACCATTTAATCACAAGCGGATAAATTTGATATTCTTGCTCACGGGTTCTAGCTTCCACTTCTTCGATGCTATCTTCAGGGAAGATTGGTACTTTCGCTTGTAAAACAATCGCACCACCATCCACTTCTTCATTGACAAAATGAACGGTTGTGCCGTGTTCATTGTCGCCTGCTTCAATCGCACGTTGATAGGCGTTTAAGCCTGCATATTTAGGAAGAAGAGAAGGATGGATATTTAAAATTTTTCCTGCAAAGCGTTGAGTAAATTTTGGGGTAAGAATTTTCATATAACCAGCAAGGACGATCAAATCTACTGCTAGGCTTTGCAAATAATCGCCAATGGCGTCGTCCATTTCGAGGTTATTGGCAAAATTTTTGCGAAGAAAGACCGCTTGCGGAATCTGTGCTTGTTTGGCTCGAACTAAGCCGTAAGCATCATCTTTGTTACTTACCACACAAGCAATTTGGGCGGGAATATCGCCTGAATGGCAGGCATCAATAATAGTTTGTAAGTTTGTTCCCTGACCAGAAATAAGGACGGCAATTTTTTTCATTTTCTTCCTTATAGAAATCAGCCCAAAAGGGCTGAATTGAAATTTAAGATTTTATTATTGAATCTCAACCTGTGCTTCGCCTTCGCCAAGAGGTGCAATTTTGCCGATAACCCACGCTTTTTCGCCCGCTTGTTCAAGCAATGCAAGAGCGGTTTCAACCTCTTTTTCTGGTAATGCAATTACCATACCTACGCCACAGTTAAAAGTGCGGTACATTTCATAACGACTAATATTGCCTTTTTCTTGTAACCAGTTAAAGATCGCAGGCCATTGCCAACTTGATTCATCAATCACTGCTTTAGTGTTATCAGGCAATACACGCGGGATATTTTCCCAGAAGCCACCGCCTGTTAAGTGAGCAATGGCGTGAACTTCTGTCTGTTTGATCAGCTGTAAAATTGATTTTACATAGATTTTGGTTGGGGCTAATAAATGTTCACTAAGTGATTTGCTTTCCAATAAGTCCGCTGGATTTGCACCACTTACTTCAAGCACTTTACGAATTAACGAATAACCGTTTGAGTGTGCACCGCTTGAACCGAGTGCGATTAAGGTATCGTCCGTTTTCACTGCTGTGCCGTCAATAATCTCTGATTTTTCTACCACGCCTACGCAGAAACCCGCTAAGTCGTAGTCGCCTTCGTGGTACATTCCTGGCATTTCAGCGGTTTCGCCACCGACTAACGCACAGCCAGACATTTCGCAACCGTCTGCAATACCTTTGATCACACTTGCTGCCACATCAACGTCTAATTTCCCTGTAGCATAGTAATCTAAGAAGAAAAGCGGTTCTGCACCTTGTACGATTAAGTCATTCACACACATTGCCACTAAATCTTGACCAATGGTATCGTGTTTTTTCAAGTCAATCGCAAGGCGTAATTTTGTGCCAACGCCATCTGTGCCAGAAACTAAAATTGGCTCTTTATATTTGGTTGGTAAAGCACATAATGCACCGAAACCACCCAATCCGCCCATGACTTCAGGGCGGCGAGTGCGTTTTACATCGCCTTTGATACGTTCGACTAATTCATTCCCAGCGTGAATATCTACGCCAGCATCTTTGTAGCTCAGTTGTGTGTTGCTCACGATTAACCTCAATCAGTTGAAATAAAAATCGGGCAGATTATATCATCAAGCAAACGTTTGCGGAATAAAAATTTAAAGGATTGACTTATGTTTCAAATACAGTATTATTTTGAATGTAACAATTTTGTTACATTTAATATATATAAAAATAAAAGGATCTAGTATGCAAACTAACAATGAGCTTTATCAACTTGCATTAAGCAAGATTAAATCGAATGGCTTAGTATTAAAAAATCAATCAGACGCACAAAAACTTCGTTCTATCAGATATGTTGAAAATAAAGTAATGGAACTTGCAGTCCTTAATTTAGAGAGATAGTAACATTTGATAATTAGAAAATATTATATACAAGAAATGGATTTAAGGCAAAATTTGATGGGAATGACCGATGGTTAATTAGACTATTTGGTACCTATAATAAACCTCTCAAAGAATATTTTGCATCATCTGAATGTAATCATCATTTAAGAACTAAATAAGGACAAAAAGTGGAAAATTTATTTATTGATAATAGTATTATTGCTAACTATTTTATTCTTGGTATTTGTTTATTAGTAATGGCTTCTTTTGTAGCAGGTTATATTGATTCTATTGCTGGAGGTGCAGGCTTAATTTTAATTCCTGCATTCTTAATGGTTGGTCTTCCTCCTCAATTAGCATTAGGTCAAGAAAAACTAGTTAGTACTATTGGCACAATCGCGGCTATTAAAAACTTTATGCAAAGCAAATCTATAGTTTGGAAAATTATTCCCATAGGGATTGTTTCTGCATTATTAGGTGCCTATATTGGGGCAGAAGTTATTTTAATGCTACCAACACATGTTATTAACTATATTATTTTTGCATTTTTACCTTTGGGTTTAGCTGCCACTTTATTTAAAGGAAAATTACTCAAGCAAGAAAATCAAGAGCAAGAAATTAAAAACTCAGCATTATCTATTTTTATTACCTGTTTAATAGTTGGTTTTTATGACGGTTTCTTTGGACCTGGTACAGGCAGTATTTTTATTATAGCATTATTCTTAATTAATAAATTAAGTCTATTGCGTGCTTCTGCGACCTCTAAAATTTTTAATTTTTCCTCTAATATTGGTGCATTCGTATCTTTTATTATTGCAGGTAAAATGGCATTTTTAATAGGTATTCCAATGATTATTGCTAACCTTGTAGGAAACCATATTGGTAGTAAACATGCAATTCACAGTAATGGTGAAATTATCAAAAAAGTGTTGGTAATTACTGTAGGTCTATTGATGTGTACTTTGGGTTACAAAGCCTTATTCGCTTAATACAAAGGGGGTTGAATACGTTTTAACAAGCGAGATTCGACCTCTTTTGTTTTTTCAATCTTGCATAACTTTTTAAACTGTACTATCTTAGTAGTGCATATAAATATAGGAGAAACAAAATGAAAACCACAACCGCACTAGTTACAGGTGCAACCGCAGGCTTTGGCTTGGCGATCTGTAAAAAATTGATCGAAGCAGGCTATAAAGTGATTGGTACGGGCAGACGTGCAGATCGATTAGCAGAAATTCATTCACAATTAGGAAATAATTTTCTACCACTTGCCTTTGATATTCGCGATGAACAAGCCACAATTAACGCGCTAAATACCCTTCCTGAAGGCTGGCAAGCGGTCGATTTATTAGTGAATAATGCAGGTTTAGCCTTGGGATTAGAGCCAGCTCATAAAGCAGATTTACAAGATTGGTATCAGATGATCGATACCAACATTAAAGGATTGGTTACTATCACTCGTCTTGTGTTGCCAAATATGGTGGCTCGTAATTACGGGCAGATTATCAATTTGAGTTCAATTGCAGGTACTTATCCTTATGCAGGCAGTAATGTATATGGTGGAACTAAAGCTTTTGTCACACAATTTAGCTTAAATTTACGAGCCGATTTGGCAGGCACAAAAATTCGAGTAAGCAATGTTGAACCGGGTTTATGTGGCGGTACGGAGTTCTCTAATGTGCGTTTTCACGGCGATGATGAAAGAGCGGCAAAAGTGTATGAAAACGTGCAATCAGTTCAGCCTGAAGATATTGCGAACATTGTATTATGGCTTCATCAACAACCTGAACACGTGAACATTAATCGCATTGAAGTAATGCCAACCGCTCAATCTTTTGCGGGAATGAGCGTTGCAAAAGATAACTAAAAAATAATAGGAAAAAATATGTCAGACACACTTCTCAACCCTTATTTCGGCGAATTTGGCGGAATGTATGTGCCAGAAATTTTAGTGCCTGTTTTAAAGCAATTAGAACAAGCCTTTGTGGAGGCTCAAAATGATCCTACATTCCAAGCAGAATTTGCTGATTTACTCAAAAATTATGCGGGAAGACCGACCGCACTTACCCTTTGCCGTAACTTAACCAAAGGCACAAAAACTAAACTTTATCTTAAACGTGAAGATTTATTACACGGTGGTGCGCACAAAACCAATCAAGTGTTAGGACAAATTTTGCTTGCCAAACGAATGGGCAAAACGCGTATTATTGCCGAAACTGGTGCGGGTCAGCACGGTGTGGCGACCGCCCTTGCTTGTGCTATGTTAGATATGCCATGCCGTGTTTATATGGGCGCAAAAGATGTTGAGCGTCAATCGCCAAATGTGTTCCGTATGCGTTTGATGGGTGCAGAAGTGATTCCTGTACAAAAAGGCTCTTGTTCTTTAAAAGACGCCTGTTGTGAAGCGATGCGAGACTGGTCAGCAAACTATGAAACCACCCATTATTTACTTGGCACCGCTGCAGGCCCCCATCCATTCCCGACGATTGTGAGAGAATTCCAAAAAATGATTGGGATTGAGACTAAACGTCAAATTCTCGAACGAGAAGGTCGTTTACCTGATGCAGTGATTGCTGCCGTCGGTGGCGGCTCGAATGCAATTGGTATGTTTGCGGATTTCATTGAAGAAACCGCTGTGAAACTCATCGGCGTAGAACCTGCGGGTAAAGGTATTGAAACGGGCGAACACGGTGCACCGCTCAAACACGGCACAACAGGTATCTACTTCGGAATGAAATCGCCAATTATGCAAGATAAAGATGGACAAATTGAGGAATCCTACTCCATTTCTGCAGGCTTAGATTTCCCTTCCGTCGGGCCACAACACGCTTATTTAAATGCGATTGGTCGTGCTGATTATGTATCGATTACTGATGAAGAAGCCCTCAACGCATTCCAAAAATTGGCAAAACACGAAGGTATTATTCCTGCATTAGAAAGCTCACACGCATTAGCTTATGCCTTGAAATTGATTAAACAAAATCCTGAAAAAGAACAACTTTTAGTGGTTAATCTTTCAGGACGAGGCGATAAAGATATTTTTACCGTTGATAAAATTTTAAATGGAGGCACAAACTAATGAGCCGTTTTGAAACGCAATTTGCTGCACTTAAAGCAAAAAATGAAGGTGCTTTCGTGCCGTTCGTTACCCTTTGCGACCCTACTTTCGACCGCTCTTTTGAGATTATTTGTACACTTGTCGATAACGGCGCGGATGCTTTAGAACTCGGTTTTCCTTTTTCCGATCCACTCCTTGATGGCCCTGTTATCCAAGCGGCGAATAATCGTGCTTTAACTGCAGGTCATAGCAGTGAAGATAGCTTTAAACTATTGGAAAAAGTGCGGTCAAAATATCCAGAGATTCCGATTAGCTTATTACTTTGTGCCAATTTAATTTTTGCCAAAGGTTTAGAGGCTTTTTATCAACATTGTGCAGAAGTCGGTGTTGATGCTGTGCTTGTAGCAGATATTCCGTTACTGGCAAAAGAAGATTATGTGCAAGCAGCTAAAAAACACGGCATTCAACCTGTCTTTATTTGCCCACCAAATGCGGACGAGAAAACGATCCAAGGTGTAGCGGAAAATAGCGAAGGATATACTTATTTGGTCTCACGTGCAGGCGTAACCAGTGCTGAAAATCAAGCTCACGCAGCAAATTTGGGCACCCTTGTAGAACAGCTTAAAGCCCATAATGCTCCACCAATTTTACAAGGCTTCGGCATTGCACAGCCCGAACAAGTAAAAGAAGCTTTAGCTTTGGGTGCTACTGGTGCGATTTCAGGTTCTGCAACAGTAAAAATTATTGAGCGAAATTTAGATAATCAGGCGAAATTGCTCGAAGAACTTGGTGCGTTTGTAAGAGAAATGAAACAAGCAACCAAAGGCTAAATTAAGTAAAGAAAAACAAGCGGTTAAATTTTCTGGTTTGAATCACAAGATTAAGGAAATTTAGCCGTTTTTTCTTTATAATTTCAAAATTCTATTGACATTCATAAATTAAGGACGAAAAAATGCTACTGCACTGCACTGCACTGCACAAACTTAACGTTAATTGCAAGCAAAAAATTGTAAATTTTTCAAAAAATCTCACCGCTTTCACTTCTATATTAAATAAATGCGGAGGCTTAAATGGCTAAGTCTCCGTCAAAAATTCAATCGGTTGAACCGAACATTGCTAATTTAGCAAACGGCTGGTTAGCCTCGTATAAACTCAACTATAAATTAGAGCAAGAACAATTAAATACGGAAATTGATAAAGCTTTAGATGCTTACTTCAGCAAAAATGGAGGCGTTGGCGGAAATCGTCCCGATGCAAAATTATTATTGCGTTCAAATATTACTCAAAAAGATTACCCAATTCTTATTGAATATAAAGGTTATAAAGATAAATTAGCCAAACTAGATGCGGATGGAAATGTTGAAAATCGTTCATCTAAGAATGAACCTATTTTTAAAAATATCAATGGATATGCAGTAAATGGTGCCGTGCATTATGCCAATGCATTATTACATCATACAAGTTATACCGATATTATTGCGATTGGTATGACTGGTTATAAAGAATCTCATACAGATAAGTTATGCTATGAAATTGGTGTGTATTATGTATCTAAAGCAAATTTAGGTATTGGACAAAAAATAGGAGAATTCTCAGATTTTTCATTCTTAGCTCCTGAGCATTTTGAAGATTTTATTACACAAGTAAATAATCTTTCTTTATCTCAAAATGAATTAGAAAGAATAAAAGCTAAACGTGAAAATGAAATAGATGCTAGTTTGACAAAACTAAATAATGATATTTATCAGAATGAATCTGGATTAGGCGAAAATGATAGGGTTTATTTAGTTGCAGCATCTATTATGGCAACTTTAGGTGTTCAAGGTAAGGTTTCTCCGCTTGAAAAAGAAGATTTAAAATCTAAAACAGAAGAAGGGGAAAGAGATGGCGATATTCTAATCAGAAAAATAAACGCTTTTTTATCAGCTAAAAATTTACCTCAGGAAAAGAAAAACTTAATTGTTCGAACATTATCAAATACTATTTTGACAGAGAATATCAACAAAGTTGTTGATGGAGAAAGTCAATTAAAACGAGTATTTATAAAAATTGTTGATGATTTGGGTATTTATTACAAAATTGGCTTAACTACCGATTTTACAGGAAAATTATTTAATGAAATGTATTCTTGGCTTGGATTTAGTCAAGATAAATTAAATGATGTTGTTTTGACACCGTCTTATGTTGCAACACTTTTAGCTAAATTAGCTCGTGTAAATAAAGATTCTTATGTGTGGGATTTTGCAACGGGGTCGGCAGGTTTACTTGTTGCTGCAATGAATGAGATGCTAATTGATGCTAAAAACAGCATTACATCTCCAGATGAATTACGTCAAAAAGAAGCTCATATTAAAGCTCATCAATTATTAGGTGTTGAGATCTTATCTAGCGTATATATGTTAGCCATTTTAAATATGATCTTAATGGGAGATGGCAGTTCAAATGTATTAAATAAAAACTCATTATCTGACTTTGAAGGGAAAGGATTTGAAGATAAAGCATTTCCAGCAGATGCCTTTATTCTGAACCCTCCTTATTCTAAAGAAGGTAACGGTATGATCTTTGTTGAAAAAGCCTTGAATATGATGAATAAAGGTTATGCAGCGGTTCTTATTCAAGATTCCGCGGGAACAGGTAAAGCAAAAGAAATTAATCAACGTATTCTGCAAAAACATTCTTTGATTGCAAGTATAAAAATGCCAGCTGATATATTTATTGGTAAGTCTAGCGTGCAAACAGCAATTTATGTGTTTAAAGTTGGCGAAAAACATGAAGAAAAACAACTAGTAAAATTTATTGATTTTACAAATGATGGCTACAAACGCTCAAGCCGTAAAAAAGCGAAAGCCAGTACAAATTTACGTAATGTTGATCATGCAACAGAACGTTATCAGGAATTAGTTGATTTAGTAAAATTTGGTAAAGGAGAATTAAATCACTTTACTGAAAATGAATATATTGAAGATAAAATCTCGGTATCAGGCGATAATGCTGGTTGCGATTGGAATTTCACTCAACACAAAAAAATTGATACGAAACCTACCCTTGATGATTTTAAGAAAACCGTTGCCGATTATTTAGCGTGGGAAGTTTCACAATTATTAAAAAAGGAAGGTGAACAGGGAAAGTAATTAACTCTCGCTTGCAGAAATTAGAAGAAGAATTTTTAGCAAGTGGGGGAGAATGGAAAAGAACAATTTTAAAAGATTGGTTTACTATAAATACTTCTGTTAGCTTTGATAAGGGTAATATAGAATTATCAAACAATAGTAACGGTAACGATTATGAGTTTATTGGAAGAACGTCGATTAACAATGGTATTCAAGGTTATGTGAAACATTTGGGATTTGAGCCTAATAATGGCAACACATTTTCTGTTATTCAAGTTGGTGAAAATATTGCTCAATTTAGAAAACACAAATGGTATGGTAGCCAAAATTTATTCTTATTAACTCCAAAGTTTGATTGGATTATAAGCCACTATAAATATATGATTGCTTGTATAAATAGTGGGTTAAAAATCTTTGATAAGAATTATTCGAGCTATCCTACAATGAACACGTTAAATAACTTGGTAATTTTTCTTCCTATAAGAAATGAACAGCCAGATATTTCTTATATGCATCATTTTATTAGTGAACTGCAAGCGGAACGGTTGCAGGAACTGCAAGCGGAACGGTTGCAGGAACTGCAAGGCTATTTACAAGTAACAGGGCTATCAAACTATACATTGACCGATGAAGAACAACGAGTGATAGATTCTTTTAGTGAGGTTGATTGGGATGAATTTACGTTTAGTTCATTATTCGATTCAATTCAACAAGGAGAAAGATTAACAAAATCTGATCAAATATCTGGAGATTTGCCATTTGTTATGTCTGGGATAACAAATACTGGTGTCGTAAAATATATTGGTAATTTTGTTACTCAATTTCCTAAAAATTCAATAACTATTGATATTTTTGGTAATACGTTCTATCGCTCTATTGTTTTTGGTGCGTCTGATGATGTGGGTGTATATTGGAATAGAGAAAATGAGAAAAGCAAGAATGTAATGTTAATACTTGCGGGTAGTATTCAGAAAGCATTAAGAGGTAGGTTTGAATATGGGAATAAATTGAGATCTTCAAAATCCTATAATTTAAAATGCCATTTACCAACAAAAAATAATGATCCTGATTATAAGTTAATGAAAACATTAGGCTCAGCTATTCAGAAATTAGTGATCGCCGATGTCGTTAAATACGCTGATCGTGAGTTATCGACTTATCAAAGTGTCATTGTTTAATCTCCTTCACAAGCGGTTAAATTCTATTAGCTTTTTGCAAAATTGTTCTTTGTAAAACTCTTAGAAGATTTAACCGCTTGTTTTCGTTATAATACCCGCAATTTTATCTAAGTATTTATTAAGAGAGTTTTGAATGGCGACTATTGCACAAAATCCACTGGTGTTAGTGGATGGTTCTTCTTATTTGTATCGTGCGTTTCACGCATTTCCACCGTTGACTAACCGAGAGGGCGAGCCTACGGGGGCGATGTATGGTGTGGTAAATATGTTGAAAAGTTTGATTTCACAAGTTGAGCCTAGCCATATTGCGGTGGTATTTGATGCTAAGGGTAAGACTTTTCGTGATGAGCTGTTTGAACAATATAAATCGCATCGTCCGCCGATGCCAGATGAGCTACGTTCCCAAATCCAACCGCTACATGCCATTATTAAGGCATTGGGGATTCCGCTGATTTCGGTTGAAGGTGTGGAAGCCGATGATGTGATCGGTACGCTTGCAGTGCAAGCTGCAAAAGAAGGTAAGCACGTTCTAATCAGCACCGGCGATAAAGATATGGCACAATTAGTGAACGATCATATTATGCTGATTAACACGATGAATAACACCTTACTTGACCGAGAAGGCGTAATTGAGAAATATGGCATTCCACCTGAATTAGTGATTGATTGGCTTGCGTTACAAGGCGATTCGTCGGATAACATTCCTGGTGTAAAAGGTGTGGGCGAGAAAACCGCACTTGCCTTGTTGCAAGGTATTGGCTCAATTAAAACCATCTATGAAAATTTAGATAAAGTGGCGGAATTAAGTTTCCGCGGGGCAAAAACGTTTGCTCCGAAATTGTTAGCTGAAAAAGAGATGGCGGATCTTTCTTATTTATTGGCAACGATCAAAACTGATGTTGAGTTGGACGTTACTCACGATCAACTCACTACTTCACCGCAAGATCGCGATAAATTGGTGGAGCTTTTCGGTAAATATGAGTTTAAAAAATGGCTCAATGAGGTGATGAACGGCACAAATCCTGTGACGACTAGCACCAAAGAACGTATTCCAACCAATTATGAAGTCACGCAAGCGGTGGAAAAAACAGAAAGTTTTGCGAAAGTAGAGATCGATCGTTCAAAATATGAAACGGTAACGATAGAAACACAACTTACAAAATGGATAAAGAAAATCCAAAAAGAAAAATTGGTTGCAGTCGATACCGAAACGAATGCGTTGGATGTGATGTCGGCAGAGCTTGTAGGGATTTCATTTGGACTAGCTTCTGGTGAAGCGTGCTATATTCCATTGACTCACAAAGAAGAAGTGAGCGAACAAGCTGGGCAGGGCGATTTGTTTGTAGAAAGCACTGCAACCTTGGGCTATGAATTAGTAAAAAATCAGCTTGATTTAACCGCTTGTTTAGCACAATTAAAGCCGATTTTGGAAGACGAGCAGATCAAAAAAATTGGGCAGAACATCAAATATGATTTAACGGTATTTGCTAATCACGGCATTGAAGTGCAAGGTGTGGCGTTTGATACAATGCTGGAATCTTACACCCAAAATAGCACAGGGCGTCATAATATGGACGACTTGGCAGAACGTTATTTAGGGCATAAAACCATTGCATTTGAAGAGATTGCGGGCAAGGGTAAAAATCAGTTGACCTTCGATAAAATTGCGTTAGATGTTGCCTCTGAATATGCGGCAGAAGATGCAGATGTAACGATGAAATTGCATCAAACCTTGTTCCCAGAGCTTGAAAAAACGCCGACTTTGTTGAAACTGTTTAACGATATTGAAATGCCGCTAGTGCGTGTGCTTTCGCATATTGAACGCAATGGTGTATTGATTGATCCGCAAAAGCTGTTGGCACAATCCCAAGAGATTGAACAGCGTTTGGCGGAAGTGGAGGCAGAAGTGCATCAAGCTGCGGGGCAGGAGTTTAACCTGGCTTCTACGAAACAGCTACAAGAAATTTTGTTTGAAAAACTCGGTTTGCCTGTGAAGAAAAAAACGCCTAAAGGTGCTCCTTCAACTAACGAGGAAGTGTTGGAGGAATTGGCTCAAGAAGGGCATATCGTGCCAAAATTGTTGATAGAACATCGTGGATTAAGCAAGTTGAAATCGACTTATACTGATAAATTACCGCAGATGATTAACCCAAAAACAGGACGAGTACATACCTCTTATCATCAGGCAGTAACCGCAACAGGGCGACTTTCTTCGAGTGATCCGAATTTGCAGAATATTCCAATTCGAAACGAAGAGGGCAGACGTATTCGCCAAGCCTTTATTGCTCGTGAAGGCTACAAAATTGTGGCAGCGGACTACTCGCAAATTGAACTTCGCATTATGGCACATCTTGCCCACGATGAAGGTATGCTAAAAGCCTTTACAGAGGGTAAGGATATTCACCGATCAACAGCCGCGGAGATTTTCGGTGTGTCTCTTGAAGAAGTGACTAACGAACAACGTCGCAATGCGAAAGCGATTAACTTCGGCTTGATTTATGGCATGTCGGAATTTGGTTTATCGAACCAGCTCGGCATTTCTCGCCAAGAGGCAAGAAGTTATATGGATGCTTATTTCAACCGCTATCCGAATGTGTTGCAATTTATGACAGATATTAAAACCAAAGCTGCAGAGCAAGGTTATGTAGAAACTCTGTTAGGAAGACGATTATATTTGCCTGAAATTAAATCAAGCAATGCAATGCGTCGCAAAGCGGCAGAACGTGTGGCAATCAACGCACCAATGCAAGGAACGGCAGCAGATATTATCAAAGTTGCGATGATTGGTATTGATAAAGCAATTCTGGGGGATGAAAACATCAAAATGATTATGCAAGTACACGATGAGTTGGTATTTGAAGTGAAAGCGGAAATGGTCGAACATTACAGCCAGTTGATTAAGACGGAAATGGAAAAAGCGATAAAATTGCACATACCATTGATTGCAGATGTTGGTGTGGGCGATAATTGGGATGAAGCACACTAGTTTTTAATACTAGTCTAATAGTACAACGGGAAACTTTTTGTTTCCTTGTTGTCAAACGAGCAAATTCATTCCCAATATAAAAGGAAAATCAATGAACACATTATTCAAAAAATCGTTGTTTAGTATTGCAATTTTTTCGCTAATTTCAACCGCTTGGGCGGATGAAAAAGCGGTGGCAGAATTGCAAAGCCGTTTGGAAAAAGTGACCCAATATAGCGCGGATTTCGATCAAACCGTACGTTCTAGCAAAGGTAAACAAATTCAATCAGGTAAAGGCAAGTTTATGGTAAAACGCCCAAACTTGTTTAGAATGGATACCCAACAACCGCAAGAAAATCAGATTATCTCTGATGGCAAAAATTTATGGTTCTATGATCCATTTGTTTCACAAGTGACCGTAAATACAGTTGAAGATGCAGTGAATAATACGCCTTTTGTGCTCTTAACTAGCAATAACAAAAGCCATTGGGATCAATATGATGTGACCCAAAATGCCGATACTTTCGTATTAAAACCAAAAGCGAAAAAAAGCAGTATTAAACAGTTTGACGTGCGAATTGATGCAAATGGCGTAATGAAAGGCTTTAGTACTATTGAACGCGATGGACAAAGTAATCTCTATTTATTGCGTAATATTGCATCATCAAATTTATCAAACGATTTATTCAAGTTCAGTGTACCGAAAGGTGCTGAAGTGGATGATCAACGTAAAAAATAATGAACTTAACAAGCGGTTGTTTTTTCATAAAATTTAACCGCTTGTTTACAAACTAAATTTAAAAAGATAATGAAAACGATTTATTTACAGCGTGATCTAAAAGAATGGCAACAGTTTGTCGAACTGCTTGAGCAAGCGGTGAAAGAAGACAAATTAGAGCAATTCTTTTCACTTTTCTTAACGCCAGATGAACGTGGTTCTTTAGGCTTACGCACCCAAATTGTGAGACATTTGCTGAGTAATGATTTGTCTCAACGTGAAATTCAGCAAAAATTGAATACCAGTGCAGCAACTATCACTCGCGGTTCGAATATGCTAAAAACGCTTGATGCTGAGTTTTTAACTTGGACGAACGAGAAACTCAATGGTAAAGCGTAGAAAAAGCCGAAAGCGTCGTTCATCAGGTTTATTTAAAAGTGCCAAAAAGCTTTTTAATTTGGTATTGAGTTTTTACATACCAAAAGAAGTAACAAGTAAATTAGGATGGGCATGGTTTGGCTCAAGCCGAGTTGGGACGCCGCTTTTAGTGGGATTATTGGGTGTTATTTTATTATTTAGTACTGTACCTGTACCCTATTCGTCTTATATGGTACAACAAAAAATTAACCATTTATTAGACAGAAAACCTTATGAAATCAAGAAAAAATGGGTAAGTTTGGATAAAATTTCTTGGCAAATGCAAATGGCGGTCATCGCTTCTGAAGATCAAAAATTCGAAAGCCATTTTGGGATTGATTTAAATGCCATTCAAATTGCGTTGCAAAACAATGCGAAATCCAAAAAAGTGCGGGGGGGCTCAACGATTTCCCAACAAACGGTCAAAAATATGTTTCTTTGGCACGGGCAAAGTTGGATTCGTAAAGGCATTGAATTACCACTAACCTTTGCCATTGAACAGCTTTGGGGAAAAGAGAGGATTTTAGAAGTTTATTTAAACATTGCTGAATTTGGTTATGGTATTTTTGGTGTGGAAGCGGCTGCCCAAACTTTTTTCAAGAAATCAGCAAAAAATCTGACTTTAAATGAAGCTGCCTTATTGGCTGCCTCGCTACCTAATCCCAATATTTACCGAGTAGATCGCCCAGGAGTTATTATGAAAAAACGTCAAGTGTGGATTATTCGACAGGTTTCTGCATTAGGTGGGCAACAGTATTTGAGTCGGTTGGAGTAGGTTATAGGAAAGATACATAGTAGATAAAATCGTTCTTGTCTATAGGTGAGGGGTTTATTCTCTCCTAAAATCGGTTAAATTTAATACCAGACTGGGGACTATATGAAGCCCCTTTTTTATATACCTATTTTTTTATAATCGCTCCAAGCAAGCCACGCATAATTTGCTTGGTAACTTGATTGCGTAGATTTCTCCCAACTTGTTGAGCCACTTGGCTCACTATTTGTTCAGCAAGCGATTGATCTTTTTTCTTTTTCGAACCAAAGATCGAGGCAAGCATTCCTCCTAAAAATCCTTCTTCCTCTTCAGCATTTGCAGTTTGCCCTCGATTTTGCACCGCTTGTGATTGAGCATTTAATACTTCAAAGGCGGATTCATTATCGACATAAGCACTATAATGGCTGTAAAGATCATCCTGTTTCATTAAACGGCTACGCTCGGTTTCAGTTAATGGTGTGAGCTGACTTTTGGGTGGGTAAACTAATGCAATTTCCACTGGCGTTGGCATTCCTTTTTCATCTAAGACTGAAATCAAAGCTTCGCCTACACCTAGTGAGGTAATTGCTTCGACTACATCTATATCTTTATTCGCTCGGAAGGTTTCCGCTGCTGATCTCACGGCTTTTTGATCCCGAGGCGTAAAGGCTCGCAAAGCGTGCTGTACGCGATTACCTAGCTGACCTAACACTGAATCAGGTAAATCAAGTGGATTTTGGGTTACAAAATAAACGCCAACCCCTTTTGAACGGATTAAACGCACTACTTGCTCAATTTTATCCACTAAAATTTTCGGTGCACCATCAAACAATAAATGAGCTTCGTCAAAGAAAAGGACAAACTTCGGTTTTTCTGGATCGCCTACTTCTGGCAGAATTTCAAAAAGTTCTGCCATAAACCAAAGTAAGAACGCACTATATAGACGTGGTGAATTAATCAATTTCTCTGAGTTTAAGACATTAATCACGCCTTTACCATCGCGGGTTTGCAGCCAATCTTCAAGATTTAATGCAGGTTCACCAAAGAGTTTTTCAGCCCCTTCATTTTCCAGAGCAAGTAAAGCCCGTTGAATTGCTCCAATGCTTGCAGTTGAAACGTTACCATATTCCACTTGGAATGTTTTGGCGTTTTCGGCAACATATTTGAGCATTGCACGCAAATCTTTTAGGTCAATCAACAATAAACCTTGGTCATCTGCCACGCGGAATACGAGGTTTAATAAGCCTTCTTGGGTATCGTTTAAGTTAAGCAAACGAGCAAGCAGCATCGGGCCCATTTCTGAAATAGTAGTACGAAGTGGAATGCCGGTTTCGCCGAAGACGTCCCAATAAGATACAGGGTAGCCACTCAAATAGCTTTCGTTACCTAGCTGGAATTGTTCGATACGTTCTGCAATTTTGCCTGAAAAACTGCCCGCTTGTGAAATCCCCGAAAGGTCGCCTTTTACATCGGCGAGGAAAACGGGAACGCCTTCATCACTGAATGCTTCAGCTAATTTACGTAATGTAACGGTTTTCCCTGTACCTGTTGCACCAGCAATTAAACCGTGGCGGTTTGCCATTTTGGCAACCAGTGAAATAGTTTTCCCTGAATGGGTTTGTGCGATTGAGAGTGTCATAATGTGCTCTTTCTCCTTTTAAGATTTTACGCCAATTTGGTAGCCATTTTCCCAGTAATTTCGATGAGTATTTGGCAATTTTCCTTGGCAATATTGGATGCGTTTTTGGAACATCTCTGTTTTCTGACTACGAAATGATTTTCCTACACGGAAGCCGTCTAAATACCAGTCATCTAAATCATTGCATTGAGTCGTATCAATACGTTGATGTCCGATCATCGTTGTTTTTGTTTTAACAATCTGTTTATGATGTCTGACATTACCGCTTATCGTATTTCCTTTATTAAAATTGGCTTGGGATTCGCCAGAATAACCTTGGGCTACTTTCGCAGGCTTACGTTCAGGGTTGTGTCGAAAGCCTTCAGTGAAATCCGTCCACATTTCTTCTGTTTTTGCCGTGCAAGCAGTTAAAAAAAGTGCAGAACAGACCGAAATAAGTAATTTTTTCATATTAGCGTGTTGAGGATGAAGAATGTTTGTTAAAGCGAGGGCGACTCACTTTAGGTAAAGGTAATAAAGCATTTGTGTCATATTGACTGACAGGAATTACGTGTCCGATATATTCCTCAATCGCAGGTAGATTCACCGCATAGCGTTCGCACGCGAAACTGATGGAATGTCCATATTGTCCTGCTCGCCCTGTTCGTCCGATTCGGTGCACGTAATCTTCGCGATCATCGGGTAGATCGTAATTGAACACGTGCGTGACTTCAGGAATATGTAAACCTCGAGCCGCAACATCAGTTGCTACTAAAATATCTAATTCGCCTTTGGTAAAGCTACCTAGCAAGTTCAATCGTTTCTTCTGCGGAATATCGCCTGTAAGTAAGCCAACGCGGTGCCCGTCAGCTTGTAAATATCGCCAAATTTCTTCGCAGCCGTGTTTAGTATTAGAGAAAACTATACAACGTTCAGGCCACTCTTCCTCTAAGAGCGTGAGTAATAATGCCATTTTGTCTTTGTTAGATGGATAGAATAGCTCTTCTTTGATTCGATGCCCTGTACGTTGAAGCGGTTCAATTTCAACATATTTTGTCTCATTCATATCTTCATACGCTAACTCACGTACACGTGGCGAAAGCGTTGCTGAGAAAAGCATCGTAAGGCGTTCGGTTGGCTTCGGACATTTACGCATTAAATAGCGAATATCTTTAATAAAACCGAGATCGAACATTCGATCCGCTTCGTCTAACACAATCACTTGTACGCAATTGAGATTGATAATGCCTTGTTTTACATAATCAATCACACGCCCTGTTGTGCCAACTAAAATATCAACACCTTTTTCAATCTCTTGCACCTGTTTTTCATAGCCATCTCCACCATAAGCAAGTGCGAGTTTCAAGCGAGTTTGTTTAACTAGCAGTTCAGCATCGGAAGCAATCTGCACTGCAAGTTCTCTAGTCGGGGCTAGAATCATTGCTCGAGGCTGGTTTTTCTGCGTTTGTAGATCGTGTGTGAGTAGATGATGAAAGGTTGCAATGAGAAAAGCCATCGTTTTGCCTGTGCCTGTTTGAGCTTGACCTGCAATATCATTGCCATTTAACGTAATAGGTAATGTTTGCGCTTGAATGGGTGTACAAAACTCAAAGCCTTTACTATCAAGGGCAGAAAGCACTTTTTCGTGAATTGGGAAATCGCTAAAGCGTTGTTCGGTAAGATGTGTTAGCATAGGAATTCCTTGTTGAATAAATAGCCTAGAAAATAGGCAAAAATTAGAGAGAATAATACCTGAAAATAAAGAGTCTAGAAATAAATATTTCTCTAATAAAAAATGGCTAACTCATTTTGAATTAGCCATTAAAGCATTATTCTATCTTTAATTTTTTCCCTACGACAATTTTGTTATTTTTAATGTTATTCAGCTTACTGAGTTTTTCAGGTGTTGTATTGTACACACGGGCAATTGAATACAACGTTTCATTTTGTTGAACTAGGTGATAGCTATTATTTGATTTTTGGATTTTACGTGATGAATCTTCTTTTTTGCTCTCGTTTGTTTTTTCTTTTCCCATTGGAGTATCAATTTTAGTTTCAGTACGATTTGCTGATTTTTCGTTATTTTTGACCGCTTGCGTCATATCAGGTTTATTGTCTACTTTTTTTTCTTTAGATACTTTTACTTTAGGTTCTTTCTCAGTAACTGTTTTATTATCTAAAGAATTACCATTTTGCTTGCGGTAAGAAACTAAGCCATCATAAATTGCTTTTGCAATTTGCTTGCGATAGGTTGCTGTAGAGAGCTTTTGCTCTTCAACGGGATTCGATAAAAAACCCGTTTCGACTAAGACAGAAGTAATATCTGGCGAACGGAGCACGCTTAAACTTGCGTGTTGTGGTTGTGATTTGGCTAATGAAGTAATTTTTGCCATTCTTCCAATCACCTTTGTTCCTAATGCATATCCTGTACGTTGTACGTGAGAAAATTGCAAATCAAGTACTGTTTGGTTTAAGTAACGTTCGTTATTGTGTGCCAAAATCCGTCCTGCTCCACCCAAAAGCTCTGATTTTTTTTCACTCTCTTCTAGCAATAAACCCATTTCATCGTTAGCTCGACGGTTAGAAAGTACCCAAACGGAAGCACCTTTCATATTATCATAGCGAGGAGATGAATCAGCGTGAATTGAAACCAGATAGTTCGCACGATTTTTACGGGCAATTTCTGTTCTCTCAGGTAATTGTACAAAGGTATCCGTTTTGCGAGTCATAACAGCTTTGAAATTAGGATCGGCATCAAGTAAGGCTTTTAATTCTTTAGCGATAGCAAGCGTAACATCTTTCTCTTTAATACCAAGTTTTTTTCCAATGGCCCCAGGATCTTTTCCACCGTGTCCAGCATCAATTGCCACAACGGTTTTTGCATAACTATTTACACTTAACAGACCGAACCATGCGATCGTTAAGAAATGGATAAACTTATTCATATCATTCCTTTTATTACAAATTACAAGCGATTAAATTTTTGTGATTTTGTGCAAAAATGAGGTGATTTGGATGCCTTTCTCTGATTTTGGAGATAAATGCAGATTTCTGCCCTCTTCTGCATAATCAATTTGCACTAGAATATCTGCTTCTGGGATCATTCCCTCGCCTTTTGATGCCCATTCTAATAAACACAATGTTTGCGGGCGGAAATAGTCGCGAATGCCCATAAATTCAAGCTCTTCAGGATCAGCTAAGCGATATAAATCAAAGTGATACACAGAAATTGGCGAGAGTTGATACTCTTCTACTAAGGTGTAAGTAGGGCTTTTTACGTTACCTTGATGACCAAACTGGCGAACAATACTACGAGTAAGCGTGGTTTTCCCTGCACCTAAATCGCCATTCAAATAAATCACCACACCTTCACTTGGGGTTTGCGTTAAGTAATCTTGAATTGCAGAGGCGAATTGTTGCCCGAATTGTAATAAAGCTTCTTCGTGAGGAAGATAAAAAGCATTAGGTTCTGTCATAACAAAAATAACTTATTTAAAATAAAAACGAAAAGTAAATTGATATGAAGAAATTTGAAGAAAAAAATGGAGCGGGAAACGAGGCTCGAACTCGCGACCCCGACCTTGGCAAGGTCGTGCTCTACCAACTGAGCTATTCCCGCATTTGAGGTCATTCAGAATTGAATAGCGACATTATACAAATTTCTCAGTGCCTCACAAGCAAAATTTTTAAAAAATGTCGCAAGTGAGGAAAAATATATCAATTCAAAGGAAATTTAATCAAGTTTAATAAAATACTCACGATAAAACTTCAGTTCGTTAATTGATTCTTTAATATCATCTAAAGCTAAATGAGTATTTTGTTTTTTGAATAGTTCTAGAATTTCAGGCTTCCAACGGCGAGCCAGCTCTTTTAGGGTGCTCACATCTAAATGGCGGTAATGGAAGTAATCCGCCAAATCTGGCATATATTTGTATAAAAAGCGTTTATCTTGTGCAATGCTGTTGCCACAGATTGGTGAAACACCTTTTGGTACCCATTTTTTAAGAAAATCTATAGTTTGTAACTCAGCGGCACGCTCCGTTAGCTTACTTGCTTTCACTCGCTTAATTAAGCCATTTTCGGTATGCGTTTTTACGCACCAATCGCTCATTTTACCCAGTAGTTCATCAGATTGTTTTATAGCAAGAACAGGGCCTTCTGCTAAGATATTCAGATCTTTATCAGTCACAATCGTCGCAATTTCAATAATGCGTTCTTTTTCAGGATCTAAGCCTGTCATTTCAAGGTCTATCCAGATTAAATTTTGTTTATCTTGGCTCATTTTTATTCCTTTTCTGTTCTATTTTTTAATAATTCTATCACGTACGCGGGCACAAAAGGCTCAATATTACCGTGATGTTTATGAATTTCTCTCACCATGGTGGAAGAAAGGTAACGCCATTCTACTGAAGGTGGTAGGAAAATCGTTTCTAAGCCGTGGGCTAGTTTATCATTTAATTGAGCAAGCTGAATTTCATATTCCAAATCATCACTACCACGAATGCCGCGCACTAATGCAGTTGCTTCGTACTGTTTTGCAAAATCTGCAAGCAAGCCTGAAAAACTGACCGCTTGTACATTGTCTAGTGTTTGGCAACTTTGTTCAACTAGTGCTGTACGCTCTTCGAGTGAAAACATTGGCTGTTTACTTGGGTTCTTGGCAATTGCCACAATGATTTTATCGAACAAGCTCGCGGCACGGCGAATAATATCTAAATGCCCATTAGTAATCGGGTCGAACGTTCCCGCATAAATTACAATATTCTTCATCTTTATTTTTCTAAATAAGGGGCTAATAAATGCAAGTGGCGAGCTAACGCACCTTGATTTTCTTTTAATACCTCAAAGCCATAACGAGCAATTTTTTCTCGAGCATTCCTATTTTCAAGTAAAAATGCAACCGTTTGTGCCAGTGCTACTGCTGAACTTTCTATTTCAATGACACCGTGCACAGAACGTAGTTTGGCAAAAATTTCTGGTAAATTATAAGTATGAACACCAGAAATAACAGGAAGTTCAAACGCAATTGGCTCCAGTGGATTGTGTCCCCCGTGTTTGACTAAACTTCCGCCAACAAAAGCAATTTCCGCCAAACCATAAAGCACCATCATCTCACCCATTGTGTCTCCAAGTAACACTTGGATTGTCTGTTCAAGCGGTTCAAATTGGGAACGTTTTTTATAAGATAGCCCCGATTTTTGAATAAGCTCTTCTACCTGATTAAAACGTTCAGGATGGCGCGGTACTAAAATCAACAGCAAATCTGGGTGTTTTTTAAGCAGTTCTTGATGGGCGTTTAATATGATTTTTTCTTCGCCCTCGTGCGTACTTCCTGCAATCCACACTAAACGCTTACTAACATTTAACGCCTCTACTGTCTCAAATACTTTTTCTCTGAGATGTTTAGTAATCTCAAGGTCAAATTTTAAATTTCCTGTGTTGACTAATTTTTCGTGCGGATAACCTAAATCCAAGTAGCGTTGTTCGCTGACTTTATCTTGAGCTAAAATCATATTGATGCGTTGCCACGTACCTTTTAATGCACATTTAATCCAACCGTAACGTTTAGCTGAGCGGGGAGAAAGGCGAGCATTCGCAACAATAAAGGGAATATTTCGTTGATGAAAACGTGCAATCAGATTCGGCCAGAGTTCGGTTTCAATCACAATCATCAATTTAGGTTGCACAAAATCAATAAAGCGATTGATTGCATCAGGTAGATCGTAAGGCAAATAAAAGTGTGACACACTTTCGCCAAATGCGTCTTTTACTCGTGCTGAACCTGTTGGTGTAACGGTTGTAATCGTAATTGGCAATTTAGGATAGCGCACTTGAATCGCTTTAATTAATGGTGTTGCAGCAATAACTTCCCCCACAGAGGCAGCGTGCACAATAATTCCGTTTGGTGTAGGCTTCGTGAAATGGGGATAAATCCCATAACGTTCACTCAATCGTTTGCGATAATTGGGCTGTTTTAAGCTTTTCTTCCACATAAAAAGCAAAATTAGTGGCTGAATGCAATAGCTCAATAAAGTGTACCAAAAACGAAGCATTGATAAAGTTTCTCCAAGCGGTTAATTTTGCTGAACGGTTTACAAAAATTGGGGATTATTCTAGCATAAAATCCTAGGAATCAGATAAAACAAAGCCGCTATCATTGATAACGGCCTAAACAAAATCGTATTAAAGCACTCGGCGTGATTGTGTATAAGTTCTTGCCCAGTAACTTTCTGAAAGAGAGCTAGTTGTAACCCCTTGGCTTGTACTGGCGTGAACAAATTTTCCGCCACCGATATACACACCTACGTGATTATTCTTTCGGAAAAAGACTAAATCGCCTGGTTGTAAATCTGATTTAGAAATGGAACGACCTGAATGACGTTGCTCCGCTGTTGAACGAGGAAGATGAACGTTAAAAGCACCACTCATTGTTTTTTGTACAAAAGCTGAACAATCAATTCCCGCTGTACCTGTACCACCTAAACGGTAACGTGTTCCCACCCATTGGCGATAAACTTGATTCACTTTTTGTGAGCCACTTTTCTCTGAGTTTGTGGTTTTACTTTGATTCGCTTTTACTTTTGCAGATTTTTGCTTCGCATTTTGCTGAATTTGCTCTGCTGTTGCCGCTTTAGCCACAATACGTGCTTTAACTTGGTGGGTTGAGGTGCTACTTAAACTCGCATTTGCTTGAAGCGTAAAGCCTGCGAATAGAACAAACAATGAGAGTTTTAGTTTGGTTAAAAAAGGAGATTTCTTATTCATAATGTTGTCTCGCCAGAACAACTAAAGCGTGTTTATTCCTATTAAAAAGATTAATCAATATGCAATAAAAAATTATTGCGAAAACAGGTCAGAGGAGTATAACTTATTTATTCGATAATGTCCGTAAAAATTTTATCTCTTCTGCCCAAATATCAGGATTGATTGTCTCTAAAATCATCGGAATGCCATCAAAGCGGTCATCTTTCATAATAAATTCGCAAAATGCTGTGCCAATTGTGCCTTCACGTAACGTATCGTGACGGTCTTTTCGGCTGCCTAATGGTGTTTTTGAACCATTGAGGTGCATTCCGCGTAAATATTTAAAGCCAACCACTTGTTCAAATTCGGCAAAAGTTTTTTCGCATTGTTCAAGTGAGCTAATATCGTAACCCGCTGAAAAAGTATGGCAAGTATCTAAACAGACGCCCACACGATTTTTATCCTCTACTTGTTCAATAATCTCTGCCAGATGTTCGAAGCGATAGCCTAAATTTGAGCCTTGCCCTGCCGTATTTTCAATGACCGCAACTACATTTGGCACTTTACTCACGGCAATGTTAATTGATTCTGCAATTCTTGCTAAACAGTCTTGCTCAGAAATTTTATTTAAGTGAGAACCAGGATGGAAATTAAGCAATTTCAAACCAAGCTGATTGGCTCGTTCCATTTCATCAATAAAAGCCACTCGCGATTTTTCTAAGCCTTCCATCTCAGGGCTACCTAAGTTAATCAAATAGCTGTCGTGTGGTAGAATTTGATCCACAGTAAAATGATGTACTTGGCAAAAGCGTTTAAATTTCTCAATGGTTTCTGCTTTTAATGGTGGTGCTTTCCATTGACGCTGATTTTTGGTAAACAGTGCAAAAGCATTTGCACCAATGTCTACCGCACGCAACACAGCTTGCTCAACACCACCTGATGCACTCACATGAGCCCCAATATATTTCATCGCATTTCCTCTTCTTGTCTATTTTTGTTCTATAAAAGTTGTGTAGAGTGTAATATAGAGACATTCACTCAATATTTTTGGTTTATTTTATGAGCAATACTCACATTAATGATTTTTCACTTTTATGTCGTCTATTCGGTAATCTTTTTTATCGCCAACCAAATGATCCTATTTTAGCAAGTACATTTGCGTGGCTTGCTCAAGGTGGACTTTGCCAGCAATGGGCATTAGATACCGACAGCCAAAGCGAACTTTCGCTAACCTTGTTAGAAAAACAGGCTAACCCTACCGAATTAGCCCCAAGCTATCAAGCACTTTTTGCAGAAAATGGAGAAATTCCGACCGCTATTTCTGCTTATAAAGTTTCTGTTGAAGATTTTATTGTCTTTAGAAATGAACGTGGAATGCCTGCATTGAAGCAAGCCGATCACGTTGCATTGTTATTACTTACAGCCTCTTGGATTGAAGATCATCTGGATTCTACCCAAGCTCAGCAAATGTTGTTTGAAAAATATCTTCTGCCTTGTATGAATAAATTTTTAGGTTTAGTGGAAACAAAAGATAATGGTTTTTACAAAGCGCTTGCCCAACTTACCCGCGATGCGTTAAGTGCTATGGCAGATGAATTGGACGATGAAGATATTTAAAAGAGATTTAAACTAGATTTAATTTACCTTTAAGGAAGTGCTATGAAATACTCACATCTCATCACCATTTTAGTTAGCCTTGCATTGACAGGCTGTGCCTTAACACCAGCACAAAAAGCACAAAGAGAAGCAGAGAAAATTAAAGCTCAACAGCTGCTTTCAATTGAATTAGCCAAACAGTGTGATGCAGAAACCGCTTCACTGATGGAGCAAAAACTTAATCCGCCAGTTAGCCAAACGGCTGAAGAAAAGGAAAAATTGGATAAAGCCTATGCGGAAAAAATCCAAAATCCGATTTTCCAAGCCTGCCATAAAATGGCGTGGGATAGCTATAAAGCACAAGCAGAAGTAGAAGAGATGCAACAATATTACCGCTTTGAACGCCCATATTGGGGCTCACCGTGGCATTATTGTTATATTTGTTGGTAGCTGATTTTTCCGTTATAATAGCCTCTTACAAGCGGTAAGATTTTGTAACAAATTGTCAAAATTTTACCGCTTACTTTTTCTTGTGGTTCGAGAACCTCCCACATAAAAAAACTAAGGATACACAATGAACCTATCTCAACAACCTAAAAAAGCCCTCGTGATTTTCTCAGGCGGGCAAGATTCCACTACTTGTCTTTTCCAAGCGATTAAAGAATTTGGCAAGGAAAATGTTGAAGTGGTGACCTTCCAATATGGGCAACGCCACGCGATTGAGCTTGAAAAAGCCGAATGGATTGCCAAAGATGTTGGCGTAAAACAGACCTTAATTGACACATCGGTGATCAAAGCGATTACCACCAATGCCTTGATGCAAGAAGCTGCAGAAATTCAGCAAGAGGGCGATAAACCAAATACCTTCGTGGATGGACGCAACGCCTTATTCTTACTTTATGCGGGGATTTATGCCAAAGGGCAGGGCATTTCGACCATTTACACAGGCGTGTGTGAAACCGATTTCAGCGGTTATCCTGATTGTCGTGATGTATTCGTAAAATCAATGAATGTAACGATGAACTTGGCGATGGATTATAACTTCAACATCCGTACACCGTTGATGTATCTCACCAAAAAAGAGACGTGGAAATTAGCAGATGAGCTGGGCGTGTTTGACTATATTCTTGAACACACACACACCTGCTATTTAGGCGTGGAAGGCGGCTGCCACACTTGCCCAAGCTGTGTGTTGCGTGAAAAAGGCTTGAATGAATACCTTGCAGAAAGAGAGAAAAAAGATGTTTAAAATCGCGAAAGAATTTAGTTTTGATATGGCTCATATGCTCGATGGGCATGATGGCAAATGTAAAAATCTGCATGGGCACACATACAAATTGCAAGTTGAAGTAGCAGGCGAGTTAGTCGCAGAAGGGGCAAAACGTGGGATGGTGATGGATTATGCTGATCTGAAAGCTACCGTAAAAACACATATTTTAGACCCGATGGATCATGCGTTTATTTACGATCTTAACAGCCCAAAAGAGAGCAAAGTGGCGAATTTGTTAATCGATTTAGATTCAAAAGTCTATGGCATTCCAAGCCGATCCACGGCGGAAGAGATGGCAAAATATATGTTTGATAAGCTCAGAAAAGAGGGGTTGACAGTTACTCTTATTCGCCTGTGGGAAACGCCAACGTCTTACTGTGAATATTCGCAAGCCCCACACTTACAAGCGGTGTAAATTGATGAGTAAAATGCAAAATACCATTTTTAGCACCATCACTTACCCGATTGTTGAGATTTTTGAGAGCTTGCAAGGAGAAGGTTTTAACACGGGAATACCGAGCATTTTTGTCCGTTTTGGCAAATGTAACCTTACTTGCCCGTGGTGCGATACCGATTATATGACGTTTGAAAGTTGGACGTTGGAGCAGATTTTAGCCAAAGTGAAATCCTATTCAGCAAGGAATATTATCATCACAGGTGGAGAGCCAACTATTCAATCTAATCTAGGCGTGTTATTGGATGCATTCAAACTAGAGGGCTATTTTTTAGCGATTGAAACTAATGGCTTGAAAGAAGTACCGAAACAGATTGATTATATTGCAACTAGCCCGAAACGGTTGTATCAAGAGAAATATCAACGCCGTTGTATTCCTTTTGCTCATGAAGTTCGCATTGTGGCGGATGAAAATGTGTTAGCATTTTGCGAGCAGATTGAGCAACAAATTCAAGCAGAGCATTATTATCTCTCGCCGTGCGAAATTGATGGCAAAATGAATTTGCTCGAAACAATTACCCAGTTAGGGCAGCTTAATCAGCGCATAAATAAACCCAAATGGCAGCTGAGTTTGCAAACGCACAAGATTGTGGGGATTGAGTAAATGAATAAGAAATAGGGTATTATGTAGCAGTTACACAAAGTTATTTTTAACAATGGTCGTAACTGCTGTGTAATGCTCATTATTTAATCATAAAATATTCCATTTTTACTTCTACAATCGTGTTCAATAATTGTTCCGTCATCTCTCTATAACTAAGTTTCGTTGGTTTCTCTGCCAATACAATTCGTTCAATTTCAGCTAAATCTAAATTATTAAGATAAGCATAATTCAGAGCAGTTTGTAGGGCAGGAAGGCTCGGATTAAATGCTGCATTTTCTGCATAACGCCCTGTTATTATCTCCCCATTTCTAAATAAAATTGCAATGCCGTGCGGGCTATTTGAATAAGGGCAATGAGCCTGATTGGCTGCATGGATAGCCTCCTGAACTAGCTGATCAGGATGATTTTCATTAAGTTGGTGATCTTCTTGATTAAGTAATAATGTATGAATGTCTAAATTTTTCGGACCAAAAGCATCAGGTAAATAACTATGCAGTGGATTATGTTGGCTATGTGGCAAATGGATCGCAATGTTTTCAGCTTGATGCAATTCATTCATAAATTGGCGGCAGTGTCCACATGGCGTATAGTTTACTACCATATCACTAATTCGTTTTTCGCCTCTTAGCCAGGCGTGGCTAATTGCACTTTGCTCCGCATGAATGGTTTGCTGAATGGCGGTATGGGCAAATTCTTGGTTCGCACCAAAATAAAAATCGCCGTGCTCACCAATCGCAATTGCGCCCACTTTAAAATGTGAAATGTCAGTATGGCTATAACAAGCAGCAACAGGTAAAAGTTGCATCGCTAGGGCTAAGGGTTCTAGTTTCAATTGTTGGCATACTTGCTGAACTTGTTGATGAGAAAGGAACCCCGCCCAATTTTGACGACTAAAAATATGAAGCAGTGCTTGATTAAGCGGTCTATTTTCCGATAAAGTTTGCGAAATGGCATCTTGCATAACTCTCTCCCAATGCAAAAAAGATTAAAAATCTAACCGCTTGTTATTAAAGCATAAATTTATTTTTATTACGAGGGGTTCACTTCTTTACGAACAATCAATCTTGAAATTTGTGAACTTGCTCACATTTATCAACTAACATTGATAGGCATAGACTTTAACAATTTATTAACGAATAGGTAATTCCTATATACTTTATTGAGTGAAGTAATTTGTATCTATCAAGTGAAAGACATATGCTTATCAACACAAAGAGCACAGGCTCTTTGATTTATTTTTTAATATTACATACATAAAGAGGGAACAAATTATGTCAAAAACATCAATCGGTTTAGATAAAGTTGCATCAGCAGAATTGGCTTCAAAATTAAATGATTTATTGGCAAGCTATCAAGTGTTCTATACTAACGTGCGTGGTTATCACTGGAATATCAAAGGTGTGAACTTCTTTGAATTACACGCAAAATTTGAAGAGATTTATACTGATTTAATTACCAAAGTAGATGAGTTAGCAGAACGTATTTTAACTTTAGGCTACACACCAAATAATGCCTATAGCCAATACTTAAAAGTTTCACGTATTCAAGAAGATATTGCAGTAAGTAGTGCTCAAGACTGTTTATCTGGCACATTAGCAGGTTTAAAAGTGTTACTTGAACAACAACGCGAAATTCTTGAACTTGCAGGTGAAGCAGGTGATGAAGGTACAAATTCTCAAATGAGTGACTACATCAAAGAACAAGAAAAATTAGTGTGGATGTTTCAAGCAGCGTGCCAAACTTGCTACGCTTAATTTTAATTATTAAATAAATTAAAGGCTAACAGTGAAATGATCTGACCCCAAAAAGTTAGACTTATTTAGTTTAAGGACTGAGTTCTGACATTCACAGGGCTCAGTCCTTTTAGTTTTCCCTGAGTACGTTCATGGTTGTAATAATGAATTTACTCAGGGGTTGTTTTTCCTGTTGGTCGAACATCTCAAATTATTTACCGTAGTAACATTCGGTTTTTAATTGTCCAAAGATGCTTTTCATCGCTCTATTATCTAAACTATTTCCCTTCCTTGATATTTTTTAATACCCTGATACATATATAAATACTGTTATTGATTTTCAAACCAACTCTCTAAAATCAAACAAGCCGAAATTGAATCCACTTTATCTTTTTTCAGTGCTTTATAACCACCGCGAGCGAAAATCTCTGATTTTGCTTCAACTGTGGTTAAGCGTTCATCTTGCAATTCCACAGGTAAGTTAAAACGCCCATTTAGGCGGTTGGCGAATTTTTTTGCTCTCTGTGTAAGCGGTTGTTCTGTACCATTCATATTGAGAGGTAATCCAACCACAAGCAGATCGGGTTTCCACTCTTGGATCACTTTGCCAATCATATCCCAATTCGGAATGCCATCTTGGGCTTTAAAGGATGGTAAGCCTTGTGCTGTGCCTGTAATGCTTTGCCCTACGGCACAACCGATGCTATAAGTGCCAAAATCAAAGGCTAAAACGGTTTTTGTCATTGATGTTATTCCTTATTTATTTTTAGTTCTTTTAAGCAATTGTCTGTAATAATCCCACGCAAAATATTGACCAGGATCTTGTTTTCGACCCGGGGAAATATGCTGATGCCCTGTAATTCGCTCATCGGTAATGGCGGGGTAAGCGGTCTGAATTGCTTGGGTTAATGCAACAAGGCTTTCATATTGAGCTTGGGTAAAAGGCTGATTGTTCGAACCTTCAAGTTCAATGCCAATTGAAAATTCATTGCACTTTTCGCGCCCTTCAAAATTTGATACCCCTGCGTGCCAAGCCATATCGTTAAAATTCACATATTGGGTAATTTCGCCTTGTCGATTAATTAAGCAATGAGCAGAGACGCGTAAATCCTTGATTTCTTGGAAATAAGGATGGGCATTGGGATCAAGTTTCCCTTGAAAAAAATCATCAATGAAATGCTCGCCAAATTGTTCGGGTGGTAAGCTGATGTAATGAATGACCAAGAGCGAAATATCATTGATATTAGGGCGAGGGTTAAAGTGAGGTGAAGGAACTTGTTTTTGGCGAATCAAGCTGCCATTTTTTAAGGTTAAATCCATAGCGTTTTGTGGTAGAATTCTGCTATTTAAAATCAATCAAATCGAGAGAGAAATGCTTAGCTATCGTCATAGTTTCCACGCAGGAAACCACGCAGATGTGCTTAAACACATTGTGCAACTTCTTATTTTACAGTCGCTCAAACAAAAAGAGAAAGGCTTTTTATATTTAGACACTCACTCTGGCACAGGGCGTTATAGTCTATTTAGTGCAGAATCAGAAAAAACGGGTGAATATTTAGAAGGGGTAGCTCGCCTTTGGGAACGGGGTGATTTGCCTGAAGAAGTTGCACTTTATATTGATGAGTTAAAAAAAATCAATTGTGGCGGTAAATTAAAATATTATGTAGGGTCGCCATTGCTAGCAGTCAACCAACTTCGCCCGCAAGATCGTGCGATTTTAACCGAGCTTCATCCAAACGATTTTCCATTATTACGCCAAGAGTTTGCTAAAACAGAGAATGTGCAGACCAAACGTGAAAATGGTTTCCAACAATTAAAATCAGCATTACCACCGAAAGAACGCCGTGGCTTTGTACTCATTGATCCGCCTTACGAGCTTAAAGAAGATTATGAGTTAGTGGTAAAAGCCATTGAAGAAGGCTACAAACGCTTTGCGACAGGCGTGTATGCGATTTGGTATCCTGTGGTGCTTCGCCAACATTCAAAACGTATTGTGCGTGGTTTACAAGAAACGGGTATTCGTAAGATTTTACAAATCGAACTTGCTGTTCGCCCAGATTCAGACCAACGTGGGATGACCGCAAGTGGGATGATTGTGATTAATCCACCTTGGCAGTTAGAAAGCCAGATGAAGAAAATTCTACCTTATTTAACCGAAGTGCTTGTGCCAGAAGGTACGGGCTCTTGGACTGTTGATTGGATTACGCCAGAATAATCTGTCCCCATCTTGGTTTTAGCCGAGATGGGGATTTTTTTGTGAAATTTTCAGTAAAAACAACCGCTTATATACGAGGAATTTATAATGGAACAATACAAATATGACTTTATTGAATTCGCACTCAGTCGCCAGGTGCTTAAATTTGGCGAATTTACCTTAAAATCAGGCAGAAAAAGTCCTTACTTTTTTAATGCAGGTTTATTCAACACAGGTCGAGATTTAGCTAAATTAGGCGAGTTTTATGCTCAAGCTATTCAAGCCTCAAAATTAGATTACGATGTGTTATTTGGCCCAGCTTATAAAGGGATTCCTATTGCAACAACGGTTGCTGTTGCGTTAGCTAAGCAATTTGATGTAGATAAACCTTGCTGTTTTAACCGCAAAGAAACGAAAGATCACGGTGAAGGTGGCAACTTAATTGGCTCTCCACTTAAAGGTAGAATTTTGTTAGTGGATGATGTGATTACTGCTGGTACAGCCATTCGTGAATCAATGGAAATTATCCAAGCAAACCAAGCCGAATTAGCAGGGGTTTTAATTGCATTAAACCGTAAAGAAAAAGGCAAAGGCGAGCTTTCAGCTATTCAAGAAGTAGAACGCGATTATGGTTGCCAAGTCTTCTCAATCGTAGATTTTGATGATCTGGTACAATTTATTGAGAAATCGACAGAATACGTCCCATTTTTGCCTACGATGAAAGCATACCGTAAGCAGTATGGAATATAATGAAAAATTTTCATTTTTACCGTTAATAAATTTCATAAATATTAAATTCGTTTTTCTTGTATCTCAATGCTAATTCACTTAAATTATTGAATACCTTAATAAAATTACGATAAGGAATAAAAATGACTAAAAAACTCCCGTTACACGCTGATACTGTTGGCTCCTATTTACGTTCTGATGCTTGGAAACAAGCTCATGCTGATTACAAAGCAGGAAAAATTTCACTTGAAGAGCGTGACGCAATTGTAGAGCAAGAAGTGCGTAAATTAGTAGATGCTCAACTTGAAGCGAGTATTCAAGTGGTCACCGACGGTGAATATCACCGTTCTTGGTGGCACATCGATTTCTTAGAAAATTTAAATGGTATCGAAGGTTATGTGCCAGAAAAAGCTTACGCATTCAAAGGTGTCAAAGTTCGCCCTTACAACACCCGTTGCTGTGGTAAAGTTTCTTGGAATCCAAACCACCCATTTATTGAGCATTTCAAAAAATTCAATGCGATTGTTGATGGTCGTGCGGTTGCAAAATTTACCATCCCAAGCCCGAATCAATTAATGTACCCTGTGCAATGGGATCACGGTGTGTATACAACCCGTGAAGAGTTTGCCAAAGATGTACAACAAGCTTATAAAGAAGCAATCAAGGCCTTCTATGAAGCGGGTTGCCGTTATTTACAAATCGATGATGTGTACTGGGGCTCTCTCTGCAACAACCACGCACAACCTACTTTTGAAGCAGACAAAGCACAAGCGGTTGCGAACGTGCAGGCGATTCTTGCAGATAAACCAGCAGATATGATCATTACCACTCACGTTTGCCGTGGTAACTACAAATCTTCTTACTTATTAACGGGTGCCTATGATCCTGTCGCAGATGGATTATTTGGTCAAACCAACTACGATGGTTATTTCTTAGAGTATGATGATGAACGTTCAGGTGGTTTCGAGCCGTTAAAACATTTTGCGAACAACAAAGGACGCGTAGTGTTAGGTTTAATCAGCTCAAAATTCCCAGAACTGGAAGATAAAGAAGCGATCAAAGCACGTATTCAAGAAGCAGCAAAATATGTGCCACTTGAGCAACTTTGCTTAAGCCCACAATGTGGTTTTGCATCAACCGAAGAAGGTAACGTAATGACTGAGGCTCAGCAATGGGCAAAAGTCCGTCACGTTGAAGAGATCGCAAAAGAAGTTTGGGGCGAAGATTAATTTTTCCATTTCATAGAAAAATCAACCGCTTGTAGAGTATTCTACAAGCGGTTGATTTTATATTGGGCTTTGCAAAATAAGGACAGATTATGTAAATATTTTATCTTCCAATTGTCATATCGAACAAAAAGACCACCTCTTCCGATACGGTCTGCTTTTCTAATATTTTACCGTATGTCCATAGCTTTCAATGATACCTTTGATACGCTCTAGCACCTCTTTCGGTGGTGGTAATACGCCTTCTAATTCATATTTATAACCTAAAGTTTCCCACTTATGTGCACCTAAACGGTGGTAAGGTAAGAGTTCTACTTTCTCGATATTTTCCATACCTTGAATGAACTGCCCTAAACGGTGAGCAGAATCATCGTCATCGGTATAGCCTGGTACAACCACATAGCGAATCCAGGTACGTTTGTTCAGTTTTTGTAAGTAACGAGCAAAATCAAGAGTGCGTTTGTTTGACACACCGACGAGATCTTGATGAATTTCATCGTTTAGTTGTTTTAAATCTAACATTACCAAGTCAGTAACTTCCAACATTTCATCAACAACAGGACTATAGTGCCGTACAAAGCCATTGGTGTCTAAGCAGGTATCAATACCTTCGGCTTTACAAGCTCGGAACCAATCACGTACAAATTCCATTTGTAATACTGCTTCGCCGCCAGATGCGGTAACACCACCGCCTGTCGCTTTCATAAAATGTTTATAAGTTACTACTTCTTTCATTAGGTCTTCAACGCTAATCAGTTTGCCACTATCTAAATCCCAAGTGTCGCGATTATGACAGTATTTACAACGCATTAAACAGCCTTGTAAAAACAAAATGAAACGGATACCAGGACCATCAACTGTTCCACAAGATTCATAAGAATGATAACGTGCCATTACTGACATAATTCTCTCCTAATACAATGCTGAAATTCGATAATATATTGAAATAAAGAATCTGTACTAGCTCATTTATTTCAAGACATTAAATGAAACAAGCGGTCAGATTATACAATCATTTTGCAGAACCTGACCGCTTTTCCTTAGAACACTAAGTGTTAATTACATACATTCTGTGAATGTACGAGTAATTACGTCTTGTTGTTGTTCTTTAGTTAATGAGTTGAAACGTACTGCGTAGCCTGAAACACGGATTGTTAATTGTGGGTATTTTTCAGGGTGTTCAACCGCATCTAATAAGGTTTCACGGTTTAATACGTTTACGTTCAAGTGTTGACCGCCTTCTACTTCTGCCTCGTGATGGAAGTAACCATCCATTAAGCCCGCAAGGTTACGTTTTTGTGATTCGTAATCTTTACCTAATGCATTTGGTACGATTGAGAAGGTATATGAGATACCATCTTTCGCATACGCAAATGGCAGTTTAGCCACAGAAGTTAAAGACGCTACCGCACCTTTTTGGTCACGACCGTGCATTGGGTTTGCACCTGGTCCGAATGGTGCACCTGCACGACGACCATCTGGGGTATTACCTGTTTTTTTACCGTATACCACGTTAGATGTGATAGTAAGAACAGATTGAGTAGGTACTGCGTTGCGGTAAGTTTTGTGCGTTTGGATTTTTTTCATGAAACGTTCAACTAAGTCGCATGCGATGTCGTCTACGCGGTTGTCGTTATTACCAAATTGTGGGTATTCGCCTTCAATTTCGAAATCTAATGCCACATTTGAAGCGACAACATTACCATCTTTATCTTTAATGTCGCCACGAATTGGTTTCACTTTCGCATATTTAATTGCAGATAATGAGTCAGCCGCAACAGAAAGACCTGCGATACCACACGCCATTGTACGATATACATCACGATCGTGGAACGCCATTAACGCTGCTTCGTAGCTGTATTTATCGTGCATAAAGTGGATGATGTTTAATGCAGTCACATATTGTGTTGCTAACCAATCCATAAAGTGATCCATACGGCTCATTACATCATCAAAGTCTAGGTATTCAGATGTAATTGGTTGAGTTTTAGGGCCTACTTGTGCACCAGATTTTTCATCAATACCACCGTTGATTGCGTATAGCATTGTTTTCGCTAAGTTCGCACGAGCACCGAAGAACTGCATTTGTTTACCGACAACCATTGGTGATACACAACACGCGATTGCGTAGTCATCATTGTTAAAGTCTGGACGCATTAAGTCATCGTTTTCATATTGAACTGATGAAGTATCAATTGAAACTTTTGCACAATAACGTTTGAAGCCTTCAGGTAATTGTTCAGACCAAAGGATAGTTAAGTTTGGTTCTGGAGATGGACCCATTGTGTAAAGGGTATTTAAGATACGGAAGCTGTTTTTAGTTACTAATGTACGACCATCTAAGCCCATACCTGCTAAAGTTTCAGTTGCCCACATTGGGTCACCTGAGAATAACTGATCGTATTCAGGTGTACGTAAGAAACGCACCATACGTAATTTCATGACTAAGTGGTCAATTAACTCTTGGGCTTCTTCTTCTGTGATTTTACCTGCTTTTAAGTCACGTTCGATATAGATATCTAAGAATGAAGAGACACGACCGAATGACATTGCCGCACCGTTTTGAGATTTAACCGCAGCTAAGTAAGCGAAGTAAGTCCATTGAACTGCTTCTTGTGCTGTTTCTGCAGGACGTGAAACGTCGAAACCGTAATGCAGCCATTTGTTTGATTTGACCTAAAGCACGGTGTTGTTCTGCAATTTCTTCACGTAATTGGATTGTTGCTTGAATATCTTCACCTGCTTCTAAGCGTGGTTGTAATGATGCAAATTGACGTTGTTTGTCTTGCATTAAGAAATCCGCACCATAGATCGCTAAACGACGGTAGTCACCGATAATACGACCACGACCGTAAGCATCTGGAAGACCAGTGATTACGCCTGATTTACGACAGCGTAAAATATCTGGAGTGTATACATCAAATACACCTTGGTTGTGAGTTTTGCGGTATTCAGTAAAGATTTTTTGTACTTCAGGATTTAAGGTACGACGATAAACATCGCAAGAACCTTTAACCATTTTGATACCACCGAATGGGATGATGGCACGTTTTAATGGGGCATCTGTTTGAAGACCAACGATTTTTTCTAATGCTTGGTCAATATAACCAGGTTTGTGAGAAGTAATCGTAGAAGGAATATCGCAGTCGATATCATACGGTTCGTGCGTTTTATTCTCAACTTTGATTTTTTCCATTACTTCTTCCCATAATTTAGTGGTTGCAGCAGTCGCACCCGCTAAGAAAGACTCATCACCTTCATATGGAGTATAGTTTTTTTGGATAAAATCACGCACGTTTACTTCGGTTTGCCAGTCACCAGCAGTAAAACCTTCCCATGCTTTTTGTTGAGTTTCAGTTAATTGAGTCATTTTAAATCCTCTATTTGTTTTAAATAAAATTTGTGATGCCGAAACATCGTAGTTTGTAAAATCTCGGCGAAATTTGACCGCTTACATCTTAGTTCAACTTCTCGCCAGATTTATAAATAGGTTATTTTTAGTGCTTACGAATATATAAGAACCACTGCACTAAGCCGATAAAGAACACACCACCTACGATATTACCTAAGGTAACGGGAATTAAGTTCTTTACCACAAAATGATATAAATCTAAGTCTGCATATTGCATTGGATCAACGCCAATCGCTGTCCAGAAAGAGGCATCTGAAGTATGGGCAATGACCATGCCCATTGGAATCATAAACATATTTGCTACACAGTGTTCAAAGCCAGATGAAACAAATAACGCAATAGGTAAAATCATAATAAAGGCTTTATCGGTTAATGATTTCCCTGCATTTGCCATCCAAACAGCAATACACACCATAATGTTGCACAAAATACCTAGTGTAAAGGCTTCTACCCAAGAATGATGAATTTTATGTTGTGCCGTTTTTAAAATGGTCAACCCCCATTGACCATTCGCTACCATCATTTGACCTGAAAGCCAAATTAAAACCACAACACTTAAACCACCGATAAAGTTTCCACCATAAACGATAAACCAGTTTCTAAACATTTGGAACCAAGTAATACGGTGTGTTGCTTTTGCGACTGCGGTTAATGTAGATGAAGTGAAAAGTTCTGCTCCAAAAATCACGCACATAATCACGCCAAGAGAGAACACCATACCACCCACTAATTTAGATAATCCCCACGCAACATCTGCTGTGCCTGTTTGCGTTGTAGTATAAAAAACGAAAGCAAGACCGATAAAACCACCGGCTAAAATTGCAGAGATAAAAGAATAGAGTTGATGTTTAGTTGCTTTATAAACTGCACCATCTTCGGTAATTTTCGCCATTTCAGCAGGAGAAAACATAGGCAATCCTTTTATGTTTACATTGATGCTTATTCAATAATTTTTCTGAATAAACTAAAATTGAAGGAATAATAAGATTTGTATGGAATTATAGACCTGTTCCACCAATCTGAAAATCAAAAACTTACCTATTTGGGGGAGGTTGAACACCTTTTTTTGATGTATCTCAACTTTACAAGAAATAGCAAACTTTTATTAAATTTAAATTAACTCTTTTTTAACAATTTATTAAAACAATGTTTACTGATTACCTTACTTATTTTTTTAATTTATTTTTTTCCAATACAGTATCAATCGAAAATCAGCTCATTATTATGTTTGCAAGTGCTTTTGTGAGTGCTTCTCTGCTACCAGGTAATTCTGAAATTGTTTTTAGTACCATTGCTACACAAACCATTTTATTTGAACACGCTTTGATTACCTCTCCACTTATTTGGCTTGTTTGTGTTGCAACAATAGGTAACACATTAGGTAGCTTACTCACGTTGTACTTTGGGAGACTTATTCCTGAGCCAAAATCTTTAAATCATAAATATGCTGAGTGGGTAATACATAAATTAAATCGTTATGGAACAATAATGCTTCTGCTGAGTTGGTTACCTCTGCTAGGAGATCTGCTTTGTGGATTAGCAGGTTGGCTCAGACTTCCTTTAGTAAAAAGTGCCTTTTATATTTTTATGGGTAAACTCATTCGATATTTGCTACTTTTAATCACAATTTACCCGCTTGTAAAATATGTTTTGTAGCAAAAAGGCTGAAACCTTAACAATTTCAGCCTTTCTTTATTTTAGTTATACATTATTCTGCTTGTTCTTTCTGCATTGGTGGCACTTCTTTACCGATTTTGGCATAAAATTCCACTACAAAATTATCAAAACGGTCTTCATCAATCGCTTGGCGAATTTGTGCCATTAAACGTTGATAGTAACGCAAATTGTGAATGGTATTTAATCGTGCGCCTAAAATTTCACCGCATTTATCTAAATGGTAAAGATACGCTTTAGTGTAATTTTTGCAGGTGTAGCAATCGCATTCTGGATCAAGAGGACTGGTGTCGCTCTTATATTTTGCGTTGCGGATTTTTACCACACCATCGCTAACGAATAGATGTCCGTTGCGTGCATTGCGGGTTGGCATTACACAGTCGAACATATCGATCCCACGGCGAACACCTTCCACTAAGTCTTCAGGTTTACCCACTCCCATTAAATAACGCGGTTTGTCTGCTGGTAATAATGGTGTCGTGAACTCTAAAATGCGGTGCATCTCTTCTTTCGGTTCGCCTACGGCTAAACCACCCACCGCATAGCCATCAAAACCGATATTGACTAGCCCTTCGGCAGAAATTTTGCGTAATTCTTCATAAGTACCGCCTTGTACAATACCAAATAACGCTCTTGGATTTTCCAATTCATCAAAGCGATCACGGCTGCGTTTTGCCCAACGTAACGACATTTCCATTGATTTTTTTGCATAGTCGAAGGTTGCAGGATATGGGGTACATTCGTCGAAAATCATCACGATGTCTGAACCTAAATCGTACTGAATTTCCATTGATTTTTCAGGCGAAAGGAAAATTTTTTCGCCATTGATTGGGTTTTGGAAAGTCACGCCTTCTTCTTTAATTTTGCGTAATTTGCCTAAACTGAAGACTTGGAAACCGCCTGAATCCGTTAAAATCGGCCCGTGCCATTGCATAAAATCGTGCAAGTCGCCGTGCATTTTCATAATTTCTTGCCCAGGGCGTAACCATAAATGGAAGGTATTGCCGAGTAAAATTTGTGCACCTGTAGCAGCTACTTCTTCAGGGGTCATTCCTTTTACTGTACCGTAAGTACCTACAGGCATAAACGCAGGGGTTTCAACATAGAACTCACCTTTGGGGCGAGAGAAGGTTAAGCGACCACGACGAGCATTACCGTTGGTCTTTTTTAATTCATACTGCATAAAAATCCTTAATAGAGAAACAGTCTATTATTTTTATTCAAGCGGTCAAAAACCGCCACACTTTTGCTAAATGCAAATTTAAAAACGAATGCCAGTGCCAAGCCCTAATCCAAAGCCTACGCCGTTTGAACCACCGCCGACATTTGCACCGCCAGAAAAGCTACAGCCTGCTAATAAACAAATTAAAAGCAGGCTTATTGCAAATTTTTTCATTTAAAAATTCCTTAGTTTTGTAGAACTTGTTATATTTCTGCCATTCTAAACAGAGGGGTATTCTACCCGTTTTTATTCTGAACAGCCAATAGAAAGGAGAAAGTATGAAATTTATTTACAGAATCGTGGCGTTTTTCGTGGTTGCAATTGGTGTAGTGGCAGTGGCTTCTGCTAATTTACTTAGCATTTCGGAAAAAGAAATTAACGACTATCTACGTACACAGCTTGCTGAAAAAATCCCGCTTGCCGATAGTGTGGGGATACCAGGTTTAATGCAACTGGATTACCAGTTGCATGATTTAGTCACGCAAATTGGTCAAACCAACGAGAAAAAAGTTGAAATTCAAGGTATTGTGGATGGCTTGTTGATTGCTCGTGGTAAAAAGCACGAAGCAAAAATTAAGATAAATTTAGACACTATACCTTATTTTGATCCTGAAAAAGGGGCAGTTTACTTAAAAGATGTCCGTCTACTTAGTTGGGAAGTTTCACCAGAAAAATATCAAGAAACCGTACAATTTTTCTTGCCTATGCTTTTTGATGGTTTAACGAATTTATTGAATCGTTCGCCTGTTTATACGTTAGATGAAACTAAAACCAAAGAAATGCTGGTGAAAAAATTTGGTAAGGCAATTATTGTAGAAAAAGGCATGTTGCGTTTAGAAACCAGCCTTTTCTAACCCTAAATAAAAGGAGAAAGAATGAAAACGATTGAACAATTGTTTGCCAATAATCACGCTTGGGCAACTAAAATGAAAGATGAGCAATCTGATTATTTTAAAGAGCTTGCAGAACACCAAAATCCAACTTATCTCTGGATTGGCTGTTCAGATAGTCGCGTGCCAGCTGAAAAATTAACAGGGCTTGGGCCTGGTGAGTTATTTGTCCATCGTAATGTAGCAAATATGGTGATTCATACTGATCTTAACTGCCTTTCTGTGGTGCAATATGCCGTGGATGTATTAAATATCAAGCACATCATTATTTGCGGACATACTAACTGCGGAGGCATTAAAGCTGCAATGGGCACGGTGCAAGATCTCGGTTTAATCAGTAACTGGTTGCTTCACATTCGCGATCTTTGGTTTAAGCACGGGCATATGCTTGGCAAGTTATCGCCTGAACATCGAGCTAATATGTTGACCCGCTTAAATGTTGCTGAACAGGTTTATAATTTAGGTTGTAGTTCTATTATTCGAACCGCTTGGGATAAAGGCAAAACACTCTCTATTCATGGCTGGGTATATGATGTGAACGATGGCTTTCTAATCGACCAAGGCGTAATGGCAACCAGTCGTGAAACGTTGGAAATCACTTATCGTAATGCCATCGCAAAATTGATCTCCGAAGCCAATGAACTCTCTGAAAAAACGACGCATGAAAAAGAAGTAGAGCAAGAAGTTCAAAAACTGCAGGAAGCACTTGCAGAGCAAACTGTCACAGAATAGAGCAAAAATCAGCATATAAAGGTTGTTGACATAGGGGGGAATATCAAACCTTTTTCTTATATTGAAATAATGTTAACTGACCTTTGCAATATCGTAAAAAAAGCAGCCTATATTAGACTGCTTTTTAAAGGAACTTTTTTTCATTGCAAATATCTAAGTAAGTACCCTAATAATAGGGTCAACAATCAGAGGACTAAACATGAAATTGATAAAAATCTTACCTGCATTAGCGATGACATTTGCTGTTTCTGCTTATGCAAAAGAAATGCCTAAAATGGAAAAAGCATCAGACACTATGGCAACTCTTCCTGCTATTATGGATAAAACCGTTGTATATACCTGTAACAAAAAAACTGTCACTGCGGTATATCAATTTGAAGATCAAGAACCTAGTGCTGCGATGTTAAGTGTGGGGAATAAAATTATCTCGAAAAACTTTATGCGTAATAAAGAAACGGCAGACTTTACTCAATTTGTTGCTGGCGATTATGTTTGGAATGTAGATAGTGGATTAACTTTAGATAATTTTGACACTGTGATTCCAGTAAACTTAATCCAAAAAGGTAAACAAAGCGATACAATCGTTGTTAAAAACTGTGATATTAACACTAAAGCTACTGCAAAAGCGAACAGATAATGTCATCTGTTGATGAGCGATTATTTTAGATAAAAATTTAACGCTGTTAATTTTATAAAATAAAGAATGTTGTGCTAATTCTATAGGAATGCACAACATTTTTCTTATTTATATCTAAATTAATCAAGTTTAAAAAATTTTCTGCTAAATTTAAGTAAAATTCTACCGCTAGACAAATGCTAGAAACTCTTGCACAATGTTGCCAATTTCATCGTATATTTGAGTTGTGAATAACGTTCACAATGCTATAAGAAGTTGGAGGATTTAATGAAAAAACTTTCTGGTGCAGAAATGGTGGTGCAATCCTTGTTAGATGAAGGCGTGGAATACGTTTTCGGCTATCCAGGAGGCTCAGTGTTAGATATTTATGATGCAATTCATCAATCAAGCCTTAACCACGTGTTAGTTCGTCACGAACAAGGTGCGGTGCATATGGCAGATGGTTACGCTCGCTCAACGGGCAAAGTGGGTTGCGTGTTGGTGACTTCAGGTCCTGGTGCAACCAATGCGATTACAGGGATTTTAACCGCTTATACCGATTCTGTGCCGCTTGTGATTATCACAGGTCAAGTGCCTTCTTCGTTAATCGGTTCAGATGCGTTCCAAGAGTGCGATATGATCGGCATTTCTCGCCCTGTGGTGAAACACAGCTTTATGATTAAAGATCCGCAAGAAATTCCTGAAACCATCAAAAAAGCATTCTATATTGCTTCAACAGGTCGACCTGGTCCTGTGGTGATCGATATTCCAAAAGATATGGTAAATCCTGCCAATAAATTCGCTTATGAATACCCGAAAGAAATGGCATTGCGTTCTTACAATCCAACTGTGCAAGGGCACAAAGGGCAAATCAAACGTGCATTAAAAGCCTTGATGGTGGCAAAAAAACCTGTGCTTTACGTAGGTGGCGGGGTAATTTCAGCAGAATGTAGCAACGAGCTTGTTGATTTTGCGAAGAAATTAAACTTACCTGTAACCAGTTCGTTAATGGGATTAGGGGCTTATCCTAGCTCAGACCGCCAATTCCTTGGTATGCTTGGGATGCACGGCACTTATGAAGCCAATAATGCAATGCACGAAAGCGATTTGATTTTAGGTATCGGTGTGCGTTTTGATGACCGTACGACTGCAAACTTAACAAAATATTGCCCAAATGCAAAAGTTATTCACGTAGATATTGATCCAGCTTCTATCTCAAAAACCGTTCAAGCTTACATTCCAATCGTAGGCTCAGCGAAGAATGTGTTAGATGAATTTTTAAGCTTGCTTGAAGATGAGAATTTGGCAAAAAATCAGGCAGATTTGACCGCTTGGTGGAAACAAATCGACGAATGGAAAGCAAAAGATTGCTTGAAATTTGAAGAGAGTTCAGAGGTTATTAAACCGCAACAAGTCATCCGCTTAATCCACAAATTGACGAATGGCGATGCGTATGTTGCTTCAGATGTGGGTCAGCACCAAATGTTTGCCGCATTGCATTATGGCTTTGATAAACCTCGCCGTTGGATTAACTCTGGCGGTGCGGGCACAATGGGCTTCGGCTTACCTGCTGCAATTGGGGTAAAATTTGCACACCCTGAAGCAACTGTTGTGTGTGTTACGGGTGATGGTTCAATTCAAATGAATATTCAAGAGCTTTCTACCGCTAAACAATACGACACGCCAGTGGTGATTGTCAGCCTTAACAACCGATTCTTAGGAATGGTAAAACAGTGGCAAGATATTATTTATCAAGGTCGTCACTCACAAGTGTATATGAACTCATTGCCAGATTTCGCGAAATTGGCGGAAGCTTACGGACATGTGGGCATTACCATCGATCATCCAAGTGAATTGGAAGAAAAACTCACACAAGCCTTTGCGATTAAAGATAAATTGGTCTTTGTCGATGTGCGTGTAGATGAAACCGAGCACGTTTACCCGATGCAAATTCGTGGCGGTGCAATGAATGAAATGATTTTAAGCAAAACGGAGCGTACAGATGCGTAGAACATTATCAGTCTTACTTGAAAATGAATCAGGTGCTTTATCTCGCGTGGTTGCCCTTTTCTCACAACGTGGCTTTAATATCGAAAGTTTAACTGTTGCTCCAACCGATGATGAAAGCCTTTCACGTATGACTATCGTAGCAAACGGTGATGAAAAAATCTTAGAGCAGATTGAAAAACAACTTCACAAACTCATTGATGTATTCAAAGTGATTAACCTCAGTGCCTGCGAACACGTAGAACGCGAAGTGTTATTACTGAAAGTGCGTGCTACAGGCTCTGCTCGCGATGAATTAAAACGAATGACCGATATTTTCCGTGGGCAAATCGTGGACATCGCTCCAAAACTTTACACCATTCAATTAACAGGTACGAGTGAAAAACTTAACGCCTTTATTGATGCGGTGAAAGCGGAAACCACCATCGTTGAAATCGTACGTTCTGGTTTAATCAGCCTTTCACGCGGCGAAAATAACTGTCTATAACCTCCAACTTTAACCCCACGCCCTCGTGGGGTTATTTTTTATATATTCACTGCTTTTATCCTATAAGAACCGTAAAATATTTTGTATAATTACTCCCAAATCTTACCGCTTAAAGCGGTTATTTTTCGATCAAAATTTACAAAAGAAACAAGCCCGAGGTATTTATGAAAAAAGAAGAAGTAGGACACAATTTCTTAGCTCGTTTAGGTAAAACTCGTTTACGTCCAGGCGGTAAAATTGCCACTGATTGGTTAATCGCAAATGGCGATTTCAACAAAGATAAAAAAGTGCTTGAAGTAGCGTGTAATATGGGGACAACCGCAATTCAGCTTGCCAAAGAGTATGGTTGCCATATTACGGGCATTGACTTAGACGAAGAAGCCTTAGAAAAAGCACGTGCAAATATCAAAGAAAATGGCGTAGAAGAGTTAGTAGAAGTACAACGTGCAAATGCTACCAAACTCCCATTTGAAGATAACAGCTTTGATATTGTGATCAATGAAGCAATGCTGACTATGTTGCCAATTGAAGCAAAAGAAAAAGCAATTCGCGAATATCTCCGTGTGCTTAAACCGAATGGTTTATTACTCACTCACGATGTGATGCTAAATACTGATGATGCAGAAGGCGTAATCGCTGATCTACGCGATGCGATTCACATTACCGTTACGCCACTGAAAAAAGAGGGTTGGAAAGAGCTTTTCCACCATTGTGGTTTCCGTAATGTAGATACTTACTCAGGCGATATGTCTCTGCTTTCACCAAAAGGGTTAATTACCGATGAAGGCGTGCTTGGTGCAATGAAAATTATCAGCAATGCACTTAAACCAGAAAACCGTGAAACCTTTACTAAGATGTTCAAAACTTTTAATGACCCAGAGAAAAAAATGGGCTTCATTGCTGTGTGTAGCCAAAAATAGCCTATGTTAGAACAAATCCAAACGTGGTATCGCCAGAAATTCAATGATCCTCAAATCGCAGCTCTTGCAGGGATTTTGCTAATTGGCTTTGGGATCATCTATTTTTTCAGTAATCTCATTATGCCTTTACTGATTGCGATTGTTCTGGCTTATTTGCTAGAAGTGCCAATCCGCTTAATTGAACGCTTTATGCCAAGAACATTCAGTGTCGTTATTGTGCTTGGCTCAACACTTTCGCTCGTGTCATTTTTATTGGTCGTATTGCTGCCAAGTTTATGGAATCAAGCGGTCAATTTTATTCGCGATTTGCCCAATATGCTCAATCTCTTGAGTGAATGGGTGCAAACCTTGCCAGAACACTACCCTGAGCTAATTGATTATTCTATGTTGGATAGCGTGGTTAGCTCGGTGAGGGCAAAAATTTTGGGCTACGGCGAATCGTTGCTTTCCATTTCAGTGAACTCGCTGATTAACTTGGTTGGCTTAGGCATTTATGCATTTCTCGTGCCGTTAATGGTGTTTTTCTTGCTGAAAGATAAATCCCTCTTTTTAAATTCGCTTGCCAATTTATTGCCGAAAAACCGCCGTTTGGCAACCCGTGTTTGGGTGGAAATGCAAGAGCAAATTGCGAATTATATTCGCGGAAAATGTTTAGAAATCGCCATTGTTGGCGTGGTCACCTATATCATTTTTATCTTCTTTGATTTACGCTATCCGCTCTTGCTCTCAGTCATCGTTGGACTTTCCGTGCTAGTGCCTTACATTGGTGCGGTACTTGCGACGATTCCAATTGCCTTGATTGCTCTGATGCAGTTCGGTTTATCACCTGAGTTCTACTACTTAATTTTGGCATTTGTCATTAGCCAATTATTAGACGGTAATTTAGTCGTTCCGTTTTTATTCTCTGAGGCAGTGAATTTGCACCCATTAACCATCATTATTGCTGTCCTTATTTTTGGCGGATTATGGGGGTTCTGGGGCGTGTTTTTTGCAATTCCATTAGCAACCTTAGTCAAAGCCGTATTTAATGCGTTTGCTTCTAGAGAAGAAAATTAATTTTTAGACTAAATATGTTTTCTTTAACGTAGGGACAGGGCTTATTCCTGTCCTGTTTTATTTGATAAGCGGAGGAATCCATTCTTCCCTCACAATCAAATTAAGCGGTCTAATTTCCCTTATTTTTTACCAAAGAAGGATAATATGTTAGTTTCTGATTTCCATTTTGATTTACCCGCTGAGCTTATTGCTCGCTATCCAACCAAAGAGCGTACTGCCAGCCGACTGCTCTATTTAAACGGCAACACGGGCGAATTTGCAGATCAACACTTCACTGATTTACTCGAACATTTAAATGAAGGTGATTTGCTTGTTTTTAACAATACCCGCGTAATTCCAGCTCGTCTTTACGGACGGAAATTAAGTGGCGGTAAGGTCGAAGCCTTGGTTGAACGTGTATTAGATGAACATCGCTGCTTAGCTCACGTACGTGCATCTAAAGCACCTAAAGAAGGCACGGTATTAGTGTTTGGTGAAGATAAACTAGGCGAAGGTAATGGCTTAACGGCAACAATGACTGAGCGTCATGACACTCTCTTTGAATTGCAATTTGAAGGCGAAGCACCGCTTTTTGACTTGCTACAACAAGCAGGGCATATGCCTTTACCGCCATATATCGACCGTCCTGATGAAGATGCTGACCAAGAGCGTTATCAAACAGTTTACAGTAAAGTATTAGGGGCAGTAGCTGCACCAACTGCGGGCTTGCATTTCGACCAAAATTTATTAGCGAAATTAAAAGAGAAAGGCGTAAATACCGCTTTTGTCACGCTTCACGTTGGAGCGGGGACGTTCCAACCTGTTCGCGTGGAAAATATTTTAGATCACAAAATGCACGCAGAATATGCGGAAGTGTCGCAAGATGTCGTCGATCAAATCTTACAAACTAAAGCGAATGGCAAACGTGTTATCGCCGTGGGTACAACTTCTGTTCGCTCCATTGAAAGTGCAGCACAAGCGGTCAAAAATCCTGAATATTTAATCGAACCATTCTTTTCAGACACTTCGATTTTTATCTATCCAGGCAAAACCTTTAAAGTGATTGATGCGTTAGTAACCAACTTCCACTTGCCAGAATCTACGCTCATTATGTTAGTTTCGGCATTTGCTGGCTATCGCACTACAATGAACGCCTATGCTCACGCAGTAACAGAGAAATATCGTTTCTTTAGCTATGGCGATGCAATGTTTATTGAGAAAAATCCTAATGCATTGAAAGATGTGCCATAGATAAAAATAAAGGCATTGTAGACAAAATAGTTGCTATTGAAGTGGGAGTAGGGATAAACCCTACTCTTACGAGAAACTCAAGCTAATTGCTTAATCGTACAATAGTTATGTAATACTGTAAAAAGGGCGTATTTATATACGCCCTATACATTTATTTTAAATTAAATCCAACCAAGTTCATACGCAATAAAGAGTAACGTAAAACCTGTTAAATAAGTTAAACCAACAACAGCTAACCAGAATAATCCGCCTTTCACTCGATGCTCACCTTTTAAAACGAGTGAGAAGTTTAACCAACCAAAAATTGGTGTGGAAACGAAAGAACAGATCATCGCAAATGAAAGTAATTTCGCTACATCGCTCATAAAGAAGAGGATGATGATAATGCCGATGGCTGCCGCAGCTGTCATCCAAATATTTAAGCTTGCCACTGAACTCTCTTTTCTACCTAATAAAATACGCAATGCTTCATTGTTTGCTCGTGAATAGCCATCGATAACCGTAATGGTTGTGCCGAACATACACATAAAAGCAATTACTGCGATGAGTAATTTAGACCAATCACCAATAGCAAAAGCATACATTTTGATAAGTTGTGCAATATATTTTACGCCCGCTTTTTCAACGACTTCGCCTGAGCCATATTGTACTAATGCACCGAGTGCTAAGAAAACAATCGCTAAAATTGCTGTGCCGATAAACCCAATATTGAAGTCTAAAATACCGTCTTGATAGCTCACTTTGCTTAAACGACGTTTTGCAACCACCCACATTGAATTGATTGCTGAAATCTCAATTGGGGCAGGCATCCAACCCATCAATGCAACGATAAAGCCAAGAGAGGCTAAATTCCAAGGGGAAGGCTCAATAAAATCAGGTGCAACTTGTACACCACCTTTTAATGTTGCGATAACTACCGCAGAAACGGTTGAAACTGTTAAAGCGATCATAATGAATTTAGACAAGCGGTCTAAAAATTTGTATTGACCGAGTAAAAGAATGCCTAGTGTGACGGCAATAATAATGGTGCTTGCGGCTGGAATGCTGATATCCCAGTTTAATCCTAACGCAGAAATAATAAATTTGAAAATTGCTGCAGTAACAATCCCCACCGCTGCAGTGTTAATCATCGTGGCGATCACATTCAAGATAAAGAAAATGACTAAGTAGATGCCGCCTTTTTCTTTATAGCCTTCAAGCAAGGTTTTATTTGAATTAAGCGTATATTGCACGCCGAAACGGAAGAAAGGATATTTAAAAAGGTTTGCTAAGATAATGATGATAGCAAGTTGCCAACCATAGATAGCTCCCGCTTGAGTAGATGCTACGATGTGTGAACCACCTACGGCAGCAGATGCCATTAAGATACCAGGCCCAAGTGCTTTAAACTTTGAAGTCCAAGTTGAGTGTTCTTCGATTTGTTGTGTCATGAAAAGTCCTATGTATGTAGATTTGTTTTTTGGCGATTGTAATTTAAAAATCTAATAAAATATAGAACTTTATTTTAAAAACTAGTTTTTAAAACTTTCTGTTGTAAATAAAAATTGGGTTTTATAAATTAATTTAGAAATGGATTCTAGGATTAGCTAATTTCTTGGTTTTTTATGCTAGTTTGATGCATAAACTTAGATGAATAAAAATTTTAAAATAATTGCTCAGAGTTAGTTCTTAGACAAACATTATCATTCTACCGCATGGATAGGAATAAACTCTGCCCTTTGTATCTATGAGAGCGAATATTGATCGCTTGATTATGGTAAGTGCTAATAATACTCGTGAATATTTTTACCATACCCCATCAACAACATGCTGATAAAAATCACATGATTTTTTATAACCCTGTTCACAGGCCTTTTTAAACCACGTTTTTGCAATCGTGTTACTTTGTGGAACACCCCTACCGTCTAAATAACTAAATCCTAACATTACTTGTGCTCGTACATTTCCTTGATCGGCTGCGTGGTAATACCACAAAATCATTTTTTCACAACGATCTTTTTCTTTCGATGGAATAAAATCTTCCTTTGGAGGGGGAGGAGGAGCACTTGCTGAATGGAAATAATGAATAGAAGATGATTCATCCTTAGCTTGGTAAGGCGTGTCATTTTTGGCATCTTGATAGGTAATAAGCATCTCATTACTTGCAATATGTTTTGTCGCGAATTCCGCTTCGTTTGATTTTGCTGAAATTGAATAAAAAATGCCTAAGATAAATGCAGTTAAGCAGAAAAAATGTGTCGTAATAGCCATAGTTTTTTCTATATCAACGAATAAATAAGAAAAATAAAATTTACTTGATCATAATAGAAGCGATTGTAATTTGTTTTTTTTTTTTGCAATAATTGTTTAAGTTTTATGCTGTTAAGGAGAGGGAGTATGGCCAATATAGTAAATCAACTCATTTTATTAGCATTATGGTGGTGGATTATACAACAATAATTTGAAATGAGGAGATTTAATCGTTGATGAGAAGAGAAATGTAGGAATGGAAATAGAAAAGGCTGATTTCAAAATTCGTATATGCTCAAATTTAAATCAGCCTTTTATAATCGTTAAATTATGCTTTTTGTGTGTTATAGGCTTCCAATGCACGTAATGAGTAAGTGTAAGCTGCACCAGCATTTAAAGCGATAGACATCGCTAATGCAGCAGCAACTTCATCTTCTGTCGCACCTGCACGAACGGCTTCTTCAGCGTGAACGCCAATACAACTTTCACAACGTGTTGTAACGGCTACTGCTAATGCAATTAATTCACGAGTTTTCGCATCTAACACGTTACCTTCTGCAGCAGCTGCACCAAGTGCTTGGTAAGCTTGTAACATTTTAGGATATTTTTTACCTAAACCACCGAAAGATTTTTTCACATGAGCGACGTCATTTTTCCAATCTGCAAACATAATAGTTCTCCTTAAATTTACGATAATGTATGTTTAACTGATGTGTGTATTATAAGAAAAATAAGCTATAATAATTGTCAGAATTTCTCAATCTTTATCGCAAAAATCTTATGATGGACTATTTAGATAAACTAACCTTACTTGCTCAAGTGCAAGGTAAAATCAATATTCGTTGTTTATTTCAAGGAGATTGGCAAGTTGAGCATCATACCAATTTAGCTCAAGAAGAAGGTATTTTTCACATTATTGAACAAGGAGAATGTTGGCTAACGCTTGTGGAAGATACGTTCCATTTAAAAGCGGGCGACCTTTTTTTCTTGCCCCGAAATTGCCCACATCGTATGCAGAGTAGAGTGAATCTTTCTCAAAAAACAACCACTATAACGACTTCACAAGGTTTATTTGAGCTTCGTCAAATTGGGCAGAAATCCCCCGATCTTAAAATGTTTTGCGGCTCTTTTTTATATCAAAAAGATGCATTGTTGATAGGAGCTTTGCCAGATTATTTACATTTTCATTTGCCTGAAACTCCAGTTCAACCGCTGTTACAACTTTTCTTAAAAGAAGCTAACGAAACTAATCAAGGCTCAAAATCAGTGATTGATGCGTTGGCTAACGTGCTTTTTATCTATATTTTACGATATGCCCTTAAAATAGGATGGGTTGATTCGAGCTTGCTTGCAGCATTTGAAGATAAAAGGTTAAACCAAGTGCTGACAACAATGTTGAACGAACCGCAAGCAGAGTGGAATTTGGAACAATTAGCGGAAATGGCAGCAATGTCGCGTGCAACTTTCTGTCGTGTGTTCCAGCAAAAAATGCAGATGCCTCCAAAGAGATTTCTTAACCAAATTCGATTACAACAAGGTGCGTATTTACTTAAGCATACCCCAAAAAGTGTACTTGAGGTTGCTTTAGAAATTGGTTATCAATCAGAGGCACATTTTAGTAAGGCATTTAAAATAGCTTATGGTATTACGCCAAGCCAATATCGGAAATAAAAATCTCGCTAAAGTTGTAATTTAAGCCTATCAAGGTATAATATGCACCGTTTTATTTAAATTAAGCACATTCAAAAAGAGGAAGCAATGGCTAAAGAAGATTGCATTGAAATGCAAGGTACGATTTTAGAAACCTTACCAAATACAATGTTCCGTGTGGAATTAGAAAACGGTCATATTGTGACAGCACACATCTCAGGTAAAATGCGTAAAAACTATATCCGTATTTTAACCGGCGATAAAGTTACCGTTGAAATGACTCCATACGATTTAAGCAAAGCACGCATTATCTTCCGTGCTCGCTAACCACAAGTTCGTGTTTTAACTTGTTTTGAACGGGCGAGCAAGCGGTAAAGTTTTAGAGAAAATTTGCAAATTACTCGCCCATTCCTTCATCATCTCTTCAAAAATTCCTGCTATGAAACCGATTTTTCTCGAACTTCGTCATTTAAAAACCTTACTTGCCTTAAAAGAGAGTGGTAGTGTTTCCTTAGCAGCGAAGCGAATTCATCTCACTCAATCTGCTCTTTCACATCAAATTAAATTGCTTGAAGATCAATATGATCTTACGCTGTTTGAACGTAAAACAACACCTTTGCGTTTTACCCCTGCGGGTGAACGTTTAGTGAAATTGGCACACGAAATTTTGCCGAAAGTGGTAGAAGCAGAGTTAGATTTGGCACGCGTAAAACAAGGAGAAGTGGGAGAGTTACGTATTTCTGTGGAATGCCATACCTGTTTTGACTGGCTAATGCCTGCAATGGATTCTTTCCGCCAAAACTGGCCGCTTGTTGAGTTGGATATTGTATCGGGGTTCCATACTGATACCGTTGGATTATTGCTGACCCATCGTTCCGACTGGGCGGTGGTTTCCGAAGCAGAAGAAACCGAGGGGATTGTTTATCATCCACTCTTTTCCTATGAAATGGTGGGTATCTGTGCTAAAGATCATCCGCTTGCTCACAAAGCTGTGTGGGAAGCCGAAGATTTTGCAGATGAGACTTGGATTACTTATCCTGTGCCAGATGATATGTTGGATTTATTGCGAAAAGTGCTTCGCCCTGCAGGAATTGTGCCAAAACGCCGTACCAGTGAATTGACAATTGCAATTATCCAGCTTGTTGCGAGCAAACGAGGTATTGCGACCCTCCCATATTGGGCGGTAAAACCATATTTAGACCGTGGTTATGTAGTTTCACGTAAAATTACTCAACAAGGACTTTACAGCAACTTATATGGTGCGTTCCGTGAAACAGACCAACATTTTGCCTATATCAATGATTTCCACAATACGGTAAAATCGCAAAGTTTTGCGACCTTACCAGGTTTGATTGTTTTGAAATGATGATTAAATTGAGTTTTTAAAGTTCTCTTTTAATACCTTAATGGCTTGCTGTCTACGCTTATTCAATTCATCGCGAATAGCTTGTTTCTCAAAACCATCTGCAATCACTTGTTGTACATCTACTTTATTTGTCACTTCAAAATATTGTATTGCAAGTTTAGCTTGCAAATATTCCTGTTTTTCAAAGCCTAAACGCCCTTTACTGTCTGCTTCGCAAGCAAGCAGGAAATCTTTAAATCGATTTGGTTTTCGCCAAACATCTAACGCATTAAAAAGTTTCAACACTGTTTCAGACCGAAGCTCTGCAATTTTATGGCAATGGGTGTGATATTCAGTCACCAGAACTGCAAAATCCTTGACCTCGCTCGGTACTTTTAAGCGGTTTGCTAAATTTCTTGTCGGTTGAATGCCTTTGACTTCGTGCCCGTAATGGTGAGGCAAAATCTCTTCAGGCGTTAAGCTTTTACCTAAATCGTGGCAAAGGGCAGCGAAAAGTAAAGCGATCGGGTTTTCTGCCTGTTTAGCTAATTTTTTAGCTTGTTCTAGTACCATTAACGTATGCACGCCGCTATCAATTTCAGGATGATATTTTTCTGGTTGAGGTTTACCAAATAAGGCTTCAACTTCTGGGAAAAGCACCGCCAATGCACCTACTTCTCGCAATATTTCAAAATAAATATGCGGTGAAGGCGTAGCAAACGCTTTCTGCGTTTCAAGCCAAACTCGCTCAGCAGTTAAGTGATCGAGTTCCCCGCAAGCAGTCATTTTTTGCATCAGTTTTGTCGTTTCATCAGCAATCTTGAAGCCTAAATGTACGAATTGAGCCGCAAAGCGTGCCACACGTAATACTCGCAACGGATCTTCCTCAAATGCTAGTGAAACGTGGCGAAGAATTTTATTCTTTAAATCTTGCAATCCGCAAAACGGATCGAAAATTTCACCGCTTGCAAGGTCTTGAGCCATTGCGTTGATGGTCAGATCGCGGCGAATTAAATCTTGCTCAAGCGTTATATCAGGAGAGAAATCGCAGATAAAACCGTTGTAACCTTGTCCGCTTTTGCGTTCTGTTCGGGCAAGAGCATATTCTTCTTTGGTTTCTGGATGTAGGAAAACAGGAAAATCTACTCCCACTTGTTGATAGCCAAGAGAAAAGAGTTCTTCAGGTGTTGAGCCAACTACTAAGAAATCACGGTCTTTTACAGGAATATTTAATAAAGCATCGCGGACAGCGCCGCCAACGAGGTAGGTTTTCATAGTATAAAAAAAGGCAGAGATCTCTGCCTTATAAAATTACGCTACAGTCACAGACTCAATCACTACATCTTCAACAGGTACATCCTGGTGGAAACCTTTATTACCTGTTTTCACACTTTTGATTTTATCAACAACATCCATTCCTTCAACTACTTCACCAAATACTGCGTAACCCCACTCTTGCACTACTTGACGACCAAATAGCTCTTTTGAGCGATAATCTAAGAACGTATTGTCTGCCACGTTGATGAAGAATTGCGAACTTGCTGAATGTGGATCTGAAGTGCGAGCCATTGCAAGCGTACCGCGTTTGTTGCTTAAACCATTATGTGCTTCGTTTTCGATTGGTGCTTTGGTTGCTTTCTCTTTCAAACCAGATGTCATACCGCCACCTTGAATCATAAAGCCATCAATCACACGGTGGAAAATTGTACCGTTATAGAAACCTTCTTTGCAGTAATCTTCAAAGTTTTTTGCAGTAATTGGTGCTTTTTCAAAGTTTAATGCGATTTTGATATCGCCAAAGTTAGTGTGTAAAGTGATCATACTTTTTCCTTAGTGCATATAAAAAATCCCCCGTCATAGACGGAGGAACTAGCTAGATTAGATTTAATAGCATATCCAATTGATATATAAGTATAACGCATAAACACATTATATATTACTAAATATAATACTAATCTATTTTATTACTACCCTAGCTAGTACCCATGAATAACAATCTTGTCTACATTGCTAATATATCACTATCCTTCTTTAATTCAAAATAATTAACTTGCTTAATATTCGACTAAGCGTGTTAATAGCTTCGTGTTAAACAACAAGGAGAAAATTATTTTCTTAAACACCTTTGATATTCCGTTTTTAATCGTCCAAAGAAGCTCTCTATCACACTTAAATTGGTTATTTTATCTAACTTTTAGGGTGCAGATTATTTTAGTGGCTTTTTAGTTCTTCTCTACGAAAAATAGCCTCTTTTTGCTCTGAATTTACCAACGACAAATAGATCTCTTTACTCATCACTTTTAAGTTCGGTTTTTCCTCATTTTTAAAGGTAATAGGGCGGCAAAATTCCATTGCTTTAATACCTAATCGAGCGGTTAAAATCCCTACGCCTAAGCCTTGGATAGCTTGCCCAAAGAGTCTACGTAATACGTTGTGCGACAACATACCCGCGACTAACTCTGTAGTGCCCGCAAAGACCATATTTTTGATTACCATTTTGAATAGATGTAGGCGACTGAAATAGCCTAGTTCCATACCATAAATGCGGGTAATTTTGTTGATTAATGCAAAATTTCGCCATGCAACCATCAACACATCAGCAATGGCGACAGGGCTTAAAGCAACAATCACGGCATTATCTCGGGCATGCTTGGCAATCAGCTTTTGAGCTTGTTTATCCATCGGAGAAAGTACTGTTTCACTAAACAGCGTCATCACTTGTTCTGAGTTAAGATATTCGTTGATTTGTGATTGCCACGCAGTTTGGCGTTGTTCAAGTTGAGGCGTGGCCTGCATCTGTGCCAGCAGATTTTTGCAAAATGCTTGCGATTTTTCACTGCTTGTGGTCGGCAATACCGTGCGGTACTGCTCCGCCTCTTGTTGCATGAGTTCGTGCTGTCTGAGTTTACGCAATTTTCGCCACTCTTGGAAAATCGTTCCCACGCCCGTTACGCTGAGCAATAAAAACGCAATGGCAAAGAACAGCGTAATCCATTGCCGCTCGGTGATAGCATTTACAATCCATTGCATACCTTGGGCAAGTAAGGCAATACAAAATAACACGAGAGCCGCCATAATTAATCGAACACGGAAACGTGAAGGTTTGAAATCTTCTTCAAAAAGCAATTCTTTTTCAGCTGCTTCGCTTTCGTCTAAATATTGGTAAGCATTGAGATCTTCCTCAATCACAATCTCTTTTTCATCAAAAATTTGTTTAGCTTGAAATGTTTCCGTTGGCTGAACAATATCTTCTTCGCTAAAAATCTGTTTTTGCATTTTACGCTCCTTTTTCGACCGCTTGTTCAATATGCTTTTTCAATCCCTCATATCCGTGTTCGGTTTTCAAAATTTGGAACAGCGGCATTGCTTCTGGGTACTCTTTATCCAAATAATGTAACCATTGCTTGATTCGTGCCACGTGGTAAAAGCCAGAATCGTGCTCATTTTCCATTTGTACATATTGATAAAGCAATTGTAGCACTTCTGTCCACGGCATCTTGGCTTGATTGAATTTCACCACACGGCTTAAATTTGGGGTATTTAACGCCCCTCGACCAATCATAATACGGTTACAAGCGGTAATTTCTTGGCATTTTTTTGCAGAGGTGTAGTCCCAAATTTCGCCATTGGCAATCACTGGAATTGCTAAGCGTTTTTGAATTTCGCCAATGGCTTGCCAGTTAATCCGTTCCGCTCGGTAGCCGTCCATTTTGGTTCGCCCGTGCACGGTGATTTCATTCGCACCACCTTGTGCTACCGCATCGGCAATTTCAAAACATTGTTCGGCACTATCCCAACCTAAACGTACTTTTACCGAAACGGTTTGCTCTTTTGGCACAGCTGCTCGAATGGCTTTGGTCGCTTGATAAATCAATTCGGGCGTTTTTAATAATGCCGCACCGCCTTGGCTGCCATTTACCGTTTTAGACGGACAACCGCAGTTGAGATCAACGCCGTGTGAACCTAATTCAATCGCTAGCATTGCATTTTCCGCTAACCATTCTGGATATTGCCCCAATAGCTGCACACGGACAGGCGTACCTGAAGCGGTTAAGCCTTGATTATGTAATTCAGGGCAGAGGCGATAAAAAGTTTTGCGTGGTAGTTTTTGATCAACCACGCGGACAAATTCAGAAATGCAAAGATCGTAATCGTTCACTGCGGTTAAAAGCTGGCGAACAAAGGGATCTAATACGCCCTGCATTGGAGCTAAAATTACTTGAGGTATCATACAAAAAAGAACGGATAACCTGTGTTATCCGTTATAAACTCCTATTTCCAACCTTTTTGTTTGCAAATCAGATCGTAAGCGGCTTGAATTTGTTGAGTTTTCTCTTTGGCTAATTCCATCATCTCATCTGGCAAGCCTTTTGCCGCTAATTTGTCTGGGTGGTTTTCATTCATCAGTTTGCGATAAGCACGTTTCACGGTATTTTGATCATCATTAGCCGTTACGCCCAATACTTTGTAAGCGGCATCAATGCTTGGCTGGTGGCTTTGTTGATAGCCACTATATCCGCCTTGTGAATAACTGCCTTGTGAATAGTCACTTTGCTGTGAATATTGTTGATGGAAACCACCACGGCTGAATTGCTGTGCTGCCATAATCATGCCAAGCATTTGCTCAAATTGCATGCGACTCATACCCATCGCTTCGGCAATGGTAAACAACACTTGTTGTTCTTGTGCGTCTAATTCACCATCTTGAATCGCTGCGGTAATTTGCACTTGAATAAAGAAACGCAATAAATCTTGGCGTCTTGCACAAGCCTCACGAAATTCACGAATTACATTACGAAGCGGGAAATCCGCCTCTTTACCTAAGGTAAACGCTTTTTGTGCTTCTTGCTGCGTTTTGGCATCTAAATTCAGATGTGCCATTAAGTTTTGAGCGTTTTGAATATCTTCTTCAGTGACACGCCCTTTGGCTTTGGCTAAATGTCCAAGGACGGCAAAAGTGGTCAGTGTAAACAGTGTTTGGCGGGTTAAGTTTTTGCCAAAAATGGAAGAACGTACGCTACCTAGTTCATAGAGTTTTTTATCTGCTAAATGCCCTAAAAATGCACCGAAAATCCCCCCAAATAATCCGTGAAAAATTTGATAACCTAGAAAGAAACCGATGATCTTCCCAATATATTGCATAGCTTATTTCCTTATTGTATTAAATTTTTTGCTTAATAAGGGCGTTTTGAGGAAAAACAACCTTTATCACGTAATATGACCACAAAATCCGAGATTTTCTCAGAAATTGATAGATTAAGGCGTAAACTCTAGCATATTTAGCCTCACATTCATATTTAAAAAAGCATTGCCTTAGATGCTCAAAAAATGTATTATAGACGTCTAGACGGAAAAACGGCTAATCAAATTTAAGTATATTTGAAAGCAAGCGGTCAGATTTCGCAAAACTTTTGCAAATTGTACCGCTTGTTTCATTCCATTTCATAACACGTTTATCAACAAAGGATAATGTATGGCTATCAATTTATTTACTTCAGAGTCTGTTTCTGAAGGGCATCCAGATAAAATCGCAGACCAAATTTCAGATGCGGTATTAGACGAAATTTTAAAACAAGACCCGAAAGCACGCGTGGCGTGTGAAACCTATGTGAAAACAGGTATGGCATTGGTAGGCGGTGAAATCACCACTTCTGCGTGGGTTGATATTGAAAACTTAACTCGCCAAGTGATTGCGGACATTGGCTACAATCACTCTGATATGGGCTTTGACGCACACTCTTGTGCGGTATTAAACGCCATTGGTAAACAATCTCCAGACATCAACCAAGGGGTTGACCGTGCTGATCCGCTAGAACAAGGTGCAGGCGACCAAGGGATTATGTTCGGTTACGCAACCAATGAAACTGATGTATTAATGCCAGCACCAATCACTTATGCTCACCGTTTAATGGAACAGCAAGCGAAAGTGCGTAAATCAGGCAAATTAGACTGGTTACGCCCAGATGCGAAAAGCCAATTAACCTTCATTTACGAAGACAACCAAATCAAAGGCATTGATGCAGTGGTACTTTCAACGCAACACGCAGAGTCTGTTTCACAAAAAGAAGTGTATGAAGGTGTGATGGAAGAGATCATTAAGCCAATTCTTCCAAGCGAATGGTTAAGTCAAAACACCAAATACTTCATTAACCCAACAGGTCGTTTCGTGATTGGCGGGCCAATGGGCGATTGTGGCTTAACAGGACGTAAAATTATCGTAGATACCTACGGCGGTGCAGCTCGACACGGCGGCGGTGCATTCTCTGGTAAAGATCCATCAAAAGTTGACCGCTCTGCAGCTTATGCCGCTCGTTATGTTGCGAAAAATATCGTTGCAGCAGGTTTGGCAGATCGTTGTGAAATCCAACTTTCTTATGCTATCGGCGTGGCTGAACCAACCTCAATCATGGTAGAAACTTTCGGCACGGGTAAAGTAAGCAATGAAGTATTAGTGCGTTTAATCCGTGAAAACTTCGATTTACGCCCTTACGGTTTAATCAAAATGTTAGATTTAATCCGCCCAATCTACCGCGAAACAGCCGCTTACGGTCACTTCGGTCGCTCACACTTCCCTTGGGAACAAACTGATAAAGCGGATGCATTGAGAGCGAGTATTTAATTTTTGAATCTTCAAAAAAATCCCACTATGGTGGGATTTTTTGTTGAATCTTCCCTAATTTTGATTTACTTCATATTTTCTTAAATTCATTTTTGCTATCTTTTATCCCTAATTAAAAGGGGGAAAAGATGAATGAGGGAGTGCAATGGTCTTGTTTAGTCAATAGACAGGCGGAAATTCTGGAATGGGAAGATAAATCTGGGGCGACCTATTTGTCTCAAATTCCATTGATTTCGGGTTATGCCCACGCGTTGCTCTATTCTCGTTTTAACCGACTTAGTTTTTATTTTCAACATCAAAATCAATGGTTTAAATTTGATTTAACACGCCAACAGGCGGATTTTACATTAGTGCAAGCGGTCAAAAATGAGTTGCCGTTTGAACTAAGTAATGATCTGCCCCCCAAAATTTGGGCTACAGGTTAGTATTTTTGATAATGGCAAAAAATCAGCCGTAAAATTCTGATGTCCGGTGACGGCTTTTGCCTGCACACAAGCAATTCATGATCTTGATCAATAAAAAATACATCAATTAAATTTTTTTTCTTTTTGGGCTTGCGCTGACACTTATCTTTCAGTATAGTCAAGTTCAGTTCTATTTTAGATAAGGCTCAAAAAATGATTTTTTTAGGTAATCGTCGCTATCATCACCACCACTTGAATTCACATTCAAGCGTTTGGTGCTACCTGAAAAACAGATAAGAGTCGCTGAGAAAAAAATCTCGTAAAGCCCTCGAAGGTTCGCACCTCCGAGGGCTTTTTCTATTTCACATCAATAATTTTTACAGAGGCTATTTATATGCAAACACAAAACCGACTCAAAATCGCCTTACAGAAAAAAGGTCGTTTAAGCCAAGATTGCGCAGCCCTGCTCAAACAATGTGGGGTAAAAATCAATTGGAACGAACAACGGCTTATCGCCTATTCGGAAAACCTACCGATTGAAATCCTGCGTGTGCGTGATGACGATATCCCTGGGTTGATTTTTGACGGTGTCGTAGACTTAGGTATCATCGGCGAAAATGTCTTGGAAGAGGAAGAACTTGGTCGTTTAGCAGCTGGCGAAACCATCACCTACAAAAAACTACGCCAATTAGACTTCGGAGGCTGTCGCCTTTCGCTCGCCATTGACCGTGACCAAACTTACAACGGCGTGCAAACCCTTGCTAATCAACGTATCGCCACCTCCTATCCAAACCTTTTACGTCGCTATATGCAACAACAAGGTGTGCCTTTTAAAAACTGTCTGCTCAATGGCTCGGTAGAAGTGGCTCCAAGTGCTGGACTAGCCGCGGCAATTTGCGATTTAGTCTCTTCTGGCGCGACCCTAGAAGCCAACGGTTTAAAAGAAGTCGAAGTGATTTACCGTTCTAAAGCCTGTTTAATTCAACGTGCCGAACCGCTTGATGCAGAAAAACAAGCACTGGTTGACCGCTTGCTAACCCGCATCCAAGGTGTGCAACAAGCCTCTGAATCCAAATACATTATGCTGCATGCGCCAAAGGATAAACTTGCCCAAATCACCGCTTTGCTTCCAGGAGTAGAAAACCCAACGATTTTGCCGTTAGCCAGCGATAGCACAAGGGTTGCGATGCATGTTGTCAGCCAAGAAAATCTGTTCTGGGAAACTATGGAGCAATTAAAAGCCATCGGTGCCAGCTCGATTTTAGTATTACCAATAGAGAAGATGATGGAATAACCCAACCTTGCTTCCATTTACGGGAAAAGAAAATTAAATAAGAGGAAATAGGCAATGCAAACTTTAATTTGGAATAACTTAACTCAAGAAGAAAAACGCCAAGCCCTTGCCCGTCCGGCACAAAAAGTCGGTGAAAGCATTAAACAGGCGGTTGATGCCATTCGTGAAAATGTTGCGCAAAATGGCGATAATGCGTTGTTTGAATTGTGCGAAAAATTCGACAAAGTAAAACTGACAAGCCTTGTTGTCTCTCCTGAGGAAATCGTCGCAGCTAGCGCTCGAATTTCCCCAGCGCTCGCGCAAGCAATTCAACAGGCAAAAGCCAATATTGAAGCCTTCCACAAGGCACAAAAAAATCAAGAAATCGACATTGAAACCCAAGCCGGCGTGCGCTGCCAAGTGGTTACCCGTCCGATTTCCCGCGTGGGACTATACATTCCGGGCGGTTCCGCACCATTGTTTTCTACTGTTTTGATGTTAGCGATTCCAGCAAAAATTGCCGGCTGTAAAAAAATTGTGCTGTGCTCCCCTCCACCTATTGCCGATGAAATTCTTTACACCGCGCAACTATGTGGCGTGGAAACCATTTATGCAGTGGGCGGCGCACAAGCCATTTTTGCCATGGCACAAGGCACCGAAACGGTGGCTAAGGTTGATAAAATTTTCGGCCCTGGTAATGCCTTTGTTACAGAGGCCAAACGCCAAGTGGTGCAAAGCGGTACTGCCATTGATATGCCGGCAGGCCCTTCAGAAGTGTTGGTCATCGCGGATGAAGCGGCAGATCCCGAATTTATCGCTAGCGATCTGCTTTCCCAAGCCGAACATGGTGCTGACAGCCAAGTGATATTAGTCACCACCAATGCGCAATTAGCCGCACAAACAGAACAGGCTATTGCCCGCCAACTGGCGCGTTTACCACGAGCTGAAACCGTCAACAAAGCCCTTGGCCACAGTCGTATTTTTATTGCCGAAAGCTTGGCGCAAGCCGTTGCAATCAGCAATGAATACGCACCAGAACACTTAATAGTACAAACCCAAAACGCCCGCGCACTCTTGCCGGAATTGGACAATGCCGGTTCGATTTTCTTAGGGGCCTACAGCCCGGAAAGCATGGGCGATTACGCCAGCGGTACCAACCACGTGTTGCCAACCTATGGCTATACCAAAACCTACTCTAGTCTTGGTTTAGCGGATTTCAGCAAACGGATGACCGTCCAAGAACTCAGCCCCGAAGGTTTTAAAAATCTGGCAAAAACCGTGGAAGCGATGGCGGAGGCTGAGCAATTAGATGCCCATAAACAGGCTGTCAGCATTCGTTTGGCAAAACTAAATGCGCAGTAAGCTAAATCAAACGCCCCCTCGAATTTCCGAGTTTTGCAAAACAACACCTAACCCATTGATTTTATTATGGTTGAATAAAAACGTAAAAAGGACAACATATGAACACAACACAGCTTTCCCGCCCCAACGTCCAAGCATTAACCCCTTATCAATCCGCCCGCAAACTGGGCGGCAACGGTACTATTTGGCTCAATGCAAACGAATCACCGCTTTCACCAAATTTTCAACTTTCCGGTCAAGACTTGAACCGCTATCCAGAGCCTCAACCACAGGCAGTGGTTGAAGGCTATGCCGCCTATGCCGGAGTCAACGCCGAGAACGTTTTAGTCACCCGTGGTGGCGATGAAGGCATTGAGCTGATTATTCGCGCCTTTTGTGAACCCGCACAGGATGCCATTTTATTCTGCCCACCCACCTACGGCATGTATGCAGTCAGCGCCGAAACTGCTAATGTTACCTGCAAAACTGTGCCACTTGATGCCGATTTTCAGCTCAACTTGGAAGCCATTGAAGTGCAATTAGATGGCGTGAAAGCAGTATTTGTTTGTAGCCCGAACAATCCGACCGGTAATCTGCTCAAGCGGTCTGATTTAATCAAATTATTGCAAATGACCGCCGGCAAGGCGATTGTGGTGGTTGATGAGGCCTATATTGAATTTTGTCCTGAAGCGACCTTCGCCAACGAACTGCAAAACTATCCGAATTTAGCCATCATCCGCACCCTTTCTAAGGCCTTTGCCTTGGCCGGATTACGTTGTGGTTTTGTTTTGGCCAATGCGGAATTAATTCAAATTCTGAGCAAGGTGATTGCACCTTATCCAATTCCGGTTCCAAGCGCGGATATTGCCGCCCAAGCGCTTGCTGATGCGAATCTGACCGTGGTTAAGGAACGCGTGCAAACCACTCTGGATAATCGTCAATGGCTTGCCGACAAGCTGGCTGCATTACCGCAAGTAGAACAAGTCTTCCCAAGTGAAGCTAATTATTTGCTCTTTAAATGCCAAGATGGCGAAAAAGTGTTTAAAGCTTTGTGGGATTTGGGAATTATTCTGCGCGACCAAAATAAAGCGTTAAATTTACAAGACTGCATTCGTATCACCGTTGGCACAAAAGAAGAATGTGAACGTGTGGTTGAAGCCATCAAACAAATAAACTAATACACAGGAGAACAGCCCATGCAACCTATTCTTTTCATTGACCGCGATGGTACCTTGATTGATGAGCCAAAAACTGATTTTCAAATTGATAGCCTTGAAAAACTCAAATTTGAGCCGAACGTCATTCCAGCAATGCTAAAACTGAAAGAAAAATACCGTTTTGTGATAGTTTCAAACCAAGATGGCTTGGGAACGGACTCTTTCCCACAAGCAGATTTTGATAAACCGCATAATGCAATGATGGCGTTATTCAAATCACAGGGGATTGAGTTTGATGATGTGCTGATTTGCCCACACAAACCGGAAGATCATTGCCAATGCCGCAAACCACAAACCAAGCTGCTTAAAAAATATATTGAGAAGAAATTATTCGATCCAGCACATTCTTTTGTCATTGGTGATCGGGCAACCGATGTGCAATTAGCCGAAAATTTAGGCATTCGTGCTATTCAATATAATTCGCAACAAATGCCTTGGGAATTGATTGCCGAAAAATTATTGGGCGAAGCGGTAAGTAACATCGGCAACCGCCCACCTCGTATTGCTGAAGTGGTGCGTAAAACCAAAGAAACCGATATTAAAGTGCAAGTATGGTTGGATGAAACCGGAGTTAACGAAATCAAAACTGGCGTTGGCTTTTTCGATCATATGCTTGACCAAATCGCCACTCACGGCGGATTCCGCATGAACGTACAATGCAACGGTGATTTGTGGATCGATGAACATCACAGCGTGGAAGATACTGCCCTCGCTCTCGGGCAAGCATTGAAACAGGCGCTTGGCGATAAACGCGGCATCGCCCGCTTCGGCTTTGTGCTCCCGATGGATGAATGTCGCGCCGAATGTACCTTAGATTTATCCGGCAGACCTTGGATCAAATTCAGCGCCAAATTCAAACGCGACAAAGTCGGCGATTTCAGCACCGAACTGACCGAGCATTTTTTCCAATCCTTGGCATTCTCGCTGCTCGCCACTCTCCACCTCAAAGCTACTGGCGACAACGATCATCACAAAATTGAGAGCTTATTTAAGGTGTTTGGGCGGACGTTGAGACAGGCGGTGAGAATTGAGGGGGAGGAGTTACCGAGTAGTAAGGGAGTGTTATGATTTGTAGGGACAGAGTTTATGTCTGTCCGAAAAGTGCGGTTGGGTTTTGTAAAGTTTTTGGAAATTTGGCTGTTTTATAGAAGTAATTAGGACATATAAAAATATGAAAGAAGATATTAAAATATTTGATAAGTTATTTGAACTTATTTTATCTAAGGAATCAATTAGTGAAGAATTAATGAGAGATATAGATAATATAGTAATTAGATATCCATATCTAACAAAAGGATTAATAACAGGTGTTATTAAAGAATCTGACGAAGCTTATAGATTAGCTCATTATATAGATTCATATTTTCAATTTCTTCAATATAGAGATGTAGAAATATTAAAGATTTCTTTGCATAGATATAATAAGGCGGAACTCTCCGATAAGACATTAAATCCTTTGCTTTATAGGGATTCTAACAAAAGAAACTTTAACTATACTATATATGATAAATCTCCCAATGAAAAAATATTATATTTGGATCAAAATGTAATGTCTGATTTAATGGATAAAAAAGATGAGGCGGAAAAGATAAAATCTTTATGTTTTTCTAATAATATAATTATAGTTTATAGTCCTAATCATTTGGAGGAGGCAAATAGATTTCCATGTGAAATAAAAAAAACTAAATTCATTGAAGCAATAAGATATCTAACAGATGATATTCTCTTTCTTCCATGTGATAATTCGGACAAAAATTTCTTAGCAAAAGAAGACCCTATTTACTCTTTAAATAGAGTAAAAAAATATGAAGATACATCTATATATTTTGAAAAATTAACAATACTTGGACAAAAAGATAGAGAAATGTTTCTACCTGAATATGAGGAGAAAAATCATAAAGACTTTATAAATAACAGTCATGATGTTTTTAATTTGTTATCTGATGAGGATTTTTCAAAAGTTATGTCTAATTCATTCGGTGGATTTGTCACAAAGGATAATTTTAAAAATATATTGAAAGATAGAGATGGTTTCAATTTAAAGATAAAATCATTATATAAGGCTTTGGATTTATTAGGTTATAAATTAGAGAAGAAAAAAATAGAAATGAACCTGGGATAACATATGATCCAGAGCATTTAATATATGCATTTGAAAGTGATATATTCATTACAAATGATGAAAGATTAAGGTTGAGAACGAAGCAAATAGCAAAATTTATTGGAAGCACTCTAGAAGTTCTCTCGTACGAGGACTTTTTAGCCAAATATTCGAAAAGAGAAATACAATGATCACCATCATCAACACCCAATGCGCTAACCTTTCCTCCGTCAAATTTGCCTTTGATCGATTAGGATATAGCGCGGAGATCACCAATGATCTCAATAAAATTAAATCCGCCGATAAATTAATTTTACCCGGTGTAGGAACTGCTAAAGCAGCAATGCTGAATTTGCAACGCTTAGGCTTGGTTGAGGTAATCCAAAATCTCACACAGCCTGTGTTAGGTATTTGCTTAGGCATGCAGCTAATGACAGAATTCTCTACCGAAGGTAATGTCTCCACCCTTGGTTTAATGAGTGGGCAAACCGAACTGATTCCGGATACGGGCTTGCCGTTGCCACATATGGGCTGGAATCGCGTACATTTTGATGAAAATAGCCCGCTATTTGATGGCATTGCGCAGGACAGCCATTTCTATTTTGTGCATAGCTATGCGGTATTGCCTAATGAAAATACCATTGCGACCAGCCAATATGGTGTGGATTTTTCTGCTGCTATCGCCTACGAAAACTTCTACGGCGTGCAATTCCATCCTGAACGTTCAGGCGAAAATGGTGCGTTGTTGTTGAAAAATTTTGTGGAAAAAGTGAAATAAACCACAGAGTTAAAATAACGCACGCACCCCCCTCTTTAGAAAAGAGGGGCAGGGGGAGATTTGATTAGGATGTCTAATTTCTCACGAGGTTGAAAATTACTTCTGCTAAATCTCTCCTAACCCCTCTTTGCTAAAGAGAAGAACTGATTACATTACACAGGAAAACCTATGCAAACATCACAAATCATTCCCGCCCTTGACTTAATTGATGGTCAAGTTGTGCGGTTACATCAAGGCGACTACGCCAAACAAACTACTTATTGCGACGATCCTATCGCACAATTTGCCGATTACGTTCGCCAAGGGGCACAGCAATTACACCTAGTAGATTTAACCGGAGCGAAAAATCCACAGGCCCGCCAAACCGCGTTAATTCGCCAAATCATTGCTGCAACGCCCTGCCCTGTGCAAGTCGGTGGCGGGATTCGTCGCGAACAAGATGTTGTCGATTTATTGGCGGCAGGCGCAAACCGCGTGGTGATCGGTTCAACAGCGATTAAAGAACGCGCCACCGTAAAACAATGGTTTACTCAATATGGCGCAGAGAAATTCGTGTTGGCATTGGACATCAACATCAATGCAAGCGGTCAAAAAATTGTGGCAATCAGCGGCTGGCAAGAAGCTAGCGGAGTGTTGTTGGAAGAGGTAATCGAAGACTATCAAAGTGTCGGCTTACGCCATGTGTTATGCACCGACATTTCGCGTGATGGCACCTTGGCAGGTTCAAACGTTGATTTATATCGTGAAATCTGCGCGCAATATCCCGATATTCAATTTCAATCATCGGGCGGCATTGGTAGCCTGGCAGATATTGAGGCGCTTAAAAATACCGGCGTAGCAGGTGTTATTGTTGGACGCGCCTTGTTGGAAGGCAAATTTAATGTAGCGGAGGCAATCGAATGTTGGCAAAACGGATAATCCCTTGTTTGGACGTACGTGATGGGCAAGTCGTTAAAGGCGTGCAATTCCGCAATCACGAAATTATTGGCGATATTGTGCCGTTGGCACAATGCTATGCTGCCGAAGGTGCTGATGAGTTAGTGTTTTACGACATTACCGCTTCATCGGATGGCCGCACGGTGGATAAAAGCTGGGTGCAACGCGTGGCGCAAGTCATTGATATTCCTTTCTGCGTAGCCGGCGGGATTAAAACTGTCGCTGATGCCGAGCAATTATTTGCTTTTGGCGCGGATAAAATCTCGATCAACTCTCCTGCGTTAGCTAATCCCGATTTGATTAACCAACTTTCCGAACGCTTTGGCGTGCAGGCGATCGTTGTTGGCATCGATAGCTGGTTTGAGCAATCAACCGGTAAATATTGGGTCAACCAATATACTGGTGATGAAAGCCGTACCCGCCAAACCCATTGGCAGTTACTTGATTGGGTGCAAGAAGTACAAAGCCGTGGTGCGGGTGAAATCGTGCTCAATATGATGAACCAAGATGGCGTACGCCAAGGCTATGATCTCACACAGCTTAAAATGGTGCGCCAAGTATGCCGCGTACCGCTTATTGCCTCGGGCGGTGCAGGCGAAATGGTGCATTTTCGCGATGCCTTTATCGAAACCAATGTAGACGGCGCATTAGCCGCAAGCGTGTTCCACAAGCAGATTATTCAGATTGGGGAACTCAAACGCTATTTGCGTCAACACAATATTGAAATCAGAGAGTAAGGAAAATGATGCTTAATACTAGCCTTATCAACTGGCAAAAAGTTGATGGTTTACTGCCTGTCATTGTCCAACATGCACAAACCGGTCAGGTGTTGATGTTGGGATATATGAATTCTGAGGCCTTAGCCAAAACCATCAATGAAGGCAAGGTGACCTTCTATTCCCGTACCAAGCAACGCCTCTGGACCAAGGGGGAAACCTCGGGGAATTTTTTAAATATCGTGGATATGAGCTTGGACTGCGACAATGACACCTTGTTAATTTTAGCCAATCCTATCGGCGCAACCTGTCATACCGGAGAAGACAGCTGCTTTCATCGATTTACCCAACAAGTCACCAGCCATTGGACATGGTTCGCCCAACTGGAGCAACATTTAGCAGAAAAGAAAAACGCCGATCCGGCTAGTTCTTACACTGCAACACTGCACAGCAAAGGCATTAAGAAAATCGCCCAAAAAGTGGGGGAAGAAGCGGTAGAAACGGCGCTAGCTGCCGTCTCGCAAGATAAACCGGAAACCCTCAGTGAAGCGGCGGATTTGGTTTATCACTTAACCGTGTTATTGCACCATCAAGGACTGACATGGGCTGATGTGATTGCAAAATTGCAAGAACGCCATCAGGGAATTGGTCTGCATCCAGAAGGTTCGAATAAATAAACGCCTGATCTGTCCCCAAAATCTGGACTATTCACATAAGGACTGACGACGATATTGTACCGGACTCAGTCCTTTTAATTTTAGTTGAATCCGTCGATGATTATAGTAATCCAAATAATCCCTTACCGCATCTGATTTATCAAATTCAGCAAGGGTACAGCAAAATTATTGCCCCAGAGCTGTTTGCCAATACCTTTTTTAAATTACCACCTTGGTTTGTAGTGAAATAACGTTACCTCTTTTGAGTTAAATCAAATTTCCTTTCGATATACCTCTTAATACGTATTTTTACTTATTGAGCTTCTTTTTTTGCAGGCATAAAATTCCTATAAAACTTTTATCTTTTATTTTTGTGGGGAATTTATGCCTAAGTTAAAACTCTCTCTAGCAAGCGGTCTGATTTGTGTTGTGATTGGTGCTGCTGCATTATTTGGTGTGCAATCAATTATGAAAGCAACCAGCAGCCCTGAATTTTGTGTAAGTTGTCACTCGATGAGTCACCCGCAGGCAGAATGGGAAGGCACGGTACATTTTTCAAACCGTAAAGGGATTCGAGCTGAATGTGCCGATTGCCACGTTCCACATGAAGGAATCGACTATGTGAAAGCGAAATTTGTGGCACTCAAAGATGTCTGGCACACCTTTGTTACTAACAAATTGCCCGATCAAGAAGCCTATGAGCAACACCGCCTAGAAATGGCACAACGAGTTTGGCAAGAGATGAAAGAGAGTGATTCTGCGACTTGCCGTTCCTGCCATAGTTTCGAGGTGATGGTAGTTTCTGAACAAAAAGAAGCTGCTCAAAAAATGCATAAATTGGCACAAGAAACTAACCAAACTTGTATTGATTGCCATAAAGGTATCGCCCATTTTATGCCTGAAATGCCTGTAGACAATGCGGCTGCACTGGGTGAATTAACCAAACACGCAGGGCAATTTAGCGAAGGCGATAAAACCCTTTATAACCTTGTGATGGCACCAGCGAAAACCGCTGATGGTGCAGAAATTCGTCTATTACCTTATGCTGAGTTAAATGATTGGAAAGCCGATGGCGACAACATTAAAGCGACGTTAAAAGGTTGGCAACAAGCAGGGGCAGAAAGCGTACTTTATGCTGCATTGGGTCAACGTATTATGGTTGGATTAGTCAGCGATGAAGCGAAAAATAAATTCACTGTTCATCAAACGGTAAACGATAAAGTGACGAATTCCGACTGGAAAGAGGTCAGCGTGGAAGTTTCTATGCCAAAAACCGCCGTCACTTCAGATTTAAAATCGTTGAATGCCTTTGGCGATAATTTAAACCAAACCCATTGTAGCGGTTGCCACGCAGCTATTGGTGCAAACCATTACACGGCAAACCAATGGATCGGAGTAGTGAATTCGATGAAGGATAGAACCTCAATGACAGCTGATGATGTGCGTGCGGTGACTATTTACCTACAACGCAATGCCAAAGATATGGTTGGAGGTGCACACTAATTTTTTATCAACAAATCCGATACCGAGCTGTTTTGACTAAGTTTTGTTATCAAAATACGCCATCTCAGCCTGTTCCAAGCGATTGTTTTGCAAAACTTTTGCAAAATTTTACCGCTTGCAACACAGGATAGCGAAGAAATGAACTATCCCCTCGTGCTTAGAAAGGTGTCATATTTAACTTACTTTCAAAGGGGAAACCTATATGAAAAAACAAGAAAATATCAACGCAAGCCGTCGTGGTTTTATTAAAACCACCTCACTTGGTCTTGCTGGGACATCTTTAGCTGGCGGTAGCGTCAGTGCGTTACTTTCAACCGAAGCTAAAGCCGCTGAAATGCAAACCGTGATGACTGCGGCACACTGGGGACCATTAGGTGTGGTAGTGCAAGATGGCAAAGTGGTGAAATCAGGCCCTGCGATTGAACCAAACATAGTAAACGAATTGCAATCTGTGGTGGCTGATCAAGTTCACGGCGAAACCCGTGTGAAATACCCAATGGTGCGTAAAGGCTACTTAGAAGGTAATAAAGACACCACCTTACGCGGTCGCGATGAATGGGTGCGTGTTTCTTGGGATAAAGCCTTTGAGCTTGTTGCAAATGAGATGAAACGTGTGCGTGAAGCTCACGGCCCGAGTGCGATTTTTGGTGGTTCTTACGGTTGGTATAGTTCAGGTGCATTGCACGCAGCGCGTACTTTGCTTAAACGTTATTTAACCATCACAGGCGGATTTGTGGATGTGAAAGGCGACTATTCAACAGGCGCTGCACAAGTGATTATGCCACACGTTCTTGGCACAATCGAAGTGTACGAACAACAAACCAGTTGGGAAGTGTTACTTGAAAATAGCGATATTATCGTGCTTTGGTCTGCAAACCCGCTCAACACACTTCGCATTGCTTGGACTTCAACCGACCAACAAGGCATTGAATACTTCAAAAAATTCAAAGAAACAGGTAAACGTATTATCTGTATCGACCCTGTGAGAAGTGAAAGCTGTGAATTCTTAGGTGCGGATTGGGTGCCAGTGAACACAGGAACAGACGTGGCGTTAATGCTTGGTATTGCTTATACTTTAGTGTCTGAAAACAAACACGATAAAGAATTCCTCAAAAAATATACCAAAGGCTTCGAGCAATTTGAAAGCTACTTGCTCGGCACGGAAGATAAACAACCAAAAGATGCCGAATGGGCAAGTAAAATTTGTGGTGTGCCAGCCGAAACTATTAAACAATTAGCTGCGGATTTCTCTAGCAAACGCACAATGTTAATGGGCGGTTGGGGTATGCAACGCCAACGTCATGGCGAACAAAGCCATTGGATGTTGGTGACACTAGCTTCAATACTTGGTCAAATCGGCTTACCTGGTGGCGGTTTTGGCTTAAGTTATCACTATGCTAATGGTGGCGTTCCAACTGCAACTGGCGGTACTTTAGGTTCAATCAGCGCAAATCCTACGGCGGCAGCAGGTGCTAAAACGTGGTTAGATGAAGCTTCTAAATACTCGTTCCCACTTGCACGTATTTCTGATGCGTTGCTCAATCCAGGTAAAACCATTGATTACAACGGCACGAAAGTTACTTATCCTGATATTAAAGTGATCTACTGGTCAGGCGGTAACCCATTTACCCACCACCAAGATACCAACACTTTGGTGAAAGCGTGGCAAAAACCAGACACCGTGATTATCAACGAATGTCATTGGACGCCAACTGCACGTATGGCAGATATTGTGTTACCAGCGACAACCAGCTATGAGCGTAATGATTTAACGATGTCAGGCGACTATTCGATGATGAATATTTACCCAATGAAAAAAGCGGTTGAGCCACAATTTGAAGCGAAAAATGACTACGATATTTTTGCTGAGCTTTCAAAACGTGCGGGTAAAGAAGCAGAGTTTACTGAAGGTAAAACAGAAATGGATTGGTTAAAAGGTTTCTACCAAACTGCCTTTGATGCGGCACGTAAGAACCGTGTATTAATGCCGAAATTCGAGCAATTCTGGCAAGATAATAAACCAATCACCTTCAAGGCTAGCGAAAAAGCGAAAAAATGGGTGCGTTATGAAGAGTTCCGCAACGATCCGTTACTCAACCCATTAGGCACACCATCAGGTAAAATTGAGATCTTCTCTGACGTGGTTGCGAAAATGAACTATGATGACTGTAAAGGTCACCCAACTTGGATGGAACACGAAGAGTTCTCAGGCAAAACTACTGCGGAAGAGCCGTTAGCGTTAGTGACACCACACTCAAAATACCGCTTACACAGCCAATTAGCTTATAGTTCATTGCGTAAACTTTATGCAGTAAATGATCGTGAACCAGTGTTAATTCATACCGAAGATGCTGCAGCTCGCAACATTGCAAGCGGTGATATTGTGCGTGTGTTTAACAAACGCGGGCAAGTGTTAGCAGGCGCTATAGTGACTGATGGCATTATCAAAGGCACAGTGGCTATCCATGAAGGGGCTTGGTATGACCCGCAAGATTTAGGTCAATCAGCGCATCCACTTTGTAAAAATGGCAGCCCAAATGTCCTTACCCGCGACGAAGGTACGTCTAAACTTGCTCAAGGTAACTCACCAAATACTGCAACCGTTCAAGTTGAGAAATTCACTGGTGAAGTACCAAAAGTGACAGTGTTTACTGAGCCTAAGTATACACAGGCTTAGAATAGATAATATATAATTAAATACAGAAAAACCTCACAAAATCAAGGAGTTGTGAGGTTTTATTTGTTCTATCCTACAATAACTACATTATTTCGTTTTTTACGCTATTCCCGCATTTTGTCTAGCAATAGTTCTTTCTATCTCTAAATCTGATGGTACGGTTTCGTTTATATATCCTATAAAAGGAAATAAAATACCGACTTTGTCAGGACAAAATGTAGAAAAATGGTCAGCAAGCCAGAAAGGTTTCTTCTCTTTAAGAAACTCAACTAATTCGATTGCTTTATCTTTCCTTAGTAAATATAGAGCTGAGCCATCGTTATCTATATCTTCGGATGTGCAGGCATTTATAAGATGATATTGCCCATCCTCTTTTATTTTATGGCTAAAGTGATAAAGATCTAATTTGTGTAGAATAATTAATTTATAATCAATGCCTAGGTCATCTATTTTATTAATTAGATTCTTTATTATTGCACAAAAATTCTCTGAAAGAATAATATCATCCTCTGCGATGAGAGCATACTCTTTTTCTGATAATTCATCATCACTCGCAATTTTATTCCAGCATAAAATATGAGATAGGGTGCAGGCTATTTCACCTATAGTAATTTTTCTATGTATTTTATTTTCTAAAGCGGATGTATTAAAATAAAATTTCTCATAACCTAATGCTGTGAGAACATTTTTATCTATCGCATTTACTCTTTCAAAAAAGTGAGTTTGATTTTGTGTATAAAATTTTTCTAATCTATCCTTATGTCGTTCTAAGTTGATTACGTATGATTTTATCATATTAAATTATTTCCTAAATAAGTTATCAAAATGCTCAAATAGATCAAAGTAGTTTTCTTTTATGAAAATTTGCCATTTATTTAAATATAAATATTCTAATGATTCTATTTGCATTGCATCCCATCTTTGTATAATAGATAAAGTAGTCCATAATAAATTCCTAATAATAAATAAGAAAGAACGATGTAGATACTCAGGCAAAGTATGCATATATTCTAGTATCAATTCGATCATATCAAAATGCTCTTCTATATACTTTTTATCTAATCTATCAGAAATAGAATTAACATGTCCTCTTCTATAAACATAATGTATAGCAGGAACCTCAATAATTTGGCATTTTGCACTTTTAGTTAAAAGTTGGAGATAAAATAATTGATCTTCTGCAATAATATTTTCTTGAAAGCAGATTTTATGTTTTTCAATATACTCTCTTTTAATCAATGTCCAACAGCATCCAGGTATCCAGTATCTTCTTCGCTCTATTTCAAGCAATGCTTCATACCCAGTAAGTAAAGTTGCATTAGAACCATTTGTTCCAGAAAATAAGTAAGGAATCTGGCTATATTTATGATTTTGATGTATGTCATAATTCTGCCAAACTGAACCAAATTTTATTAATTCACAATTATTAGCCTCTCCAAAATGAAGAACAGGAGATATATCTCCTATTAGAAAATCATCTGAATCAATAAAGCTAATAAATTCGCCTGTTGCTAAAGCTATTCCCTTATTTTTAGCAGTAGCTGCACCTTGATTTGGTTGTTTTATGAGTAATATTTCAGGATGTTTTTGCTGATATTCTAAGATAATAGATAAGCTAGAATCAGAGGAACCGTCATCAATAATAATGATTTCTTTATGAATGCTCTGATTTAGAAGAGAGTTTAAACATTCTTCTAAATATAATGCGGAGTTATAGACTGGGATAATAAATGTTATTTTAGGTTTGTTTGGCATTTTAAAAATTCCAATTTGGAGATAGGATTATTTAAGTGTATGTTGTTTCTGTATTATCATAATTATTGCACAAGAAACGAATAAAGATGTTTATAATTTGAGTTATTTCTTAGCTTGAGCTTGCTCAGTGGCTCTTTTACGACGAATCTCTTTTGGATCGGCAACTAGCGGGCGGTAAATTTCAATTCTATCACCATTTTCTACCATATCCGTCAATTTTGCCGAACGGCTGAAAATGCCAACTTTATTTTGGCGCAAATCAATCTCTGTATATTTTTCTAAAACCCCAGATTGCACAATTACGTTTTGGATCGTAATAGGGTTTTCTAATGTGAGTTTTTTCAAAAAATAACGCTCAGGATAAGCATAAACTACTTCTACAACAATTTTTTCTGACATATTAACCTCATAAACAAGCGGTCATATTTTACGTGAACTTTGCAAAATGATAAAGGCAGTCGCTACAACGAAACACTCTTAATTTGCAGATAAATATTCTGTCCTACGCTTAATTGTAAATCATTAAACGCCCAAAGGCTGATGCTTGCCCAAATTTTTTGTCTTTCGACATTTACCTCTACATTTACTTGCTGCGATTGCTGTTGAATTTGGCAAATTTCACCTTGCAAAACATTGCGAATTGAGGTGTTTTGTGGTTTTTCCAATGTAATTGATACATCCCTACTGTTAATGGTAATTCGCACTCTATTGTTTAGTTGATAGCGTGGCAATTCACTTACCCATAAAGATTGCGTACCTAGTGAAAGTTCTACCATTTGGTAATCGATTTGGTGCAATTTAATCGGTAATTCCAATAAACTTAAATGGTATTGTTCAGGTAACCATTGTTGAAACGCGGAATGCTGCCAAATACTTTTAACCTGATCGAATGCCATAATGTGCCCTTGTTCAATCAAAATGACCTGATCAGCAAGACGGATAATCTCATCTATGCTATGAGTCACGTATAAAATTGGGATCTCAAGCTGGCTGGAAAGTTGATCAAGATAGTTCAACAACTCTTGCTTTCTGGGTAAATCAAGGGCAGAGAGTGGTTCATCCATCAACAATATTTCTGGATTACTTAATAATGCTCGTCCAATTGCCACTCGTTGCTTTTCTCCGCCAGACAAACTGAGCGGGAAACGCTCAAGTAAGTGCTGAATGCCGAGTAATTCCACAATTTGCAAAAAATAGCTTGAATTAAACCGCTTGCAACCATACTTGAGGTTCTTTTCCACGGTATAATGGGGGAAAAGTCGGTGCTCTTGGAATACGTAACCAATGTGACGTTTTTCTGGCGGGAGATTGATTTTTTGTTTGCTATCGAACAGCACATTATCATTAAGGGTAATGCTGCCCGATTGTGGCGTGATTAAGCCTGCGACTAGATTAATAAGGCTTGATTTTCCTGCTCCCGAACGTCCGAAAATAGCGGTAACGCCTTTAGCAGGGATATCAGTATTAAGGTTAAGCGATAATGCCCCGAGCGTTTTTTTTACATTGATTTTTAACATATAAGCAACCTTGGTAATTATTGAATGCATTATATAATGATTTCTATCACGAATGTTGAAGAAAAAGGATAAAAAATGAGTAGAGTTGATAATTATGAACAACGTTTTGGAGGTATTGGTCGCCTTTATACACCAGAAGGTTTGGCAAAATTGCGTCAATCTCACGTTTGTGTGATTGGCATTGGAGGGGTTGGTTCTTGGGCGGTTGAAGCATTGGCTCGCACAGGGATTGGCAAAATCACGATGATCGATATGGATGATATTTGCGTAACCAACATCAATCGCCAAATTCATGCGATGACGGGCACGGTAGCTCAGCTTAAAACAGAAGCGATGAAAGAGCGTGTGGAGAGAATTAACCCAGAGTGTGTGGTCGAAATTATTGATGATTTTATTTCGCCTGAGAATATTCCTGAATACCTCAATCGAGGCTACGATTATGTGCTTGATGCAATTGATAGCGTGAGAACTAAAGCCGCACTTATTGCTTATTGTAAACGCAATAAAATCAAGTTGATTACTACAGGCGGAGCGGGTGGACAAACAGATCCAAGCCAAATTCAGATTGCAGATTTAAGTAAAACCATTCAAGATCCGTTGGCATCGAGAGTAAGATCCTTGCTTAGAAAAGAATATAACTTTAGCCAAAATCCGAAACGTAAATTTGGCGTAGATTGTGTGTTTTCTACTCAGCCACTAATTTTCCCTAAAATGGGCGAAGATTGTGAAGTTTCTGCTACGATGAATTGTGCCAATGGCTTTGGTGCCGTTACTATGGTTACGGCCACTTTTGGCTTTTTTGCGGTGAGTCGTTTAGTAGATAAGTTATTGAAATAAAAATGGAAAATCTGATTAACCCTAAAATAAGAAATAACATTTCAATTCTTTTTCAGAAAATTTGGCGTGATTAGACGCTTTTCTCATACGAGGAAAATAGAAATATTTTGTTCTTTTTTATAGCTAAATGGAATAAGATGGGAAACGTTATTTCTACCACTGAATATATTGACAGTTAAAATAGTTAATATATACTGTATATATATTTACTTGTTTTATATTCAGATAATGAGGTGTTCCATGCAAGCTACCATTGATATTCGTTTATTTAATTCTGCAAAAATGAAAGAGCATAAATTCAATCGTTTATTGGAAATTGTGCAAGAAGAAGTGCAAGGTGAATTTCCTCAGGCTATTGTTAGAGTGAGATCATCAACAATGAGTGATGTTTCTGTTTTTGGATTAGGTAAAAGTGGAAAACAGGATGTTTCTGAGTTTTTAGAAAATTTATTTAATGCTGGTTCAGCATTTGATGAATTAAATGATGAATATTATTAAATTAGAGTTGTGCTTTATTTTGTTCTTTAAAGTAAGAATTGTTACAATGGATAAAATCTATTTGTTAAGGAGCAATTATGCTGACATTCTTCAAAGAACTTTCTCTTAAGCGATCTGCTTGGCTACTATTAGCATTTCTGGCGTTTATATTAGAATCGACAGGGCTTTACTTCCAATATGGTATGGGATTACAGCCTTGTGTGATGTGTGTATATGAACGTTTAGCTATTTCTGGACTATTTTTTGCAGGCATAATAGGCCTTATTGCTCCAAGGGTTAGAATTGTTCGTTATTTAGCTATTCTTCTTTGGGGATATAGTGCGATTAAAGGATTATTTCTTGCAATTCGACATACAGATTATCAGCTAAATCCTTCTCCATGGAATCAGTGTGAATTTAAACCAGACTTTCCTCAAACACTACCTTTTGACCAGTGGCTTCCGCAGCTTTTTGCTCCAGGTCCAGTCAATTGTAGTGAAAATCAGTGGGAAATGTTAGGATGGGTTATGCCTCAATGGTTAATTTTTGCGTTTGGTGTACTGAGCTTTTTCTTTATTTTAGTATTCATTAGCCAACTAAAGAGAAGTAAGCCTCAATACCGTTCTGTTTTTAAATAAAAGAAATGATCTGCATTTCAACAGTTGGACTAAATTACCAACAGGTTAAGGTGTAGATTTTTTGTCATTTGGATTGTAAATCAAAATGAGACAGTGTTATGTAATTGTTATATGAAGTGATTGTAACATAAATTTTGTTGTACTTATGTACCTACTTCTTTATGAGAAAATCAAGTCAATAAAAAAGCTAGGATTTAACCTAGCTTTAAGAATAATAATTTTAAGACTAACTTAGCATATTAATAAACCAAGTAATCACAAATAAGTTGATAATATCAACAAAGAAAGCCCCTACAAGCGGTACGATTAAGAAAGCTTTATGCGAAGGTCCAAAGGTTTGTGTTACAGATTGCATATTTGCAACAGCTGTTGGTGTTGCACCTAGACCGAAACCACAATGACCAGCTGTTAATATTGCAGCATCATAATCTTTACCCATAATGCGGAAAGTGATGAAGTAGCCATATAAAATCATAACGATAGTTTGAACGACTAAGATGATTAACATTGGACCTGCTAAGCCTGCTAATTCCCATAATTTGATGCTCATTAATGCCATCGCTAAGAATAAACTTAATGAAGCGTTACCAAATACATCAATTGCACGGTCGAACATATCGAATTTGAATACTTTGGTTAATACATTACGTAAGATAACACCAAAACCTAATGCCCAAACGAATTGCGGTAATCCTAAATCGGCAAATTGAGCCGCCATTACAGAAGAGAAAGCTAAACACGCAGCGAATAATGCCATGGTTTCAATGGTTGAACTGGCGGTAATAAAACGAACATGATCTTTTTCTTCAAAAGTTTCACCATCGTATTGATCATCAGTGGTTTCAACGCGTTTAGATGACACTTTTTTATCACGTCTTAAGCCATTTACTAAACGACGAGCTACAGGACCACCAATTAAACCACCTGCCACTAAACCGAAAGTTGCAGATGCCATTGCCATTTCCATTACGCCTTGTAAGCCATATTTATCCGCAAATACTTTAGCCCAAGCTGCTCCTGTTCCATGACCACCAGTTAAAGTAATCGAACCTGTGATTAAGCCAATTTTTGGATCTAAGCCAAGTAATGAAGCTAAACCTACACCTACACCATCTTGTACAAGGATAAGCACGCCTACTATAGCCAGGAAAATCACAAGTGGGAAACCACCTTGTTTTAAGCGGGAGAAGTCTGCTGATAAGCCAACAGATGAGAAGAAGACAAGCATAAAGGCATTTTGTAAACTTTTCTCAAATTGGAAAGACAAACCGAACCACTGATAAAGTGCGAAAATGATAGCAGCAGCGATTAAACCACCTGCAACTGCTTCGGGGATATTAAAATCCTGCAAGAATTTGATTTTTTTTACGAGCAAACGTCCTAAAAGTAGGACGAGAGTTGCTGCAATTAGCGTGTGATAGCCATTTAATACGATTGGTTCCACGATAAAGTTCCTCTTGAGTGAACCTACTTTTCAGCAGGCGGTTTTAAAACGAGTTTTGAAGTTATCGCATTAAAATTCGTTTGTCAATATAGGTTATAAGATTTTTTAATCATTTGAATTATTAAATCTTATGTTAATGAGTTGTAAAATGTAAACTTTAAGAGGTGAAGCTAAATCTTTTCTGTTCACTTACTTGCTTTCCTAGTAAAATAAGCCACTTACTCGTTTATTATATATAGATAAAGAAGAGAGATGATAGCTATATGAGCCGTACCAAAAAAACACGTCGCCTTACCGACATTATGCCAACTCGTAAGTCAGATAAAAGACCAGAACAACCAAAACTAAGCGGTGGTAAAAACCGTAAGCCTACTCGCTATGAATTAGATGCAAAAGCACGTGAAGAAAAGAAAAAACGTAAACATAAAGGCTTACCAACAGGTTCGCGTAATGTTGATACTGCTGAACAGAAAAAAGCCGTGGTAAAAGAGGCTAAAGATCCACGTATTGGTAGCAAGAAGAAAATTCCATTGATGGTTGAATTTGTTAATAAACCAGAAAAAGGTCAATTCATTAAACCTGTGTTGCCTGAAGAGGTCAAACCAGTTTTATCGCCAGAATTGGAATTAGAACAGCTCGAAAATAACGAATGCTTGCATCAATTATTAGATGAGCTTGATGCGGGTAAAGTACTTTCTGCCGAAGATCAGAAATTTGTGGATGAGTGCTTAGATCGCATTGATGAATTGATGGCAATCTTAGGTATTCAAGATGAAGAGATGGATGACGGTGATGCTTTATTGCGTCAATTTGAAACCATCAATCTTAATCAATTTAAATAGTAAGCAGTAAATTGAGCGTTGATATGATTAGATTTTTTATCATTATTTTGGCGGTGTTGATTTTACTTTCAATGGTGGGCTATGCAGTCTATTTGTGGGCGAAAGTGAAAAATCAGCAAGCTTTAGAGCGAGAGTTAAGAAAGCAAGCCGAAAAAGAGCAAAAAGCACGTTTTGAACGCATTTTTGAAAGCGTGGAAGTGATTGCTCATGCGGTAAGAACGGAGCAATGCAATCCTTCTGAAGGTGTGTTACGTTTAAAACCGCTGTTGGATGTGTTGGGGCATAAATTGTCGAATTATCCTGCCATGTGGGAGCTTTATGAGCTAGTGCAGGATATGGCAATTTTGGAGGAACGCAAAGCGTTGAAACGTAATGAGCGTATGCGTCAAGACCTCGCACGTGAAGCAAAAGAAGCTGAGCTTTTTGAGCAAATCCAAGCAGAATGTGGTCAATTGATCGAAGTAATTAAAACTTTAAAAAAGGCACGATAATGTCAGAAATTATTTGGGATTTAAACCTTATCCAAAAATATAACCAATCTGGTCCGCGTTATACGTCATATCCGACCGCATTGGAATTTAGCGAAAATTACACTAATGAAGATTTTAAAGCGGCAGCAGAGCGTTATCCTGAACGCCCGCTTTCGCTTTATGTGCACATTCCGTTTTGCCATAAACTTTGCTATTTCTGTGCGTGTAATAAAGTAATTACCCGTCATCGTCATAAAGTTGATCTCTATTTAGATTATCTTGAAAAAGAGATTAAAACTCGTGCACCGCTTTTCAAAAATCGTAAAGTGACCCAAATTCACTGGGGTGGCGGTACACCAACTTATTTAGATGAAAAGCAATCTGCTCGCTTAATGAATCTGCTTAGAACGCATTTTGATGTGCAAGCAGATGCGGAAATTAGTATCGAAATGGATCCGCGTGAAATTGAGCTGAATATGCTTGATCATCTTCGCCATATTGGTTTTAATCGTATCAGTATGGGGATTCAAGATTTCGATAAAGAAGTACAAGAGCTTGTCAATCGCGAGCAAGATGAAGCATTTATTTTTGCCTTAATGAAACGTGCGAAAGAGCTTGGTTTTGTTTCAACTAATGTAGATTTGATTTACGGTTTACCAAAACAGAATGTGGAAAGTTTTATGTACACGTTAAAACGTGTGGTGGAGCTAAATCCAGATCGTATGAGCGTGTTTAACTATGCTCACCTGCCAAGCCGTTTTGCAGCACAGATCAAAATTAAAGATGATATGTTGCCACCACCAGAAACTAAACTGACGATTTTACAAAATTCAATTCAGTTCTTAGGCGAAAATGGCTATAAATTTATCGGGATGGATCACTTTGCTAAACCTGATGATGAACTGGCGATTGCTCAAACCAATGGCGTATTGCACCGTAATTTCCAAGGCTACACAACGCAAGAAGAGTGTGATTTATTAGGTATGGGAGTATCTGCGATCAGTTTGCTTGGCGATACTTATGCACAAAACCAAAAAGAGTTAAAACAATATTATGCTGATGTAGAAGAAACCGGTATTGCGTTAAGCAAAGGGTTAGCCTTAACTAAAGATGATTGCATTCGTCGTGATGTTATCAAGGCACTCATTTGTAATTTTAAACTCGAATTTGACCGCTTGGAGCAAGCCTACGGTATTGATTTTAATACCTATTTTGCTGAAGATTTAACTTATTTACAGCCATTGGCTAAAGATGGTCTGCTTGAGATTAATGAAAAAAGCATCTTAGTTTCACCAAGAGGTCGTTTGTTGATTCGTAATATTTGTTTATGCTTTGATGTGTATTCAAGACAGCTTGCAAAAAGACAACAGTTTTCCAGAATTATTTAAGAGAAACGAGAATGAAACAACGTTACAATCTTCTCTCACTGGCGGTAGTTACGGCTTGTTATAGCCAAATTGCGTCAGCGGATTTAAGAGAGCAATGTTTATTAGGCGTCCCGCATTTTCAAGGTGAAGAGGTTAAAGGTGATCCGAACCAAGCACCAGTTTACATTGAGGCTGATAATGCATTAATTAATCAGCCGACGGATGCAACCTATACAGGTGATGTCAATATTAAGCAAGGAAATCGTTCGCTTTTTGCCAATGAAGTGCGTGTGGAACAGCAAGGTGAGCAAGCTCGTAAAGCGTTTTTAAAAGGCTCTTACCAATATCGTGATAACCTCATTCAAGCAGAAGGTCGTGATGCAGCGGTAGATTTAACGAGTAAAGAGGCAGATCTTTCCAATACAAGTTATCAATTAGTGGGTAGGCAAGGGCGAGGCTCGGCGGAAAGCGGTCATTTTAATGACCAAACTCGTACATTAAAAAATGCAACATTTACTTCGTGTTTAGTGAATGATAAATCTTGGTCAATTGAAGCGAACGAGATGATTCAGCACGTACAAGATGAGTATGCTGAAATGTGGCATGCTCGTTTTAAAGTGATGGGCGTACCCGTTTTTTATTCTCCTTATTTACAATTCCCTATTGGTGATCGTCGTCGCTCAGGCTTATTGATTCCAAGTTTTGAACGTTCAAGCAAAAATGGTTTTACCTATTCACAGCCATTTTATTGGAACATTGCGCCGAATATGGATGCAACTTTTACGCCAACCTATTATTCTCGTCGTGGGTGGCAAATTAGCCCAGAATTTCGTTATTTAACGAAGTTGGGTGAAGGCTTAGTTGCGACCGAATATATGGCAAGAGACCGTTTAGATGAATATCAATCAAGTGATGGTAGCCGTAAGCGTTATTTATTACATTGGCGTCATAATATGAGCTTTTTAAGCGATTGGCGTTTGAATGTGAATTACACTAAAGTGAGCGATCGTCGTTATTTTTCTGATTTTGATTCAGATTACGGTAGCAGTACAGATGGTTATGCTACACAACAATTCAGATTAGGCTACTATCAACCAAACTATAATTTGTCAGTTTCAGGTAAAAAATTCCAGACTTTTGATCTTTCTACAAATTCAGTTGGACCATACCGTGTATTACCTAAAATTGATTTCAATTATTATAAAAATGATGCATTAAAAGGTATTGCTGATTTCCATTTATTCTCGCAAGCTGCTCGTTTTGATAATGATAGCAACCTAATGCCAAAAGCGTGGCGTTTCCACGTAGAACCAACATTAAATGCACCACTTGCTAATCGCTATGGCAGTTTAAATCTGGAAACTAAACTTTACGCAACACACTATATTCAACAAAAAGGCAGTGATATCAATGCGGAAGAAATGAAGAAAAATGTAACGCGCGTTATTCCTCAAATTAAGCTAGATTTCCAAACGCTACTTGAGGCAGATAAACAGTTCTTTAAAGGTTATAACCAAACCTTTGAGCCTCGTGTGCAATATATTTATCGCCCATATGAAAACCAAGCAGAGATCGGTTCTAAACGTCATAAAAGCGTAGGGCTAGGTTATGATTCTGCTTTATTGCAAACGGATTATTTCTCCCTGTTTAACGATCGTCGTTATAGTGGTTTAGACCGAATTTCTTCTGCAAACCTTGTGACAGCAGGTGGAACAACACGATTCTTCAGCGATAAGACAGGGACAGAGGTATTCAATTTTAGTGCAGGGCAAACTTACTATTTAAGTCCATCTAAAATTGATGATAATTCAAGCAATAGTACGGCGAATCGTTCTTCTTCGTGGGCGTTAGAATCAAACTGGAAATTCCATCGTAAATGGAATTGGCACGGAAGTTATCAATATGATACACGTTTGAATCAAACCTCATTGGCGAATATGTCATTACAATATAAACCAAGCGATAGCAAATTGTTCCAATTAAATTATCGCTTTGCAAGCCGTGATTATATTAACCAAAACTTAAGTACAAACCGTTATGGTCAAGATATTAAACAGCTTGGTGGTGTAGTCGCTTGGGAATTAACAGATAACGTTGCCGCAATGTTTAGTCATTATCAAGATATTGCTTTGAAAAAGCCAATGGAAACTCAGTTCTCTATGAACTATAACACCTGTTGTTGGACGGCGAATGTTTATGTTGCTCGTAAATTAGTTGCAACACCTTCAAACGCAACAAGCGATACGATTAACGACTTATTTTACGACAATAAATTTGGGGTTAATTTTGAACTACGCTTTGGCACAAACTACGGAAGTGGTGTGAGCCGAATGTTAAAACGAGGATTGATTCCTTATACAGAGTCTTACAGTATTAACTAAAATGAAAATGGCTAGATTTTAAGAATCTAGCCATTTTTGTATTTCTTCTACATTATTCTATGCTCACTATTACAGACATTGCTTTGATGATAGAATAAGCTTCTTTATCTACTTCAAGATCTAGCTTCAATTTAAACAATTTCACCATTTAATTGGTTTCTTGTACTAATTACGGAGTGAAGCTAAGAGCTGAATATTTTATAACTTCTTGATAGAAAAATGCAGAGATATGGTAAAAAGTATTGATTACTTGGATTTATTCCAAAAAGTAGCAAGAAATAAGTTTTAGCTCTAATTTTTTTGATCAATTCCTATTGAAATCATTTGAATAATTCACCAAAATGGGGTGTCATTTTCAGAAATATTTTAAGAAGTGGAATTATGTGTCAATTATTAGGAATGAATTGTAATACACCGACCGATATTACTTTCTCTTTTGAAGGTTTTCGGCGACGGGCAGGGTTAACTGATCAGCATACTGACGGTTTTGGTATCGCTTTTTTTGAAGGTAAGGGCGTACGTATCTTTCGTGATAACCGTCCAGGAGCTTCTTCACCAATGGCGGATTTAATCAGCCAATATAAAATTAAATCATTTAACGTGATTTCGCATATTCGTAAGGCAACACGTGGTGATGTGAATTTGGAAAACACCCACCCTTTTATTCGCGAACTGTGGGGTGAAAACTGGGTTTTTGCTCATAATGGCACGGTGGAAGGCGTTCGACCTTGTGCTGATTGCCATTATCAACCGATTGGTACGACAGACTCGGAAGCGGCATTCTGTTGCATTGTCTCTCGTTTGCGAGAACGTTTTGATAAAAAGCCGAGCGAGAAAGACATTTTTGATGCGGTAGTCGAGATTACTTCTGATATTGCTACTCACGGCGTGTTTAATTTCATTATGTCGAACGGGCATTGGATGATTGCTCGTTGCTCAACTAGACTTTATTATGTGACACGTAAGGCACCATTTAGCAAGGCATTACGCGATGATGATGTGGAAATCGATTTTAGCAAATACACCACAGAAAATGATAAAGTGACTATTATTGCCACGCAGCCACTCACAAAAAACGAAAATTGGATCAAAATGAAAAATGGCGGTTATGTCTTTTTTAAAAATGGCGAGTTAGTGGAAGAGATTGAAGGGACATTACCAGATAATCAATCGCACGTTTAGTCATTCACTTAATGAAAATTAAGACAAGCGGTGAGATTTCGAGTAGAATTTACGAAATTTTACTCAAATCAAACCGCTTTATTTATATGATAAGTATGAAAAAACTTTCTTTTCTTGGCTCGTTGAGTCTTTCGCTTTTTCTTGTCGGTTGTCAATCGGTGTTGGATGCACCGACTCAAATTGAGCATCCTACCATTCAGATTCCGCATAATGATCCGCAGTGGCAAGCTCATCTTGCTCAGCTTGAAAAAATCAGTGGTTACCAAGCGAAAGGGCAGTTTGGTTATATTTCACCAGAAGAACGTTTTTCCTCACATTTTGATTGGCAATACAAAAATGCGAGCAATTTTGGTTTAGAGCTTTCGTCTAATCTCTCGAGTAAATCATTGAAATTACATCGTAATGCACGTGGCTTGACCGTGTCAGATAGTGAAGGGAATAGCCGCTCTGATCGTGATATTGATGCGTTAATGCAAGAAATTATTGGTGTTTCATTTCCTATTGATCAGTTCGCTTATTGGCTGAAAGGCTTGCCTGAAAAAGAAGGAAATTATGTAGTAAATGAAAAACGCCAATTAGCCCAATTTAGTTATCCGCTGAATGGGGTGGTTTGGAAAGTGACTTATGTTTCGTATGATGAAACTCGCCAGCCGAATTTACCTAAATTAATCGTGCTCGAAAATGGTTCGCAAACCTTGAAAATTCGGGTAGATAATTGGACGTATTAAAGAATGAATGCTCAGATGAAATTACCAAGTCCTGCAAAACTTAACCTCTTTTTATATGTAACTGGCAAGCGGTCGGATGGCTATCACGAATTGCAAACGCTATTTCAATTCTTAGATTTTTGCGATGAATTGGAATTTGAGACCACAAATGATGGTAAGATTGTTTTGCTTGACGAGCTGCCAGATGTGCCGAAAGAGCAGAATTTAATTTATCGTGCTGCAAAACTGTTGCAAGAAAAGACCGCTTGTAAGCAAGGTGCGAAAATCCGTTTGACTAAAAAATTGCCAATGGGCGGTGGTGTGGGAGGCGGTTCTTCTAATGCCGCAACTGTATTGATCGGGTTAAATCATTTATGGCAAACAGGGCTTTCGCTAGAGCAACTTGCAGAAATGGGATTGTCGCTTGGGGCAGATGTGCCGATTTTTGTACGAGGTTTTGCTGCGTTTGCAGAGGGGGTTGGAGAGGTGCTAACGCCTTGTGAGCCAGCTGAGAAATGGTATGTGGTGTTAAAGCCTGATGTTTCGATTTCAACCCCTGCAGTTTTTCGCGATCCGAATTTGCCCCGTAATACACCTAAACGGACGATGGATGTGTTATTAAATACAAAATGGGAAAACGATTGCGAAAAAGTTGTTCGAGATCATTATTTCGAGGTTGAAGAATTGATGTCAAAATTGGTAAAATATGCTCAGTTCCGTTTAACGGGAACGGGGGCTTGTATCTTTGCTGAATTTGACAGTATTGAGGAAGCCAATGCCGTTTTTGCTCAAAGACCTGCGAATGTGTTTGGTTTTGTAGCAAAAGGGCAGAACGTCTCACCGTTACATCAACGTCTTTTTTAACCCACTCATCCTAAAGGATCTATTCCAATGCCAGATATTAAATTGTTTGCAGGTAATGCAACGCCAGAACTTGCAAAACGTATTGCAGAACGCCTTTATATTTCTCTTGGTGATGCGACAGTTGGTCGTTTCAGCGATGGTGAAATTCAAGTGCAAATTAACGAAAATGTACGTGGTTCAGATGTATTTATCGTGCAATCAACTTGTGCACCTACGAATGATAACTTAATGGAATTGATCGTCATGGTAGACGCATTACGTCGTGCTTCAGCAGGTCGTATCACCGCAGTTATTCCTTATTTTGCTTATGCTCGTCAAGACCGCCGCGTTCGCTCAGCACGTGTACCAATTACAGCGAAAGTGGTTGCTGATTTCCTTTCAAGTGTGGGTGTAGATCGTGTTTTAACTTGCGATCTTCACGCAGAACAAATACAAGGTTTCTTTGATGTGCCAGTAGATAACGTTTTCGGTTCACCTGTGCTTATCAATGATATTCTTCAAAAAACAAATCTTAACAATCCAATCGTGGTTTCACCTGACATCGGTGGCGTAGTGCGTGCTCGTGCAATTGCAAAATTATTAAACGATGCAGATATGGCGATTATCGATAAACGTCGTCCAAAAGCAAATGTTTCTCAAGTAATGCATATCATTGGTGATGTGGCTGGTCGTGATTGTATTCTCGTGGATGATATGATCGATACAGGCGGTACTTTAGTGAAAGCAGCAGAAGCGTTAAAAGAACGTGGTGCAACAAAAGTATTTGCTTATGCCACCCACGCAGTATTATCAGGCACAGCAGCGAAAAATTTAGCAAACTCAGCATTAGATGAAGTGGTAGTAACGGATACAATTCCTCTTTCTGATGAAATTAAAGCACTCAACAAAGTCCGTGCATTAACATTATCAGGTATGCTTGCAGAAGCGATTCGTCGTATTAGCAACGAAGAATCAATTTCGGCAATGTTTGATGCTTAATTTTTTTAAACCCAGTCGAAAGATTGGGTTTTTTCTTGTTTGATTTAATTATATCGTAATGAAAAATGGTTGCTAAGTTTGTCTTAGTTTTGCAACAAAAGAACGGTATGATTTTGTTTTAATTTTGGAAGAATATGTATTCTCTCATTCGCAAATTTATTTTTTCAATGCAGCCTGAAACGGCACACAGTTTTACTGTGCAATCTTTAAAATTGGTGGGGAGTTTACCTTTCCCGATTTTACCAATACCTGAAAATCCAACTGAGGTAATGGGCTTAAAATTTAAAAATCCGATTGGTTTAGCCGCGGGGGCAGACAAAAATGGTGAAGCGATAGATGGCTTTGGTAAACTTGGATTTGGTTTCATTGAAGTGGGAACGGTAACACCACTTGCTCAAGATGGGAATCCGAAACCACGTCAGTTCCGCATTGTTGAAGCAGAAGGGATTATTAACCGTAATGGTTTTAATAATTTAGGCGTTGATGTGTTAGTAGAAAATGTTAAAAAGTCAAAATACGACGGTATTTTAGGTATTAACATTGGTAAGAATGCGATTACTCCGATTGAGCGAGCATTAGACGATTATCAAATCTGTTTGCGTAAAGTGTATGAACATGCTGATTATATTACCGTGAATATTTCTTCGCCAAACACTAAGAATCTACGCAGTTTGCAGTATGGTGAGGCGTTAGACGATTTATTAAAATCATTGAAAGTAGAACAAGCTGCACTTTCTCAAAAGTTTGGCAAATATAAACCGCTTGTATTAAAAATTGCACCTGATTTAAACGAGGAAGAAATTGCTTCTGTGGCAGATAGTCTGATTCGTCATCATATTGATGGCGTGATTGCAGGAAATACCACGCTTTCGCGTGATCCTGTGGCAGGACTTAAAAATGCAGAGCAGCAAGGTGGATTAAGCGGTAAGCCATTGAATGCACTCAGTACGCGTTTAATCCGTATGCTTGCTAAGGAATTAAATGGTGCATTGCCGATTATTGGTAGTGGTGGTATTCATTCCGTTGCATCAGGCCAAGAAAAAATTGATGCGGGAGCAAAATTGTTACAAGTCTATTCAGGGATGATTTACGCGGGGCCAAAATTAATTCAAGATTTAGCAAGAGCGATTAAGCTTGATTAAATGCTCAGTTTATCTTTCCTATTGTGCAGGTCAAAAAAATAGACAAAACAACTGTTTTTTGTTATCTTTATTTAAAAATTTATCTACATTTTTACAACATTTTCACTTTTTAGAGAAAACCTTTGTAAATCAAATAGATATTCGCTATGTGATAGGCTTTAACAATAATTTTGCAAAGCAATTTAGTTGAGTATGCAAGCTGTTGCTAAGGCTTATTGCATAACATTTCAGCAAACGATAGAGCCCATTTTTGCTCTATTATCCATTCATAGTTAATAACATTAAGGGAAAACCTATGTCAGAGATTTTAGCAAATGACGTAGATCCAATCGAAACTCAAGATTGGTTACAATCATTAGATTCATTAATCCGTGAAGAAGGCGTTGAGCGTGCTCAATACATCATTGAGCAAGTTATTGGTCAAGCTCGTACAAATGGCGTTTCATTACCAACAGGCGTAACAACAGATTACGTAAACACCATCCCAGCATCTGAGCAGCCTGCTTACCCAGGTGATCACGCAATCGAGCGTCGTATCCGTTCTGCGGTACGTTGGAATGCGATCGCAATGGTTTTACGTAGTCAGAAGAAAGATCTAGACTTAGGTGGTCATATCTCAACTTTCCAATCTGCTGCAACTATGTACGAAGTGTGCTACAACCACTTCTTCAAAGCTGCAACAGAGAAAAACGGTGGCGATTTAATTTTCTTCCAAGGTCACGCAGCACCAGGTATGTATGCACGTGCATTCTTAGAAGGTCGTTTAACTGAAGAGCAAATGGATAACTTCCGTCAAGAAGCATTCGTTGATGGCTTATCTTCATATCCACATCCTAAATTAATGCCTGAATTCTGGCAATTCTCTACCGTTTCAATGGGTCTAGGTCCTGTAAACGCTATCTACCAAGCACGTTTCTTAAAATACTTAGATAACCTTGGATTAAAAGATACTAAAGATCAAAAAGTTTATGCATTCCTAGGCGATGGCGAGATGGATGAGATCGAGTCTAAAGGTGCATTAACTTTCGCAGCACGTGAAAAATTAGATAACTTAATTTTTACTATCAGTTGTAACTTACAACGTTTAGATGGTCCAGTTAATGGTAACGGGAAAATTGTTCAAGAATTAGAAGGCTTATTCACTGGTGCTGGCTGGGAAGTAATCAAAGTATTGTGGGGTAGCGAGTGGGATAAATTATTCGCAAAAGACACTTCAGGTAAATTAACACAGTTAATGATGGAAGTGGTTGATGGCGATTACTTAACATTCAAATCAAAAGATGGTGCTTACGTGCGTGAACATTTCTTTGGTCGTTACCCAGAAACTGCAGCATTAGTAGCAGATATGACTGATGATGAAATTTGGGCATTACGCCGTGGTGCACACGATAGTGAAAAACTTTATGCAGCTTATGCGAAAGCACAAAAAGCGACCAAGCCAGTTGTGATTTTAGCTCATCAAGTGAAAGGTTATAAAATCCCTGAAGCGGAAAGTAAAAATACAGCTCACCAGTCGAAAAAAATGTCTTATGATAGTCTTAAAGGTTTCCGTGACTTCTTCGAATTACCATTAACCGATGAGCAAGTAGAAAACTTGGAATATATCAAATTCGCAGAAGGTACACCAGAGTATGAATACCTACATGGTCACCGTAAAGCATTAAATGGTTACGTGCCGGCTCGTCGTACTAAATTTGATGTGGAATACAAAGTACCAGCACTAGAAGAGTTTAAAGCATTATTAGAAGAACAACCACGTGGTATTTCAACTACAATGGCGTTCACACGCGTATTAAATATCTTATTAAAAGATAAAAATATCGGTAAAACGATCGTTCCTATGATTGCGGATGAAGCTCGTACATTTGGTATGGAAGGTTTATTCCGTCAAGTAGGTATCTACAATCCGCATGGTCAAAACTATGTTCCTTCAGACCGTGATTTAGTAGCTTACTATCGTGAAGCAAAAGATGGTCAAGTATTACAAGAAGGTATCAACGAATTAGGTGCAACAGCCTCTTGGTTAGCAGCAGCAAACTCATACTCTGTGAATAATCAACCTATGATTCCATTCTTTATTTATTACTCAATGTTTGGTTTCCAACGTGTTGGTGACTTAATGTGGGCAGCAGGTGACCAATTAGCACGTGGTTTCATGGTGGGTGGTACTTCAGGTCGTACAACCTTAAACGGTGAAGGTTTACAACACGAAGATGGTCACAGCCATATCCAAGCAGGTATCATCCCTAACTGTGTTACTTATGATCCATCATTTGCATTCGAAGTGGCGGTAATTATGCAAGATGGTATCAACCGCATGTACGGTGAAAAACAAGAAAATGTGTTCTATTATATGACCACATTAAATGAAGTTATGGATCAGCCAGCTATGCCAGTAGGTGCAGAAGAAGGTATCCGTAAAGGTTTATATAAATTCGAAACTGTTGAAGGTAAAGGAAAAGGCCACGTTCAATTGTTAGGTTCAGGTGCGATTATGCGTCATGTTCGTGAAGCAGCACAAATCCTTGCAAATGACTTTGGTGTAACATCTGATGTATTCTCAGCACCTTCATTCAATGAGTTAGCACGTGAAGGTCACGATGCAGCACGTTGGAACTTATTACATCCAACAGCGGAACAACGCGTACCATACGTTGCACAAGTATTAGCAGATTTACCAACAGTGGCATCAACTGACTATGTAAAAGCATACGCAGATCAGATCCGTGCATTCGTACCAAGCCGTCACTATCACGTATTAGGTACAGATGGTTTCGGTCGTTCAGACAGCCGTGCGAATTTACGTGAACACTTTGAAGTAGATGCACGTTATGTGGTAGTTGCGGCACTTTCTCAATTAGCGAAAGAAGGTACCGTAACTAACCAAGTTGTTGCAGATGCAATTGCGAAATTTGGCTTAAATGTAGATCGCATTAACCCATTATACGCATAATGCAAGCGGTCAAAATCAGTTAAGATTTTGCCAAAAGGACAGGGTTTTGCCCTGTCCATTTCTAAAAGAAGGATTACCAAAATGTCAAAACAAATTAATGTACCAGATATCGGTAGTGATGAAGTTACCGTAACAGAAGTGATGGTAAACGTGGGTGATACCATTTCTGCTGATCAATCAATTATCAACGTAGAAGGTGATAAAGCTTCAATGGAAGTGCCAGCACCAGAAGCGGGTGTGGTAAAAGAAGTTTTAGTTAAAGTTGGCGATAAAGTAACAACAGGTTCACCAATGTTAGTGTTAGAAGCAGCAGGAGCAGCACCTGTCGTTGAAGCACCAGTGGCGGCAGCTCCTGCACCAGCAGCGACTGCTTCAGCAATCGTTGAAGTGAATGTACCAGATATCGGTAGCGACGAAGTAAACGTGACTGAAATTATGGTAAAAGTAGGCGATAGCGTTGAAGTTGACCAATCAATTATCAACGTTGAAGGCGATAAAGCATCAATGGAAGTGCCAGCACCAATCGCAGGTGTAGTAAAAGAAATTTTAATCAACGTAGGCGATAAAGTTTCAACTGGCAAATTGATTATGAAATTTGAAACTGCATCGGCAGCTCCTGTAGCGGCGGCACCAGCTACACAAGCAGCAGCACCTGCTGTAGCAGCGATTAAAGATGTGAATGTTCCAGATATCGGTGGTGATGAAGTAAACGTAACTGAAATTATGGTTGCAGTAGGCGATACCGTTTCAGAAGAGCAATCTTTAATCACTGTTGAAGGTGATAAAGCATCAATGGAAGTACCTGCACCATTTGCGGGCGTAGTTAAAGAAATCTTAGTGAAATCTGGCGATAAAGTATCAACAGGTTCATTAATTATGCGTTTCGAAGTTGCAGGTGCAGCACCTGCGGCAGCACTAGTTGCACAAGCAACTGCTCCAGCTCCAGCAACTGCTCCAGCTCCAGCAGCGGCAACACCAGTACCTGCGGCACAACCAGCTCAAGGTGGTAATGTTGCAGGCTTAAGTCAAGAACAAGTGGTAGCAAGTACAGTCTATGCACACGCAACACCAGTGATTCGTCGTTTAGCACGTGAATTCGGCGTAAACTTAGATAAAGTTAAAGGTACAGGTCGTAAAGGTCGTATCGTTAAAGAAGATATCGAAGCATACGTTAAAACTGCAGTTAAAGCTTACGAAAGCGGTGCAACTGCACAAGCAGCAGGCAATGGCGTGGCAAACGGCGCAGGCTTAGGCTTATTACCATGGCCGAAAGTTGACTTCAGCAAGTTCGGTGAAGTAGAAGAAGTTGAATTAAGCCGTATCAACAAAATTTCTGGTGCGAACTTACACCGTAACTGGGTAATGATTCCACACGTTACACACTTCGACCGTACAGATATCACAGAATTAGAAGCATTCCGTAAAGAACAGAACAAGATTGTTGAAAAACAAAAACTAGACGTGAAAATCACGCCAGTTGTGTTCATTATGAAAGCGGTTGCAAAAGCGTTAGAAGCGTTCCCACGTTTCAACAGCTCAATTTCTGAAGATGGTCAAAAACTGACTATTAAGAAATACATCAACATTGGTGTGGCTGTAGATACACCAAATGGCTTAGTGGTTCCTGTATTCAAAAACGTGAACAAGAAAGGCATTATTGAGTTATCTCGTGAGTTGATGGAAGTATCGAAAAAAGCTCGTGAAGGCAAACTAACTGGTTCAGATATGCAAGGTGGTTGCTTCACTATTTCAAGCTTGGGCGGTATTGGTACAACCCACTTTACCCCAATCGTGAATGCACCAGAAGTGGCAATTTTAGGAGTGTCTAAATCTGAAATGGCACCTGTATGGAACGGTAAAGAATTCGCACCACGCTTAATGCTTCCATTATCATTATCATTCGACCACCGCGTGATCGATGGTGCTGATGGTGCTCGTTTCTTAAGTTACATCAACGGTGTATTAGCAGATATCCGTCGCCTAGTAATGTAATTAGGTTGTGTAACTTAGCAATGTAATCAATCTGTAAGCGGTCGGATTTGCAAGAAAATTGACAAAATTGACCGCTTGAAAAGGAAAAGATATGAGTAAAGAAATTAAAACCCAAGTAGTTGTACTTGGTGCAGGTCCTGCAGGTTATTCAGCTGCGTTCCGTTGTGCTGACTTAGGTTTAGAAACCGTTCTTGTAGAACGTTATTCAACTTTAGGTGGGGTGTGTTTAAACGTAGGTTGTATTCCATCAAAAGCGTTATTACACGTTTCTAAAGTAATTGAAGAAGCAAAACACGCAACCAAAAACGGTATTTACTTTGGTGAACCAACTATCAATTTAGACGAAGTTCGTGCAGGTAAAGATGCTGTAGTCGCTAAATTAACAGGCGGTTTAGCAGGTATGGCAAAAGCACGTAAAGTGACCGTGGTTGAAGGCTTAGCAGCATTTACTGATCCAAATACATTAGTTGCACGTGATCGTGATGGTAATCCAACTACTGTTAAATTTGATAATGCAATTATCGCAGCGGGTTCTCGTCCAATCCAATTACCATTCATTCCGCATGAAGATCCACGTATTTGGGATTCAACAGATGCACTTAAATTAAAAGAAGTGCCGAAAAAACTTCTTATCATGGGGGGCGGTATTATTGGTTTAGAGATGGGTACAGTTTATCACTCTCTAGGTTCAGAGATTGAAGTGGTTGAAATGTTCGACCAAGTTATCCCAGCAGCAGATAAAGATGTTGTAGCAATCTACACCAAACAAATCGAGAAAAAATTCAAGTTAATGCTTGAAACTAAAGTAACCGCAGTTGAAGCGAAAGATGATGGTATCTATGTTTCAATGGAAGGTAAAGCATGTAACGATACTAAACGTTATGATGCGGTGCTTGTTGCTATTGGTCGTACACCAAACGGTAAATTAATCGATGCAGGTAAAGCAGGTGTTGAAGTTGATGAGCGTGGTTTCATTCGTGTAGATAAACAAATGCGTACCAACGTACCTCATATCTTCGCAATCGGTGATATCGTAGGTCAACCAATGTTAGCACATAAAGGTGTGCATGAAGGTCACGTTGCAGCAGAAGTGATTGCAGGACAAAAACACTACTTCGATCCGAAAGTGATTCCATCAATCGCTTATACTGAGCCAGAGGTGGCATGGGTAGGTAAAACAGAGAAAGAGTGTAAGCAAGAAGGCTTAAACTATGAAGTGGCTAAATTCCCATGGGCGGCATCAGGTCGTGCGATTGCTTCTGAATGTCCAGAAGGTATGACTAAACTTATTTTTGATAAAGATACCCACCGCGTATTAGGTGGTGCGATTGTAGGTAGCAATGGTGGTGAATTATTAGGCGAAATTGGCTTGGCAATCGAAATGGGTTGCGATGCCGAAGATATTGCATTAACTATCCATGCTCACCCAACGCTTCATGAATCTGTTGGTTTAGCGGCAGAAGTGTTCGAAGGCTCAATTACAGACCTTCCAAATGCAAAAGCGAAAAAACGTTAATTTACGTTGAGTTTTATAGCCCCCTTTATTGGGGGCTTTGTTTTATCTAGATCAGTTCTTTTTATAAGCAATTTGCTTTTTTAGATACTTTTTTTTATAAAAAGCATTAAAAAAAGTTTTCAAAATCTAAAAAAAGGTTACAATGCAAACGTTTTCTTTTTTTTACTGAGAGGTCTTATGGATTTTATTGTTTCAGGCTTTGAAGCCATTTTAAACTGGATCATCAATACATTAGATGGTCCAATTTGGGATATTACGATTCTCCTGCTTTTGGGCACAGGTTTATTTTTTACTATCACAACGGGTTTAGTGCAGCTACGTTTACTTCCACAAAGTTTACGTGAAATGTGGGGGGGCCGTGCGGCTGATGGCGATTCTTTAACCCCATTCCAAGCCTTTACTACAGGTTTAGCTAGCCGCGTAGGTGTAGGTAACATTGGAGGGGTTGCAACTGCAATCGCATTAGGAGGGCCAGGAGCAGTATTTTGGATGTGGATCACTGCGTTAATGGGTATGAGTTCTGCATTTGCGGAATCTTCACTTGCACAGCTTTACAAAACCCGTGATTCAAATGGAATGTTCCGCGGTGGTCCTGCGTATTACATTACTCGAGGTTTGAAATGTAAACCGCTAGCGATTGCATTTGCGATTACTTTAATCTTTACATTTGGTTTTGCGTTTAACGCTGTTCAATCTAACTCTATTGTCGCTGCAACGAGTAAGGCATGGTCTTGGGATGCTAAATCAGTGGGTATTGTGCTTGTAATCTTAACAGCAGTTATTATCGCTGGAGGTGTTAAACGTATCGGACAAGTTTCCGCAAAAGTTGTACCAACAATGGCGTTATTTTATTTGATTATTGCAGTTATTATTCTTGGAATGAATATCAGCAAGGTCCCTGAAATTTTATCGATGATAATCTCAAATGCCTTTGATTTCTCAGCAGTTGCAGGTGGTATGTTTGGAAGTATTGTTTCTAAAACAATGTTAATGGGGATTAAACGTGGATTATTCTCAAACGAAGCTGGTATGGGTTCTGCACCAAACTCAGCGGCAACATCTGATGCAAAACATCCTGCGAGCCAAGGCTTAATCCAAATGCTTGGTGTCTTTGTAGATACTATTGTAGTTTGTACCTGTACTGCCATTATTATTTTAATGTCAGATAATTATGGTAGTGAAACCTTAAAAGGGGTCGAGCTTACCCAAACCGCATTGCAATATCACTTAGGCGAATTTGGTGTACATTTCCTAGCCTTTATCTTGCTTTTATTCTGCTACACTTCAATTATCGGCAACTATGCTTATGCAGAAACTAATATTCGTTACATTAAAAACAAAGCGTGGTTTGTATGGGTCTTCCGTTCAATCGTATTGTTCTTCGTTTATTTCGGTGCAGTGCGCGATGGTGGGATTGTTTGGGCGTTTGCTGATACAGTAATGGCAACAATGGCAATTATCAACTTAATTGCAATCCTTATCCTATCTCCACTTGTATGGCGAATTTTAAAAGATTATGTTCGTCAGCTAAAGGCAAAACAAGAACCTGTGTTCCGTATTGAAGAGCATCAAGATCTTATTCATCGTGGTGTTGATCCGTTGGTTTGGAAATCAAAAGAGTAGCTTATAAGTAACTTTCGTTACGATCTAGAAATGAACCGAAAGAAGATTAAGGGCTCGGTTTCTGTAATTTACAGAGAAGAGTCCTTTGTTTTATCTTGAATACTCCAAATGGGTATAGAGGACAAAATAAGTGTATTCACGAATATATTCATAGATCTAGTAAGAAGAATGATTAAAAGGTGATATTGTCTGGAAGTGTCGTTCAGATAATAATATTTACAGGAGTCTTGTTGATATATTATGAGTTTTTGTCCAGAAACTTAATTTATTTAATTTCTAATGGATGGCTTTTAGGAATAAAAAAGCATGAATAGATATTCATGCTTTTAGATAGTCATTAAATCTCAAACTCAGATAAATTTTTACCAACTAATTCACGTGGGGTGCGACCTTGACCTGTCCAAGTTTTTTCATTGCCATTAACATCAACGAATTTATATTTAGCGGGGCGAGGAGCGATTGGTTTACGTGATTTTTTTTCAACATGAGCATTACTCAGTAATGATGCTAATTCATCAGCTGAAATGCCATCTTGAGCTAACATCTCTTTATATTTATTTAAGCTTTCTAAAAATTTTGCTTGTTCTAATTCTTGGGCTTTTACGTCTTCACGTTTTTCTTCAATAACAATAGTTAATTTTTCTAATAACGCTTCTAGTTGTTCAAGAGATGTTTCGCGCGCTAGTACACGTAAACTACGAATATTAGATAATGTTTTTAATGTTTCAGACATATGATCTCCTATAAATATATAAATTATGAGGCTGAAAGTGCGAATATATTACAGTAATATATTTTTAAGGTAAATCATTTAAATTTAAAATATTCAGAAATAACGCCAAAATGCTGAAAATTTCGCTTGTTTAATGTTTCTATTTCAGGTAATCTTTATTAAATCCTACAATTGTAGAGGTGCAAATACGATAAGTACTTTTTCTGAGTGGAAAACGATGAGGAAAAATGAAAGGTGTATTTGCCGAAATCAATCAGGCGTCATCTTGGTTGGTTGGGGTCGTTGCCGAAAGGGACGACACTGTCGCAGTTTTGATATTCTTTGTATCACTGCGGAGTGCTACTGTAAGTTAGGTGAGGATATTTTCCTTTATCCTTCCTTTATTTGCCTTCCTGCGTAAATACATTCAGTAGATTCAATGACGTTATAAAAATATCTTTTAATAAATTAGAGGTTTTATGAATCTTGTTGATTATTCATCATCGCTCTGGTCTGTTGTACCAGCGTTAATTGCACTTCTACTTGCGATTGCAACCAGACGTGTTTTAATTTCATTAAGTTTAGGTATTATTGTCGGTGCATTAATGTTATCTGACGGTAATGTGCTTGATGCTGTTTTATATTTAAAAAATAGTGTAGTTTCTTTGCTTTATAAAGGTGGCGAAGAGGGCTTTAATAGTAACAATATCAATATTATTTTATTTTTAATATTATTAGGCATTTTAACGTCTTTACTAAGCGTTTCTGGTGCAAACCAAGCCTTTGCAAATTGGGCTCAAGAGAAAGTAAAAGGCAGACGTGGTGCCAAATTAATGGCGGCTTGCCTAGTATTTGTTACTTTTATTGATGATTACTTCCACAGTCTTGCTGTAGGGGCAATTGCTCGCCCTGTGACTGATAAATTTAAAGTATCACGTGCAAAACTAGCTTATATTTTAGACTCAACTGCTGCACCGATGTGTGTATTAATGCCAATTTCAAGTTGGGGAGCTTACATCATCACACTTATCGCTGGGTTATTAGCTACACACTCTATTACAGGCTACACACCATTAGGTGCGTTTGTAACGATGAGTGCAATGAACTTCTATGCAATTTTCTCAATTGTAATGGTGTTCTTCGTAGCCTATTTCTCGTTTGATATTGGTTCTATGGTACGTTTTGAGCACAATGCAATGAGTCAAGAAGAGAAATCTTTTGAGCAACAAGGTTCTTCAGAGGCGGGTGTACGTGATTTAGTCCTTCCAATCTTGGCGTTAATTATCGGTACGGTAACGATGATGCTAAAAACGGGTGGTGATGCACTTGCTGAAGCAGGAAATTCGTTTACGATTTTAGGTGCATTTGAGAACACAACTGTTGGTATTTCATTGGTGACGGGAGGCTTGGTAAGTCTTACCGTACTCACGCTTTGTTTATTAACTCGTCGTCATATTTCTGTAAGCAATTATATTAAAGCTTATGGAACGGGCGTAAAAATGATGTCTGGTGCAATTTTAATTCTTTTCTTTGCGTGGACAATCAACGGTGTCGTAAGCGATATGCAAACGGGTAAATACCTTTCAAGCTTAGTGGCAGGGAATATATTACCAGCGTTCTTGCCTGCAATTTTGTTTGTGCTTGCTTCTGTAATGGCATTCTCAACGGGGACAAGCTGGGGTACTTTCGGTATTATGTTACCAATTGGTGCAGCAATGGCAGTGCATTCTGATCCAAACTTAATTATCCCTTGTTTATCAGCTGTAATGGCAGGTGCTGTATGTGGTGACCACTGTTCTCCAGTGTCAGACACAACAATTCTATCTTCAACGGGTGCTCAATAACCATATAGATCACGTGCTTTCACAATTGCCTTATGCGTTGTTAGTTGCCGCAGCATCGGTGATAGGTTACTTAGTTGTAGGTTTTACTGAGTCAGGGTTACTCGGTTTTATTACAGCGGGTATAACAATGTTAGTGTTGATTATGCTGTTTAAAGCAAAAAATGTAGAAAAAGAGTAGAAGATAAAATAAACCTAGCTTCGGCTAGGTTTATTTTTGCTTATGATTTCTAATTTCTATTTGTTGAGCTTTACGGTACAATAAATCCCATTTTTGACTATACGAATATAAGCCTTATGCTGACTGCACAGAACGAATTGGCACACACTATTCCAGAACTTATCCATTGGACGAAAGAGAGTGAGTTTTCGCTTTCGCTTCCGCCTGAACGCCTTGCCTTTTTATTGGCGATTTCTATTTTTAACCAAGAACAGAACGATGGTGAATTACTTGAAAGTGATTTAGTTGATCTTTTCCGCTACGTTTCTCAAGCCTTTAAACAAGCTGACAATACAATCAATCAGCGTGCAAATAATGCGATCAATGATCTAGTAAAACAGCGCCTTCTAAACCGCTTTTCTAGCGAATTTACTGAAGGTTTGGCAATTTATCGTGTTACGCCGCTTGCGGTGGGAATTGCGAACTACTACATCCGTCAGCGTGAGTTTTCTAGCTTGCGTCTTTCTATTCAGCTTTCGATTGTGGCAAGTGAAATCCAAAAAGCATCTCTTGCTGCTGAAGAGGGCGGCGATGAACGCCATTGGCGAAATAATGTATTTGCACCGTTAAAATATTCGGTGGCAGAAATTTTTGATAGTATCGATCTTTCTCAACGTGTTATGGATGAGAATCAGCACCAAATTCGTGAGCGAATTGCGAATCTGTTAAGTCAAAACTGGCACGAAGCGATTATTAGTTGTGAACAATTATTAGACGAAACATCGGGCAATCTGCGAGAGTTGCAAGATACATTGAATGCAGCGGGCGACAAGCTACAGGCACAGTTGTTACGTATTCAGAGTTGTTTGATTGGGCGTTACGATTTAGATTTCATCGATCAGCTAGTGGTTAATCTGCAAAATAAATTAGACCGCATTATGAGCTGGGGACAACAGGCAATCGATCTTTGGATTGGCTACGATCGCCACGTGCATAAATTTATTCGTACTGCCATTGATATGGATAAAAACCGTGTATTTGGTCAGCGCTTGCGTCAATCTATTCAAGATTATTTTGATGCACCTTGGATGCTTTATACTGCGAAAGCGGATTCGCTTCTTGATTTACGTGATGATGAAAATGAATTTAACGAAGCCGAAGCGGTTGGTGAATTACCAACAGAGTTGGAATATCAATCCATCAGTGATGTGCAAGAGCAAATTGTAGCAATGATGCAGGTTTATCTTAAACAATTTAGAGTGGAAGGTAAGCCGATCGATTTAGGCGAGGTTTTACGTGAACAATTGGCTCGTTATCCGCACTCTCGCCATTTTGATGTGGCACGTATTATCATAGATCAAGCAAGTAAATTGGGTATGGCAAGTTTAGATAGCCAAGCGGTTTATCCAGAATGGCAAGCGATTAATGAAACAGGGGCGAAAGTGCAAGCCCACGTGATTGATCAATACCAATAGTCAAGCAAAAAAGAGAAAAATTATGACAGAGAATATTCAAGATGTAATTTCAACTAAATTAGCGGTGGCAATTGCCAACCCAATTTTTCCAAGCCTTGATAGCCAATTGCGTGCAGGTCGTCATATTAGTATTGATTTGCTTGATGAACATGCGTTTTTGATGGATTTCCAAGCAGAACTTGAGCAGTTTTACAACCGTTATCACGTGGATCTTATTCGTGCACCAGAAGGTTTTTTCTACCTCCGCCCACGTGCCTCAACCTTGATAGCCCGTTCTGCGATGTCTGAAATGGAGATGTTAGTGGGTAAAGTATTATGCTACCTCTATTTGAGTCCAGAACGCTTGGCACAACAAGGCGTGTTTAGTTACGATGATGTTTATGAAGAGTTGTTAAACCTTGCCGATGAACAAAAATTGTTAAAAGCGGTAAATCCACGTTCTACAGGTTCAGATTTAGATAAGGCTAAATTGGTCGAAAAAGTTAGTGGAGCCTTGCGTCGCTTGGCTCGTGTTGGAATGATTACCCGTATTGGTGATCAAAACAGCAAGAAATTTGTAATTTCCGTTTCCGTTTTCCGTTTTGGTGCGGACGTTCGCGCAGGAGATGATTACCGCGAAGCACAATTACGTTTGATTCGTGATGGTGAGGCAACCGCGTCAAATCCTACCGCTGATACAGAAGAACAAGCGGTAGAAAATGAGGAAGATTTTGCAGAGGGTGAGGAATAATGTGTACGTTAATGCAAAAAGATGTGTTGATTGAGTTAATCGCAAGTACTCAAGCAGATTTAAGTAAAATTTTAGAATTACCACTCAATGAAGATCAACTTTTTCTTAGCCGTTTAAGAGGGCAAGTATATCGCACCGAACCTGAGGCGATCGATTTCGATTTGCTTTCAAGTCAAGTGAAAGAGGTTGGTGCTAAATACCATTCATCACGAGCAATTTAGAGGTTTTATGCAAAACTTTGATATAAATGCTTACGATGTTGAGGCTGATATTGAACGAAATTTTCCTAAAATTTGGGCAAATTTGCTTGCTGAAAGTCAGGTTACCCCACAAGAGTACCCTGTTGCTATTTTACTGGGAGGGCAACCTGGTGCTGGGAAATCTTTCGGTTCTCTTGCAATGAGTAAGCGTTTAGATTTCAACTTGCTGATAATTAACGGAGATGAATTTCGTCCTTACCATCAGTATTACCATGAAATTTATCAGCAATATGGCAAAGAGGCTTCGAAATATACAGGCGAATTCACCGGTAAAATGGTGCAACGTATTCGAGGTGAAGCCATAGCACATCGTTTTAATTTATTGATTGAAGGGACTTTTCGCACCGCTGATGTGCCTCTTAAAGAACTTGCAAATTTTAAGCATTATGGCTACCAAACCAATGTGTTAATTTGTACTTGCCCTAAAGAGCTGAGTTGGGATAGCACACTAAAAAGAGCAGAGGAACAAGCGCGTCAAGGTATGCAACCTCGTTATGTGCCAAGAGAACATTTCGACTTTGTGATTGCAAATTTAGCAAATAACGCGGTGCGTGTTTTGCAAGAGGCGAAACCCGATGGCTTTGAAGTATATTCTCGCTCTCAGAAATTATTTGATATTAAAGATACACCAGCAGATCAATTAACCGCTATTATCAATACAGAATTAAATAGATAAAGGAAAAATCCTAATGAGTAACACGGATTTAATTTTAGAAGAGAATGCACAAGAGACAATGATTGTGCAACCGACAATTCAGCTACAACAGATTGAACGTGGTAAATTCCGTTCTTTAACTTTAATTAACTGGAACGGTTTTTTTGCTCGCACTTTTGATTTAGATGAATTGGTCACCACGCTTTCTGGCGGTAATGGTGCGGGTAAATCCACCACGATGGCAGGTTTTGTGACTGCCTTAATTCCTGATTTAACGCTTTTAAACTTCCGTAACACCACTGAAGCAGGTTCAACTTCGAGCTCTCGCGATAAAGGGTTATACGGTAAATTGAAAGCGGGTGTTTGTTATGCAGTGTTGGAAAGCATGAATTCTCGCGGTCAGCGTGTTATCATGGGTGTCCGTTTGCAACAAATTACTGGGCGAGACAAAAAAGTGGATATTCGTCCATTCTCATTGCAGAACGTTCCGTTTGAACAACAGATTATCTATATTTTGACCGAACAAATGGGTGCAAAAGCACGCGTATTGACATTGAATGAAGTAAAAGAAAAATTTGAGCAATCGGACATTCAATTCAAGCAATATCAATCCATTACCGATTACCATAGCTTTATGTTTGATGTGGGCGTGTTACCGAAACGTTTACGCTCAGCGAGTGATCGCAGTAAGTTCTACAAATTGATCGAAGCGTCACTTTATGGTGGTATTTCAAGTGTGATTACCAAATCATTACGCGATTACTTATTGCCTGAAAATACGGGCGTTCGCCAAGCGTTCCAAGATATGGAATCGGCATTGCGTGAAAACCGTATGACGCTTGAAGCGATCAAAGTTACACAGTCAGATCGCGATATGTTTAAGCAGTTGATTACTCACTCAACCGATTACGTATCTGCAGACTATATGCGTCACGCAAACGAGCGTTTGGGAAATATTCAACAAGCGTTAAGTTTTCGTCAGGCGTGGGCGAATTTGAAATCGAAGCGTGAGCTTGAGCAACATCGTTTAGTAGAATTTAGTCGTGAATCGGTGGAAATTGAGGCGACTGAACAAGGGCTAGAGGCAGAATTTAATTCTGCGAACGATCATTTAAACTTGGTGCAAAATGCGTTACGCCATCAAGAGAAAGTAGAACGTTATCAAGATGACGTTGAAGAGCTCAACGAGAAGCTTGAAGAGCAACAGATGGTGATTGAGGAAGTTTCTGAAGCGGTGGAAATGGCTCAACACCAAGCTGATGATGCAGAAGCACACGTGGAAGATTTGCGTGCTCAGCTTGCAGATTATCAGCAGGCATTAGATGCTCAACAAACCCGTGCTTTGCAATATCAACAAGCGGTTGCTGCCCTTGAAAAAGCAAAACAGCTTTCAGGTTTGGCGAATTTAGACTTACACAATATTGAAGATTATCACGCAGAATTTTCAGCCCAAGCCGATGAAATTACCGACCAAGTGTTCGACTTAGAACAGCGTTTATCTGTCTCAGATATGGCGAAAGAGCAGTTTGAAAAAGCTTATGAATTAGTTTGCAAAATTGTGGGAGAGACAGACCGCTTGCAAGCGTTTGAGGAGGCTAAATCACTGCTTAATGCTTTCCCAGAACAGAAAATGCGTGCGACACAAGCGGTTGGATTACGCCAAAAATTGCACGAGCTTGAACAACGCTTGCAACAACAACAGCAAGCAAAACGCTTGTTGGCAGAGCTTAATCAAAGAACGCAAAGTGAGTTTAGCCACGCAGACGAGCTTGAAAATCACTTTGAAGAGCAACAGGCAAAACGCGAAGATTTAGAAACGGAACTTGCCGAGCTTGTTGAAGTGCGTTCAAGCCAACGCCAACAGCTACAACAGCTCCAAAATCAATATAACCAATTGGCAAAAAATGCTCCTGCGTGGCACACCGCTCAATCTGCGTTAACCCGTTTGGAAGAGCAGTGTGGCGAAACATTTGAAGCAAGCCAAGCAGTGCTGCAATTTATGCAAAATATGCTGGTAAAAGAGCGTGAAGTAACGCTTGCTCGTGATGCGTTGGCACGCAAAGAACAGCAATTAAGCAATGAGATTTCACAACTGAGCCAGCCAGATGGTTCGGAAGATCCACGTTTAAATCAGCTAGCAGAACGCTTTGGTGGCGTGTTGCTTTCTGAGCTTTATGATGATGTATCACTTGAAGATGCCCCCTATTTCTCCGCATTATATGGTGAGGCTCGTCACGCAATTGTGGTGCGTGATTTAGAGGCATTAAAAGCTCAGCTTGAAACCTTAGAAGATTGTCCAGACGATCTCTATTTAATCGAAGGTGATCCAACGGCTTTTGATGATGCGGTATTTAGTGCGGATGAGTTAAACGAAGGCGTAGTAGTCAAAGTTTCAGAGCGTCAATGGCGTTACTCGAAATTCCCTGCCGTACCGTTGTTCGGGCGTGCTGCACGTGAAAAACGTGTTGAAGCATTGAAAGCCGAACGCGATGAAGTGGCGGAAAAACACGCAGAGTTTTCATTTAATGTGCAAAAATGCCAACGTTTGCATCAACATTTAAGCCAATTCGTGGGGACGCATTTAAACCTCGCTTTCCAAGATAATCCAGAAGATGCGATGCAAGCAGTTGTAGCAGAGCGTAGCGAAATTGAACGAGAGCTTAATCAAGCGGTCGGAAACGAACAGCAACTTCGCAATCAATTAGATGCGGTAAAAACACAATTGCAATTGTTAAGCAAAATTTTACCGCTTGCAGATTTACTCGATGATGAAGCGTTAATTGAGAGTGCAGAAATTTGCCGTGAACAATTGGCGGAAGCGGAAGAAGATGAGCAATTTGTGCGTCAATATGGTAACTATATCACTCAACTTGAGCCAATTGCCAGCTCGCTTCGTAACGATCCAAGCCGTTTTGAAGAGCTAGAAACAGGATACAACCAAGCGAAGCAGACCCAAAAAGCATTGCAACAAAAAGTGTTTGCTTTGTCAGATGTAATGCAACGTCGCATACATTTCAGTTATGAAGATGCAGTGGGTGCGGAAGGTTCCCGTTTAACCGAACAGCTACGAGCGGAGTTGGAACAGGCTCAACAAACGCGAGAGCAGGCTCGTCATCAATTGCGTCAAGCACAATCACAACATAGTCAATACAATCAAACCTTAACGGGTTTACGTAGTGCCTATGAAGTGAAAAATCAGATGTTAGCAGAGCTTATCCGTGAGATGGATATGCTGGGAGTACGTGGTGATGCACAGGCGGAAGAGCGTGCTATTGAGCGTCGTGAAGAGTTGCATCAACGCTTAAGTCAACAACGTGCACGCAAAACGTTCCTTGATAAGCAGTTGGGCAGCATTGAAGCAGAAATTGAGAATCTCAGCCGTGAATTACGCAAAGTGGAACGTGATTATAAAAATCAACGTGCCTCTGTGGTGCAAGCAAAAACCAGCTGGTGCTTGGTGTTGCAGCTTTCTCGTAACAGCGATGTAGAAAAACGCTTGAACCGTCGTGAATTGTCGTACCATTCATCGGATGAGTTGCGTTCGATTTCAGATAAAGCGTTGGGGGCATTACGTGCTGCGGTCGCGAATAATGAATACTTACGTGATAGTTTACGTGCTTCGGAAGATAGTCGTAAGCCAGAGATGAAAGTGGCATTCTTCATTGAAGTGTATCGCCATTTACGTGAGCGTATTCGCCAAGATATTATCCAAACTGATGACCCAATTGATGCGATTGAGCAGATGGAAATTGAACTTTCTCGCTTAACGAACGAGCTTACTCGTCGTGAGAAAAAATTGGCGATCAGTGCAGAAAGTGTGGCAAATATTTTACGAAAAACCATTCAGCGTGAACAAAATCGTATTCTTCAATTGAACCAAGGCTTACAAAATATTGCTTTCGGTCAAGTGAAAGGCGTACGTTTAGATGTAAAAATTCGCGAGACACACGCAATGTTGTTGAATGCGTTGAGTGGAGATCGTGAACAGCACAAAGATCTTTTTGAGAGCGAAAAACTGAGTTTCTCAGAAGCACTTGCGATGTTGCATAAACGTGTGAACCCACATATTGATATGGGACAACGTACACCGCAAACCATTGGCGAAGAGTTGTTAGATTACCGCAATTACCTTGATCTTGAAGTCGAAACCGACCGTGGTGCAGATGGCTGGCAACGTGCGGAAAGTAGTGCGCTTTCAACGGGTGAGGCGATCGGTACGGGGATGTCTATCTTATTAATGGTGGTGCAAAGCTGGGAAGAAGAGTCTCGTCGTCTACGTGCGAAAGATATTCTCCCTTGTCGTTTGCTCTTCTTGGATGAGGCAGCTCGACTTGATGCGATGTCGATCAACACGCTCTTTGAACTTTGTGAACGTTTAGATATGCAACTATTGATTGCGGCACCAGAAAATATCAGCCCAGAACGTGGAACAACTTATAAATTAGTGCGTAAGATTACCAATAACCAAGAGTTAGTTGAAGTGGTTGGATTGAAAGGGTTTGCATAGTTAGGAATTTTTTATTTAAGAGCTAAACTTAGGGGGATTAGAGTTTAGCTCTTTCAATTTATGCTAAAAATGAGGAAAAGTATTAGATTTTTAATACAAAATCTGTATAATACGCACACCCTGTTTTTGTTTGGACTTTCCCGCCGAACAAGTTGGTCTAGATAAGACTCGAAGGGGTCGGATTTAGCCGAAAAATTAATAGGTAATATCCGCAAGGATATTGGGTTTAAACTTTAAATTTTGGTATTTAATTAATGAAAACTTTTGTAGCAAAACCAGAAACAGTAAAACGTGACTGGTATGTAGTAGATGCGACAGGTAAAACTTTAGGTCGTTTAGCTACTGAATTAGCACGCCGTTTACGTGGTAAACACAAGGCTGAATATACTCCACACGTTGACACAGGAGATTACATCATCGTTATCAACGCTGAGAAAGTAGCTGTAACAGGTAAAAAAGAAACTGACAAAATCTACTACTGGCACACTGGCTATGTAGGTGGCATCAAAGATGCAACCTTCAAAGAAATGATTGCACGTCGTCCAGAAGCAGTGATCGAGATCGCAGTAAAAGGTATGTTACCAAAAGGTCCTTTAGGTCGTGAAATGTTCCGTAAATTAAAAGTTTACGCAGGCAACGAACACAACCACGCTGCACAACAACCACAAGTTTTAGACATCTAATCACGGAGCATCAAAATGACAGCAGCAAATCAAAACTACGGCACAGGTCGCCGCAAAAGCTCTTCAGCTCGTGTATTTATCAAACCGGGCAGCGGTAACATCACTATCAACCAACGTTCTTTAGACGTATACTTCGGTCGTGAAACTTCACGTATGATCGTGCGTCAACCATTAGAATTAGTTAAATTATTAGATAAATTAGATTTATACATCACTGTTAAAGGTGGTGGTATTTCTGGTCAAGCGGGTGCAATCCGTCACGGTATTACACGTGCATTGATCGAATACGACGAAACTTTACGCCCAGCACTTCGTGCAGCTGGCTTCGTTACTCGTGACGCACGTCGCGTTGAACGTAAAAAAGTGGGTTTACACAAAGCACGTCGTCGTCCACAATACTCAAAACGTTAATTTCGAGTATCTATACGAAAGTATTATCGCAAAAGGCAGGTTTTTCCTGCCTTTTTTGTACCTTTTGCTTGCTTTACCCGTTTTAGGTTTGACAATGGAAAAACAAACAAACAAACAAA
>NZ_MUXY01000001.1:0-613898 GCF_002015035.1 Haemophilus parahaemolyticus | reverse complement strand
ACAAACAAACAAACAAACAGCTAGCTTACCGTCCTGAAGTAGATGGCTTACGTGCATTAGCCGTACTTTCTGTCTTTATTTATCACCTGAATGAAAATTGGCTTACAGGTGGTTTTCTTGGCGTAGATATTTTCTTTGTTATTTCGGGATATTTAATCACTAGAATTATTACAACAGAAATGGCAAGCGGTCATTTTTCGTTTAAAACTTTCTATCAACGCCGTATCAAACGGATTTATCCTGTCTTTATTCTTACCATTGCATTAGCTTCTATTTTTTCTTCGCTCTTTTTTATTCGAGCGGAAGGTGAATTACTCCGCAAAACAATAGAACTGGCGCCTATTTTTGCAACCAATTTCTATCTTGCATACCGTCAAGGATATTGGGATATGAGTGCGAATGAAAACCCTATTTTGCATTTATGGTCGCTTGCAGTGGAAGAACAATATTATTTATTCTTCCCGATTATTTTATTTTTCGCTTTTAAGCGTGCAAAACAGACCGCTATTTTTATGAAAGTAGTTTTGGCACTTTGGGTATTCTTTTTACTTACCAATTTTCTGCCGCAATCTGCTTATGAGAAGGTAGGGATTTATAATCTTTACTACACGTCTAATTTACGTTTCCCAGAATTATTAGTAGGCTCGTTTTTAGCGTTGCTTCCTGCTTCTACTCATTCAGTAAGAAATCAAATTCTAAGTGTGTTAAGTATTATTGGGCTTGTTTTTTGCCTCTTTTTCTATCAGAAAAATACGCCTTACTTAGTTGGGATGACAATTTTGCTGCCTTGTGTGTTGGCTGCAATATTGATTTATTCAGCCACTTCAACCACATTAGTTGGACGATTTTTCTCATTAAAACCTGTAGTTTGGGTAGGTAAGCTTTCTTATTCTATCTATTTATTCCACTGGCTATTTATTGCATTAACGCATTATGTGACAGGCGCAAGAGAATTTTCAATGAATACTGTTGCGTTTATTATTTTAGCGACCTTTATCTGTGCGATTTTAAGTTATTATTTATTAGAACAACCTATTCGTAAATCAACACTAAGTTTTAAACAAGCGGTTATTTTTCTCTATTTAATTCCATCTGTTGCGGTTATTGGCTATAACTTAGCGATGAAGAAAGTGGTAGTGAAACGCACGCACGAATATGATGTAATTAGCCATGTTAATCTTGAGCCTGTTGAGTTTCACCAAAAGAAAATCGCTGTATTGGGAGATTCTCACGCAGGACATTTAACTCAATTCTTAAATTATGTGGGTAATAAAGAAGGTTGGAATGTTGAAGGCTGGGGCGATGTCTTGAAATGCTATGGCTTGAATGGTCAAGAACCGCTTGAAACATTAAATGAAGAACAAAAAGCCTATTGTGCGAAATACCAAGAGTTAGAAAATAATCCTGTGGTATTTATTTCTATGTTTTACAATTTGAAACGAGGCACTGATCCGTTACCAAGAATTACTGCGTGGGAATTTAAGGTAGACGATTTTGACCAAAGATTAAAAGCAATGATTGAGCATTTTGCGAAAACCAAAAAAGTTTATGTGTTTGCAGATGTTAAAGTGGCAGATCGTTCGCCATTACGCTCGGTTTATTTAGCCAAATATGGATTAGATAAATATTTAGCGCCAATCGGGGAATTAGGCGATACTAAAACCACGAATGAGCATCTAAGAAAATTGGTGCAAGATATTCCAAATGTTACTTTTGTTGATCCGACTAAATATTTGCCAGAAGGATATTTTATGGAGGGTAAACCGCTTTATGTTGATCAAGATCATCTGAATAACTTAGGCTCATTACAAATGGGGAAAGGCTTTGCGGAAAAAGAAACCTTGATTTCTGAAGAAGTAAAAGAAAAATGGTTGAAATAAAGCCATAACCTTTTAAAATACTTGAACTATTTGATGCAACAGCCGTACTTTCACGGCTGTTTTATTTTAAAAGGAACTTCTATGCTTGCCATTATTTCTCCTGCGAAAACCCTTGATTTTGAAACAGCAGCCCCTCAATTTGCATTTTCTCAACCAAATTTAACCGCTTACAGCCAAGAGTTGATCGAAATTTGTCAGCAATTTACTCCTGCGGAATTAGGCTCATTGATGTCGATTAGCGATAAATTGGCGAGCTTAAATGTAGCACGTTTTGCCGAATGGCAGCTTGAACATAACGAAACAAACGCTAAAGCGGCACTTTTTGCATTTAAGGGCGATGTTTACACAGGGCTTGAAGCGGAAACGTTGAGTCGTGGACAAGTGGAATATGCACAAAAACATTTGCGTATGCTTTCAGGCTTATATGGCTTGCTAAAACCGCTTGATTTGATGCAGCCTTATCGCTTGGAAATGGGCACGAAATTGGCGAATCCGAAAGGCAAAGATCTTTATGCTTTTTGGGGTAATATTATTACTGAGCATTTGCAACAGGCGATTGATGAGCAAGGCGATAGCGTGTTGATCAATCTTGCATCAGATGAGTATTATAATGCGGTAAAGCCAAAAAATCTGAATGCAACTATTGTAAAACCAGTTTTCTTGGATGAGAAAAATGGCAAGTTCAAACAGATTTCATTCTATGCTAAAAAAGCCCGTGGAATGATGGTGCGTTTTATCTTAATTGAGCAACCAACTGAAATTGAACAACTTAAAACCTTTAACTATGGCGGTTATTGGTTTGATGAAGAGAGCTCAACAGCAACCGAGTTGGTTTTTAAACGCGAGGAGCAGTAATGAATATTTTTCGTTGGGGTAGCTTTGCACTTTTTTCCTTATTTTTGACCGCTTGCCAGTTTAAAACGGGCGGTTTTGATCTGCCTGATGCAGTAACTTTCCAGAAACAGCGTTTTGAAAAGGTAACTCAAAATCAGATTGATGAGATGCAACAACTGCTCTATTTGCCTGCTGAGGGCGCAAAAAATCCCGAGAATTGGCAGAAAGGTATTTTGATTTTTGTAGATAAAAACAGCAAAGGGATGAGTTTAGCTGATCGTGCATCGTTACGTCAAAATGCGTTTGCTCAGCAGGTAGATACACAAGCCAAAGTTGAAGTAGAGCAAAATGAACTGCGTAGTGAGGTTCTTTATCCACCAACAGAGCGTTTTAATGATGTGCAGTTAGAGGTTTCGCGCGGGAGAGATTTGCAATGCGGTTATGCACAGATGCAGTTTTCTGACAAGCGGTCTGCTTTTGCAAATAAATTGCAAAATTTAACCGCTTACCAACAGGCATTAAGCGAGCTTGCACTTGAGTTTAGTCGATTGGCTTGGCAGGTGAATTGTCAATAGCAAAATAAAGCATTTCCTTTGAAATAACTGGGAAATTCAAGTAGAATTGCACGGTTATTTTTCCCTAAATTTTTAAAAACAGGACATTTATTGCCCGATGAATATGAAGAACATTCGTAACTTTTCGATTATTGCCCACATTGACCACGGAAAATCTACGCTTTCTGATCGCTTGATTCAAACCTGTGGCGGTTTGTCTGATCGTGAGATGGAAGCACAGGTGCTAGACTCAATGGATCTTGAGCGTGAACGTGGGATTACTATTAAAGCACAAAGTGTAACCTTAAATTATAAAGCGAAAGACGGCGAAACCTATCAATTAAACTTTATCGATACGCCAGGACACGTAGACTTCTCTTATGAGGTTTCGCGTTCACTCGCAGCCTGTGAAGGTGCATTGTTAGTCGTTGATGCAGGGCAAGGCGTAGAAGCACAAACGCTTGCAAACTGCTATACAGCGATTGAAATGGATTTGGAAGTGGTGCCAATTCTAAACAAAATTGACTTACCTGCGGCAGATCCTGAACGCGTGGCAGAAGAGATCGAAGACATCGTTGGGATTGATGCGATGGAAGCAGTGCGTTGTTCTGCAAAAACAGGCGTGGGTATTGAAGATGTACTAGAAGAAATCGTGCATAAAATCCCCGCACCAGAGGGTGATCCTGAAGCACCTTTACAAGCTTTGATTATTGATTCTTGGTTTGATAACTACTTAGGTGTTGTATCGCTTGTGCGTGTAAAAAATGGTACGCTCAAAAAAGGCGATAAAATTAAAGTGATGAGCACGGGGCAGTCTTACAATGTGGATCGCCTTGGCATTTTCACGCCAAAACAAGTGGATACGACTGAACTTAATACGGGCGAAGTAGGTTGGGTAGTGTGTGCGATTAAAGACATTTTAGGTGCACCAGTGGGTGATACTTTAACCCACCACCATAATTCGGCAACCGAAGTGTTACCTGGTTTTAAAAAGGTCAAACCGCAGGTTTACGCAGGCTTGTTCCCTATTAGTTCAGACGATTACGAAGCTTTCCGTGATGCGTTAGGTAAATTGAGCTTAAACGATGCTTCTTTATTCTATGAGCCAGAAAATTCAACCGCATTAGGCTTTGGTTTCCGTTGTGGTTTCTTGGGCTTGTTGCATATGGAGATCATTCAAGAGCGTTTAGAGCGTGAATACGATTTAGATCTCATTACCACGGCACCAACGGTAGTCTATGAAGTAGAGCAAACGAATGGTGAAACTGTCTATGTGGATAGCCCATCGAAATTACCACCGATTAGTAACATTAGCGAAATTCGGGAGCCGATTGCAGAGTGTAATATGCTTGTGCCGCAAGAGTATTTGGGCAACGTGATTACCCTTTGCGTGGAAAAACGTGGCGTGCAAACTAATATGGTTTACCACGGCAATCAAATTGCGTTAACCTATGAAATCCCAATGGGCGAAGTGGTGTTAGATTTCTTCGACCGTTTGAAATCAACTTCACGTGGTTATGCTTCATTGGATTACGGTTTCAAACGCTTCCAAGCAGCGGATATGGTGCGTGTGGATATTATGATCAACGGTGACCGCGTGGATGCATTAGCGTTAATCGTCCACAAAGATAATGCACAATATCGTGGTCGTGAGTTGGTAGAAAAAATGAAAGATCTTATTCCACGTCAACAATTCGATATTGCGATTCAAGCAGCTATCGGCAACCACATTATTGCACGTTCAACCGTAAAACAGTTGCGTAAAAACGTATTGGCAAAATGTTACGGTGGTGACGTAAGCCGTAAGAAAAAACTTCTACAAAAACAAAAAGAGGGTAAAAAACGAATGAAATCTCTCGGTAACGTAGAAGTACCACAAGAGGCGTTCTTGGCGATTCTGCACGTGGGTAAAGATTAATCCCCAAAAGGGAATTTTGCATTAATCAAGCGGTCGAATTTGCAGATGAATTTGTAAATTTAACCGCTTGTTAAACTAAAAGGAGAAGTTATGGCACAGATTGCCCCTATTATTTTTATCGGGATTTTATACGGCATTTGGAAATGGTTAGATTCAATGCAGTTGCCGAATACTATTTCTATTTTGTTGGTCGGCTTAGTAGTTGTTTGTGGTGGCTTTTGGTTCTACAATAAATTTAACCCAAGCAAGAAAAATGGCTTTACTGATTTCTTCGGTTCACTTTTTGGCGTGTTGGCATTAGTGACTATTTTACGTTCATTTGTGTTTGAACCTTTCCAAATTCCAAGTGGCTCAATGGAGCCAACTTTACGTGTCGGTGACTTCCTTGTTGTAAATAAATTTAATTACGGCATTAAAGATCCGATTTGGCAGAAAACGCTTATTGAGAACGGACACCCAGAGCGTGGCGATATTATTGTGTTCAAAGCTCCAAAACAACCGCACGTTGATTACATTAAACGCGTGATTGGTATCGGTGGCGATACGGTAAAATATGATATGGTAACCCAATCGCTTACCGTAACCAGCAAAGATGGTACTGTAAATGTGTTTAAATATGAAAATGTGGAACCAAATGCTGATTTCTTCTATCACGGCGAAATGCAGGTAGAGAAAACGGAAGTTGGCAGCGTAACGCATCAGATTTTGAATAATCCATCGCCATTTAATTATGCCCCTTATTTCTTCAAGCAAGAGGGACAAGCTGACGGCGAATGGGTGGTGCCAGAAGGGCATTATTTTGTGATGGGTGATAACCGCGATAACAGCGAAGACAGCCGCTTCTGGGGTTTTGTGCCTGAACAAAATATTGTAGGTAAAGCAACATTTCTCTGGCTAAGTTTAGATAAAAAACCAAATGAATTCCCGAAAGGCTTACGTTTCGAGCGAATGTTTACTTCCATTCAATAATTTCAAGCGGTTGAATTTGCAAAATGTTTTGTAAATCTAACCGCTTTCATTCTATTTTAATGGGGAAAACCCCAAAAAATTATGCAACTAGAACGATTACAGAAAAAATTGGGTTATCAATTTGAAACCCTTGATTACCTCACTCAAGCCTTAACGCACCGCAGTGCGGCATCAAAAAACAATGAACGCCTTGAATTTCTGGGTGACTCTATTCTTAACTTTACCATCGGCAAAGCTTTATTTGATAAATTCCCAAAAGCGAATGAAGGCGAATTAAGCCGTATGCGTGCAACACTTGTGCGAGAGCAAACCTTAGCCATTATTGCCCGTCAATTTGATCTAGGGGATTATATGAAACTTGGCGCAGGTGAACTCAAAAGCGGTGGTTATCGTCGCGAGTCTATCTTAGCCGACTGTGTGGAAGCGATTATTGCCGCAATCTATTTGGATAAAGGAATGGATCAGGCAATGCAGAAAGTGAATGACTGGTATGTCACATTTTTAGCTGAGATCAGCCCAGGCGATGCACAGAAAGATCCCAAAACTCGCCTACAAGAATTCTTACAAGGTCGCAAATTACCACTGCCTGAATATGACGTGATTGATATTAAAGGCGAAGCCCATAACCAAACCTTTAAGGTGACCTGTAAAGTGAAAAATGTGGATGAGGTGTTTACAGGTATTGGTACAAGCCGCCGTAAAGCAGAGCAGAATGCAGCAGAGAAGGTGTTAAACGTATTAATCAAGTAGGGGGTGTGGATTAAAAATACACGCACGCAAGCGGTTGAAATGTGAAAAGCTTTTACAAAAGCGTGCGTGAAACCAGTTTCATACACCCTACAAAAAGGAACAAAAAATGACAGAAAATCAAAAAACATATTGTGGCTTTATTGCTATTGTTGGTCGCCCGAATGTGGGTAAATCGACCTTACTCAACAAAATTTTAGGACAAAAAATCTCTATTACTTCGCGTAAAGCCCAAACCACTCGCCACCGTATTGTCGGGATTCAAACCGAAGGAGCATATCAAGCCATTTATGTGGACACACCAGGGTTGCATATTGAAGAAAAACGTGCCATCAACCGTTTGATGAATCGTGCGGCAAGCTCGGCAATTGGTGATGTGGATTTGATTATCTTTGTGGTCGAAGGTACAAAATGGACAGAAGATGATGAGATGGTCTTAAACAAATTGCGTGCGGCAAAAGCTCCTGTAGTGTTGGCAATCAATAAAGTGGATAACATTAAAGAAAAAGATGAATTGTTGCCGCATATTACCGAGCTTTCACAAAAATTCGATTTTGCCGAAATCCTGCCGATTTCAGCCCAACGTGGTAAAAATGTCCATCTGCTTGAGAAGATTGTACGTCAATCTTTACGTGAAGGCGTGCATCACTTCCCTGAGGAGTATGTAACCGACCGCAGCCAGCGCTTTATGGCATCAGAAATTATCCGCGAAAAATTGATGCGTTTCACGGGCGAAGAGTTACCTTATTCGGTGACGGTAGAAATTGAACAATTCAAAGTGAATGAGAAAGGGATTTTCATTATTAATGGCTTGATTTTAGTTGAGCGTGAAGGTCAGAAAAAAATGGTCATTGGAGCGAAAGGCGAGAAAATTAAAACTATCGGGATTGAAGCCCGTAAAGATATGGAGCGTTTGTTTGATGCACAAGTTCACTTAGAGTTGTGGGTAAAAGTGAAAGCTGGTTGGGCGGATGACGAACGTGCATTGCGCAGTTTGGGGTATATTGACGAATAGTCTTGTAAGGTGGGCTTTTCCCACCATTTTTATCATTAGTGATTAAATGAGCAAAAACTTTGAGGCTCAGCCCTTACAACGGGCGTTTGTCTTACATCGGCGAGAATATAGCGAAAGTAGTCTGTTAGTTGATTTCTTCACGGAACACAACGGGCGGATGACGCTATTGGCAAAAGGAGCGAGACGTCCTCGCTCTCCACTAAAAGCCTTGTTGCAACCTTTCACACCGTTGTTGCTACGTTGGACGGGTAAGGGCGATTTAAAAACCTTAACCCAAGCAGAAGCCGCATCACTTACTTTACCAATGGAGCCAATGGCACTATATAGCGGATTTTATGTAAATGAAATGTTGGTAAGAGTGTTGGAAAATCAGACCGCTTACCAAGAGCTTTTTAACCATTATTTGCAGTGCGTTACGCGATTAGCCAGCAATGCAGAACAACTTGAGCCCATTTTACGAACCTTTGAATTTCAAATGTTACGGGCATTAGGTTATGGTGTTGATTTCTGCCATTGTATGGCAACAGGCGAAGAAGTTGACCCAAATATGTGGTATCAATTCTGTGAAAATGAGGGCTTTATCGCTTCGCTTTTACAGAATAACTTGAGCTTTCTCGGTAAAGATTTGCTTGCCTTTGAGGTACTTGATTTCTCTGATAAATCTACCCAACAAGCTGCAAAACGCTTCACCCGTATTGCATTGAAACCTTATCTTGGCTCGCAACCGCTAAAAAGCCGTGAGCTATTTCAATCTATCCTACCAAGTAAATTAAAAGGGGCGTAAGCCTCTTTTTTGTGTTTATTTCATTAAATAAAAATATTTTTCATTTGAGAGCGATTTTTATTTAGGTTATGTGTATAATATCCGCGTTTTTTATTTCCCTTTAGTCTTTATTACAGGAATCTCTGAATGAAATTTAAACATTCTTTAGTTTACACTTCGTTATTTATATTGCCCGTAGCGGCAATGGCGGAAAACACATCACTTTCACAAGTGACTGTTTCTGAATCTGCTTCTGATGCTCAAGACATCAACAACGGCAGTTACCAATCTCGAGTGAGTAACATTGCGAATAAAGGGGCAACGCCTTTGATTGACTCACCACAAACCGTGAATGTGGTAAACAACCAGCTTTTAGAAGATCGTAAACCAACAAGTATTGATGAAGCGTTAGCAACTGTCAGTGGCACAACTCAAGCAAATACTTTAGGTGGTTTAATGGATGCGGTGTTAAAACGTGGTTTTGGGGCAAACCGTGATAACTCAATTTTACGTAATGGTGTAGTAGCAGGTCCTTCGCATAACTTTTCAGCTACAACAGAGCGCGTTGAAGTGCTAAAAGGTCCTGCTTCTGTGTTATACGGCATCCAAGATCCAGGTGGTGTTATCAATATCGTAACCAAAAAACCACAGCAAGAAGCGAAACACGTATTAGGTGGTTCTGTGGGGTCAAATAATGCTTGGGGTGTGAATTTTGACTCAACGGGCGGTTTAGGTAATGGCTTTGCATATCGCTTTATTTATGACCAAAATGACAAGGATTATTGGCGTAATTTTGGCAAAATCAAACGTGGTTTATATGCACCATCGTTTTCTTGGTCAAATGATAAAACAGAAATCGTAGTAGGCTACGAACATCAAGATTATACCGACCCATTTGATCGCGGTACTTACATTATTGCCAACAATACCCCAGCAAATGGGCGTGGGCAGGTTGTCAATATTCCAGTAGAGCGTCGTTTAGATGAACCATTTAATAGCGTGGTAGGCAAAATTGATATTGTGACGTTACAAGCTAGCCACAAATTAAATGATGCTTGGAAATTAAATACAAGCTACGCTTACACCAAAGATAGTTACAATTATTGGCAAGCACGTGTAACGGCAATTAACTTGGCTAACAACCGTGCAACGCGCCAAATTGAGGGAATTCAAGGCTCAACACAACGCAACCATAGTGCAAGCTTTAATGCTGTAGGTGAAGTGGTAACGGGCGATATTGCACATCGTATTGTAACAGGTGTGGATATGGGCTATACCAATTTAGATATTGGTCGCTATCAAGCAGCGAGTAATAGTGCAATTTCTATTATCAATCCTGTTTATGGACAAGTAAGCACGGATAATATGCCGTTAGCAGCTGCAAATGGTCACCAATTTGCGAAATTAAAAACCATTGGTGTTTATCTTCAAGACTCTGCTTATTTAACAGATAAATTGATTTTATCTGGCGGTTTACGTTATGAGTATTACGACCAAGAAGCTGGTCGTGGCGGTCGTACAACACCAGAGCGTTTATACACCGATGATCATGGCGGAAAAATGCTTTATCAGGGTGGTTTAGTGTATAAATTTACGCCAGATTGGTCTGTGTATGGTAACTATGCTCAATCATTCCGTCCGCAATTAAGCCGTGCGGCAGTCACAGAAGGTTTAAAACCAGAAGAGGGCGAATCTTACGAAGTGGGTACTAAATTTGAGAACGGTTATTTTAGCACTAACTTAGCTCTCTTTAATATTGAGAAGAAAAATATGTCTGCGACAGAAAGCCGTAGCGGGACAAACTATACCTATTTAATTGGTAAAGTACAGTCACGTGGTGTGGAATGGGATATTAGCGGTAAATTAACGGATCGTTTAGGTGTAACGGCAACTTATGCTTATACAGATACCGAAACGAAAGAAAACCGCAATTTACCTTATTTAGCAGGCAAATCATTTGAGGGAGTACCAACACACCAAGCAAGCGTATTCGCAACTTATGATTTAGGTAATTTTGCGAACGGTCAATGGCGAATTGGTGCAGGGGCACGTTATTTAGGTTCTTGGAACGTATATAACACACGTAATGCAACAGGCAACCAAGTTGATTACCGTGAAACTTATAAAGTACCTCACGCCATTGTAAGCGATGCGTTTATCTCTTACCAAACTCAGCTTGCAGGCAAAAATGTGCATTTACAGCTAAACGGTAAAAACTTAGGCAATAAGCGCTACTATGTTTCTACTCAAGGTTTAAACAACAACGTCATTCCACTAGCTTATGGTTATGAGCGTGAATTTATCTTTAATACCAAAGTAGAATTCTAATCTTAATTCTGGTTTACAAGCAGTTGAATTTTTCTTACTCTTTGCATTGCAAATTGAATGAGAAATTTGACCGCTTTATTTTTAGGATTTAATGATGATGACCAAACAATCTTATCGAAAACTCGCGTTAATGCGGGTTTTTGCATTTTCGCTTTCCGCATTTATTTTTAACACGACAGAGTTTGTGCCTGTGGCTCTACTTTCAGATATCGCTCTAAGTTTTGAGATGGAAACCGCAATTGTTGGGCTGATGATTACCGTGTATGCGTGGATGGTGTTTCTCGGCTCGTTGCCGTTGATGTTACTTACCGCAAAGGTAGAACGCAAGAAATTACTGCTTTCGATTTTCTCTCTCTTTATTGTCAGCCATATTCTTTCCGTGGTAGCGTGGAATTTCTGGGTATTGCTCATCTCTCGGATCGGTATTGCTTTGGCACACGCCATTTTCTGGTCGATTACCGCCTCACTCGTGATTCGAGTTGCACCGAAAGATAAAAAACAACAGGCATTGGGGCTGTTGGCATTAGGTAGCTCACTGGCGATGATTTTAGGTTTACCGCTAGGGCGACTGATTGGGCAGTCATTGGATTGGCGTTCCACTTTCGCTGTAATTGGTATTATTGCAACGTTGGTCATGCTGTTAATGTGGAAATTGCTCCCTCATTTGCCAAGTAAAAACGCAGGCTCATTGGCAAGCATTCCTGTGTTGATGAAATGCCTGCTTTTAGTTGGGATTTATCTGCTTGTGATGATGATTATCTCAGGACATTTTACCACTTACAGCTATATCGAACCTTTTGCTATTAAAGTCAGCCAGTTCGCTCCTGAAATTGCAACAATGATGTTGTTTATTTTTGGTTTAGCTGGAGTGGTGGGCAGTTTTTTATTTGGGCGTTTATATACAAAAAATCCACGAAAATTTATCGCTTGTGCGATGATGTTAGTGATGCTCCCGCAACTTCTTCTTTTCCCGCTTAAGCATTTTGAAATTGCTATTTTCTTGCTCGTATTCTTATGGGGAATTGGCATTACCAGTTTGAGTATCGCACTACAAATGCGTGTACTCCAACTTGCCCCCGATGCGACGGATGTTGCCTCTGCCATTTACTCAGGAATTTATAATGTTGGCATTGGAGCAGGTGCACTGTTCGGCAGTATCGTTATTCATCAGTTAGGTTTGGAATACATCGGGCTAATAGGTGGTGGACTCGGGATATTGGCATTGTGTTGGCTTGGGTTTATTACGGTGAAGTTTGTGAAAAAATAAGGGGCTGTCCTAGATAACTAAGTTAAATTCCCCATTAACTAATTTGATAATTTAAAACGGGGATTTGTTAATAGAGTTAAAGTATTTGATAAAGCGATTTCATTTGATTTAACAATTTCTTACGTGAAAACAAAAATTGCCAGCGAGTTCCCCCAACTTGTTGCCAGAGAATACCTGCACGGATGCCCGCAAGTAGAGTGGCTCGGATTTTTTGCTGAATATCTGGACGAACGAGGTAATCTTGCATACCTAATACGTGGATTTTTGTGCCAAGTGGGCTAATCACGTCGCTATAAATGGCGGCAAGATTAGCCACCATTTGGTCTGCCATAATATCGCCTTCGTAAAGCAAAAGTTGTCGCTCAATTTGTTGCAAACGTTGTACAAGTTGAGTTTTAGATTCTGGCGATTTATTTAGTTTTTGGCTAAGTGATAACAGGCTTACCCAATATCGTCCGATTTCGGTATCGAGTTTGCCATTGCCTCCGCCAAGTTGAGCCAGTGCGGTTTCTATACCTGTTTTAAGGCGTGTCAAATCATCGCCATAGATAGAAAGCGTAGAATCAGGTTGAGTCACAAGCAAGCTTTTCATCAGTATTGCCATATCTTCGCGGTCTTTTGCGAAACCTTTGTGTGCAAATTGTTGTACTAATGTCGCTGCTTGACAGGTCGCAGCAAATGCAACTGCAATATCTTGGTAGTTTTTTGTCATAAAAATTCTGATCTATTAAATAAAATTAAGCCAATAATTGCCCATTATCTATTCGATAAACACGGTCAAAGCGTTCTAATCCTTGCAAACGATGGGTAATCATCAGCAACGTGCGTGCTTGGCAGTGTGCGAAAATAAGCATTAAGATCTGTTGCTCGGTTTCGCGATCTAACCCTTCGGTCGGTTCATCAAGCAAGACTAATTCTGCATTGCTCAAGAGCACGCGAGCTAATCCCAGTCTGCGTTGTTCACCCCCAGAAAGCGGTCTTCCACCTTCTCCAAGCCATAAATCTAGGTCTTGTTCTTGTAAGAGATAAGCAAGCTCCACCCGTTCTAAAACCAATTTAAGTTGCTCATCGGTTGCTTGAGGATTTCCCATCAAGAGGTTATCACGTAATGTCTGACTGAAAATGTGTACACGTTGGCTAAGTGTTACTAAATGTGATCTTAATGTTGCTTCAGAGTAATCAGCCACGTTGCAATTTGCCAGCAAAATTTGACCGCTTGTTGGATCGTAATGACGATTAAGCAACTGGAAAATGGTTGATTTTCCGCTGCCAGTTTTGCCTAAAATAGCCACTTTCTGCCCTTTTTTTACTTCAAATGAAAGGCCGTTTAATGTAGCTTGATGGTTTGAAGGGTAGCTGAAAGTGACTTTTTCAAAACGTACAAGCGGTTGATTTTCAGCAATCTTTTGCCATCTGGTTGAGCCATTAAACTCTACAAGTGGGCGTTGTTCAATCAGATCATTTAAGCGTTCGGCTGCCGTCATGAGCTGACCTAAATGCAAGAATGAAATGCCAATAGGCATTAAGATTTCAGCTGATGCCATCACGCAGAAAATAACCAGTGCCACAAGGGCTTCAGGGTTATCTGCACTTGAAGCGTTAATCGCAGTAGTAACCAATAAAAACACTACGCACACTAAGGTGCCGTTTATAAAGGTCAGCAGTGCATTTGAAAAGCCCGTTAATTGGCTCTCTTTACTTTGTGAATGTAGCCAAGTTTGTTCGGTTTTTTCAAGCTTTTCGGTCATTTGTGGAACTAAGCCAAAGAGCAAAAATTCCGCATTGAGCTGAACCCACTCAATAAATTGACTGCGATATTCTGCCCGTGCTTGAATGATTTTTTTGCCCGATTTCTGCCCTAAACGATAGAAAATGGCAGGAAAAATGAAAAGTAGGGCAAGCAATGTGCCGCAGATAATTACTGCTAATAAACCAGAGACAAACGATAAGCCGATCGCCATAAAGGTAATCACCATAATTGCACTGATAAATGGTGAGAGTAAGTTGAGATAAAGAGTGTCGAGCGTATCTACATCTGCGACTAAACGGTTTAGCAATTCGCTATTTCTAAAGTGATTTAGACCGCTTGGACTCAAAGGGATAAGTTTTTTAAAGACGGAAATACGCAGTTCCGCAAGCACTCGGAATGTGGCATCGTGCGTGACTAGGCGTTCGAAATAGCGCGAGATTGTCCGTCCGATCGCTAAGCCACGCACTCCTGAAGAGGGGTAGAAAAAGTTAAATAAAATCGTTGAACCGACTAAAAATGAGGCGGCTAAAAACCAGCCCGAAAGGCTGAGCAGTCCAATACTGGCGGAAAGGCTTGTAATGGCTAGGATAGTGCCTAGCAACAAACGTCTGGAGTGATTGCTATAAAGTGAAAGAAATGGGAAAAGTAGTTTCATTCTGTTGTATAGATAACAATATTGTTCGTAAGTTAAATAATAAAAGTCTTTCTTTTCTAAGTAGGGGGATGTTATTTTTTCTTCTGTCCTTTAAACCACTTAAAGGCAAAATAAATAGCCACTAAACCAAGCACAGCAAAAATGGTGTGTTGACCGTGTTCTACTTGTTCTTTTAACCAGTCTAATTGTTGAGCACCGTAATCACCTAAATACACCCAAACAGGTACGGAAATAATTGCCGCACAGAAATCCACTAACACAAAGCGGGTAAAGCTAATGCGGCGAGTAATGCCTGAAACTAAATAAACCACTGCACGTAAACCAGGTAAAAAACGGGCTAAGAATAAGAGGCGGTTGCCCTGTTTTTCAAAGCGTTCTTGCACCATTTTGTAGCGATCTTCGGTAATAATGTTACGAATAAGTGGAAAATGGCGGATTTTTTCTCCGTAGATGCGACCAAGCCAATACATTGTGCTATCGCCAATCAATACACCAAGCATACTGACGACTAACATCCAATGTACGTTGGTGTAGCCTAAACCAGAAATAACCCCGCCTGAAACAAGGGTAATATCTTCAGGAATTGGCACGCCAAATCCGCAGGCGATTAACACGAGGAAAACTGCCCAATAACCGTAACTACTAAAAAAGCTAATTAAAAATTCCATTACCTTTCCTTATCTATTTATGTTTTTGACTGAATGACGTTTCACTAACTCAGGGTGAAACTCAAGTGTTTGTGGTAAAGCTGCCGTTTCTTCTTTCTTAATTCGCTCTAATAACAGATCCAACGCCTTTGTGCCTAATCTTGATTTTGATTGGTGCACAGTGGTTAATGGTGGGGCGTAAAAACGTGAGTTGTGAATATTATCGTAGCCGATAATGGAAATATCATTAGGTACAGAAAGTCCTCGTTCGGTAATTGCTGAAATTGCCCCCAACGCCATCACATCATTAAAACAGAAAATCGCAGTGGGCAATTCTTCTAAGCGGAACAGATTATTCATACATTCATAGCCATCTTCTGGTTCAAAATCGCCCTCGACAATCCATTTGTCTTCAATAGGCAAACCCGCATCATTCATCGCTTTTAAGAAACCTTCAAAGCGGGTTCTAGCGGTCGTTTTTTCTAAATTTCCTGCAATTACGCCAATTTTTTTATGACCGTTTTCAATTAAATGCTGAGTCGCCAAATAACCGCCTTCGAAGCTATTATCTAAGATTCGGTCGCTTTTGCCATCATGCGTACCCCAATCCATTACTACCATTGGTACGTTTGTGCCATTAAATAGTGCAAGTGATTTTTCGGTATATTCTGAACACATAACCAAAATGCCATCTACGCGTTTTTTGATCAACATATCCAAGTGGTTTTGGATTTTTTCTGGGTTATTCTGCGTGTTGCACAAAAAAAGCGAGTAGCCTTGGCGGTAACAATGCTCTTCCACTGCGAGCACAATTTCTGCGAAGAATGGGGCTTCGCTTGTGGTAATAATCATTCCGATAGATTTGGTCGTGTTCACTTTTAAACTACGTGCTACGGCACTTGGGGAATAATTAAGGGCTTGTACTGCATCCCACACCGCTTTGGTGGTATCCTCTGCGACAAAACGGGTTTTGTTGATGACGTGTGAAACAGTAGTTGTTGAAACCCCTGCATATTTCGCTACATCTTTAATTGTTGCCATAATATTTGTCTCTAAAAATAAAAATTAACGCTCTATTATAGCGAAAATTTCCGATTTTAGTGATAGGAAAACGATTTCTTTACATAATTGACGTGTTGTTTACCCATTCAGTGCTTGCTTAATCAATGGCTCAAAAAAAGCATAATCAACCAAGAATGAGTCGTGCCCAAAGTTTGAGTTAAGCTCATGATAGTTTAAATTTACTCCTGCATCTTGTAATTGCTGGCGGCTTTTTTGTACATCTCGCAATTTGAAAAGCTGATCGCTAGTAATCGCAATTAAGGTATAATTTGCTTTAATTTTAGCTAAAGCGGTATTTAAATTTGGATAATTAAATGCAGGATCATAAAGATCTAATGCACGTAATAAATGTAAGTAGCTGTTGGCATCAAAACGATCTAAGAATTTCACACCTTGATAGCTTAAGTAGGATTCTACTTGAAAATGATCGCCCCAGAATTGCCCATTTTGCTTGGTTTCACGTCCAAATGCTTTGGCGAGCTGTATATCGGTTCGATAGGTTAGCATTCCTAACATTCGAGCAATTTTTAAGCCATTGTCGGGGGCTATACCATCGTAATAATCACCGTTATTATAATGTGGATCGTTAATGATTGCTTGACGCATCACGTGGTTAAAACCAATAGCTTCGGCACTCATTGAAAGCGAAGAGCAAAGATTGATAACATTATCAATAAAATCAGGGTAATCAATCGCCCATTGGGTGGCTTGCATACCACCGAAAGAGCCACCGATAACTGCGTGCAAGTGGGAAATACCTAATGCATCAATCAAGGCTTTTTGAACTTTTACAATATCTTGCACCAAGATGAGAGGAAATTGGCTGCCGTAAGGTTTCCCAGTGCTCGGATGGAGTGAAGAGGGCCCTGTTGTGCCTTTACAGCCACCGAGAACATTTGAGCAAATAAAAAAGTATTTATTGGTATCAAATGCAAGATTTGGGCCGATAAAATCTTGCCACCAGCCTTTATCCATACCAGAAAGTGCAGGCTCTGCATCGCCTGTGAGTGCGTGGCAGAGTAGTATTGCATTGTTTTTTTCTGCGTTTAATGTGCCATAGGTTTGGTATGCCACCTGAACAGGCGAAAGCTCGCCCCCGAGTGCCAATGAGAGAGGTTTATCCTCAAATAATGTGATACTTTGTGCCATATAACCTTGATTTGCAAAATAAAGCAGAATTTTACCGCTTGCGAGATGAAATATGCGTAAGGTAGCGATAGCAGGGTAGTTTGTCAAGAAATTTTAGCCATCTAAACGTCTAGAAAGCTAATCTATAACTTGTTATTTTAAAGTGAGTTCAATAAAATCGGTTTAAGCCATTATAAATTGTGATTGATTATGTTTAACCTATTCCAAAATAACATCATTAGAGCTCGTTTAGATCTTGTTCAAAAAACATTTTGGGTTACCTTAAAATATGGGTTTTGGATGCTTATTGCACTGAGTTTTTTGCTGATCGTAATTGATATTACAACAAGCTATTGGGTGCGAGATCGTATTTATACTGACATCAATAAACTACCTAATTATCGGACAGCAGTGGTGCTTGGCACTGCGAAATATTACACTACAGGTGCACCCAATCTCTATTATAAATACCGGATTGAAACTGCACGAGACTTGATTAAACAAGGAAAAGTACAACAACTTTGGGTTAGTGGCGATAACAAAACACCTTACTATAATGAACCACGGGTAATGGCGAATGATCTCCTAAGACAGGGAGTGCAAGCGGTGCAAATTCAGCAAGATTTTGCAGGTTATCGCACCTTAGATTCGGTTATTCGAGCTGATAAAGTATTTCGATTACCACCATTTGTAGTGGTTAGTCAGCGTTTTCATTGTGAACGAGCGATGTTTATAGCGAAAACAAGAAATATTGATTCGGTTTGTTTTGTCGCAAAATATCCAGAAGGACATTTTAAAGTGCGAATAAGAGAGTTTTTTGCACGAGCGGGCATGGTATTGGATTATATACTAGATAGGCAGCCTGAAACTTTAGAAAAAGGAAAAGAAGTGAGATAAAAATAAATGAGATAGACTAATATCTAGTCTATCTCATTTTCTTAACTCTCTAAAAAAGATTAGAAAACTCCAGCGTGTAATGCACGTACAACATTATCTGCTTCATCATTTTTCACAAGGGTGCAAACGTTATTTGTGCTTGCACCATAGCTGATTAATCGGATGTTAAAACCTTCTAATTGGTGGAATAACTGTTTTGCCACACCAGCTTGGGTGTGTAGATTATTACCAATAATGGCGACTAAAGCGAGATCGTTTTCTACATGAACGTGGCAGAGTTCTCTTAATTCATCTAATAAATCTTGAGAAAGCATTTCTGCTCCTGTTGAAGCTGAACCTGTTTTATCTAATGTTAATGCGATGCTTACTTCTGATGTGGTAATCACATCTACAGAAATGTTGTGTTTTGCTAAAATTGCGAACACATTTGCTAAGAAACCTTTAGCGTGAAGCATTGAAAGGCTTGAAAGTGTGAGCAAGGTTTGATTACGACGTAAAGCAATTGCACGGAAAGTTGGACGAGGTTGTGGATCACGCGTTACCCAAGTACCGCCCTGTTCTGGTGCTTTGCTTGAACCAACGAATACCGGGATATTACTACGCACAGCAGGTAATAAGGTTGCAGGATGAAGTACTTTCGCACCAAAGGTTGCCATTTCAGCCGCTTCGTTAAATGCCATTGTATCGATACGTTTTGCATTTGGTTCAACGCGAGGATCTGTAGTGTAGATGCCTGGTACGTCAGTCCAGATTAACACATCATCTGCGTTTAATACCTCTGCTAAAAGTGCAGCAGAGTAGTCTGAGCCACCACGACCTAATGTAGTAGTTTTACCTTCGGCATCACGACCGATAAAGCCTTGTGTAATTGCTACTTTACCTTCTGCAATAAGCGGTTTTAAAATTGTATCAGATTGTAATTTGGTTTTTTCATCGTTTGGTGCTGCTTTACCATAGTGGCTGTTCGTCGCCACGATTTCACGCACATCGACCCAAACAGCAGGATAGTTACGTTCTGCACATAATTGAGTGAAGATTTTAGTAGACATCATCTCGCCGTGAGAGATGAGTTCATCCGCAAGTGCAGTTGAAGTAGCAAGGCTTGCTGATTCGGCAAGAGCTTCAATGCGAGCTAATAATTTATCAATTTGAGCTGAAATTTCTGATTGATGTTGTAATTTTTCGATAATGTTATATTGAATTGTGCGAACAGTTTCGATGATTTCATCGCGACGTTCCTTCTCGCAACCGTTTGCGAGCTCAACTAAATAGTTGGTTACACCTGCAGAGGCAGATAATACTACCACTCGAGTGTTTGGATCTTGAGTTACAATATTTGCACATAATGACATCGCTTCGAAATTAGCGACACTTGTACCACCAAATTTAGCTACAGAAAGTTTAGACATAATAAAAATTTCCTATTATTAAGGGATGATGTTGTGATTTTAGTGATTCGAAAGGAAATTGAGTAGATTTGTGGGCGAGCCATTCCTCAGAGCACTCCATTTAAAATCGCTTTAAACGAGATTTAAATGACAGCTAGTAGGATTCAACCTGACCTAGCCGATGTTCATTCCAGTCTAGTGAATTCACACCTCGGCAAGCACTCCCATCAATTAATCGTCAAACGGCCCTAGTTGCCTAGAATTAATCTGCCTGAGTGTTGCACCTCTCTTTATAGATATTTACTTACAAATGTATTTATCTAATAAGCATAAGCTATACTTATATTTTTTTAAGCTTACAGGAAGTTAATTTAGAGAGCAATCATTTTATTAAATATAATTTAATAATTTTTTAAAAGGCGGTGACTTGAAGCCGAAATTGCTTCAAAAGTTATAAAAAACGCACAAAAAGGTCTTTTTTTATGCTGTTAGTGAAATATTTTATTTTTATCATTGACAAGAAGTTCATAATCCGTAAAATGCACCTCGTTATTAAGCACAACACCTCAAATGCGGGAATAGCTCAGTTGGTAGAGCACGACCTTGCCAAGGTCGGGGTCGCGAGTTCGAGCCTCGTTTCCCGCTCCATATTTCATATCTTATGGCGTGTTAGCAAAGCGGTTATGCACTGGATTGCAAATCCATGTAGATCGGTTCGACTCCGGTACACGCCTCCATTATTCAAACTCACAGAACATCTTAAAAGCCTAAAACTCTATATAAATCAATAACTTTGTTTATTTTATAAGTTCTTGAGAACTCACGGAAAAGCATTTAAACAATCAAGAATAGTATGTGCTTTAGTGTGTGTGATTTTATCGTGAGTAAGTCCGCATTGTTCAAGATAGTCTCCCCATCTCTGCATTACAGGAATGCGTTGTTTGAGGTAATCGTGGCGGTTGTAAGTGGCCTCAAGTGAATCATCAATTTTATGAGCAAGGACTTTTTCAGCTGTATTTCGCTCAATGCCAATGTCGGCTAAGTAGGTTCGGATTATCGATCTTATTCCGTGTGAAGTCAAAATGCCGTGATAACCGTTCCGCTTTAACGCATTATTAACCGTTTCACTGCTCATAGGTTCTTTATCTGGGCGTAAGCTGTGAGCAAAAACGAACGGATAAGTACCATTCCATTTTTTCATTTCTTCTAATACCCAAATCGCCTGTTTACAAAGCGGAACAGTATGCGGTTTCTTCTCATTTTGTCTGCCTTTCATTTTCTCTTTGGGAATATGCCAAACACAATTTTCCCAATCAATTTCACTCCATTCTACGCTAACCACTTCTGCAGGGCGAACAGCTGTGAGCAAACTCCAGAAAATGGGTTCGACCCGAATAAGGTCTCCCCCTGTAATAGCTTTTAGCCCAGAACCTATTATTTTGTAACTAGGTTGATCGGGACAAATAATCAGTAATTTATCTTTTATAGGGTAACGTTCTTTGGGATTATCAAGATTGTTAAGATTCAGAGAAATGACATTATCTAAGCCAACCATCTGCATGCAAATATCGGTTAATACTGATTTTCCTGTTGCACCTTCCCCTGTAATTTCAATAAAGAGCTGCCAGTCGTAGCGATTACTCAGAACCATATACAACAAGGCGAGTAAAACAGATTTTTTATTCTCATTGTTATCACAAGTAAAGTTTAGCCATCTATTAAAATAGGGGCTTTCTTGCTGTTTATTTTGATAAGGAAAGGGAAGAACAGAAAAAAGCCAATTATCAGGACTATGCTCCAATATTTCACCAGTTACCCGGTCAATGACTATATCCGAAAAACCGATTAAATCACGCTTGGATGTTTGCATAAGAGGAACATCGTATCTTAATAAGCTAAGATAATTATCTAGCTGTTTTTTAGTGTATTTGGCTTTAACTGTTTTAAGAAAGGAAATTAACCTAGAGGTTAATTGATATTCGTCAATAGGTTTCCAAATAGCTTGTTCATAACAATAAAATTGTTTGGTTTCTTTGTTATAAGAGTAGTGCTCCTTTGAATGTTCTAGAAAGAGTTTTGGAACATCAGCTTCATTAAATTTTACTGAGGCCTCAATTTCTGCAAATTGAATAGTCTGACCATCACGAATACGTTTAAGATAATCACTTAAATTTTCTTTGATAGATAGAGTATCATCCAATAGAACCAATGTTGAAACATCAGAAAGGGTCGCAATACTTTGGCAAATCAATGAAATGTGAATATTGCTTAACTCACCAAGTTGGATCACTTTAGCTGCTCGTTTTTCTTGCCGCACAATCCGTAAATTTGGCAGTTTTTCTAGTTGCTCATCACCTAAAATGATAAATTTTTTGGTTTTATCTAAAGATAGACAATCAGAAAGCATTTCATGGTAGAGCTTATTCCATGCTAGCGTGCCTGCTAAAATAAAAGTTTCATCAAAGGGATCTTTCAGTTGGTATTCATAAAAAGGGGCTTTTTGAATACTCATATTACCCCCTTGTAGATTTTTTTGATTCAATCCAGGCTAGAACTTCATTTAAAGAGTATCGAACAGAATATCCCCCAATCTTAATGGATTGAGGAAAATCTCCCGTTTTAGATAATCGCCAAATAGAAGTACTAGATAAACCTGTCAGCTTTGATACTTCAGATTTACGAATAAATTTATCAGTAGGTTGAATGATTTGTTCCATAATAATTACCTGCAGTAAGTTGAACTAACTTGTAACGACTTGTTACAGCAGGAAATCCTATGTGGAAGTATTCAAAAAGTCTTTTCAAATGCTTAATTTTAACTTTTGGGAAATTATAACTTATTGATTTTATTTGCTATGGCAAACCATTTTTCTATAGTAGTTTTTTTGCATTTTACTTCACTAGCAACTTCTTCATATAAATATGAACAGAGCTCACCCTGTGAAACCCCTTTTTCTTTTGCAAATTTTAATAGTCCTTTGATAACTCTGAATAGTTTTAAAGGTGATGGCATATTCTTAAATGCATTTTCTAAATTTTGCCTATATAGCTTGAGAAAATAATCAACTGCACATCTTAAGAGCCAAACATTTACAATCAAAGCAAAGATAAGAAGTAACACTGTTTCATGTGTTATGAAGGCATTATGTTGGTAACGTATTGTTAAAATAATAATTGGGGAAAGAATATAGAGAGCTATTGTTACAATCAAGCCAAGTTTTCCCCAGTTTGAAAAATCATCACAATCAATTAGTGAGTAGGGTTTTAATAATGCTTTGCATGTAATTGGTTTATTAGTCTGGTACTGGTATATTCATATGGGACTCTCATAGTTAGCTCCTCAATTTTAAGACTAAACGGGGGACAAAGGGCAAGTACACACGGCGATATCGCTGTGGACTTGCAAGGGAATATCCCTTGACCCTTTTATTTCAGTGCTACGCGGATTATAATTCCCCATAACTTTATTCATTATCAAATATTTATGACAGACCAGCAAATACTACACAAACAACTTTGGAATATCGCTAACGAATTACGTGGCAAAATGGGAGCTGATGAGTTTCGTGATTACATTCTCGGCTTCATTTTCTATAAATACCTGTCCGACAAAGCGGTGAAATTTGCTAATGAATTACTTGATGGAGAAGGTATCAGCTTCACCGAGCTTGATGATAACAATCCTGAGCATCAACGCTATATTGCAGAAATTGCTAAAAATTCAATTGCCGAAGTTGGCTTTTCACTTACTCCTAACCAGCTTTTTCATACTATTTCTGAATGAGGTAAACAAGGCTCATTTATTTTGGATGACCTTGATAAAACGTTAAAAGCAATTGAACGAAGTACACTTGGTACAGATTCTGAAGAGGATTTTGCAAAATTATTCGAAGATTTGGATTTGAATTCTAGCAAACTTGGAAATTCAGCAAATGACCGTAATGAATTAGTTGTCAAAGTATTGAACCATTTGGATGGTATTGATTTTGATTTAACTAATACTGAAAAAGATGTGCTAGGAGATGCTTATGAGTATTTAATTGCACAATTTGCGAGTGGCGCAGGTAAAAAAGCAGGGGAGTTTTATACGCCACAGCCTGTCTCTACCTTATTGGCTCGTTTGGTTACGCTCGGTAAAGACCGTTTGAAATCAGTTTACGATCCGACTTGCGGTTCTGGCTCTCTTTTATTGAGAGTTAAACGCCAGGTAAAAAATGTTGATCGCATTTTTGGGCAAGAGATGAATCGCACAACGTATAACCTTGCTCGAATGAATATGATTTTGCATGATGTTCATTTTGCTACTTTTGATATTAAGCAAGAAGATACGCTTACTCGTCCACAACATTTAGAACACCGTTTCGAAGCCGTTGTAGCAAACCCTCCTTTTTCAGCGAATTGGTCAGCAGATCCTAATTTTTTACAAGATCCTCGATTTACAGGTTATGGCAAGCTGGCACCAAAAACTAAAGCAGATATGGCATTTGTGCAGCATATGTATTACCAATTAGAAGAGCATGGCACTATGGCTGTTGTGTTACCTCATGGAGTATTGTTTAGAGGTTCGAGTGAGGGCGTGATTCGTCAATATCTAATTGAAAATTTAAATGCAATTGACACTATTATCGGACTACCAGCTAACGTTTTTTATGGTACGAGCATTCCAACTTGTGTATTAGTGTTGAAGAAGAATCGTAAGCGTGATGATATTTTGTTTATTGATGCTAGCAATGACTTTGAAAAACAAAAAACACAAAATGTGTTGTTGCCGGAGCATATTGATAAAATTATGCAAGCGGTTGAAAAACGTGAAAGCATTGCAAAATATGCGGAAGTAGTGCCATTCAGTCAAATTGAAGAAAATGATTTTAACCTAAATATCCCACGTTATGTTGACACCTTTGAAGCGGAAGAAGAAATCGATCTTGTAAAAATTTCTGAAAAATTGGCCGCTCTTTCATTAGAAGCTAAACAAACTGACAAAGTGATTGCAGGATATTGTGCTGAGTTAGGTATTGTTTCACCTTTTGAAGGAAGTAAATAATGGCAGTACCAAAGTTAAGGTTTAAAGAGTTTAATCAAGAGTGGAAAAATATAGTTTTGGAAGAGGTTGCCCAGGTTGAAAGAGGTAAATTTTCGGCTAGGCCTCGTAATGATCCAAAATACTTTAATGGAAATATCCCATTTGTTCAAACTGGTGATATTAGTAATAGTGATATTTTTTTTGAAAAATATTCACAAACATTAAATGAATTAGGGTTAACTGTAAGTAAATTATTTCCTCCTAATACTATACTTATTACTATTGCTGCAAATATTGGAGATCCTGCCATAACTAAATTTTCTATTGCTTGCCCAGATAGTATTGTTGGTATTTTAGTTAGAGAAAATCTTTCAAATGTATATTTTCTAAAGAATATATTAGATTTGAAGAAAAAGACTTTGGACTCTCAAGCCACTCAAAATGCACAGAAAAATATAAATTTGCAGGTTCTAAAACCATTAGAGATTTCTATTCCTACTCTAGATGAACAAACAAAAATCGCAAACTTTCTCACTGCAGTGGATGAAAAGATCTCTCAGCTAAATGAGCAACATCAGTTAATGATTCAATATAAAAAAGGTGTAATGCAAAAAATCTTTAACCAAGAAATTAGATTTAAAGATGATAATGGTGGAGAGTTTGGAGAGTTTGGAGAGTTTGGAGAGTTTGGAGAGTTTGGAGAGTGGGAAGAAAAGAAATTAGGAAAACTTTGCTGTATAACAACAGGGAAGCTTGATGCTAATGCGATGGTCGAAAATGGAAAATATAGATTTTATACCTGTGCTAAAGAATTTTATCATATCGATAATTTTGCATTTGATTCAGAAGCATTATTGATTTCAGATAACGGTGCCAATGTAGGGTATATCCACTATTATAATGGCAAATTTAATGCATATCAAAGAACATATGTTTTAGAAAAATGGACAGAAAATATTATTTATGTAAAGTTTTTTTTAGAGCATTTTTTAAAAGAGCGTATCAATATTGGAAAAAATGAAGGTAATACACCATACATTGTTTTGTCAGTATTGACAGAAATGCCGATATTATTGCCATGTTTAAATGAGCAGGCAAAGATTGCTGATTTCATTACTAAATTAGAATGTAAAATTGAAAATCTATCTTCTCAATTAAATCTAGCTAAAGAGTGGAAGAAAGGATTGTTACAACAGATGTTTGTGTAATCTTAGGGGGAATGTGGTTATGGAAGAAAAAAAGATTACTTTAATAGATTATACAGGAAAAGAGTTTTCATTTTCCGAAACTGATAAATTCCTGTCTTTTTTGCAAGAAGAAATTGACTTTTGGCGAAATATATCTGCTCAATATAATATTGCGCATGAAAGTAAATATTATAAATTATTATCTAACTTAGATATGAAAAAATTATTATCTAAAGAATTTTGGTGGTTAAGTAAAGAGTTTTATAATTTGGATAAAAATAAGAGTGATGATTATTTTTCTATAAAAAACAATATAAATAATAATTTAATTTATCTTGATGATGTTAATAAAACAAAAAATGAAACCCTTGGAAAAGATAATTTTCTCATCGATGCATATAATAAAGGGAAGTCAGATGGATTTTCCGACCTCTTAAAAAATTTATTGAGTGGTGAGCGGAAAATTTCTCTTGTGTGGTTGTATAGTAAGCATTTCTTTACACTAGAGTTTTGCCGTTGTGTAACTCAGTATGGAGATGTAGCTGGAGATGTATTTCTGAGCTATATTCTAGATAATAAAATTAGCATTGAACATTTAAATTATAATAATTTTAATGGTTTGATAGAGGCTGTTAAGGCTGTAAATAAGGAAGAGTTTGGATGCAATAGGCTTGATAAAATTGCTACTGAATTTGGTAGCAGAAAAGATCTATTAGAAGAGGAAATATCTAATATTAAATCCGAATATGAATCATGGAAGGATGGAGCATCAAAAGAATTTCAAGAAAAATTAGATTATGTTGAAAATTGTAAAGTAAACTGCGATGAAAGCTCAAAGAGCATATTAACAGAATGCGATAATACATTAAAAGTAACACAGGCTAAAGCCGAAATCCTGGAAAAAACTTATGCAGATAAGTTACGACTATCCAAGCCGGCTGAATACTGGCGTACCTCAGCTAAAGCTTTTAGAAATCAGGCTAGATGGTTCGAAGGATTGACTTTATTGTTTATTATAGTCCCAATTTTTCTGTTATTTATTTGTGGCAAAGAGTTTATGGATACATGGTTTTCGTCAGATCCAAATGCCAATATAACCTATAACATTCCGAGAATGGGGATTGTTGTTTTTATACTGGCAATTTACACTTATCTTGTTAGATTGATCGCTAAATTAGCGTTTAGTGCATTGCATCTTATGAGAGATGCTCAAGAGAGAGAGCAGTTAACATATGTATATTTGTCCTTGATTAATGAAAAAGGTATAGATGAAAAATCAAGAGATATAGTATTACAATCCTTGTTTAGCCGTACTGAAACGGGTTTATTAGCTAATGAAAATGGACCGACGATGCCACTATCTGACATTTTACAGGCAATGAAAAAGTAAAGCTCTAGAATAGAAAAATAATGAATCAATCCGAACAACAACTAGAACAAGCTTTAATCGCTCAGCTTTCAAGCTCTGGCTATAAGACGGTTACGATTAAAAATGAAGTTGATTTATTGCTCAATTTGAAAAAGCAGAGCGGGCCACTCAAAATGGCGAACATTTTGCAGATTTGAAAATTGCTACAATTTTTAGTTATGCTGCAAATGAAGCTGTTTCTGATGGTAGTGGTTTAATCGGTGAGGAAAGTACGGATTTGCCGGTTCAAATTAATGTTTCTAGTCGTGATCATCTCGATAATTATATTGAAAAATATAACCGCACTTTTAACACTAATTTTAACTCAGGCGAGCGTTTTTATGATTATTACCGAGATATTGGGCAGAGAGTTAAAAATAAAGAGATTGATTTATTGCTCGTAGTGAATATGTTTCTAACGGGTTTTGATGCTCCTACACTTAACACGTTATTTGTAGATAAAAATTTAAAATATCATGGCTTAATTCAAGCATTTTCACGCACTAATCGTTTGTATAACGACAAAAAACCATTTGGTAATATAGTTTGCTTCCGTAACTTAAAACAAGCAATTGATGATGCATTATCGCTATTTTCTAATAAAGATGCTAAGTCAATAGTACTTGTGCCAGAGTTTGATGAAATTAAAACTGAATATAATCAAGCGGTAGAAGCATTACTCAAGATTACGCCAACGTATGAAAGTGTAGATGAATTATTGACCGAAGAAGATGAACTTGAGTTTATCAAGGCATTTCGTTTAGTTATGCGTTTGAATACTCAACTTTTAACATTTAGTGAGTATAATCAGGATGAAACTTTTCTAAATAAGTTAGATTATGCGAATTTTGCATCAAAATACATTGATTTGCGCCGAAAAGTGGATAAATACGTCAAAAAGCAAAAAGTATCAGTGCTAAATGATGTGGATTTCCAGCTGGAATTACTGCATTCGGATAAAATCAATGTGGGTTATATTTTAGGTTTATTACAACGAGCTACAAAAACCAAAAATTTTGAGCAACGTAAACAATATGAAGCTCAAGTTTACGATTTATTAGCAACTGAAATCACGCTACAAAATAAGCAAGATCTAATTGCCAAATTTATTGATCAAAACATGCCGCATTTTGATGAAAAAACAAATGTGAATGAAGCATTTCAAACTTATTGGGATGCTGAGCGTGAACGAGCTTACAATGAATTTTGTGAAGCAGAAAACTTAAATAAAACTAATGTTAGAGCTTTATTAGAAAATTACCAACATACTAAACGTTTACCTCGCCAAGACGAAATGAAAGAGCTACCAAACTTTAAAGTTGGTTTATTCCAGCGTGAAAGCCTATTTAATAGCTTAGTTGCTAAAACTCGTAGTTTTATTGAAAGGTTTTACGTGGGTATGTAATGCAAGGTTCTGCCTTTAATAAACTTGCCGATAGCATAATTGGATAACCTTTTGGGCTATGCTTTACTTCAATTTGATAGATATTTTCAAGGTTTCCACTTTCAGAAAAATCTATCAAATTGTCCCTTGCCGTGTAGCGGTGAGGATTTTTCGGCGATGTGAATAAGGTTATTCGATATTTCTTTTCTGTTTTTATATCTTTAAAAAAGCAATTTAAAGCACATTTTTTTCCCAAGTTTTAAAAATGAGCTTAACAGTATGAAAGCCAACAGGGATATTTCTTTTATAGCTTTCAGGCTCTAACCCTCAATCTACGGCTTCTTCATAATCTATAACACGTTCATCACCAATATCGACGCCTTCTTCACCTTCGATAAATTCAATAAAATTACTCATTTTGTACTCCTATATTCTGATTTTGCAGTTCGGCTTTTGTACTATTTGTCGTTGTGCAAAAGTTCGTGCAATTGTTTTATTTGTGTTTGTAATGAGTTGTTGAGCTGCACAAATTGTTCGTTCTGATTGTTTAATTCGTTGTTCAGAAATCGTAGTTGCTCGTTTTCGGTCAGTAAAATATGCAAATTCTGTTCTAACTCTGTTAAATAATCGCTCAATGCGTTGCTGAATTCGTTGAGCATACTCAATTCCTATTCTTTGTAGATCTCTAAAATGTAATTGCCATTTTGACTTTGAAAGATTCTCCCTTGTTCTTGCGGAATTTTCAGCTGCAGAATTGATTTGTTCTCGAATAAATTCAATTTTGCAAGATCTTTGGCTTGTAATCGGCTGTATATCAGATTGTGGTTCTGTAAATCTGTTTGAGCCTTGTCTATCTTGCGGTTCAGATAAAATAGTGTAACGATCAGGATAGTCGGTAACATTAGACAAATTATGCTGATAATCAGGATTGGGTGAATTAACAAGCGGTTTAATTTCTGTATATTTTTGCTGATTAAATTCAGCTCTTCGTTGAAATAATTGCTCAAATGTTGTTTGTGCTTGTTTAATTCGTTCTCCAGTTCTTGATTGATATATCGCTGTTTCTCGCCTAAATTCTTCTGCAAATTCGCCGTTAAATTCTCTATGTTCATAGATCGCTCCTGACAAACGGATATTTTTCTTTAGGGCTGGATGACTTATTGAAATAGATTTTTCTGTCGTTCGTTCAATCTTAAAGCCACTTTGTTTCAGTAATTCAGTAATATCTTCTCGAGATGAAATATGTTGTTGAGCAATGCCATTGGCGATAAGTGCGGTTAGATTCTCCTTAATTTTGGATTGTTGCATATCTGCACTAAATTCAAACTTACAAAGTTGCCTTTTTGTTGGATCGTGCGGATCGCTAAGCTGATATTGGTAATTTTGTAACTGCATCCAACTATCAAATAAGTGTTTATCATTACGATGAAAATAGGGTTGGTAGCGTTTGCCAGTAGTTAATTCAACATTGGGAATAAAGAAATTGAGTTCTAAACGCCCTTTATCTCTATGCTCAATCCAGCTGATGTTAAATTGTTCGCTAGTAAGCCCTGCAAAGATCATTTCTTCAAATTTTTCCATTAACTCTAATTTACTTTTCTTAGGTAAGTCGGCTTCTTCAAAAGATAGGCAACCTACTGTATATTTATTTGAAAATGCTAAACTTTGAGCTAATTCCAAAGATAGTTCAGGGTTACCCTTTAGTACTGTTGCTAATTCCCGATTTCTATCTTTATCTAGCAAATAATCAATACTTGCTTTTGCACTGCCTTTCCCTTTATTTTTGAATATTTTTATCAGCATATTGAATTTCTAATAACTGATCTAAGCTAGCACGAATAAGAGCTAATTTAGCTATGATTTTTAGCACATCGATCTGATTTTTAGCTTTATTCTGAACGTTAATGTATTTAGCAATTTGATTAAGATTTCCATTCAAACGCCCAAGCCAAGCAAGTAAATTTTTATCTGTGTAGTGAGTAGGTTTTTTACTAATTTTTTCCTAAGACATGTTTCACGGATCCAAGTAGCAAGTCGAGGGTAAAGACAGTTTTCTAACAGTTGATGGTATTCATCTTCGCTTACTCGGATAATGATTTGCTTGGTTCGTTTATGCTGTTCGCTCATAGAATTAGACTAACTTTTTTATTTATTATAGCTATCTCTTTCTAAAAGAAAATAAGGTTAACCATATGATTTTAAATAGTAAATAAGTTGAAACAACTAGCGATAATTAGAAATGGAAAAATGTTAGTGAAGACGATGAATAGTCTGTCGAAGGGTTATGTTGAGTAAATGATGTGTTATTACTGCAAAGTGAATAGGGTGAATAGTTAATGAGAAAATAAATATTAAGAATAAGAAAGCAAAAATAGATGGGTTTCCCCACCTAAATTATAAATCCTCGCCTCTAATCCAGGTATCGACCATATCAGCCCATTTCTGCATCATATCTCGACGTTGTTCTGCATATTCGGCTTTATTATAAACAGCTCTAACACCTTGCTGTTCATGTGCGAGTGCTTTTTCAATCCAATCAGTATTAAAGCCTTTTTCATTTAGTAATGTTGATGCTGTACGGCGTAGATCATGAACAGTAAAAGGATCTATATGAATGCTTTTTTATTCATCAATTCAACGGTTTCAGTGATCACTCGGTTTAGTGAAGATAATGAGATAGGCTTTAAACGACTTGTTCGAGATGGAATAATAAATTCAGAGTTCTCACAATAAATTTTAAAGGCTGTCAGAATCTCAAGTGATTGAGCAGATAAATAAACATTATGAGCTCTTCGAGCTTTCATTCTTTCACTTGGAATAGTCCAAATATTGCGTTGAAAGTCAAATTCATCCCATGTAGCGTTAACAAATTCACTTTTCCGAACCATTGTATAAAGGATGAATAAAACGCCCTTTCTTAGAGTAAAATATCGTTCAGTTTGATTTAATTCATTGAAAAATAAATGAATTTCTCTCGGGGTTAATGAGCGTTCTCTAGGTCGAAAAGTAGCTATTGATGAATTAGAAATACGTTCTGCTGGATTTTTAAAATTATACCCTTTAGAAATTGCATATTTATAGACAGCATTGAATAGATCCCGAACAAAAATTGCTGTAGAGGGAGATCCCCGTTCTTTGATAATCTGGCAATGGTTGCGTATATCTTCAGAAGAAATTTCTATCATCAATTTTTTGGCGAAGTAGGGTGCAATCTCTCTTTGATAAGTCGCTTTCCTTAGGCTTCTAGTACTTTCAGCAAATTCTGCTTCTGCAATATAGCGTATTGCAAAATCTTCAAAACGATCTGCATTTTTAATAGCATTTTTTAGTTTTCGTTTTTCAGCAGCGGGGGATATTCCGCTATTAACTAGTTTTCTAGCTTCTAATAATTTCTCCCTAGCCTCGGATAGTGTTAAACCGTCATCACCATATCTGCCAATAGACAGAGTTTCTCTACGGCCATTTATTCGATAATCATATCGAAACATAATAGTGCCAGTTGTAGATACGGCTACATATAGCCCATTACGATCTTGTACCTTATATAATTTTTCTTTGGCTTTTAACGCCTTAATTTTACTATCGGTGAGCATATTATTCTCCAATACCGTCGTTAAACTGACGGTATTCTTGATCTTGAAAAATTTTTGTCAAACAGCACCGTCTAAAATACCGTCATAATTAAGAAATGGGTAGAGAAGAGTAGAAATGAGATGAAATAAATAAAGCCTTGATATACAAGGCTTTATTTGAGGTATTGAAATAATTAGAAAGTATCTGAAAAAGCGATTTTTTATTCCCACTCAATAGTCGCTGGTGGTTTTCCGCTGATGTCGTACACGACGCGGGAAATACCATTCACTTCGTTGATGATACGGTTAGACACTTTACCTAATAAATCATAAGGCAAATGTGCCCAATGTGCGGTCATAAAATCGATGGTTTCTACTGCACGTAGTGAGATAACCCAATCGTATTTACGCCCATCGCCCATCACACCTACAGATTTCACTGGTAAGAACACGCTGAAGGCTTGACTGGTTTTTTCATACCAACCGCTATTGCGTAATTCTTCGATAAAGATCGCATCTGCACGGCGTAATAAATCGCAGTATTCTTTTTTCACTTCGCCTAATACACGCACGCCTAAACCTGGGCCAGGGAATGGGTGGCGGTTGATCATTTCAGCTGGTAAGCCTAATGCTAAACCGATTTTACGTACTTCATCTTTAAATAATTCACGTAATGGTTCAACTAAGCCAAGTTTCATATAGTCTGGTAAGCCACCTACATTGTGGTGTGATTTAATCACATGTGCTTTACCGGTTTTGCTTGCAGCAGATTCGATGACATCAGGGTAGATTGTACCTTGTGCTAACCATTTCACATTAGTGAGTTTTTTCGATTCATCATCGAATACATCAACGAATACTTTACCGATAATTTTGCGTTTCGCCTCAGGATCAGATACGCCTGCAAGTTCGCCTAAGAAACGGCTTTCAGCATCAACACGAGTGATGTTTAAACCAAATTTATCGCCAAACATTTCCATTACTTGGTCGCCTTCGTGTAAGCGGAGTAAGCCGTTATCCACGAATACGCAGTGTAAGTTTTTGCCGATAGCACGGTGTAAAAGTAATGCAACCACAGAAGAGTCCACACCACCAGATAAGCCTAAAATCACTTCATCATCGCCCACTTGCGCTTTAATGCGAGCAACGGCATCTTCGATAATGTTTTCTGCTGTCCATTTGGTTTCGCAACCACAGATATTCACGACAAAGTTAGTTAATAATTCTAAACCTTTTTTAGTGTGTGTTACTTCAGGGTGGAATTGTACGCCGTAGAAACGACGATTTTCGTCCGACATTGCTGCGATAGGGCAGGTTGGTGTGGTACCGGTTACGACAAAGTTGTTCGGTAAGCGGGTCACTTTATCGCCGTGGCTCATCCAAACGTCTACTTTTGGCTCAGAAGCGGTCGAATTATCGTTTAAATTTGCAAATAAGCTGTCGTTTGCTTGTAAGTTTACAGAAGCATAGCCAAATTCACGATGGTCTGATGTTTCGGTTAAACCGCCTAATTGCATCGCCATAGTTTGCATTCCATAGCAAACGCCTAATACTGGTACACCAGCATTAAATACATATTCAGGTGCACGCGGGCTGTTTTCTTCAGTGGTACTTTCAGGACCACCGGAAAGAATGATACCGTCTGGATTAAATTCACGGATTTGTTCTTCCGTTACGTCCCACGCCCAAAGTTCGCAGTATACTCCAATTTCACGCACACGACGTGCAATTAGTTGAGTGTATTGTGAACCAAAGTCGAGGATCAGGATTTTATGATTGTGGATGTTTGTCATTTTTTACCTTATAAACTATGTAAGTAATGTTGAATCATTGTGGAGGCCAGTTTTGAATTTCCCAAATTAAAGGTGAATAATACTCATCTTTTTTTTGAATAGCATTTCTTATTCGGTCTTGATACGTTAGAAAGTCATCTCTGCAATCGTTTTTTGACCAAGAAGAATATGTTTTGAGTTCTTTCCCATTTTTAGTCAAAAATTCTACATTGAGTTTTTTCTTTGCTATTTTTTGTATTATCCCATCAACGGGTATATGGCAATATTTAAAGACTGGATGATTATATTGAATAATATCAGATGATAAAACATACTTAATAGCCATATTCACTAATTTCTGACCATTTCCATATGTATAATCGTTTATTCCTTTTTCTTTATACATATTCACAATATAATTTACAACTTCATTTTCCCAATTATCAAAGATAGTGAAGTTAACATCATCTATGTTAAAAAGTTCATCTAAGCAAATAGATAAATAATTGAGACTATCTTTCTTAAGTTCTTCTTTGACCTTATTAGAAATATTTTTAGGATATTTTAAAGCTCGTAAAACAGATGGAGAATAAGCTTTCCTACAACTTTCACGATAAGCATCATCAACACTTTTAATAGTTGGATTTCCACTCAATGATAAGAAACGACCATTTGTTGTTTTCCAATTTTTTCTAAAAGTTTCAATAATAGATTCTAAATTTTCCATTTTATTTCTATTAAGTGTGAATAAAACAAAAGGTGGACTAAAGCCCACCTTACGGATTAGCCCATACGATAGTTTGGTGCTTCTTTAGTGATGGTTACGTCATGAACATGGCTTTCTTTAATACCTGCACCACTGATGCGAACGAATTCCGCTTTTGTGCGTAATTCTTCGATGGTTGCACAACCAGTTAAGCCCATGCAAGAACGTAAGCCACCCATTTGTTGGTGGATGATTTCTTTTAAATAACCTTTATATGGAATACGGCCTTCGATACCTTCTGGTACAAGTTTGTCTGCCGCGTTATCAGATTGGAAGTAACGGTCTGAAGAGCCTTTCGCCATGGCACCTAATGAACCCATACCACGGTACGATTTAAATGCACGACCTTGATAAAGTTCGATTTCACCTGGTGCTTCTTCTGTGCCTGCGAACATTGACCCGACCATGACACAGCTTGCACCTGCAGCGATGGCTTTTGCAATATCACCAGAGAAACGAATACCGCCATCCGCGATAACTGGAATACCACGATCTTTTAATGCTGCTGCTGCATCTGCGATAGCGGTAATTTGTGGAACACCTACACCGGTTACGATACGAGTTGTACAAATTGAACCAGGACCAATACCTACTTTCACTGCACTTGCTCCAGCGTCAGCTAATGCGATTGCGCCTTCAGCCGTTGCGACGTTACCCGCAACAATAGGTAAGTTTGGATATTTCGCTCGAGTTTCACGCACGCGTTGTAATACGCCTTCTGAGTGACCGTGAGAAGAGTCGATTAACAATACATCTACGCCCGCTTTTACTAATGCGTCGATACGTTCTTCGTTACCTGAGCCAGCACCTACAGCCGCCCCGACACGTAAACGACCAAATTCATCTTTACACGCATTTGGTTTTTGTTCTGCTTTTTGGAAGTCTTTAACGGTAATCATTCCTTTCAGTTTAAAGCTGTCATTGACCATCAATACTTTTTCAACACGATGTTGGTGCATTAATGCTAAGATTTCTTCGCGAGTTGCCCCTTCTTTTACCGTTACTAAGCGGTCTTTTTTTGTCATTACTTGCGAAACGGTTTGATGTAAATCTTTTACGAAACGAGTGTCACGCCCAGTGATGATACCGATTAAGTTATTTTCGCCATCTACAACAGGATAGCCCGCGAAGCCGTTTTTCTTTACCAGTTCTGCTAATTCTGCAAGGGATAAATCAGGTGAAACGGTGACAGGTTCAGACACGATACCGCTCTCAAATTTTTTCACTTTACGCACGCGATCTGCTTGGCGTTCAATGGTCATATTTTTGTGGATAAAACCGATACCGCCTTCTTGTGCTAAAGAGATTGCCAATTTGGTTTCCGTTACGGTATCCATCGCCGCAGAAAGCATAGGGATATTTAAGCGAATTTCTTTAGTGAGTTGAGTGGAAAGGTTGGCAGTGTTTGGAAGTACGGTAGAGTGTGCGGGGACGAGTAGAACATCGTCAAAAGTAAGGGCTTCTTGTTTGATTCGTAAAGACATTTGCAATAGTTCCTTAATAAAATAAAAATTGTGCCAGAAATTATTGCGGGCGAATTATACAGGGCTTTTCTGTTCCTGTAAATCATAAAAATGCAGAATTAAGCAATCGTTTGCTGGTTCTCAAATGCTTAGGTAAAATGTGTAGAAAAATTATTTAAAGAATGTAAAAACTATTAAAGAAATCAACTTATTTACTTGAATAGCGATAAATAGTCCTTATTATGGTACACTAACAAATTAACAGACAACGTTTTATAGAGAATAAGGCAGAATGGGAAGAAAACGTAGTGCTAGCTCGTCACGTTGGTTGGCGGAGCACTTTAAAGATCAATTCGTGCAGAAGGCACATAAGCAGAAACTACGCTCTCGGGCGTATTTCAAATTAGATGAAATTCAAAAAACTGACCGCTTGTTTAAGCCTGGAATGACAGTCGTAGATTTAGGTGCAGCACCAGGTGGATGGTCTCAATATGCAGTCACTCAAATTGGCGAAAAAGGGCGTATTATTGCCTGTGATATTTTAGATATGAATCCAATTGTTGGGGTAGATTTCTTACAAGGAGATTTTCGTGAGGAGAGTGTACTTAATGCCTTATTAGAACGTGTCGGCGATGATATGGTTGATGTAGTAATGTCGGATATGGCACCGAATTTTAGTGGAATGCCATCGGTGGATATTCCACGTGCAATGTATTTGGTGGAATTAGCGTTAGATATGTGCCGTCAAGTGTTGGCACCCAAAGGCAGTTTTGTGGTCAAAGTATTCCAAGGTGAAGGTTTTGACGAGTATTTGCGTGAAATTCGAGCGATGTTTAGCACCGTAAAAGTCCGTAAACCAGAGGCTTCGCGTGATCGTTCACGAGAAGTTTATATTGTGGCAACGGGCTATAAAGGCTAATCTTCATTTTTTATTTTTCTAGTTATTTCTAGTGTAGGGGCTTAATCTTGAACGATTTTGTGAAAAATATCATCCTTTGGGTAGTGGTTGCGATAGTATTGATGACTGCCTTTGAAGGTTTCAATTCAAACTTTGGCAACAATGCCAATAATTCGGTGGCATATTCGACTTTCTTAAATGATATTCGTACGAATACGTTAAAAGATGTAGATATGACGAGCAACAGCGAAACGATTAACGTGACCAAAAAAGACGGTACGAAATATCAAACTGTGATGCCGATGTATGACCGTGATTTGTTGGCAGATTTATCAAAAACCGATGCAACGGTAACAGGTCAGCCAGAAGAACGCCGCGGATTATTAACGCAAATCTTAATTTCGTGGTTCCCGATGTTGCTTTTAATTGGCTTCTATGCGTTCTATATGCGTCAAATGCAAGGCGGTGGCGGTAAAGGTGCATTTAGCTTTGGTAAGAGCAAGGCGAAAATGCTGACTGCAGATCAAGTTAAAACCACTTTTGCGGATGTCGCAGGTTGTGATGAAGCGAAAGAAGAAGTGGGCGAAGTGGTTGATTTCTTACGCGACCCAAGCAAATTCCAAAAATTGGGCGGGCGTATTCCAAAAGGGATCTTGATGGTTGGTCCACCTGGAACAGGTAAAACCTTGCTAGCGAAAGCGATTGCGGGTGAAGCCAAAGTGCCATTCTTTACAATGGCTGGTTCAGACTTTGTGGAAATGTTTGTCGGTGTAGGTGCTTCTCGTGTGCGTGATCTTTTCGAGCAAGCGAAGAAAAACGCCCCTTGTATCATCTTTATTGATGAAATTGATGCGGTCGGTCGTAAGCGTGGTGGTGCAGGCTTCAGCGGTGGACACGATGAACGCGAACAAACCTTAAACCAAATGTTAGTGGAAATGGACGGTTTTGAAGGTTCTGAAGGTGTGATTATTATCGCGGCAACTAACCGTGCGGACGTATTAGATGACGCATTAACCCGTCCAGGTCGTTTCGACCGCCAAGTAACCGTTGATTTGCCAAACGTGAAAGGGCGTGAGCAGATTTTGCAAGTTCACTTGAAAAAAGTACCGCTTGCAGAGGGCGTGGATGCAATGCAAATTGCGCGTGGTACACCAGGTTATTCGGGTGCACAATTAGCGAACTTGGTAAACGAAGCTGCGTTATTTGCCGCACGTAAAAATCGCCGAGTAGTAACGATGGAAGATTTCGAACAAGCTCGTGATAAAATCAATATGGGACCTGAGCGTCGTTCTAATACGATGACGGAAAAAGAGATCATCAATACGGCATATCACGAGGCAGGGCACGTTATCGTAGGTTACTTAATGCCAGAACATGATCCACTTAATAAAGTGACTATCGTGCCACGTGGTCAAGCATTAGGCTTTGCTCAATTTTTGCCAGAAGGCGACCGTGTGAGTGAAACATTTACCAAATTAGAAAGCCAACTTTCTACCTTATTTGCTGGTCGTATTGCGGAAGGCTTGATTTTCGGTGAAGATAAAATTACCACAGGGGCTTCATCAGATATTCATCGTGCAACTCAAATTGCCCGTGCGATGGTAACACAATGGGGCTTCTCAAAAGAGCTTGGTCCAATTTTCTATCAAAATGAAGATGGAATGGGTGCAATTAAAGGTGTTTCAGAAGAGTCGCAAAAATTGATTGATACGGAAATGCGTAAAATTATTGACCGTAACTATAACCGTGCGAAACAGACGTTAGAAGACAATATCGACATTTTACACGCAATGAAAGATGCTTTATTGAAATATGAAACGCTTGATCGCAAACAGATTGATGACTTAATGGCACGTCGCCCTGTGGGCGAACCATCCGGCTGGAATGATAAACCAACACAAGGCCCATCACACAATAATAAAGAAACGACAGAAAAACCTGTTCGAACAGATTTAGAAATCGATCCAAAAGAAGGTGATATGGCGGATAATTCATAATTCTTCTTTACTTTTCTTAAGCCAGAAATAGTGATATTTCTGGTTTTCTTTTTGCCTATATGTTGGTCGCTTTTGGGGCAGTAATTGACAATCGCATTTTACCCGATAAAATAAACTACTCGGAATTGTGAATTATTCGCAATTCCGTTCTTTTATTTAGGAAGCAGAATGAATTGGCAAACAGAATTAAATAACAGCTTTTCTTGGTTAATGAGTGCGTTGGTTTTCCTTTTAGTAGGATTATTCATCGCACTCTCTTTTTTGCGTAAAACGAAATTTGGCAAGCAATTTTGGCGAGTAGCACAGCCTGCTTGGGCGGTAAGTCATAAAGGGAAAACCTTAGGGCTGATTATTTTGCTCTTGCTTTTTGTACTGCTAGAAGTACGAATTAGCGTGCTCAACACCTATTTCTACAATGGTTTGTATAAATCTTTGCAAGATAAAGCGGTCGATGCGTTCTGGTTTTTTGCAGGCATTAATGCTTTACTTGTATTGGTTAAAATTACCCATTCCATTGTGAATTATTTGATCACGCAAGCCTTTGAAATTAAATGGCTTGAAAAATTGAATGCAGAAATGTTAAATCGTTGGCTCGATCATAAAAATTATTATCTGCTTCGTTACCAAAAAGATCTACCTGACAACATCGATCAACGTATCGAACAAGACGCCTCAGCATTTATTTCGGGCACGGTTTCAGCGGTAAAAGGCGTACTCAATGCGATTGTTGCGACCATTGAATTTACTATTATTTTGTGGGGGTTGTCAGGGTTGCTAATGCTGTTTGGGTTGGAAATTCCTAAAGGTGTGGTCTTTTTTATCTATATTTTTATTCTTGTTGCAACTGCACTTTCGGTTTGGATTGGTCGTCCGCTTATTCGTTTAAACTTTAATAAAGAGAAGTTACAAGGAGATTATCGTTATTCGCTTATTCGTGTGCGTGAAAATGCGGAAAGTATTGCGTTTTATTCTGGCGAAGAGAAAGAGAGAAATCACTTGCACGAGCGGTTTAATTTCATTATTCAAAATCGCTGGGAGATTGTACGAAGAATGTTAGGGTTGGACGGCTTTAATACAGGGGTAACTCAAACAGCGATGATTTTACCGTTAATGTTACAAGCACCTCGATTTTTTGCAGGGCAGGCAACACTTGGCGATATGCATCAAACTGTGCAATCTTTTAACCGTTTGATGCGTGCCCTGTCGTTCTTCCGTTTGTTTTATGAAGAATTTACGCTCTATCAGGCAAGACTAAACCGCCTGTACGGTTTCTTTACTACACTTGATTATTTGGATAGCCTTCCTAGTCAGCCAACTTATCCTTGCACAAAAGGGTTTTACTTACGTGACTTTGGAATCAAGGATGCAAGCGGTCAGATTTTGCTTTCAAATATCAATATTGAACTGCAGGCAGGTGATGCCTTGTTAATTCAAGGTGCGTCTGGGGCAGGGAAAACAACCTTGTTAAAGGCCTTAGCGGGAATTTATCCATTTGAGACTTTTGGTGTGGCAGAACAGGCTTGTTTAGATAAACCGCTGTTTTTACCTCAACGCCCTTATATGCCAGAGGGAACATTGCGTGAGGCAATTTGTTATCCAAATTTGAAGGTCACTGATTTTGAAATTCGTCAGGCAATGGAAGTCTGTTCATTGGATAAATACACTAATGCATTAGATGTGGATATGGATTGGCAAGCTACGCTCTCACCAGGGGAGTTACAACGTGTTGCTTTTGTCCGTATTGTGTTAGCAAAACCGCAACTGATTTTTTTAGATGAAACGACATCAGCATTAGATGAACCAACGGAGGCAATGTTATATCTCACAATTAAACATTGGTTGCCAGAGAGTATTATTATCAGCGTGGGGCATCGGTGCACGCTTCAGCAGTTCCATAATAAGCAGATAACCTTAGGTAAACCACGCTTTGAATGTACTTATAGCTAATTTATTTGCAAGCGGTTAAATTTTTTTGACCGCTTGTAAATTGTGCTAGATTTTCGCCATTTTTTTTGCCATAATACCGCCCGTTTTTTGTCTATATTAGATAGAAAACAGAACTTATTTTTCAACACAAAAACACACATCTATCATCAAACTAGAAATTGGGGTGCTACTTTGTGGTCGGTTTTCTAGGATAGATGGAGGCTAAACCCCGTCTTGTCTTTCATAAGTGGCAAGGCAAACAACTTTAAAGGAAAATTCTTATGGCACAAGTTTCTATGCGCGATATGCTTAATGCAGGCGTTCACTACGGTCACCAAACTCGTTACTGGAATCCAAAAATGAAACCATTCATTTTTGGTGCTCGTAATGGTGTTCACATCGTAAACCTTGAAAAAACATTACCATTATTCAACGAAGCATTAGCAGAATTAACTCGCATTGCAAGCAACAACGGTAAAGTATTATTCGTAGGTACAAAACGTGCAGCGTCTGAAGCAGTTAAAGCCGCAGCAGTAGATTGCCAACAATTCTACGTAAACCATCGTTGGTTAGGTGGTATGTTGACTAACTGGAAAACAGTACGTCAATCAATCAAACGTTTAAAAGATTTAGAAGCTCAAACTCAAGACGGTACTTTTGACAAAATCACTAAAAAAGAAGCGTTAATGCGTACTCGTGAGTTAGAAAAATTAGAGTTAAGCTTAGGCGGTATCAAAAACATGAACGGCTTACCAGATGCGATTTTCGTAATCGGTGCTGACCATGAACACATCGCTATTAAAGAAGCAAACAACTTAGGTATCCCTGTATTTGCTATCGTTGATACTAACTCTACACCAGATGGCGTAAACTACATCATCCCAGGTAACGATGACGCAACTCGTGCGATCCAACTTTACTTAGATTCAGCAGTAGCGGCAATCAAAGAAGGCAAAGGTTCAAACGTTGAAGCTGAATTAGCAGCAGACGCAGAATAATCGTTATTTTGAAATAAGGCATAGCCCTTAAATCATCTGAGAGCAGGGGCTGAAAAGTAATCCCTGCTTTCTCTTATCTAAAATTCATTTCTGAGGAATAGTAAAATGGCTGAGATCACAGCATCATTAGTAAAAGAACTTCGTGAACGTACTGGTGCAGGTATGATGGAATGTAAAAAAGCACTAGTTGAAGCGAACGGTGATATCGAATTAGCAATCGACAACATGCGTAAATCTGGTCAAGCTAAAGCAGCTAAAAAAGCAGGTAACACTGCAGCTGAAGGCGTTATCTTAGCACGTATCGCTAATGGTTTCGGTGTTTTAGTTGAAATGAACTGCCAAACTGACTTCGTAGCAAAAGATGCAGGTTTCGTAGGTTTAGCGAACGAAGTTGCAGACTACGCAGTAGCAAACAAAGGTATCTCAATCGAAGAATTAGCAGCGAAATTCGAAGAACAACGTGTTGCATTAGTAGCGAAAATCGGTGAGAACATGACAATCCGTCGCGTTCAATTCTTAGATGGTCAAGTAATTGCTCAATACTTACACGGTGCGAAAATCGGTGTATTAGTTGCTGGTGAAGGTTCTGAAGAAGAATTACGTAAAGTAGCAATGCACGTTGCAGCTTCTAAACCTGAATTCGTAAACCCAGAAGATGTTTCAGCAGATGTGGTTGAACACGAACGTCAAATCCAAATCGACATCGCAATCAACTCAGGTAAACCAAAAGAAATTGCTGAGAAAATGGTTGAAGGTCGTATGAAGAAATTCACAGGTGAAGTTTCATTAACTGGTCAAGCATTCGTAATGGATCCTTCACAAACTGTAGGTGACTACTTAAAATCAGTAAATACTAAAGTAACTAACTTCATTCGTTTAGAAGTGGGTGAAGGTATTGAGAAGAAAGAAGAAGATTTCGCAGCAGAAGTAGCGAAAATCACTGGCGGTAACGCTTAATTCTTTCTCTTATGAGAACTAAAAAAGCAGGCTTTATGCCTGCTTTTTCGCTTATTTGATGGCAACCATCGAACCAAAATTAAAGCATTGGAACCAGAGTTCAATTTGGCTAAAGCCTGCTTCTTGTAATCGTTTTTTGTGAGTTTCAATACTATCGGTGAGCATTACATTTTCCAGTGCGGTGCGTTTTTGGCTCACTTCTAACTCGCTATAGCCATTTGCACGCTTGAAAGTATGATGTAAATCAATCAGCAATTCATTCATCGTGTCATTTCCAAAGGTAAATTTCTCCGAAAGCACCAAAATTCCATTTGGATTTAAACCTTGGTGGATCTTTTTCAATAAAGTTAAACGATCAGCACGAGGTAAAAATTGCAGAGTAAAATTGAGCACAACCATTGAAGCATTTTTAATTTCTACTTGACGAATATCATCACATAAAATTTCAACGGGTACATCAGAGTGATAGGCATTGATATGAGCTCGGCAGCGTTCTACCATTGAAGGTGAGTTATCAATTCCGATGATTTGAGCTTGCTTACCTTGAATATTTCGACGGATAGATAAAATCCCAGCACCGCGAGAGCAGCCTAAATCATAAATATTAGAATGATTGGTCACAAAACGTTGAGCCAACATTCCAATTGCGGTAATGATATTGGAATAGCCAGGCACGGAGCGTTGGATCATATCAGGGAAAACTTCTGCCACTGCTTCATCAAAAGTAAAATCGCCCAATTTTTCAATTGGTGCGGAAAAAATCGTATCTTTCATATTGTTCCTATTTTCTATGAGTTTTTTTCTAAAAATTTCTGGATTGCACGCACAACCGTTTCAGGTTTTTCAGCGTGCACCCAATGATGAGCGTTTGCAACGACAAAAGAGGTTGCTTTCGGGAATTGAGCTAAAATTGTTTCCGTATCTTTTGATTGGATATAATCGGAAGCCCCACCTTTAATAAAGAGCGTTGGTTTGTCAAAATAGACCGCTTGCCAATCCATAATGTTGAGATAATTCGCTTTAATACTTGTAAGATTAAAGCGGAAATAGTCAGGCTTTTGCGGGTCAAAGGCTTTCAGCATAAATTGTTGTTCGCCTTCATCTTTTACAAACTGACTGAGCACTTTTTTTGCCTCTTGTCGGTTGGCAGGTTTTGCCTCTTTTACTGCAAATAAACCTGCAAAATTAGCATCGTGGCGATGCGTTGGGTTTGTGGTTGGGGCAATATCAATTACCACCAATCTATCGACTAATTCAGGAGCGATATTGGCAAGCGTCATTGCTGTTTTACCACCCATCGAATGCCCGATTACAATCACATTGGATAAGTGTAATTCAATTAGTAAGTTTTTGAGATCTTCAGCCATCAACGTGTAATTCATTTCATCTGTGTGAAATGACGCACCGTGATTACGAAGATCTACGCGTAAAATATTAAATTGGTCGGCAAAATTGCGAGCAATAATACCAAGATTATTCATATCGCCAAACAAGCCGTGTAAAAATACCATTGTTTGGGCATTTGGGGTTTCGGTGGCAGGTTGGAGTTGATAATTTAAAAGTAAATTTTTATTCATAAGTTATTCTTTTCACTAAATTTGAGTGATTTTTATCTACAAAAAGATCCTGAACTTGATTATAATGCAAAACAATATTCGCTCAGTAAAATTCAAGTAAATTAAGGGGATAAGATGAAAAACATCGAAATTGATGATGAATTATATCATTACATTGCGAGCAGAACACAATCAATTGGCGAAAGTGCTTCAGATATTTTGCGTCGTCTATTGCGTTTACCTTCATCACCTCAACCATTTGCTCTAGTTCAGCAAAATGTGATTGATGAATTAAAAGCAACATCGAAGCCCAAAGCAAAACCTAATGAGGGAGTTGATACTAAAGAGCAACATTTTCAAAAGATTGAGAATGTATTGGTTTCAGAAATTTTTAATCAACCATCGAAAGGTGTGGTGCGTTTTTTAACATTGCTTGAGGCTTTATATCAACACAATCCTAATGCTTTTGCCAAAGCGACGGAAATGGTAACAGGAAATTCAAGAACCTATTTTGCCAAAGATGAAGCATCATTATTAGCACACGGAAATAGCGTAAAAGCGAAACAAATTCCAAGCTCGCCATTTTGGGTGGTGACTAATAACAACACTAATCGCAAAGGTTTAATTGTAACCAATGTGATGAGAGAAATGGGGTTGCCTAAAAAATTGATTAAACGCGTGCAAGGCTTATTTGTTTAAACTACCATGGTGAAATCTTCGTGTTTTTTGACTGCTTGCTGGGGGAATAAAGCAGGCAGTAAAGCAAGTGATAAGGTGAATGTGGAACAACGCACCGCTATTGTTTGGGAAAAAGGGGAAAGTCGCTTTTTCCCTTTTTTACCTGAGCAAATTTGTTGGCAAGATTTTCACTATCTTATGGCTCAAGTGGCTAATTTTCTCTCTTCACTGCCTTCCTTTTCACAAGCTCAATTGATTGGCTATCAAGGTTCACATCGTTTAATCGGTTTGCTCAGTTATTGTGCAGTGATGGCATTAAATAAAAAGATCTTAATGCTTAATCCTGCATTTTCATCAGAAAAAACAACGCAACTTTGCGAGCAATATGGCACTCAATTTTTGATTACCGATCAGCTTTTTACAAATTTTGATGAAAATCTTACCGCTTGTGAATTGCCTACTTTAGATTATGCCTCTCCTGCTACTTTAACGCTCACTTCTGGCTCATCAGGTTCGCCAAAAGCCGTGGTGCATAGTATCAAAAACCATCTAGCGAATGCAGAAGGTGTGTGTGAATTACTCAATTTTAAACAAGGCAATAGCTGGCTATTGAGTTTGCCGTTGTTTCACGTTTCAGGGCAGGGGATTGTGTGGCGTTGGCTTTCACAAGGGGCAACGCTCTATGTGAATGAAGATAAAGCAGATTTTTTTAAGCTACTTTCTCAAGTTTCGCACGCCTCCCTTGTGCCCACCCAACTGCAACGTTATTTGGCATCAGAGGAACTTCACAAGCGGTCGAAAAAGCAAACTGTTTTGCTTGGCGGAGCTGCTATTCCTGCGGAATTAGTTCAACAAGCGAAAGTGCAGGGCATTACCACTTTCTCAGGCTATGGAATGACTGAGATGGCGTCCACTATTTGTGCCGTGAAAGATGAGTTAGACAATGTTGGCAAACCATTAGCTGGACGGGAAATTCGTTTGGTGGAAAATGAAATTTGGGTGAAAGGTAATTGTTTAGCTCTTGGTTATTGGCAAAAAAATGGCGAAATTCGACCGCTTACCAATGCACAAGGTTGGTTGCAAACGAAAGATCTTGGGCAGTGGAATGCACAAGGTCATTTAATCGTCAAGGGGCGGTTAGACAATATGTTTATTTCGGGTGGGGAGAATATTCAGCCCGAAGAGGTAGAAAAAGTGTTGTTCGCTTCAGGTTTACTCAGGCAGATTTTTATTGTACCAATTGCAGATGTTGAGTTTGGCGAACGCCCTGTGGCGGTGGTGGATTTGCTCGAACCATTCTCAACACAAGCGATCGAAAAACTACAAAATTTTGCGACACAGCATTTAGAAAGATTTAAACACCCGATTTGCTACTTGCCGTTAGATGAAAATTTACAACAAGGTGGCATTAAAATTTCCAGACAACAACTAAAATCTGAGGTTGCTGTTAAACTAGGGCTCACCCGTAAGGATAATTTATGATGAAGAAATATTTTTTCGTTTTTGCTACGATGATTTTTGGTATTTCAATCGCACAGGCTGATTTACCGAATGAAAAAGCATTGCAGGCACAGATTGCAACGTTGCAAAAAGCGGAGCAAACCGATGTAACGAAAGCAACATTAAAAACCTTGCAAGATACTCAATCGTTGTTGGCTCAAATTGCGAAGCAGAAAGCGGATAATGAAGCGTTAAATAGTGAGATTGAACATTCCAAAGCGAGTCTAAAAAAGAGCCAAGATAATCTTACCAAATTAAAAAATAGTACGGTAACAGTGCCGTCATTTGAACATATTTCGCTAGATGATTTGCAGGGGTTGCTTTCAGCTAAGCAAGAGGCATTGAATAATGTACAAACAGAAATGGCATCGCTAAATGGAAAATTAGTCACCCAAAATGCAGTGCCCGATAAAGCACAAACTGCTTTAAGTAACAATGTCACGCATAAGCAAGCGATTAATTCTGCTTTGTTAGGGGCAAACATCAGTGATGAGCAAAAAGTGAATTTCACCACAGAGTTGGCGTTGTTAGATTTACAAAATAGCTACAACCAAACATTATTGCGAGGCAACGAAGATCTTTCGGCACTCTATAATAGTCAGTTGGAAGAGAAAAAATTACAACAGCAACAATTGCAAAATGAACTTGCTGCTATTCAGCAAGCGATTAGTGAAAAATTGATGCAGGCTTCTAAAGTAAAAGTGGAGCAAGCAACGCAAACGCTTGAAAAAAATGTAAATGCGGAGAGCAATCCTGTGATTGTTCGTGCATTGGATTTTAATGCCAAAATGTCACAAGAATTGCTTGATCAAACCACCAAAATGAATGAGCTTTCGCAAGAAAATTTGCGTATTAAAGGTGTGTTGGATAACTTAGAGCAAACTCAACGTAACTTGGATGAGCAGATTAGTTCTTTACATGGCTCGCTTGTGCTTTCCCGTATTATCAATAAGCAGCGTGCGGCTTTGCCACAAGATGAGATGATCAAAGGTTTGGCAGAACGTATTAATGAACTCCGTGTGAATATTTTTGATATGACTGAGTTCAAAGATAAAATTGCGGATCCTAAAAGTTATATTGCGAAGCTTGAAAAAGAGGAGAAAAACACTTTTACAGATGCTGAAAAGAAGCAGCTAACGGAGATTTTATCAGCTCGTACAAAAACTTTTGTGGAATTGATTAAATCGATGAATACTCAGTTGAATTTGGCGATCAACATTGAACTAACCCAGAAACAAGTGCAAACCATCAGCGATGAGTTGCAACAAAAATTGCAACAGCAAAGCTTTTGGGTAAAAAGTAATAATGCGATTGATTTGGCGTGGTTTGCGAAACTTGGTTCGACGCTGGGGTTTCAATTAGAAGAAATTAGCAAGCAATTCGATTTTTCAAATTGGCGTGACAATGTTATTCCTGCAACGCTTTTAATTGGTGGTTTATTGTTGCTGATTGGTTTGATTTTGCGTCAAAAAGAGAACATTAAACGCCAATTAACCGAGATCAATAACAGAATGAAATCGGTAGAAACTGATAGCCAATGGAATACACCTAAAGCGATTCTTTTAACCACGATTTTATGCTTGCCAAGCACCTTTATGTTTTTAACGGTGTTTATTTTGGTGACTTACATCTGTTTCCAAGACCCACTTCCGATCTGGCCGTGGGGCTTGAAAATGGCGGGTTATTGGTTCTGCTTTGCCTTTATGATGGCAATTCTTCGTCCAAATGGCATTGGTTATCAGCATTTTGATATGCCACAAAAAAGTAATGAGTTGTTCTATAACATTCTAAAACGCTCCGTTTGGGTGATTGGATTATTGCTTAACACTTCCATTTTTGCCAATGTGGAAACGGGCATTACGTATGATGTATTGGGCGAAATTATGACCATTACTGTTCTGGTAATGACCGTCTTTATTATCGCACCAGGATTTAGAAAAGCGATTTCAACGTATCAAAATACAGCAGAGGATATTCACGCACCCAAAGGGGCATTAAGTTTTGTGCGTTTGGTCTTGTTGCTGGCACCGATTGCGTTGATTGTGTTGATTGTGATGGGGTATTACTACACATCATTGGTTATCATTGAACATCTGATTTCAACTTATTTTGTGGTAACCACTTGGATTATCGTGCGAAATGTATGTTATCGTGGCTTTACGGTTTCTTCCCGTCGTTTAGCACATCGCCGTTTGCTTGAGAAAAAAGAGTCTTTAGCGAAACAGGCAAGCAATGAACAAGCACATAACTTCGGCGAAGAGGATGTACCATTCGAAATCAAAGCAGATGAAATGGCTGTGAGTGAGATCAAAAATCAGATGCTGAAAGTAACTGATTTTGTGCTCTGGGTTGGCTTGTTTGCAGCACTTTATTGGGTTTGGTCTGATCTTATTACTGTTGCGTATTACTTAAAAGGCGTAACACTCTGGCAACAAAGTGTGACAACTGATGCGGGCGTGGTGATGGAATCGATTACCTTGCTCAATCTATTGGTTGCGATAGTGATTATTGTAGTGACCTATGTGTTGATTAAGAACTTAAATGGTTTGTTGGAAACTTTTGTTTTCCCACATCTTTCGCTTTCTCAAGGTACTCCTTATACCATCAGCACCTTATTAACCTATTTATTAGTGGTGTTAGGGGCGGCTTTTGCCTTCTCAACCTTGGGAATGTCGTGGTCTAAGCTACAATGGCTCTTTACAGCATTATCGGTTGGCTTGGGGTTCGGTATGCAGGAAATTTTTGGAAACTTTGTTTCAGGCATTATCATCTTATTTGAACGCCCTGTTCGTGTTGGCGATATGATCACCATCGATTCATTTAATGGAACAGTGTCGAAAATCCGTATTCGAGCAACTACTTTAATTGACAATGACAAAAAAGAAGTGATTGTGCCAAATAAAGCTTTTATTACTGAACGTGTGGTGAACTGGGCATTAACCAACTCAATGACTCGTTTAGTGATTAGTATTGGTGTGGCATATGGTTCAGATTTAGAGTTAGTGAAGAAATTATTGCTTCAAGCTGCCGAAGAAACTACTACAGTAGTGAAAGATCCTGCACCTATGGCATATTTCCTCTCATTTGGGGCAAGCACATTAGATCACGAGTTGCGTGTTTATGTGGGGCAATTAAGCGAACGTATTCGTACCATTGACCAACTAAACCGCCGTATTAACGAACTTTTCGAACAATACGGAATTGAAATTGCCTTTAATCAGTTGGATATTTTTATCAAAAATCAAAACACTAATGAAGAAGTGAAATGGGCAACGGAAGATTTAACTGCAAGAAATTAGGATAAGAATGTTTAAGAACACCGCAAGTATACTTTTTTCCTGCTTATTCAGCCTCACTCTTTTTTCCCATGATGTTTGGGCAGAAGTTTCTCAAAACAGAGCAGAAGAGAGTATAAGGCAGCAGCTTAGTGCATTAAGATCGGGCACATTAGAGTCAGCGGAAACGAATGCTCAAGCTCAAAACCTGGAATTAACCAAGCGTTTTAATGAGCAAACCTTAAAGCAAAAGGCAGATATTGCGGCATTAGAAAAGCAGCTGCAAGCCTTGCCGCAAGATCTTGCACAGGTGCAAAAACGTACTGCAGAGAATAAAAAAGAAGCGGATGCGGTTTCAGAAAATAGCTTTAATGCACTCTCATTAGCAGATCTGATTAAGCAGCAAGAAAGAATTGAAGCAGATTTGCAGAGTGTGCAGTCTCAATTGTTAGCATTAGATGCTCAAATTTCGAACGATCGCAATTTGCTTAAAAATAACCAACGTTTATTGAATGAAAATAGCGTACGGTTACAAGAGATTAACCGTGTAAAAAGCTTGCCGCCACAGAGCCAATTACCGAATGCGATAGAGCGCTGGGATGCTGAAATCCGTTTTATTGAAGAGAGCAATCGTTATAACAATTTACTCAGCAATAATGCAGAGCGATTGATTGCTTTTGATGAGGCAAAACGAAGCGAGGCGGCAGCACGTCAAGCATTAATGCAAAAGCAGTTATCGGTGTTGCAAGAGGTGCTTAATACTAAGCGTTTAGAAGATTCCGAGCAAAAGGCAAAAGATGTCGCTAGTCAACGCATTGCAAGTAGCATTGAGAATTTCTTAATTACAGATGAACTAGATCATAACAAAGAATTAAGCCAATTTTTGGTGCAACAAACTAAGAAATTAAACACACTTTCGCACGACGATTTACGGATGCGAAATGTGTTGGAAAGCCTTACTCAAACGCAACGCAATATTGACGAACAAATCAGTGCATTGCAGGGTACACTTGTGCTTTCAAAGGTGATTAATAAGCAGAAACAAACGCTACCTACTGAAAAAATCAACAACGATTTAGCGAAATCAATTTCAAATGTGCGGGTTAATCTGTTTGAATATTCGCAACAACGCGATGAGCTTTATAATATTGATGATTATGTCCGCAATCTGACACATAACTTGGAAGAACCTTTAACGAATGAAGAGAATAGTGCGTTAAATAATATTCTCAAAGAGCGTCAAAAATTGTTGGATGAGATTATTAAGTCGTTAAACAGCCAGCTTAATCTTTCGATTACGATTGAAAATAACCAACGCCAAGCCTTGGCGATCGGCGATGCCTTGCAACGTAAACTCCAACAGCAAAGTTTCTGGGTAAACAGCAATAATCCGATTGATTTTGCGTGGCTTAAGGCTTTTCCTGCGTTAGCATTTGCAGAAGTAGGTGTTTTGACCGATTATGTTGGGATTGAAAACGTACAGCCGAATTTATTATCTACGGTGTTGTTTACCTCTATTTCCTTGTTGATTGCATTACTTATCAATTGGAAAAAATCGGCAATAAAAGACCGCTTGGCAAGCCTTGCTTCACGAGTAAACACGCTGACTAACGATAGTCATTGGTTGACGCCAGAAGCGATGTTTTGGACAATATTGTTGGCTTTACCAAGTACACTGATATTTTTCACCGCTTATAATGCGATAGGGTTTCTTTTCTTTAACGACCCGATTGCAATTGGGCGTTGGGGTGTGCGAGTAACGCTTTATTGGTGGTTCTTTGCGACGATGCTTTCATTACTTCGTCCAAATGGTTTAGCATTCCGCCATTTTGGCATGCCGCAAGAGAGTAACCGTATTTTCCAACGTATTATCAAGCAATCAATTTGGATTGTCGGTTTATTATTGGTGTCGTCTATTCCATCGCAAATTGATGAGATTGGCTATCTCAACGATGCGATTGGACAGGTGATGTCAATTATTGCGTTGGCACTTTGCCTTTTTGTGGTTCGCCCATTGCTTAACCGAGCGATTCGTGAATACCAAAAAGCTAAGAAAGAAGAGGGTACAACGAACACAAGTATTAGCTTATTCCGTCTATTACGACTGATTTTAGTGATTGTGCCTATCTCATTGATTATCCTCATTATTTTAGGCTATTACTATACCGCAGTTTATCTCATTACCCACTTGCTCAATAGCTATTTTGTGATTTTGCTTTGGGTTTTTGGGCGCTATTTTGCATATCGTTTTGTGGCAATCTCCGCCCGTCGTTTAGCATATCGTCGTTTGCAAGATAAACGTCGTAAATTGCGTGAACAAGTGTTAGAAAACGGCACAAAAGAAGATGAAACTATCAAGCTCTCGGTAGTAAACCAACAGATTTATCGTGTCACCGATTTGATTGGCTGGGTGGTGCTGTTTGTATCACTTTATGTAATTTGGTCGGATCTGATTAGTGTCGCCTACTACCTTGATGGCGTGATTTTATGGGAGAGCAACGAAGGCAATCAGGTTGAGTCGGTTACGTTACTCAACTTAATGCGAGCCTCGCTTTATGTGGTAATCACCTATGTGTTGATTAAAAATATTACGGGTATTTTGGAAGTGACTGTTTTCTCAAAAATACCTCTCTCCAAAGGGATGCCACAGACGATTATTACGATGTTGACTTACGTTATCGTGACGTTTGGCAGCGTATCTGCATTTTCAGCACTGGGGATTTCGTGGACAAAAATCCAATGGATCTTTACCGCCCTTTCAGTCGGTTTGGGTTTCGGGGTGCGAGAGATTTTTGGCAGTTTCGTATCAGGCTCTATCTTGCTGTTTGAACGTCCAATTCGAGTTGGCGACAAAGTGACAGTAGGGCAGTACACGGGGATTATCACAAAGATTCGTTTACGTTCTACTACTTTGCTAAATTCGGATCATATGGAAGTGGTATTACCAAACCAAGCCTTCGTGACGGATCGTTTTATCAACTGGACGCTGAATAATACTATCACTCGCTTACAAATTTTCTTTAAAGTGAGTTATGATACCGACCTTGATTTGATGCAGCGATTACTTCTACAGGCAGTTAACGAAGCACCAAAAGTGTTGAGTGAGCCAAAAGTGGAAATCAATATGCTTCATTTTGGCGATAATGCATTAGAGCACGAGTTGCTCGTGTTTGTGGGCGAATTGGGTGATCGCATAGAGACAATGAACTTCTTGCAATATCGCATCAATCAACTCTTTAGAGAAAATGGCATCCGTTTTGCACTCAATCAGCTTGATGTTCACTTGCATTCTGAAGATAATCTGGCAGCACAAGCGGGTAAAATCGCATAGAATTTTGCAAATAACAATAAAAGGAAAGCAATATGGCAGGCAACAGCATTGGACAATTATTTAAGGTAACCACTTTTGGCGAATCGCACGGTATTGCATTGGGCTGTATCGTGGATGGTGTACCGCCGAATATAGAATTAAGTGAGGCAGATCTTCAACCCGATTTAGACCGACGTAAACCTGGGACATCTCGTTATACTACTCCTCGTCGTGAAGATGATAAAGTACAGATTTTATCGGGCGTATTTGAGGGGAAAACTACTGGCACGAGTATCGGGTTAATCATCAAAAATGGTGACCAGCGCTCCAAAGATTACGGTGATATTATGGATAAATTCCGTCCAGGTCACGCTGATTATACTTACCAACAAAAATATGGTATTCGTGACTATCGTGGTGGCGGTCGTTCTTCCGCTCGTGAAACTGCAATGCGTGTGGCTGCAGGGGCGATTGCAAAAAAATATCTGCGTGAACAATTTGGTATTGAAGTACGAGGCTATTTATCGCAAATTGGCTCGGTTAAAATTGATCCTGAAAAAGTGACAGATATCAGCAAAATTGATTGGAATGAAGTGAATAGCAATCCATTTTTCTGCCCAGATCCTGTGGCGGTCGAGCAGTTTGATGAGCTCATTCGTGAACTCAAAAAAGAGGGTGATTCTATCGGAGCGAAACTCACGGTGATAGCTGAAAATGTACCTGTTGGTTTAGGTGAACCCGTGTTTGATCGCCTAGATGCTGATTTAGCCCACGCCTTAATGTCCATCAATGCTGTGAAAGCGGTCGAAATTGGCGATGGTTTTATAGTGGTCGAACAAAAAGGCAGCCAACACCGCGATGAAATGACCCCAGAAGGCTTTTTATCGAACCACGCAGGCGGCATTTTAGGTGGTATTAGCTCAGGTCAGCCGATTATTGCTAATATTGCATTAAAACCAACTTCTAGCATTACCGTACCAGGTAAAAGCGTGAATTTAAACAACGAAACAGTGGAAGTTGTTACCAAAGGCAGACACGATCCTTGCGTAGGCATTCGAGCCGTGCCAATTGCAGAAGCGATGATGGCAATTGTGCTGCTTGACCACCTACTTCGCTTTAAAGCACAATGTAGATAAATTTTAGCCTATTAAGTGTATGCTTAATAGGCTTTATTACGTTTTAGCTCTTATTATTTAAGGTAAGTTGAATTTGTTTTAAACAATCGCCATTTTATTTAGTGTGTTTATGTTGTAATTTGCTTGTAGCCTTGTTATTGTAAAAATAATAAGCGGAAAAGCATCTTTATCTTTTTAATTATTAGGAAATAGCAATGGGTAAGTCATTAGTTATTGTTGAGTCACCAGCCAAAGCGAAAACAATCAATAAATACTTAGGCAGTGACTATGTAGTGAAATCAAGCGTAGGGCATATTCGAGATTTGCCAAAAAGTGGCTCAGAAGAGAAAACAGAACGAGCGAAACCAATTTCCACTAAAGGAATGAGTGCCGAAGAAAAAGCAAAAGTGAAAGCGGAAAAAGAGCGTAATGCGTTGGTAAAACGTATGGGGATCGACCCTTATCACGGTTGGAAAGCAAATTACCAAATTATGCCTGATAAACTGAAAGTGGTTTCAGAGCTTAAAACGTTAGCGAAAAAAGCCGACCATATCTATCTTGCCACCGACTTGGATAGAGAAGGGGAAGCGATTGCCTGGCATTTACGTGAAGTGATTGGCGGCGATGATAGCCGCTTTAGTCGTGTGGTGTTTAACGAAATTACCAAAAATGCGATTAAAAAAGCGTTTGAAAAGCCAGAACATCTGAATATCGACCGTGTAAACGCACAGCAAACTCGTCGCTTTTTAGACCGTGTGGTGGGCTTTATGGTGTCGCCATTGCTATGGAAAAAAGTGGCACGTGGTTTATCGGCTGGTCGTGTGCAATCGGTTGCTGTGAAATTATTGGTTGAACGTGAGCGTGAAATCAAAGCTTTCCAGCCCGAAGAATTCTGGGAAATTGTGGCGGATACGCAATCAAATGGCAGAAAACTACCGCTTGATCTGACAAATTATCTCGGCAAAAAATGGCAAGCAAAGAACGAAGCAGAAGCAATGCAAGCGGTGAAAAACTTGCAACAATCTGCGTTTATCGTTACCGACATTGAGAAAAAGCCGACCAGCTCAAAAGCAAGTCCGCCATTCATCACTTCAACGCTTCAACAAACGGCAAGCACCCGTTTGGGCTTTGGCGTGAAGAAAACGATGATGTTGGCTCAACGCTTATATGAAGCGGGCTATATTACCTATATGCGTACTGACTCAACTAACTTGAGCCAAGATGCGTTGAATATGGCTCGTAGTTATATCGATAAACAATTCGGCTCGCAATATTTACCCGAAAAACCAAATTTCTACTCTAGCCGTGAGAATGCTCAAGAGGCTCACGAAGCAATTCGCCCATCAGATATAAATGTCACAATGGCGGATTTATCGGGTATGGAGAAAGATGCTGAACGTTTATACGACTTGATTTGGCGTCGTTTCTTAGCCTGCCAAATGCTTCCAGCACAATATGATTCAACTAGTTTAACTGTTGGTGCTGGCGATTATGAATTAAAAGCGAAAGGTCGCGTCTTACGTTTTGATGGTTGGACGAAAGTGTTACCTGTGCAAGGTAAAACGGCGGAAGACCAGGAGTTACCAAATGTTGCTTTAAATGAAGAATTAGCGTTACAAGCGGTTAATCCTAGCCAACATTTTACCAAACCGCCTGCACGCTACTCGGAAGCGGCATTAGTGCGTGAGTTGGAAAAACGTGGTATTGGTCGCCCTTCAACTTATGCCTCGATTATTTCGACCATTCAAGAGCGTGGTTATGTACACGTGGAAAATCGCCGTTTCTACGCAGAAAAAATGGGTGAAATTGTGACTGATCGCCTTAATGAATCTTTCGGTGATTTAATGAACTATGATTTCACTGCGAATATGGAAGAAACGCTCGACCAAATCGCAGAAGGCAATAAAAACTGGATTGATGCGTTAAATGCCTTCTTTAAAGATTTTTCCGAGCAATTAACCCAAGCCGAATTGGACGAATTACAAGGCGGAATGAAGCCGAACAGCATTGTGCCAACCAATATTGATTGTCCAACTTGTGGACGCAAAATGGCAATTCGCACCGCCTCAACAGGAGTATTTTTGGGTTGTACAGGTTATGCATTACCACCGAAAGAGCGTTGCAAAACCACAATGAATTTAATTCCTGAAGAGGAGTTGATTAACGTATTAGATGAAGATTCAGAAACTAAGGCGTTAATGGCACGTAAACGTTGTCCGAAATGCGATTCGGCGATGGATAGCTACATTATCGATCCTCATCGTAAATTACACGTTTGTGGTAACAATCCAAATTGCGATGGGTATTTGGTTGAAGAAGGCACATTCAAAATTAAAGGCTATGATGGCCCTATCGTGGAATGTGATAAATGTGGTGCGGATATGCACTTAAAACTGGGGCGTTTCGGTAAATATATGGGCTGTACGAACTGCGATAACACCCGCAAAATTCTGAAAAACGGTGAAGTTGCGCCGCCGCGTGAAGAGCCAATCCCATTCCCAGAATTAAGATGTGAAAAAGCAGATGCCTATTTTGTATTGCGTGATAGTGCGGTTGGGGTGTTTATGTCGGCACATAACTTCCCGAAAGTGCGTGAAAGCCGCCCTGCAAAAGTGAGCGAATTAGCTCAATATCGCGACCGCTTGCCAGAAAAATTGCAATATTTAGCAGATGCACCATTAACAGACCCAGATGGTAATCCTGCGATTATTAGTTTCAGCCGTAAAGAGAAACGTCAATATGTGACCTCTGAAAAGAACGGCAAGAAAACCAAATGGATTATGGATTATGTTGATGGGAAGTGGGTAATGCGTTAATTTCATTTTAAATTCAGGCAGATTGAATAAAATCTGCCTTATTTTTTTAGTAAGAACGAGAGGCTTATGTACAAACTGTATCAAATTTGTCACAATAGCAACTGCGTAAAACGCAAAATACATCAACTTAATAAGGAAACCAATATGACAAAAAATCAGTATGCCCATCAACGGGGTAAGATTAACGATAGTGCAGTTAAAGCATTAGTCACCGATCCCCTTTTCCGTACGCGAGTGGAACGCAATAAAAAAGGCAAAGGTAGCTACCAGCGTCACGAAAAACATAAGGGTGCAAACCGAGGCGAAAGCCCATTTAAAATAAACCGATTATTTTAAATGGGCTTTTCCTTTGGTTTGTTATTTCACTTCATAATTTTCAGAATGAGTGGTTAGATCTTTTTTCTTGCTGTAGAGAAAGTATAATTTTTTCGTTCAAACTCACCTGTTGCATTATCTAAAAAGAATTGTCGATACTCTTCCACCCACATTGCCGTTGCACCACAAACGGCAACAGGCATTACCACAAAATTCACAAACGGAATCATAGTAAATAGGCTTACTAAGGTGCCAAATGTGTAATTCATCCATTTATTTTGGCTTAAGGCATTACGCATACGCGGGAAGCTGATTTTATGATTATCAAACGGGTAGTCGCAATATTGAATGGCAATCATCCAAGCCCCGAAAATAAAAGCAAGCACAGGTACGGCTGTTTGCCCTAAAACAGGTACAAAACCAAGGAAAAACAAAGCAATTAAACGTGGCACACTATACATCATTTTTTGCCATTCACGTTTGAACATTCGTGGAATATCTTTGAGCATGCCAAATAATGATGCATCATCCAGCGGTTGATGAGTAAGTTGTAACTCCACTTTTTCGGATAATAGTGCATTAAATGGGGCGGCAATAAAGTTTGCCAGTGTAGTAAAGGCAAAGTAAAAGCCGACCAGCAATAATACGAAAACCAGTGGAATAAGGATAAACGAGATCCAATCTAACCAAGATGGAAGTAGGAGTTCGACCCAATGGTTCATGCTACTTAAGAAAAACCAAGAAAGCCCAATAATCAGTAATACATTAATGATTAAGGGGATGATGACGAATGGTAAGAATTTTTTCTGTGCCAACAAGCTCCAGCCTTTGACGAAATAATGGAAACCCGCTGAAATTTGATTTTGTGGAGATGAAAATAACAATGACATAAAAACCTTAGATGCTCAAAATTTTGTTTGAAATATGGTAAGCTATACCATCTTTTTTCGCAAATAGTGAATCTTAAATTTTTAGATGATTTTCTGAGAGGATTTATGGAACTTCATATTATTTTCTTTATTCTGGCAGGATTGCTGATTGCAATTTTGATAGGGTCAAGTTTTTTGTCTAATCGTCGTGAAAAATCGCGTCTTTTTTCTAACTCTTTTTCACAACGTCAACCTTCAACACCTATAAATAATGTGCCGCCAGAAGCTCATTCTCATTTTGATACATCGCTACATTCACAAGTAGAAAATGTAGCAACGCCAGAGGTAGAAGTACAGTCTTCAGCAGAAATTCAACGTGATGTACAAAACTCACTTAGCGGAATTAAAATCCGTTTACCAGGACAAGAAGAAAATAATGTAGTAAGGGAATTAGAGCGAGAAAGTGCCACGCCAATTTATGGTCAATCTATGTTCAGTCCAATTTATAGTAGCCAATTGGTAGAGCAGAATGTCGCACAATATGTAGAACAAGTGGTAGAGCCAGCAGTATCGGTAACGATAGAGGAGTCTATTTCAGTTACTCAAGAATCTATTGAGTCCAAGCCAGAAATCCCTGCTGATATGATCACGTTTTATGTGGTGTCGGCAGAAGGGTATCAATTTGAAGGTGAACACGTGGTACAATGCTTAGAAGCATTAGGTTTTGAATATGGAGAATATAATATTTTTCATCGCCATAAACATTTGGGGAATAGCAATTCGCCTGTGATTTTTAGTGTTGCAAATATGATGCAACCTGGCGTGTTTGATCTTAACAATTTAAAAGATTTTTCAACCATTGGTTTAGTGCTTTTTATGCACTTACCAACCGACGGTAATCTGCAAACTAATTTAAGATTGATGTTACAATGTACGGAACGCTTAGCTAGTGCATTAAATGGCTTTGTTTTAAACGATCGCCACGAAATCTTTGATGAAAATGCTCGCATTGAATATTTAAAACGCGTGAGCTAATCATCTGCACACTTTTTGGGAAAACAGACCGCTTGCAAGCGGTCTTTTTTATCGATCCTTTTACTAAATTCGAGTTTACTATGCCTTTATTTGCAAATACTTTAAATCAACAAGCAATTTCATCATTAGAGTTGGAACAACTTCGCCAAACATTACGCAAATATGAATATCACTACCACGTGTTAGATAATCCGCTCGTGCCTGATACGGAATATGACCGCTTAATGAACGAACTCAAAGCGATTGAAAAAGCCCATCCTGAACTGGTTACTCCTGACTCGCCAACGCAACGAGTAGGGGCAAAACCGTTATCAGGCTTCATCCAAATTACCCACGAGTTACCTATGCTTTCGCTTGATAATGCTTTCTCTCATGAAGAGTTATTAGGTTTTTTGCGTCGTATTGAAGGGCAAATTCATCGCAATCCTGAAACGATGGTATTTTGTTGTGAGCCTAAATTAGATGGTTTAGCAGTCAGTATTTTGTATGTGAATGGTATTCTTACCCAAGCTGCAACCCGTGGCGATGGTACAACGGGCGAAGATATTACTGCCAACGTCCGCACTATTCGCAATGTACCGCTGCGTTTAAATATGGATAATCCGCCAGCTAGACTTGAAGTGCGTGGTGAGGTATTTATGCCTCAAAAGGGATTTAATGCGTTAAATGAAAGAGCGTTAGAGCACGGCGAGAAAACCTTTGCGAACCCGCGTAATGCGGCGGCTGGGTCTCTCCGTCAGTTAGATCCTAAAATTACCGCACAACGCCCGCTTACACTGAATGCATACGGTATCGGTATTTATGAGGCTGAGCAGCCTTTACCAAACACGCATTTCGACCGTTTGCAATGGTTAAAATCAATTGGTATTCCTGTTAATAACGAAATTCGTCTTGCCAAAGGGGTAGAACAATTAGCTGAATTTTATGCGGATATTCAAGCCAAACGCCCTAAATTAGGTTATGACATTGATGGCACGGTGTTAAAAGTTAACGATATCGCTTTACAAGAGCAGCTTGGCTTTATTTCTCGTTCGCCGCGCTGGGCGATTGCCTATAAATTCCCTGCACAAGAAGAGATGACTGTGCTTAATGATGTGGAATTTCAAGTGGGGCGAACAGGGGCGATTACGCCTGTAGCGAAGCTTGAACCTGTATTTGTGGCAGGGGTTACGGTCAGCAATGCGACGTTACACAATGGTGATGAAATTGAACGTCTTGGTATTGCGATTGGGGATACCGTGATCATTCGTCGTGCGGGAGATGTGATTCCGCAAATTATTGGCGTGGTGGCAGAACGTCGCCCTACTAATGCAAAAAAAATTGTATTTCCGACCACTTGTCCTGTGTGTGAATCGGCAGTGGTTCGCGTAGATGGCGAAGCGGTGGCTCGTTGTACAGGTGGGCTGTTCTGCGAAGCCCAACGCAAAGAGGCGTTAAAACACTTCGTTTCTCGCAAAGCAATGGATATTGAAGGCGTGGGCGAGAAGTTGATCGAGCAATTAATGGCAAGTGAATTGATTAAAACGCCTGCAGATCTGTTTAAGCTTGATAAGACTATCTTGATGCGATTAGAGCGAATGGGCGAAAAATCGGCTCAAAATGTCCTAAATAGCTTAGAAAAAGCGAAACAAACCACCTTGCCTCGTTTCCTTTTTGCATTGGGTATTCGTGATGTAGGTGAATCAACTGCGTTGAATTTGGCTAACCATTTTGGCACGCTTGAGGCAATCCAAGTGGCAACCTTTGAGCAACTGCAAGAGGTGCAAGATGTGGGCGAAGTGGTGGCAAATCGTATCGTTTCATTCTGGAAAGAGCCGCATAATGTCGCTGTCGTAGAAGATTTACAAGCCCAAGGTATCCATTGGCAAGCGGTCGAAAAAGTAGAAATTGCAGACAATCCACTCAAAGATAAAAATGTGGTATTAACGGGTACATTAAGTCAATTAACCCGTGATCAAGCCAAAGCGTTATTGCAAGGCTTAGGTTGTAAGGTTTCTGGTTCAGTTTCAAGTAAAACGGATTACCTGATTGCAGGTGAAAAAGCAGGTTCGAAATTGGTCAAAGCACAAGAGTTGGGGGTGAAAGTGTTATCTGAACAAGAGTTTATTGATTTAATGAAATGATATGAAAAAAGCTCATTTCGTTTGAAATGAGCTTTTCTTTTGCAGTTTGTTAGATATCTAATTCTGCATATAATGCATTCGCCTCAATGAAATCACGACGAGGCTCAACTTCATCACCCATTAGCGTGCTAAAGAGTTTATCAGCTGCAATGGCATCGGTAATGGTCACTTGAAGCATTTTACGAGCAACAGGATCCATAGTGGTTTCCCATAATTGCTCTGGATTCATCTCACCTAATCCTTTATAACGCTGGATAGTCAAGCCCTTACGAGACTCTTTAATTAGCCACTCTAAAGCTTCTGCAAATGAGTTAACTGCTTGCTGACGTTCACCTCGTTTTACATAAGCCGTTGGTGTCAGTAAACATTTTAGCACTTGCATTAATGCAACGATACGAGAATATTCGTTGCTGGTGATAAAGTTAAAATCGAAACGATAAGTTGTATCAATACCATGTGTGGTAACAATAATTTCTGGTTCATAGAAATGACGTTCTGTGTTAAAGAATACGTTACCACGATAGAAACTTCCATCTGTTTCTTTTTCTGATAATTGATTTACAAAGTTTTCTACCCAAGCGGTAATATTAGCTTCTTCTTTTGCAAATTCAGTAGAAAGAGCAGGAGAGTAAATTAACTCATTTAATAAAGCAGAAGGATAACGATGCGTTAAGCGTTCAATCAATTTTTGTACTTGACTGTATTGTGCAATTAAGTTTTCTAATGCCATTCCGTTTAATGCGGGCGCATCGCTGCTTACAAATAAGTTAGCATCTTCAAGAGCGATAGAAATTTCATACTGTGCCATTTCATCATTATCTTGGATATAACGTTCTTGTTTACCTTTTTTCACTTTATAAAGTGGTGGTTGTGCGATGTAGATGTAGCCGTTTTCGATAAGCTCTGGCATTTGACGGTAGAAGAACGTCAATAAGAGCGTACGAATGTGAGCACCATCCACGTCTGCATCGGTCATAATAATGATTTTGTGGTAGCGTAATTTCTCGATGTCAAAGTGGTCTCGACCAATTCCGGTTCTTAATGCAGAAATTAAATTAGTAACTTCTTTAGAAGAAAGCATTTTGTCAAAGCGAGCTTTTTCTACGTTTAGGATTTTACCTTTTAATGGCAAAATAGCTTGGTAGTCTGAGTTACGACCAGATTTTGCTGAACCACCCGCAGAATCCCCCTCCACAAGATAGATTTCTGAATGGGCAGGATCTTTTTCGTGGCAATCAGCGAGTTTGTCTGGACGTTTGATGCTTGAACCGCTTTTGTTATAGCTGGCTTCACGTGCTTTTCGTGCTGCTTCACGTGCACGAGCCGCAGAAATAATCTTCTCTACAATCAATTTTGCATCAGCAGGGTTAAGCTCTAAATAGCTCTCCAATGCTTCATACATTGAACTTTCTACAGCAGAACGTACTTCTGACGAAACTAATTTATCTTTAGTTTGAGATGAAAATTTAGGATCTGGCACTTTTACTGAGATCACCGCAACTAAACCCTCACGAGCATCTTCACCTGATGGATCTACTTTTGCATCATTTTTTTTCAGTAATTTGCTTGAATATTTATCAATGTAATTTTTCAATGCTCGCGTTAATGCACCGCGAAAGCCAGATAAGTGTGTGCCGCCATCACGTTGAGGAATGTTATTGGTGAAACAGTAAACATTTTCATTGTAAGAATCATTCCACTGCAGTGAAATTTCTACGCCAATATCATCTTTTTCAGTAGAAAGATAGAATGGGGTGTTGTGAATCGTCGTTTTGCCTTCGTTTAAAAATTCAACGTAAGCTTTAATACCACCTTCGTAGTGGAAGTGTTCTTCTTTGCCATCACGCTCATCAACTAAACGAATAGAAACGCCTGAATTTAGGAATGAAAGCTCTCGTAAACGTTTAGAAAGAATGCTGTATTTGAACGTTGTTTCATATTTGAAAATATCAAGGCTTGGCCAAAAACGCACAGTTGTACCTGTCTTTTCTGTTTCGCCAATAATCGCAAGGGGAGCATCTGGCTCGCCTAGACTATAAAATTGCTCGTGTACATGTCCTTCACGACGGATGGTAAGTTGTAATTTGGTTGAAAGAGCGTTTACCACAGATACGCCTACTCCATGTAAACCACCTGAAACCTTATAAGAATTATCATCGAATTTACCTCCAGCGTGAAGTACGGTCATAATTACTTCTGCCGCAGAAACCCCTTCTTCTGGGTGAATACCAACAGGAATACCACGACCATCATCTTGCACAGAAACGGAATTATCTGAGTGAATCGTCACGATAATATCTTTACAGTGGCCTGCTAATGCTTCATCGATAGCGTTATCTACCACTTCAAACACCATATGGTGTAAGCCAGAACCATCATCGGTATCCCCGATATACATCCCAGGTCGAGTACGTACAGCTTCCAAACCACGAAGTACTCGAATGCTTGAAGAGTCATAAGTTTGTTGGTTTTGTTCAGACATTCTTTGTTCCTATGTTTAACAAATATGGATGGCTATTTTGTTAGCCAAAAAATTGAATGGATTATATCAGAAATTAAGGGGAATTGCGAAAAATAGGCAAAAAGACACCGCTTGTGAGCGGTTAAATTTGCTAGACAAACGGCAATTTCCCCGCTAGGATTGAGCCATTTTTAATGGCTATTGTTAATTTTATGTTACCCGAAACCGAATACCCTTTAGAGCATCATCCTTTCAATCCTATTTTACCGCCTCAAGCCAAAGTGGTGATGATGGGCACATTTCCGCCTACAGATGAAAAACGCTGTATGGAATTTCACTATCCGAATTTTCAAAACGATATGTGGCGAATTATGGGCGAGGTGTTTTATGGCGATAAAGATCATTTTCGCGTAGGTGATGAAAAGCGGTTCGACCCTGTGCGAATTGAGGCATTTTTGCAAGAGAAGGGGATTGCACTTTGTTCTTCGGCGAAAACGGCAATTCGGTTGAGGGGTAATGCGGCAGATAAAGATTTGAAAATTGTTGAGCCTGTTGATATGGACGAGCTTCTGATTGATTTGCCAAAAGTGGAATGGCTTTTTACCACAGGTGGATTAGCGACGGAAACCTTGCTCGGTTTATTGCCTGAAAAAGTAAAATCACCGAAAACGAATGAGTGGATTGATTACCCTTATTCTGTAAATCGTTCGCTCAAATTATACCGCTTGCCATCCACTTCTCGAGCTTATCCGCTTAAATTTGAGAAAAAAGTGGATGCCTATCAAACCTTTTTCAAAATGGTGGGACTGATTTAATGAAATACGATTTACACTCACACAGCACCGCTTCAGATGGTTTATTAACCCCAACTGAATTGGTCAATCGAGCTGTTGAGCAAGGCGTGGAAATGCTGGCTTTAACCGACCACGATACCGTGGCAGGCATTACAGAAGCGAAGCTTGCGGCTCAAAATCAACCGATTCGTTTTATCAGCGGTGTGGAAGTTTCGATTGTTTGGCAAGAGAAGAGCATTCATCTTGCCGCACTGAATGTGGATGAAACACATCCTGAATTAGTGGCGTTATTGGATAATCAGGCAGCATTGCGTGAACAACGAGCGGTCGAAATTGGCGAAAAACTTGCAAAGGCGGGCATTCTAGATGCCTACGAAGGGGCAAAAAAATTAGCTAGTGGCGAAGTGACTCGAGCTCATTATGGACGCTTTTTGCTTGAGCAAGAATATGTACGCAATATTGAACACGCATTCAAAAAATATTTGGGGCAGGGTAAACTCGCTTATGTAAAGCCGAAGTGGTGCGAGATGCAAGAGGCAATTGAGATCGTACATCAAGCAGGCGGTGTGATTTCGATTGCACATCCACTTCGCTATAAAATGACGGGACGTTGGGTGCGTCGTTTGATTGAAGATTTCAAACAAGCAGGTGGAGATGGCATTGAGGTCGCAGGCTGTGGACAAACACCAGATCAACGCCAATTGATTACCCGCTGGGCGAAAGAGTTTGATTTGTATGCCTCTGGCGGCTCAGACTTTCATTATCCAACAGGTTGGGTTGAACTCGGCAGAGGTTTAACTCTCCCGCAAGAGTGCAAGCCTATTTGGGGGTTGTTTTAGATAAAAAGGCAGATCATCACAATCTGCCTTTATCTTTATGCGTTAGCCCATCACATTTTGAAAATGATGAGTAAAATCAGATTGATCTTTGGTATAGAAGGGTAAGCCAATTAAACGATAATGAGGTGTATCTTTTCTTAAGATATGTTCCTTACCATATACATTATTTGCAAATTACAGCCACTTTTCAGCTGCTTGCTGATCGCTCTCACGCCCTTCAATCCAGCGTTCACCGTGTGTTGTGGTTTCTCTTTTCCAGAACGGAGCTTTGGTTTTGAGGTAGTCCATAACTATCACTCTAATATAATAAAAACAATAACTTACGTTAAAACAATTACTTACAACGGCATATAAACGCACGCAACAACATACAGCAAAATAAAACAGCCACCAAACAGCCACCAAAGAGGTGTAATTATTTAAGATTAGAAAGCGGATTCAACGTCACGGCGGTTTCTAAGTAAGAGGGGGCGAAGTGGGCGTAACGCATTGTCATCTGAATGTCGGAATGCCCGAGAATATCCCGTAAGACTAAAATATTCCCCCCATTCATCATAAAGTGGCTGGCGAAAGTATGGCGAAAAACCTGAGTTGCTCGCCCTTTAGGAAATCGAATTCCGCTACCTTCAATTACCTTGTGTAAATTCGAGCGTATAATGTAGGGAGGATTAAACACCTTGCCCGAGCGTTTTGGAATCATTTCAAACAGTTCTTGACTGATTGGCACTGTTCTGTTTTTTTTATTTTTCGTATTTGTAAACGTGAGTTTAAACGGCACAATCTGAGAGGCTTGCAGATTTTCCACTTCTCCCCACCTTGCTCCCGTAGCCAAACAAATTCGAGCCATCACACCCGCATCATAATCTAGTGCATCAATTTCACGCAAAAGCGGTGCAATCTGTTCACTACGTAAAAAGAAAATTTCTGATTCTGGCACCCGTAATTTTGTTAAGGCTGAGACAGGATTATCACCTTCAAATTTTCCCAGTTTTGCCAGTGTGTTAAACATTGCCCGAAGATGTGCCAAGTCGGTATTAATGGATTTAGGCTTAGCCGCAACGCCAGCGATACGCCCGACTTTACCCGCAAGCCGATTGCTACGATATTCAGCCAGCAAGAGCGGAGAAACTTTACTTGCAGTCGGATTGCCTAAATCAGAAGCCATACGCTTGAGCGACTTAAAAACGTGCTCACCGCTTTTAATGCCACGCCCGTGTAATTGATACCAATCCTCAACCAAATCTAACAAAGGACGAGCATTTACACGGCTAGAACGTGGCTCTACTTCAATGAGTGGATTTCTTGCAGCATTAAAAAAGCGAGTTGCTTCAGCCTTAGTGTCAAACCAACGGCGAATGCGTTTACCGTCTTTATAAAATTCAGCCAGCCACTTACCATTCTTTTTTTCATCCTTCCTTACACCCATAAATCACCATCAAATCAGAAAAATCAACCGTCACGTGATCGAATTCACGCACAGCAGGCAAAACCCACTCTTTGCGGAACTTTTCGCCGTTACTTACAGGATTTTCAGAGGCATCACGCCCCCAAGGGTCATCAGAAAAATTGAGTACTTTAATTGTTGTTGCGTGCTTTTTTGCCATTTACTTACCTTTTTGCACCTAAATCAAATACTTCACCGCTGCAAGTGTCAGCCCCACAAGCGTAATCATTGTTGCCATCAGCCACTTTGTTTGCGTATGAATGGCATTGTGTAGTTCAGCTTTTGTTGCATAAATTTTGTCAGCATCATCTAATTTTGTATTGATTTTAACTAAAGTGAAATCAATCTCTTTTAAATGTTCATCTATTTTATCTAAGCGAGTATCTAACCGATCTACACGTTTAGTTAAATCATCTACGCTAGTTTTTACTTGTTCAAGCCCTAGTTCGACTTTCATTACACGCTTTTCTAAATTACTCATAGGCGGTTCGCCTCCATTATTGTTAGAGCCTGAATTAGCCCCGACTAATTTTAACGAATTTTTGCCATCTTTGCGTTTTGTATTACTCATCGCTTAGGATTACCTCTTCATTTTTTGCCCAATCATCATCGACAAATTCACGATCATAATGACGAATAAAACCGCAATGTTGACAAGTCAGCCAATAAGTATCGGGCAAAGCCCTAAATTTCCATAAGGCACTTTGATGGCAACTTTCACACGTACTTTCTATATTTTTCCAATTGAGATAAGTCTCAAGTTCTAATTTTTCCACTTACTCCCCCCATCAACGAGCTTCTGCAATTCAGGTGAAACAATCAAATTTTTCAGGTTGGCAATATCCTGAAAGAGGGCAAGTGAACTTAAAAGCGACTCCATAATGTAGCACCCTAATTTCTATTTTTGATTAACATTAAAATCCCTACCCACATTCATTACTTATTTTCCGCTTCTAATTTTCTTACGCCCATTACTTACCTACTTCCCAATCTTTCTAAAAATCAAGAGAGGCGTAACGGCATAGCTTGAACCCTTACGACCAATCAATTCTTGAATATGGTCGTAAATAGATAAAACATCTGTTTTTTCATCTTGGAATTTATAAGGGTGATGCCCTTTTTTCGCTTTTGCATCAGGTAAATTTTCCAGAATACCTAAAACAAACCACTTATCACGATTAGTAATGCCATTAGAAAGCAGAACATCATCCACATTGATCCACATATCTTCTTTTTTCAATGCTAACCAATAGAAATTTCCTCTATCATCTCGAATATCCACTTGTAAGCTTTTTGGGAAAAGGTCAAAGAGCTTGTCTATGCCATCAGGTAAAGGATTCTCATTCTCTACAGCATTTAAGAATGGCATTGCTTTTTCAATTAATGAAAGGTCAAATAAGCGATATTCGCCCGAAATCAGAACCAAATTACCCACTTGAGCATCATCAATATTATTTTTAATAAAGCCATTTTGCCCCAAGAAGTCTAAAAGCAAAGAGGGCAAGGAATGGGACGCATCATATTCACGCACATAACGCTCTGAGTTCTGAATATTGCCAGTTTTCTTTCCTGTAATGATGGAGCTAAACCCTAGTTCCCCTGTGGAGCTATCTGTATTGCCTATTTCTTCTTTATAGCTAGAAAGCACCCCTTCAGTCACTAACTGAGCAAGAAACTGTTTAGCACGTTTTTCATCTACATAAAGAAAATCAGTAAGAAAATCTATAGTCGGTAAGTCTTGCACCTGTTCGTTTGACACGTTTTAGTTCCTCTTCTTTTTGTAAACGTCTTTCTTCTGTTTGCTCAATATGCAAAGCCACATTTTCAACAAAACTTTGTTTTTCTGTTTCGTTAAATACTTTTGCTAAAGTGTTTAGATTTTTTTTCATAGAGCCTCCGATTTTGCTTTGCTTATCATAAACAATAGCGATAAAAATTCACTACTATTTTTGATTAACATTAAAATCCCTACCCACATTCATTACTTATTTCCCGCTTTTAATTTTCCATGCCTATTATTTACTCTTCTCATCATCTGGATATAACTTATCTAAGAATTTATCTTTTTTATCGTCTACCTTATCCATTGCTTCATCACCAAAAGCAGCAGAGAAAAAACAATCCCATAAATCAAATTCTTGACCATTCCAAGTAATATTTCCTTCAATGCCAAAATAAGGATCAATGATGTATTCTTCGTCTGTAATATCAGTAACAAAAATCCAATCATCTCCCTTGTTTCTATCTAAAGCCCAACGATGAAATTTGTAATCTCTAGAAGGCTCATCTTCATCTTCTTTGAAATTGATAATCATATCTTCACATTCCCAAAGGGTGTAATATTCATTACGTTTTTTATTTTTAAATAATTCTTTGGGTTTAGCTTCCTTTTTTGGGGTTGATACTACTTCTATATATTTTTCTTCTTTATTTATATGATTGAGCGTTCTCTTTTTATAAACTGAGTTAAGCCATAAACCAAGGAAAAGAAGAAGCGTTACTATTCCAATAGTATTACCAAACGTTCCTCCGACTAAGTCAATAATCCACACTGCAAGAAAAAATTTTAAAAATCCAGTTAGCATTTAAGTGATCCCATCAACAACATAGATACAAATCTCTATTTTTGATTAAAGTTAAAATCCCCGCCCACATTGTAGGCATTTTCGCCAGCGTGTTGGGAAATGTTTGCCGTAGGTGAGCTCGTGCCGCCTTGTGCAAGATTGCCCACAAAAACCACCGCTTGTAATTGTTGTTTGTCGTCCAATTCATTAAAGGCAGTGAGTAGCATTTTTTCCGTTGCTTTTAATGCTTGAGTTTTTTCTTTGCCAGTAATTAACCAGTGCAGGTCGCAGTTAAAGCGTTCTGCAAAATTAGATAGCATTTCTGCAGAAAAACTATTGTTCTTTTTAGCATAAGAAAAAGAGGCTTTAGATAAGCCAAAAATTTCTGCTAGAGCTTGATCTTCCTTTACATCTGCAACTTTTTTTAATCTTTCTACAAATTCAATGCTGTTCACTTTTTCCTCACTTAGCATCTGGTTTTATATTTTTGTATTGTAGTCAAAGAAATTTTGACTATAATTAAAAACATTAAGACGCAGGGCGTTGCAAAAAGAAGCAAGCCCGAGCAAAGAGCAACATAACACAAAGCGAGGAGTTTTAAAAGTGAGTGAAATCAACGAAAAATTAGAGAAGCAGACAGGAAAAGAATTTCAGACGAGAATTCCTGCAGATCTTACAGAAAGAACAAAAGATTTAGCCACAAAAGAGAGACGCAAGATGGCGCCAATGATTGCGATTTTGTTAGAAGAAGCACTGGAAGCAAGAGGGGTGTAGGAATGAGTGAACAAGAACTCAAACAACTCTCAGACGTCGCAGAATGCGGAAGTTATGAGGCGTATTTGCTCCGTGTGAAAAACGAAAACAAACCCAGTGAGGTAAGTCAATGAGTGAACAAGAAAAAAGCTCAGCAGTATGGGAATTAAAACAACTTGCAGAATTTGATCACCAAGCCGCAAGAGAAATCTTTACACCGCAAGATGTAAAGATGATGAGCTATGCACTAGCATATATTAAAAAAGCGGGCATAGCCCAGTTTGAAAAAGAACTTGATCAGATTAAGCAGGCTGTTCAAACAGAGAATCATAGCCTTGTTTAGCTTCAAGCTTGGTTAAGCCAAGCGAAAATAGAAAGTTATCACAGCCCACCCATTCGGTTAAGCCTTCTGCAGTGAGGCGACGATATAAAACCCCGTTGTGATAGATGCCAATATAGCAATCTGTTGAGCCGTAAGGGTCAGCCCCTTTCTCTTCAACATATTGCGTGATTTGAGCATCAAATGCAGGTAGTTCAAAGGTGGTTGGGTCTACAAGATATTTAGATTTCATTTTAAGTTCCTTTTTGGTTAAACGGAAAGGAAATATAAACAAATACAGAGAGGTAAGTCAATGAGTGAGCAGGAAAAACCAAGCCAAGCAAAATGCTTGACATGGCTTAAAAAACAGAAAGGCAACTTTCTATTTTGGTTAATCGTTGTTTTATGCGGTTTTGCCGTGGTTTATATGGCAATGTATGAGCCCCTAAATTTAGTGGTTTCAGTCTTATTCGGTTGGTTGTTGTGGATTGGTACGCAAGAACCGAGGTAGATGTAATACACCGAGCAATTTCATCACGTTCCTTTTTGAGTTAAACGAAAAGGAAATATAACACAAAACGAATTGAAGAAGACACCCAAGGTGACGATGCGAGAAATCACTAAGGGGTGAGGAGAAAGCGAATGACCTATGAAGACTATGAAATTTACAGCGTCAGCGAATATGCAGAAATCAAAAAAGTAAGCACAGAGACTATTCGCAGATGGATTAAACAAAGCCTTGTTAAATCTTACAGAGTAGGGAAGGGCAAGAAGAGAGCACATTTCTATGTCCTTGTCCCACGCTAAAACATTTACGGAGAACTCAATGAAAAACAAACGTAAAGCACTTAAAGCTTTAGTGTTAGATGTGATTGAAATAGTCGTCGTGTTCGGTGGCTTGTTTATGTTCGTTGCGGGCATTCTTTCGCTCGCTGAAAGTATCAAGTAAGGAGGTAGGCAATGAACTTAGATACAAAACGCCAGACTCTTTCTCAAATGGTCGATGAGGTGTACGACATTACCGAAAAAATGGGCTGGCTCAAAAGCGAGTTGATTTACGACGACTTAAGCCCCGCTCAAGAGTTGGACGTGCTATATCGCCTGAAAGACGAATATATCAATCTGGTAATAGAGTTGAATCAGTTTACCGAAAGCGATTTTAATTTCTTGATTGAAGCGGCAACGGCGGAAATGGAAAGACCATAGGCGGGCAAGATGAACGATAACGCATTATTGCACCCGTTAATTCAAGCGGGGTTAGAAAAAGGACGCAAACGTATTGCCCGATATAAACAAGACGGCACGATTGACTATTCACGCCCTGCAGGTGAAAACCTAAATCGCCTCATCGTTCGTCAAGCCGCTGATTTTAAACAATACCAAGAACGCCAAGGTTTACGAGACGCAGAAATTGCCAGACGCAAACAGCGTGAAGCTGAAGAAGCCGAGCAACAAAAGCAGGCGTTAGCATATAAAGCCAAGTTATTACAAGGAGTGAACCATGCTCAACATCAAACAGATTAAGCTGAAATGGAATCAAGCCCGCATTAACGCCAATTTAGCGGAGATTCAATGGGTAAGAACGGGGAATCTTGAGGCACTTGCCCGCAGAAACCGAGAAAACAAAAAAGCCCATTATTACCTCACTCAGCTTTACGGAATATAAAAATGCAACCACTGAAAAACTTTACCACCTTATTAGAAAGCCCAGAGGCGTATAACGCCCGTGTTCGTGCCGTTCATCTTGAAAAAATGGCAGCACGTGAAGAGAAAGATAAACCCCGTCGCCATAAGCTCTACACTGAAGCGGCAGAGTTATGGGAAAAAGCCAAAGCGTTAAAACAATGTGCAGATTTGATGGCTTACTGTGAAAGACGTAAGGCGTATTGCTTATCTACTGCCGCACTTGCTAGCAAATAGGAGAAAAATATGGCACTCATTTCAGTCTCTGAATTTACGATTGAGCCGATTATTTCAGAAGCCCCCGATGCTCTTCTGAATTATGCACTGGTTAAAGACGGGAAAGTTGAAAAAATCTGCCCCGATTTAAACGCCGTCTTTGATGCACTTTTCGGGATTAGCCGAAAATTGGGCGAGCAGGCAATGCGCCGCACCCCGATTAACCGAGCAAAATTAAAAGTTACTTTTAGCATTCGACATTAACCCCTTAAACCTTAACACCAAAGAGCACCACAATGAGCCACTTAGCGTTAAATCTTAACTTTGAAGAGCAGGCAAAAGCTCAGATTGCCCCTGTGCAAGCAGAGACGCAAAGCCAAGATTTAGCCCTCAGTGGCTTATTTATGGATGATGCCACGTTAGACTACCTAGAAAATGAAATCTTAAGCCCAGCCGAACGAATCGAACTGGGCTTGTCTGCCTTTCCTGAAATAGCGGTGCAAGCGGTCGAAAACGTGCCAGAAGTTGCAGAAACCCCCGACCCGTTAGGCTTACTGAAAGAGAAAAGCCCAAGCCAATTAGAACTGTTTGCCAAAGTGCCGAAAAGCATTTACTACGCTGTAGAAGACTTGCTCAAGCACTTGCCCGATTTTGCACAAAACTACTACCGCCGCATTTATCTAAAAAACCTTAAAGCACTGAAAGATGATGGCTCAATCGCCTTTCTTGCGGGCAATGTGCAACGCACACACGCTTGGGAAAAACTGAACGAAGCACTGAACACGGAGCTGAAAAAAGTCCTCGATCATCATAACGTGGACTTGTTTCTGCTTTCCGACAACTTCCACGATAAAGCCGAATGGGCAAAAGCCTATTTGGGTAGAAACAGCCGTTTGTTTGAATACGATTTCAGCCAAGAGCACAATGAAACCTTATTCACCCGTGAAAATCCATTCAAGGAGTATTGGGAGAAAGAGGCAGAAAAACGCTACAGCAAAAACCACGAAAACCGCATTCCGTTTTATCTTATCCCGCCGAGCCGTTTTTTAGGCATTGCGAAAGAAGTGGCACGCTTGTTTGAGCATATTCAAGTGGGCTTTTTCACAGACCTTGCCGACAGTGGCAAAACCTTTACCGATGCAGAAATTGAACAGGCGTTAGAGCGTATCTACACGCAATGCGGTGAGCTATGCGAGCAGATGGGCTTTGCAGCGCCTTATTGGCAAAGCTACAAGGCACGCACGGAAGAAGGCAAGAGCGTGAACGATAAAGAGATGATGAAAAGCCTGAATCGGATTGCTGCCGAAAAATATTGGCTGAAGCTCTTTTTAAAACGCCAAGAGCAGATGATGGAACATTTACGCATTGCGTGCGGGGAAGTGTTCGCTAAACGTTCGCCTTATGTCTCGCAAGCGGCATATAAGCGTGCGGAAGAGAAGCATCGCAAAATGGAAGCGTTCATTAAAAACAGCATTCTCATCAACGTGGAAAACGAAGAAGAGCAAGTGGATTTATACGAATTGTGGTTTAAATCCAATTCCAACCCAACTATTCGCCGCTATGAAATGATGACCCGTTTGCGTGGCGTGGAAGAGTGGGCAGAAGAAAACGGCTGGCAAGCGTTATTCTTAACCTTGACCGCACCGAGTGCTTACCACGCTATGCATTCACACGGTAGACGTAATCGCAAATGGCAAGGGGCAGACCCTCGCACAACACAAGCTTACTTAAATAAGGTGTGGGCACAATTCCGTGCGTTACTGGCTAAACGCAAAATTGACTTTAAGGGAATGCGAGTCACCGAACCACACCACGACGGCACGCCACACTGGCATCTGCTTTTCTATGTGAAGAAAGAACACATAGACGAAGTAGAAATGCTGTTCAAACGCAAAGCGTTAGAAATTGACGGCGATGAAGCAGGGGCAAGCGAGCACCGCTGCAAAGTGGAACGTTGCGATAAAGAAAAAGGCAGTGCAACGGCTTACATTGTGAAATACGTTTCGAAAAATATCGGCGGATTCGGTATCGATGCAGAGGGTGCGGATACCGTTTCAGACGAAGCACCACAGCTTAAAACCAACGAAAACGCTCGCCGTGTGCGTGCGTGGGCGGGCTTGTGGTGCTTGCGTCAGTTCCAATTCTACGGCATCGGTTCTGTGACTGTTTGGCGTGAGCTGAGACGTTGCACAGAAGAGCAGGTTGCAGGCGATCAACTTCTGCTGAACCTACAAGCGATTACCGATGTGAGCTGCTACGCTTCCTTTATTGATATTCAAGCGAATAAAGACAAAAGCGACAAAGCCCCCGTAAAAACCTACTACGTGGAAACCAGCAACAACAGCTACGGGGAAATGCAACGCAAAGTCATGGGCGTTTTTAACCGCTTGAGCGATCGTACTGTGATTAGTCGTTTGAAATCTTACCGTATCGAGAAGAAGAAAGATGAGCAAACCGAATTTAAAACCTTGACCGCTTTAGCGGTCGAGGTTCAAAAAAACACGGGACGCAGTCCCGCTTGGACTTGTGTCAATAACTGTAACCCTATAAAGGAGGTTAAAAAACCAACAAAAGCAGAACCAGAAGAAACGTACATACAAAAAACTGTGCGAAATTTCATCAATGAACATGAGCACGAATACAACCGTCTCGATCACGCTCTCAAAATGCGGGGAATTGACGACAATTTAATCAGCGATTTCGACAAAATGAACCTGATAAAAGGAGCGGAATATACCGTCCACGGCTTAACACGCCTGAAATACGTGAAAGGCTACAACGGGTTCAATTTGTGGATGAAATACGTTAGAGACCAGAATGCAGATTGGGAGCTGGCGTAGAGGAAAAACAATGGCAATACACAAAACCACCACAGCCAAAGAAGATAAAGACAAGTGGGCGACACCTTGGTGGGCGTTTCACTTTGCTCAACATTGGTTCAGATTCCCGCAGTTTGATATTGACTGTGCAGCCTCTGCACACAATACCAAATGCGAGAAGTTTATCAGCGAGGAACAAAACGCCCTCGAAGGCGATTGGAACGGCATTTATTGCTGGCTTAACCCGCCTTATTCTAACCCTTTGCAGTTTGTGCATAAAGCTATTGAGCAGAGCCGAAAAGGGCGTAAGGTGGCAATGTTGCTGAATGTGGACAATAGCACGCAATGGTTCGCCCTTTGCGTGCAATGTGCCACTAGCATTGTCATGATTACCGACGGGCGTATCCCCTTTATTCACAACGCCACGGGTAAAGAAGTCAAAGGCAACAGCAAGCCGCAGATGTTTGTGTTGTTTGATTATGAAAAATGGGTAAAACGAGACAGAAAGGTGCGAACCTACTATGTCTCAATTAACCGAGTAAAACAATTAGGCACAGTATAAGGAGTAAAAAATGCAAATGCCAAGTAACGAAGTTATTTTATGGATACTGTTAGTAGGCTCAGTCATTTTTAATATTGCCCTCACTTATGACAGCAAGCAGTTGTTTAAAAAAATAAAAGCGGAAGAAGCCAGAAGTAAAGCTTATAAAGAAGAAGCAGATTTAAGTTGGAGAGAGTTCCGTAAAAGAACGTCTGTTCTCCAACAAATTAAAGCATTGGTTAAAGACCAGTAAAAAATAACCGCTTGCGTGAAGGCAAGCGGTTTTTTATTGAGGAGCAAAGGGCAAAGATTAAGTTGTTGCGAAAATGCGATCTGTAGCGACTTTTGCTAAAAAACCACTACGGCTTTTATATTGAGGATATTCAGCAACAAATGCATCAATGCGGCGAATTAAACGGCTTGGTAAAGTGATATTGATTTTTTCTGATTTTCCCAAAAGGTGAGATAAGTCTACATCAACAACACCCCAAATCATCCCTTCATATTCTGGGTTTTCTTGAAGCGTGCGAATATCTGAAGGTTGTGGGATTTCTTCGCCATCTTCTACAAGTAATTCAATATGACCTGTAATGGCTTCAATCGCATTCGCATAAACATCTTGAAATTCATCCGCTGCAGAAAAGCACCCTGGAATATCTGGTACAAAAACACCATGAGCGTGTTTTTCATCGCCTAAAGCAATCGCAATGGGATATAACATAATTTTCCTCTTTTTTAATAGCAGGGCTATTTAAGCCCCGCTTGTTTTAATATTGATTGTGCTGTTTTGGGATGCATATCCTTTTCAGGATGGGGAATTGTTACATTGCAACAAGCGGTTTTTTTATTGTCTTAACTCTTTTTGTGAAGCCACTGCTAAAAAGTGGCTGCGGTCTTTGTAAATCGGGTTGCTTGCGACACGGCTATCAATGCGTTTGATGAGGTATTCAGGCAAGCTGATGTTAATGCGGTGACGTTTACCTTGATAAGCGGAAATGTCAACATCAAGCAGAAGCCAAGTATCGCAATAGTTGAAATCTTCAAGCGTTTGATAGTGGCGATAGCCTTTATCTTGTAGTTCATTGATATCTAAGCCGTCTTCAAACATCATTTCTAAGATGGAATGAATGGCATCAGTGGCTTGGGTTGGAATTTCTTCAAGGGTATCTGCAGCACTAAAGCAATCATATTTTTCAGTAGAAAGTGCTGGCACGGCAATGCCGTAGGCTTCGTTTTCGTTTGCTGGGGTTTCAATGCCGATAGTAAATAACATAGTCGCTCCTTTGGGTTAAGCTCGGCAGAGCTATAAAAGCCCTGCCGATTTTTTGATGGATCTTAATGTGCCGATTGGAACGTGTTGCTTTGGGTGTGGCACGGGGAACGTCTTCCCTGTGATGGGCGATTTCCAAATTTGGTGGTCTCCCTTACCGTGTCGCTCAAACGTGCAACCTGCTTTTTTAAGCTCCTTGATTAAGTCGCTGGATCGCATGCTTATCTCCTTATGTCTTAATCGGGAATAATTATACACAAGCATACACACAGAAGCAACCAAGCAAAGCAGAAAAAAGCAAAAAAATAACCGCTTGTATTGCGACAAGCGGTTAGATGTTATTTAGGCTGTTTAACAGCATGCTGTAGGCTTAATGCTAGAATAATAGAAAGTAAAGCAAAAATACCTAAACCAATTGTAAGTGCCATAGTGCCTCCTTATTGAGTGAAGTTTATTGATTATGTGCCTTAAATTCCTCAAAGGCTTTAATAATCAGTTGGTTTTGCGGAATATTAAGCACCTTGCTTAATTCTTCAATCTCTTCAATGATTTCAATCGGAAGTTTAAAGCCTTTGATTTTTACGCCCCGCTTGGCATCACTTTTTGCTTGAATTTCTTGTCTTGACAACGCCATAATGAAACCTCATAATAGTTTTAAGTGAAGAGCTAGGGAGTTGCAGCTCCCTAGCAAGCTATTTCAGCTAGATGTTTTTGCTAAACATCACTAACGCTAAAATAACTAGGATAACTAAGATAATCATAGTTCTTATCCTCTTCATTCAGCGTGAGGATTAAGCCTCACACTCGCTTTCGCTCCTGTGTCCTACCACCTGCGAAAGCAAAATCATCATAATATAGATTAACCTATAAAGCAAATAAAAAAACAACAAAAAGCCGATATTTCTATCGGCTTTTTTTATGCGTTACAACAATGCCATCTGTTTTTCTTCGGCTTCCAGCACAAAGTTTTTAATCTCTTTCAGCTCTGCCAGCGGTAAGCGGTTGAGTACCGCTTTTAAAATCCCGTTTTTGAGTAAGTGGCTTTCGTGGGTAGTATGAGAGAACGTTTGATCAGCCACCCAGCGATGATTACATTGCTTATTTTTACACACGAAGTAAATTTTTAAATAATCATCGTGCTGGCGTTCCGATTTAATCGCAATCGCAGGCGAGTGACACACGTTGCAGTAGTTTTTGATTGTTCTTCCCATCTTCTCAACCTTGTTTATAAAATCAGTGTAATAATATTCACGTATTTTATAAAATAGCCTTCTGGATGTCTAGAAGTCTGTTTTAAATCTTACCCGTAATGTGTCGGTTAAGTCGGGATCGTGGTTGATGGCATCCATAATCATTTCTTGCATGGGTAAGACCTCATCTAAGCGGTAGGCGTTGCGGATTTTTTCCACATCGCCAAAAGAGCCACCATGCGAAATAATCCCCGCAAGGCTTGCTGGGTAGCGGTGTGCGGTCAAAATATCTTGTGCCGATACATCTTTAATCGTGCCGAATTCGTCCTTTTTGCCCGTGTCACCGATGGGAATGACTTTCAAGCCGTCAGGGTGTCCGCCTGCAATGTTCACAAACATAGATTTGAAATTGCCCACGCCTTTTGAATTGGCGATAGATTCACGGATTTGTTCTTCCATTTCATCGTCCATATCAGGATCGGTCGAATAAAGAATAAAGCCTAAATGCGAACCGTTGGCAAAATAGCGACGACGGAAGCGGGTCGCTTCACTGTTGAGCAATGCCGCTTGAATTCCCCCGATATAGTCTGGCGTGCCGTAGACTTGTTGCATGGGGTCGTAGAGCTTGATAAAAATCACATCCTCTTCAGCGTAATCTACTACCGTTTGTGCTTGGTTATCATATAAATCACGGCGAATAATATAGCGGTATCCCCCTTCTTTTTTGCGACGAAGATAGAGCGAAGAGAGCACCTCAAGCCCCACCACCTCGCCAAACATATTACGCAACTTCAGCACGCCTACATCGCCAAACTGGATCAGGTTTAAAGCCAGGGCACGCATCGCCATTTTAGAAAGCCCGCCCGATTGGTAACCGTTGGCAATCATAATCGCACGGCTATTTAATATTCCGCAGTGTTGCGCATTCTGGTGTGTCAATTTCGCCAACGCCCAGCGGTTTAACGGCGGTTCATAGATCCGATATTTATCGGAGAAATTCAGCCCCACATAATCCAACGCAGGGGCAACCGTGTAGCCATCTTCAAAACTTGAAGAGGGCATAGGGAGGGCGGAAAAAGATTTTTTATTGCTAGAAGCGGTCAATTTTGGTTTATTTTTTGCCATTTTCTTTACTCATCTTGTTACTGATTCACAAACCAACGGGCTTTCTTTTTCCGTTGGTCGTTAAGTTCTCGTTTGTTGATAGCGTGTGCTATTGCCCAGAAGACGTCTGCGTGTTGGTTGCTTACGGTGCGATCGGCAATGAACGTGCTAGATTTTCCGCTGTTGGTCGTGGTTTGTTTAATCATCAAGAACGACGCAATAATGTCTTTCTCTTCCTCGTTCCACTCTAACAAGCCACGCTCTACAAGGTCGTGTACTTTCAGCACCAACGCTGATTTACTTTCTGCCGTGTAAAGAATCGGCACGGCTTTACGTCCTGCAAATTCTTTGATCATTTCATACACACCAACGCCCACCCCGTTTGTATCGATACCGATATACGAGAAGTTATATTTTGCAAAAAGTTCACGGATTCTATCCGCTTGATAGCGATAACTGAGCCCGTGCCATTGATGACGTTCTAATAAGCGGTATTTTTCGCCCTCAAACAGCGGGGGTGCAATCACGACAAAAGATGCCCCATCACGAGAATGAGCAGGATCAAACCCGCCCCATACTTCCCGATGACCGAATGGTTCGGAGGATTTTGGGTCGTAATCCTTCCATTTGCTCGCATCAATCGCACATTTCATCAATTGCGAAATCGTGAAAATAGAATCGCTATCATCCACCCACTCGCACATAAATAACTGCTTGAAAGCGTGCGAGCTGTATTTCTCTTTCAGTGCCTCAATGTCAAATAGTACGCCTGCACCGCCTTTTACTGCATCTTCAATCGTCACCACATAACGCCACGCTCCATCGGGGCAAATCATCCCGCCGTTTCTGAGTTGTTCCGTCGTCGGGAAGCTCACAAGCTGGCGTTTGCGGTCGTTGCCTTTCCACATATCGCCCGACCAGAATTGATAAGCCTCGTGAAACTTCGACGAGGGCGTAGAGAAATACGTTTCACGCCATTTTTTATGCGTTGCCATTGCTGAAGAGACGGTGTAGAACTCTTCAAAATTACGCAGCCACGCAAATTCATCACCGTACACGTGCCCGTGATAACCTTGAGCCGTATTTTTGTTGGTCGATAAAAAATGCAATTCAGCCCCGTTGCTAAGCACAATCGGATCGCCTTTTAATTCCACATCAAAATATTCTTTTGCCATTTTGATAATGTAGGTTTTAAATATTTGTGCTTGTCGTTTTGAGGCTGATAAAAATATTTGATTATCGCCCGTTTTAATTGCTTGTTCTAAACCTTCAAACGCAAAATAATAAGTTGCCCCGATTTGACGACTTTTTAATAACATTCGCACTTTCTGCTTATCTATCGCATTGCGTAAGCAGTGCTGATAGTCAAATAGCGTGGCAAGAAACGGCTCAAACATTTCATTGGTAACGTGTGAAATATCGTTTTTTATCGTGCCTTTCTTTTTCGTCTTACTTTGTTTTTGTTCTTTCTGATATTCATCAGTTGAAATACTTTCTGTTGTTCCATCGTTTTTCTGTTTAGCTGCTTGTTTTGCTCGTTGGGCTTTATATTGAAGATCACGCTCAATTAACGCATCTAATTCTTTTAACTCTTGTTCTGTTTTATTTTCACGGTCAACCAACGCCAGAATGCGAAGCCCGATTATTTCTTCAATACCTTGCTCACCAATTAAATTACGCCAGTTGTATTTTTCTGCCCAGTAATACACAGGGCGAGCAGAATTAAGCCCCAATTCACGGGCAATTTCTGCAGGCGTGTATTTTTTCAAATATAAGTAACGTGCTTCAAAAATGACTTCATCGGAATAGCCACTTTTGCGTTTTTTTAATGTTTTTGGTTCGTTCATACGGCTATTTTTTAATAAATATGCACCGCTTTCACGCCTGAAAAATTGGCTATTTTCGGATATTCGGAAATTAAGCTTAATTTCTGGAAATTAGCGGAAATTTCCAAAATGAAAAGGCGAAAAAAATGGGGCAAAATTATTCCACATTACGCAACCGAATAGGAAAAGGCGGAAAGAAAAAAATGAAGACAAAACTCACCACAGATTGGATTTGCATCGCGATGAGCGGAAAAACTGCAGACGGGCGAGAAATCAAAGCTGAACATTTAGAACAGATGGCGAAAGCCTATGATAAGAACTTATATACAGCTCAAATTTGGTTGGAGCATTATCGCTATATTGGTAGTAATTACGGCATTGTTGAGGAATTAGAAGCGAGAACAGAAGGCGATAAAGTCAAGTTATTCGCCAAAATTTCACCAAGTAAAGAGTTATTAGGGCTTAATGCAAGGGGCATTGGTTTATTTACCAGTATTGAAATCAACCCTAAATTTGCGGATACCAAAGCAGCGTATTTAGTGGGATTAGCGATTACCGATAGCCCCGCAAGTCTTGGCACAACACAATTACAATTTAACCAACGTACAGGCGTTCAGGGCGTAATTGTCAGTGATCCGCTTCAATTCTCTTTCACTATTGGCACAGCAGATCGAAGTGAACATGAAGAAAACGAAGAGCAAGCCAAAGATGAAGCCAGAAAACATCTTTTCTCATGGATGTTTAACCGTGGGAAAAAAGGCGAAAAGCCTAGCACAGAAAGTGCACCAGAACAGAATGAGGATACTCAAGAAATGACAAATGAACAAATGCAAGCCTTTGCACAAATGGTTGTAGCAAGCGTAACGGCAGGAGTAGCAAATGCTTTTAAACAAGAGCAAGAGAAGCCAGAAGAAAAGGTAACAATCACCAAATCAGAATATAACGCTCTAAAAGCAGGTAAATCAGAAAGTGAAGAGCAAAAGCCTGATCTAGAAAGCCGTGTAGCAGAGATTGAAAAGCAATTCTCCGCTTTACGCACGCAAGCGGTCACCACTGTGCCAGTAGGGGCAACGAATAGTTTTGCTATCAATACGGCAATTTAAGGGGGCGTAATGAATAAACCCGCATTTTATTCTTTTTTAACCGCTGTAGCGAATTACTACGGTGTCGATCCGCAGACAGTATTACGTGGTGAAAGTTTTAACCTGGAAATTCCGAAAGCGGCGTTATTAGGTAAAAACATTCAGCAACGTAGCAACTTCTTAAAACAGATAAACGTGCAAAACGTGCTGAATGTGAAAGGTAATAAATTATTCGGTGCAGCTGAAGCAGCCATTACAGGTCGTCACCAAGACAAACGCCACTTAGTCAATCTTTCGCATACGCAAAGCACCTATGAATTATTCAAAACCGATTCGGGTGTGATTATTCCGTGGGAGATGTTCGACCATTTCGCCGCACTTAACCAAAACGGGGAGCTAGGCGATTTATATGCGGAATATGTGCAAAATCAAATTGCACTAGACCAATTACAAATTGGCTGGCACGGTAAAACGGTCGCAGATAACACCACAGCGACAGATTTATCTGATGTGAATATCGGTTGGCTTGCCCTACTTGAGCGTGATAAGCCTGCGAATGTGCTTACCGATGCGGTAAATATTTTCGGCGATGGGGGCGATTATGCCAACTTAGACGAATTAGCACTTGAGCTTAAACAAGGCTTAGATTATCGCCATCAAAACCGCACCGATTTAGTGTTTTTAGTCGGGGCAGATTTAGCCAATGCAGAATCCCGTTTCTTAAGTAAAGCGGCAAAATTAAAAGCGACGGAACACGTAGCCTTAGGTTCAACAGAATTAACGGGTTCATTCGGTGGGATGACAGCCATCACGCCACCGAATTTCCCAGCAAAAGGGGCAGCGGTTACCACACTTAAAAACTTAAGTATTTATACACAAGGCGCAAGTGTTCGCCGTCGTTTTGAGTCCAACGAAGACCGTATGGGCATCATTGACAGCTATTACCGAATGGAAGGCTACGTTGTGGAAGATAACGGGTTGATGACTGCGATTAAAGCGGAGTCAGTCACGATTGGCGAACCGACAGTGTAGGTGAATGATGGCAGGATTTAGAGAACATCGGGAGCGTTTAAAACTGCAACAACAGCAAGCGGAGATTGTACAGGGCAAGGCGGTGCAACTTACCGCACCCACACAATACGACAGCCTAATGATTGTAGTCCACAATGAGCTTGAGAAAATCAAAGCCTTGCCAACCTTTGAACAGCGTGCAGAGTACAAGCGGTTGTATTTCTTACCGAAATTCTTACCGCTTGTTGAGGAGTATTTTGTCAAAAATGAGCACTATCAAAATGATCTGGTGGGCTATTGCGTCGTGTTTCTGTTTGATGTGGGCGACTTTAACCAAGCCATTACCCTTACCGACAGAGCCATTGGCGATCAGCAGAAAATGCCCGCAACCATTTTGCGAAGTTTTGCCCATTTTGCCGCAGACCAACTGTTCGACTTTACCGAGCGAGCGACCAACAGCGGACAGAGTGCCGAGCCATATTTCAGCCAGATTTTGGACAAGATCACGATGTCAGACTGGTTGGTCTCAGAAATGGTCATGGCAAAATGGTACAAACTTTTAGCAAAACTCTTACTTTTAGCCCGTGAATTAAACGGAAAAGTAAAAACTGCACTGGTGAATGAGCCACGCCGCTTAGAACTGGCGATTTTGGCTGCTGCGAGTGCAAACCAATACAACCATAAAATCGGGGTAAACAACCTGATCGAGCGTTGTTTTATGCGATTGAGTGCGTTAAGTAACCTGAATTTATATACAGAAGAAAAGCTGAACGCCTTTAACAAATCCCTCCAAGAGGGGCGAGCAAAAGGCTTAACCGAAGCAGAAATAGCAGAGGTGAAAGCTTATTTGCGAAACCCCTCGCTTTCACTTGAAGAAGTTGCCGAGCAATTAGGGGTAGCCGATGTTTAACGGACGCAACCAGCCTGAATTAAGCGATGCCGTGTTAGGCAGTAATGGCTTCTGGGGTGAAATTAAAGTAGGCGACTTTCAGAAACAGCGAAGCATTCCGCTGCAGATTCCGCTGGATTTAGTCGAAAACGCCTTAGTCTACGCTATTGATAGCGTAGAACTGGATTTACTGCAGGTAGAAGAATTTTACAGGGAAAAAGGCTATCAATTCGTGGAGCAATTGCCGAGCATTTTACACAGCAACAGCACAGGCACGGCAAGCCGAATGCACAGGTTGTTTGAAAAAGCCGTGTTTGCTCGAGCTAAAGCCGAGCTACTCCCCGAATTTACGACCCTCTCCGCCCGTGAAATTCACGAAGGGCGAGAGGCAACCAGTGAGCAACGCACGCTTGAGAAAGAAGCCACCATGGCAATTCGTGCCATCAAAGGTAAAAAGCGAAGCAGTGCAGCATTGATTTAACAAGCGGTAGAAAAATGAAATTACTTTACCAGAAACTGACAGAACACTTACTCAACTATTTACCGTTGAACTATCAGCCTAATTTTTACAGCTGGATGAGCAAAGTGAAAATTATCAACGAAGGGCAAACCCTGGTAGAACAGGGTGAGTTTTTAACCGAAAGCGTGCAAGTGTGCGAGATTGAATACGATGCCGTATTGTGGTTTGAAGCTTTGCCGTTTAGACAGGTTGATCCGCTCAAATTGATGGTACTGCTGAATACGTGGGTGCAGGATTGTGCAGAGGGTAAAGATGAAGAAGGGGGCTACCCTTACAACCACAATCAACAAATCGAAGGCGAATTGACCCCGATTGATGATGAAACCACCGATTTAGATTTTACGCTCACATTCAGAGAGCCCGTCTATTTAGTGCGTGATGAAAAAGGCGATATTCCGCTCAATGGCAAGCGTTATCGCTTGCAGAATGTGGAAATTTTTACCCTTGAAAATGTGCCCATCCGTGCCCGTTATGTGGAACGCAAACGGAACTTCAGCCGATGAAAACAGGCTTTAGTGCACAATCCAAGCGACAGTATCGAAGGGATTTTAAGATCTTGACCTTAGATAGCAAAACGAAAAAGACTATTTTGAAAAATGTTGTTCTAGAAAATAAAAAAGATGCCAAAAACAACAATATTAAAGAGCAAAAAACACCTACAGGGGTAGCTTGGAAACCACGTAAGAAACCGAAATTTAAAGTGAGCAAGAGAGGCGATAAAGCGACGTTGCCAATGTTGAAAAAAATTCTGAATAACTCACGAGCCTTTGCCGATAGTAATACAGGGCGATTAGGTTATCGGAGCCCAGTTTCTGCACGTATTGCAGCGGAACATCAATACGGAGCAAGAATACCAATAAAGGGACGGAAAAATGAGTGAACAATATAGAGGGCCCGCAACCGAAGAGCAGGCACAGATATTGCTACAACTTGGCTTTAATGAACCGAAAAGACCGATTTCGGAACATAGAGGAAAAAAGCCAATGACAAGAAAAGATGTAATGGATAAATGGGCAGAGCGAATTATTCGAGCCGATAGAAACCACCGAAAAGCGTCTAGTGTAGCGTATATAACAAGCCACTTAACTTTTGGACAGGCGGGGGCATTGATCGGTTTATTAAAAAAACAGCTAGGTATTAAAGGTCGCAAAAGTAGCGTAATGGAACTCCCAGCCCGTCCATTCTTAGATGAGAGCCAAGAACAAGTAGATCGGCTTTTTACCCACGAATTAGACAAAGCCGTCACAAACAAATTGAAATAGCCGTAAGCGAGCCCGCAAGCGGTCAGATTTGAAAGGAAATGAACAAATGACAATGCCAAGCGTGGTAATTAACGCCCTTAACCGCAATCAGAGCAAACCGAATGCGGTGGAGAAAACCGCTCTGTTTGTGGGCGTGGGCGCTACCAATGTAAACAACGTCCTCTTAGTGTCGGGCGGTAGCAATTTAGATCAGTTATTGGGTGCCGCCGACAGCGAATTGAAAAAAGCCGTGCAAACGGCAAAAGCGAACAGCGGAGACAGTGCCAACTGGTTCGCCTATGTCTACCCGATGGCACAAGATGGCTACGATTTCCAGAAAGCCGTGCATGCGGTCATGGAGCAAGTGAACGTAGAATTTGCGGTTAATACCAACACTGCCGATGCCACCTCAGCCAATTTGAACAAATGGCAGCTACTTTATAGCGACTTATTAGGCAAATATAGCCGCAGAGTGTTTTTTGTTCAAGCTGTTGCGGGCATTGACACGACAGAAACGTGGGCTGTTTATTTAGCCAAATTAAAAAAATTAACCGATAACATTGTCGCAGAGCACGTGATGGCAGTGCCAAACCTTTTCGGCAATGATGTAGGCGTGCTTGCGGGCAGATTGTGCCACAGTGCAACATCCATTGCCGATACTCCCGCACGGGTGAAGACGGGTGTGCTTTACGGTTTAGGTTCAACCCTGCTACCTAAAGACAAAGATGATGCCATTTTAACCACGGCACATTTAAAACAGATTGATGCTTACCGCTTAAGCAGTGCGATGTGGTATGCAGACAAAGAGGGCTTTTACTGGGGCGACGGTAACACGCTAGACAGTGCAACAGGCGATTACAAAGTGATTGAGAACGTGCGTGTCGTAGATAAAGCGTGCCGTGCGGTGCGATTGCTTGCCATCAATAAGGTTGGTGACCGTTCGTTTAATTCGACGGCGGGTAGCATTGAAGTGCATCAAACTTACTTTGCCCAGCCATTGCGAGAGATGGCAGCAGCGATCACGGTTAACGGGGAAATTTTCCCAGGCGAAATTATGCCACCGAATGATGAGGCGATCATCATTCAATGGATAAACAAAACCACCGTACAAATTTACATTACCGTGCAGCCGATGGATTGCCCGAAAAATATCACCGTGAGCATTATGCTCGACCTTGATTTAAACCGTACACAAGCAGCGTAAGGGGAATAAATGAGCAGAGAATTTACCAGTGGTAATAGTTTTAATGTGTATATCTGGAATATGCCGATCCACGTGGAAAGTGCAAGCCTTTCAATTACCGATAACACCGCAATGGTGACTACCCACGGCGTGCCAGATGGTTATGTTTTTGGTGATGTAGAAGCAAGCGGTGAAATGGAATTAGATTGGCGACAATTCAAACGTATTGAAGGCGTTGCCAGTGCGGCGGGTTCATACCGTGATATTCCTACCTTTGATATGGTTTTTTATGCGAACCGTGGGGGCAGCCGTGTGAAAGTGGAAGCCTTTGGCTGTAAGCTCAAAATCAGCGACGTGTTGGATATTGACCCGAAAGGGGGCGAGAAATCGAAAGTGAAAATCGAATATATGGTGACGTGTAAAAACTTCGTGCGTATCAATGGCATTCCGTATTTATCGCCAGATGAAACTAATTTCTTATAGTAAGGAGATATATGTATAAATTATCAGGAAAGGCGTTTGAATTATTAAAACGTTTAGAAGGTTGCAAATTAACCGCTTATCAAGATAGTGCGAAAGTGTGGACGATTGGCTACGGGCACACGCACAACGTGAAAGCAGGGATGAACATTACCCAAGCCCAGGCGGACGCATTTTTACAAGAAGATGTCGCTAAATTTGAACAAGGCATTTCGCAAACCTTGCGAGAATTGGGCACGAAGGTAACACAAAATCAATTTGATGCCCTTGTGATTTTTAGCTTTAACGTAGGCTTGCGAGCCTTCCAGAAGTCCACGATGGCGAAAAAACTTTACTTAATGGACAACAAAGACCAGTTAAGCGTGAATGCCGTTGCCGACCAGTTCCCACGTTGGAACAAAGCAGGCGGGCAAGTGTTACCTGGTTTAGTGAAACGTCGTGCAATTGAGCGCCTTTTATTCTTAGGCGTGGAGGCGTAAGCCATGCCGTTTAGCGATCCAAAAAATCAGCCAAGTTTATGGTTTTGGCTGTTGATGATTTTGCTTTCGGTAACGGGTGGCGTAACAAAATACGTTACAGACGCACAAGAGAAAAACAATGTGGTGAACTGGATTAACGCAGGCATTTCAGGCTTTATCGGCGGATTTGCGGGCGTGGTTTCCACCTTTTACATGTTAGAGCAAGATTTCTCCATGTATATGATCGCCTTTGGGGCATCGTTATCTGGCTTCTTGGGCGTGATCGCCTTAAGAGGTTTTACCAAATTTATTTTAAAAATCACGGAAAACATGAAGTAATTCATGACGGGCGGGGATAAATTCACGCCAAATAACAAAAATCGTAGGGGAGGGGTTTACCCCCTCCCCAAATATCAACCAACACAAAGGAAAAACACATGACAAAATCACAAAGCATAGCACAAAGCATTTTAGAACGTATGGGCATTGCGATTGCTAATCAAATCACGTTAACCGTGCAGGGCGTGCCCTTCACCTTCAACCGCAATGATGAAGCCTATGCTGAATTGCAAACGATGGTAGGCAAAGGCGAATCAGCGGTAGGCTTGAAACAATACTTACTGGATATTGTGGCAGAAGAAGATCGTGAAAACTTGCTTGAGGTCGTCAACGTGCCGGGCTTTCTGGATGCGATTATTCCTGTAATCCGTGAAAAATTTATCCCTCAATTTGAAGTAACCGTAAAAAACTAAATGCACGGGTAAAGGCGATTGAAGAAAACACGTTAGAGCAAGCCTATGCGTTGCGGGAACACTATTTACCGCACGCAGATAACAGTGAAAAGAGCCTTGCCCGTGCTATCTGGTTACACAAAAATCATTTTGAATGCCTTGCCGTGGCAGTCAATAACGGCATCGCAACTGCCTTTAAAGGTTAAAGGCAAGGGATAAGCCCCCGCATTCTGCAAACGCTCGCACTTTGAGGACGCATTCAGCAATGGCAAGCCGTCAACTTGAATATATCGTCAGCCTCCGAGACCAACTTACCCCCGAAATTAGCAAAATTTCCCGTGAAATGGACCGCTTGGGTGGTCAGGGTCAGAAAGCCATTGGACGTATTGCCCTTGGGGCTGCAGGGCTTTACGGCATTGGTGCAAGCGTGATGAGTGGCTTGCAACCTGCCATAGAGATGAATAACGAGCTAGGCAAGATTAAAGGCTTGGGCGAAAGTGCCGAGGGCTTGGAATTACTGCAAAAACGGGCGTTATCTTTCTCTACCCAGTGGGGCGAGAGTGCCGCCGAATTTGTTGACGCAAGCTACGATATTAAATCTGCTATTGATGGCTTAAGTGCGGAAGAGCTCGTGAGCTTTACGGAGATTTCCGCCGTTACAGGTAAGGCAACGCAAACCAGCGGCAAGATTATGACCGACTATTTGGGCACGATGTATTCTGTACTGGGTGCCTCTAAAGAAGCGGATAAAATCAGCTGGGCAAAAACCTTAATGGCTCAAACCGCTTACACAGCAAACAAATTCAAATCCGACGGGGCGAAAATTGCACAATCCTTTAAAACGTTGGGTAATACCGCTGTAGAGGCTGGATTTAAAATATCAGAACAATTTGCCACTTTAGGCTTATTACATAATGAAATGGATGCAGGTGTAGCGGCGACAAAATATCGAGCGTTCATCATGAACGCTGGTAAAGCTGGTAGAAAATTAGGACTGCAATTTACAGACAGCAACAACCGCTTGCTTTCTTTGCCCGATATTTTGGACAAAATCAAAGGTAAATTTGGCGATCTAATTGATGATAAAGAAGGCTACCTCATTGGAAAGGCTTTTGGCACAACAGAAGCAATAGGATTAGTGACGACGCTCATTGGGAAAACGGACGAATTACGCAAATCTGAAAAAGAATTAGCTGCACAAAATGGACTAGGCGAAGTGCTTGAAGGAGCAACAGCCAATATTGATGTCTTCAAACGGCTGCAAGAAGTCGTAAAAGGGATAAAGATTGCCATCGGTGATCAGTTGCTTAAAGTGCTTGATCCTTTTTTGCAAAAAATCGCTGATGTGGGGTCGTATTTAGTGGATTGGTTTACAGCGAATAAGTACATATCACGGTTAATCGGGCTGGTGTTAGGGGGCGTTGCTGCCGTGGCTGCATTGGCTTCAGCGGTTACCCTGCTCACAGGCTTGTTTGCGTTAGTGAAAGTAGGGATTGTGATTTTCGGGGCGTTAGCCGTTCCCGTCGCCATTTTAGCGTTAAAAATTGGTGCGGTGATGGGATTCATTTACTTGTTCCGTGCTCAGATTGAGAAATTTGTCAGCGGGTTTATGGCTGGTTTTAATGCGATTGGCGTTTCTTTTGAACCATTGAAACAAGCCTTTTCGACCCTGTTTGGTGTGATTGGTGGCATTATCAGCCGTTTTACTGGAATAAAATCAACATCGGCTGTATGGAGCGATTTAGGCGAGGCGGTGGGGTTATTTATTGCCGGTGGCTTAAATATTTTAATTCACGGCTTGGAATTTGTGATCCAGCTTGCCAGTTTAGTACTGGATGTGTTTTCTGGTGCCTTTTTCGGCATTGCGGAAATTTGGGATAACGCAGCCGCTGCATTTACGAATGGCAATATTTTGTTGGGATTTGTTGAGATTGGGCAAGGCATTATCAAAATCATCACGGACGCCTTCGGTAAAATTTGGTTAGCCTTTAAAAAGGGAGTGAATACCCTTGTGGGGTGGTTGAATAATATCCCAGGGGTAAATCTGCCGACCTTTGATATTCCGATTGCCTTTCAGCATGCGGAGAGCACAGCCACAGGCGTGGCAAATTCTGCCGTCGGTGTTGCAAATAGTGCGTTGAAAGTGGAAGGTACAAACGCCAAAGCCTTAACGCAACCGAAAAGCGGAAAAGGGGTCGCGGGTCAGATTACCCAAAATAAAACCGCCCATATTGTTAACCATATCAATATTCATGGTGCAGACGCAGGCACTCAGGCAAATAATTATGTGAACGCTCAAGAACGGGCACAACTTGGAGCGTAGAAAATGGATGAATTAAAACCCAGCCCGTTGTATTGGGATTTACTGGTCACCGACGAGGATTTAAGCCTTGATGTGGCAGGTATGGCGATGCGTTGCAACAATCAAGACAGCATTGCGCAGGATATGAAGCACTGTTTGCTAGAAAGTGGCTTGGTTACCGATTTGATCGGGGCACGTTCCCGCATTTTACGCAACGATATTTATCTGCAGATGATGTTGCTGCTTGAAGAAGATGAGCGATTAGTTGCGGGGTCGATTGATATTGTTGAAGAAAAAATCGACCGCTTGCGTATTAGTGCGGACACGGTGGAATGGGGCAAGGTGCAAATTGCTTTAAACATTACGTAGGGGCGGGGTTTATCCCCGCCCGCAGAAATAAGCAGATGAATTATGAGCGAAAATTTTAAACAACTTCTTGAAGAGAGCCGAATCCCCACCACAGAAACGGGCATTAAACAAGAATTTGAAAACCTAACCGCAAAAGAAAATTTTATTACCAACACGTCGCCCTACTCACCGTTTTGGCGATTGGTCACGGCGGTTGCGGTGAAGCCTGTGAAATGGCTTACCGATTATTTAATTGATGAAGTGTTACCCAATTTATTTGTGAAAACGGCAAAAGGGAAATGGCTACAAATTCAGGCGTGGAGCGTGGGGCTTGATTTTAAAGAGGCAAGCAAAACGCAAGGATTTGTGACTTTTACTAAAGCAGATGCCAATATGGTTGTCACCGTGAAACAAGGCACGATTGTGCAAACTGAGCGGATTAATAACAAAGTCTATCGTTTGATTGTGGATAAAGACACAGCCATTGAACGGGGAAAATTGAGCGGCAAAGTCCCTGTTACCGCAGAAGAGGCGGGGGCAGGTTACAACCTTGCCAACGGCTATTACTGCATTTTACCTGAAGCGATTTCAGGGATTAAAGAGGCAAGAAACGAAGAAGATTGGTTAAGCGTGGCAGGTGCCGATCGGGAAAGTGACGAAGAGTTGCGAAATCGCTACCGAGCGAAATTCTCCAGTGTCGGCAAGCACCACATTGACAGCGTGTATAAGTCGCTCGTGGCTGAAATTGCAGGCATCAGCATTGACCGCATTTACATCTTACACGATGCACCCCGTGGGCCTGGCACGGCAAATATTTATTTACTGCTCGACAAAGGCGTAAACAGTCAGCCGTTTATTGATTTAGTCAATCGTTATTTAAATGAGCAAGGTTATCACGGGCATGGCGATGATATTCGGGCGTTCAAAATGCCAGAAGTGGTGCATAACATTGGGGTGGCATTGTATTTCCGCTCAGCGGATGGGATCAGCCAGTTACGCAAGGCGGAAATTAAAAAAGAAGTAGAGCAGATGATCCGTTGTGCTTTCCGTGAAAATGCGACTTATCCAGTTACGAAAACGCACCCTTATCAACGCTTTTCATTTTCGAAGTTAGGCGAGGAAATTCACGAGCAATTCCCCGAAATTAAATCTATTGTGTGGGAACAAGGCGATATTGTGAACGCCTTGAATATTCCAACCATTGGCACGCTAAATTTAACACTGGCAGAGTAAAACGATGATTGAGATTAAATTACCTTTTTGGTTTAACAACAAGGAAGTGAGCAAAGTCAAAAGCCTCTTCGAAAAATGGTGGGCGGTGGGGTTGAACTTGGTGAAATTCCCGCTACAGATATTTGATGTATTGACCGCTCCTGAATGGCTGGTGCATCTCATCGCTTATCAGCGTGATATTGAACGCTTTAAAGACGAACCGTTGGACTTATTCCGTAAGCGGGTGCATTACGCCTACATTAACGCCGAAGATGCGGGCAGTGTCGCAGGCTTTAAGAAAATTTTTGAGCGACTAGGAATCGGACAGGTTGAACTGATTGAGCGATTTGACGAAGTGAATTGGGATGTGATACGGCTTAAATTAACGGATGAGCAAGTTTCGGGCAATTCAGCACTACTCACCTCCATTGTACGCAAGTATGGCAGAACCTGCAGACGTTACGAATATGTGCTTGTGTCTGGTGTGGATTTTGAAGTCGCAAGCGGTTCAATTCAACATATTTATTACTACAACACAGCGAAAGTTTAGAGGAACAAATGGCAAGCACAAGAGCAACCAACGCATTAAAAAGTTACGTTGCCCAATCGGTGGCACGCAATGAAACCGTGACTTTTGACAAGATTATTTTTGCCCACATTAGCGGCTTAAATGATGCCACGTTGGCAAATATTAACAATATGCCAACCGTTGATCAGATTAAACACACGGCAAACATTCAACAAACGGGCTACATCGCAGACGATCAAGTGGTGTATAGCGTAACACTTGGCTCAGAAATTGGCGATTTCACTTTTAACTTTGTGGGGCTAGTCAATTCGGCTAAAAACGTGCTAGGTGTGGCAATTTATACAGGTGATATTGTCAAAACTCGCACCAAAGCGGAAGAGCAGGGCAACGCCTTAACTCGCAATATTATTCTGCAGGTTAACAATGCGAAAACGCTTACCAACATTCAAACACAGGCGAAAGCGTGGCAATTTGATTTTACGGATAAGTTTTTACAGATGAAGCCGAAAAAAATTACCGCAACGACAACCAATACCGCAGATAGCTCAGGGCACACGCACGAGATTGACAAGGCAAGCACCACGCAATCAGGCGTGGTGCAATTGGTCGATGACTGGACAACCCACGACAACAGCAAAGCACTGACTGCGAGCGTAGGTAAACGACTCTATGACACGCTGAAAGGCTTAATTGATAGCTTAAGCGGTCGCACCACGACAGCACAAAATACTGCCGCAAATGCACTAAGCAAAACCACGCCAAAGAAAATTACGGCAAGCACGAGCAACGTGACAGATCAGAATGGACACACGCACGAAATTGACAAAGCAAGCACCAGCATAGCGGGCGTAGTAAAGTTGAATGATAGTTTAACTTCAAATGCGACAGATGAGGCGTTAACGGCAAGACAGGGGAAGGCACTTTCTGAAAAAGTAGAACAAGCGGTAAGAAAGGTAGAGAGTATAAAAACAGATATTTCAGCACAATTTACGCAAGGCATACAGAGTATGAGAACTGAAACAACATCAATATTTGAATGGTATGAAGGAAAGTTAACCGTTAATAAAAGCAAAAGCTCAAGAAGTGAAGAAGACTATGTAGATACCAGCACGTTTGACTTCAGAATTAATATTCCTGCAAAACCATATAGAAGACGATTTTTGTTGGGTGGAGAAGGAAATAAGCAAATCATTGAAGCAAACAAAGTATTTAACCTGGAGCTATCTGGCTATAATTTCGAACGTTTCAATGAAAATTTACCTTCCTCAGATTATCAGCGAGCCCAGAAATATGTGTATGTTTGTTTAGTGAGGATTTAAAGATGACAACAACCAACCAACTACCACAACTCAACATCTCACTCTATCAAGGCGATGACGAAACGGCAATCATTGAAGTGATTGATGAGCGGGGAAAATATGCGGATTTTAACGGCTACCGTATTGATGCAGATTGTTACGATGTTATAACAGACGAGCTTGTTTGGCATCTTTCAAGCAAAACAGGCGAGATAACCACGGCAAAAGGCAGAATCTTCATCCATATACCGCATCATTACACCGAGAAAGCAGATTGGGAGAAATTAGCGTTTGACTTACAGCTAACCGACCCCAACGGCAAAATTAAAACGATTGCTCAAGGTGTGTTTAGCCTTGAGAACGATATTACCCAGGCTTACGGGCAGAATTAGGAGGAAAGATGGAAAAACTATATTCACGCCCTAGCTTCACGGCAACCAACGGCACGAGTAGCGAGCATCATTGCGACTGTGAACAACCGATCCCGAAAAATGTCGGGAAATGCCCAGAACGTAATAAGTTCAGAGTGCAGTTAAAAGGCAATCAGGGCTTAACGGGTGCGGATGGCTTGAGTGCTTATCAGTTAGCTGTGAAAGCAGGCTTTACAGGCACAGAATCAGAATGGCTGATGAGCCTTGAGCCGCCTCAATTGGCAGACTTGCCAGCGTATATTACGCAATTATTCCGTGTTGAAGAAGGAGCACAAAATGACACAACCGACAGAGAACGCACAAGCGACCAACATTAAAAAAGCCTTTGAAATCGTGGTTGCTGAAATCAAAGCGTTAAAATTAAAAGTGGGCAATAACATTACCGAATTGGGCGAAAAAATTACCGCTTTAGGCAGCCGATTAACGCAAGCAGAAGCCAACCACACAGCACTTGAGCAACGTGTGCAAGCCAACGAAGGCGGCATTACCACGCTTAAAGCAACCGATCAAGAAATCAAAGATTTCTTAGGCACAACAAGCGGTAATGACCTTGCAGCCGTGATGGCTAAATTAAATGAGGAGTAATAAGTATGACAAAGAAGATGACAAATGTTGAAGCATTAACATTGTTAGCGGAGAAAACCGTTGAAAGCACAAAAGCGATTAAATCATTAACAGAGGTTATAGGGCAATTATCCAATAAGCCGACCACGGAAACGAATCAAACCGCACAGATTAAAGATGGCGTTTGGTGGGTGGATGGTGTCAATACTGAAATCCCTGTGATGGGCGATAAGTCTGTTGTTTGCTTTGATGTGATGATCGGCACGGGTGAAGTTCGTGAGAAAGACAAAGTGAAATTTGAGCAGGGTGATATTATACAGGACGGCAACCAGGTGGAAGCCTCTGTTGATGTGGGCAAAGCTTATGCTGGTTGGAAGACTAAAGACGGGAAAACGGTTTCTGAAGAAGGCATCTTAACATTCAGTGGGTATGAATCAAGTGCGGTTAAAGTCGAATTATGGAATTATCAGCCTATTCAAGCAAAAGCTTATAAGAACACAAGAATCGTAGATTGGAAAAAAATCGTTAAAATTACCGATGTAACCTTCACAAGAGAAGGCAATATTTTGCGTGATTTCATGATTTCGGGGGAATTGGAAAATGGTCGAAGCATTTCTAGACTAATTAATAGTGATTATGAAGCTATGCAGTTGAGACTTATGAAAACTGATGAAAATGAAGAACACGAATTCATTGACTCAAGCTACCCTGCAGAACCAAATCGCAGAATTTGGGTAAATGGTGATGAAACACAAGCCCCTGGCGTGTTAGATCTTGAAAAGGTTGCTGAAAACATAGGGGGCACACCGAAGAAAATGGAAATCGGCATTGCCATTAATAATGGGGAATATAAAGCGTTTACTTTCAATTTGTAGAATGAATATGTGGCAAAGATGTAATTTACAATTGCCGACAACAAACACAAGAGGCGGTAACGCCTCTTTTTTGTTATCTGGCACTAAAATCGCCGTGCATAACTGGACACACGGCAAACAAGAGGCATCGGGGAAATACCTTTCCCCCGAAAATGCGGCGAAGGTGATTGCGGCAAAATTTGGCGATTATGCCGACCCTTTTCGCCCTAAAGAGACGGTGCAAGTGGTGGGCGTGTTGGTGACCACAACCACGGCGGAGATTTTCATTGAGCAATTGGCACAGCTTGCCCATATTCTGGATTATAGCGAAGTGAAGCAGGCGTTAAGCTATGCCAAAGCCTATGAAAACCTGCAGACCACGAAAATGGTGAAAATGCCCGTAGTTAGCTCGCCCGCATTCGGTGCTGTGAGCGATTTAACCCCCACAATTGGGCGAATGATGGAACAGACACTTGGGCGAATGATGGACAGTCTTCACACCGATGTGCTTGATCCGTTCGCCCTGATTACCCAATTACAAGCGGTGAAAAAAGCCCGTGAACAAGCCAATGCCGACTTTTTGCAAAAGGTCAGCGAAATGCGACCGCTTGAGATATGGGCATTTCAAGCACAAGGGCAGTTAGATGTGATTGCACAGAATTTACAACAGAATATCCCCACGGCTGAGAATGTTTACAGTTTTTTAATGTTTTTCGTGGGGGAAAATTTGAGTGGGCTACAACAACTTTTGAGGGCAACAGATGAGCATAACAACAGGTAGCGAAATCAGAAAACAGAATGAGAAAGACAACTTGCCAGCCATTCAGTTGGCATTAAACGGTCAGCCGATTTACTTACGGGAGTTTCGGGCGAATGTCAGCGTAAACCGTGAAAACGAGGATATGAGCGGGCAGAAATCCACGACTAAAAAAGCCGAAAAAGGTGTGAAAAGCAAAACGCTTTCGGTGACGGGGGTGATTCCTTACCGTAATGCAGATTGGCTGAAAACCTTGTTTAAACTTGCCGAAGCCGAGGGTAAGGGCGGACAGGTAAAATACCGCATCAGCAATATTACCGCACAGGCGGTGAATATGCGTGAAGGGGTGTTTGATGGCGAAGTTTCCGCACAAGAGCAAGATGTGATGGGCTGGCGTGTGTCGTTTAGTTTGAAAGAGGTTAACTCTGTAGCCGAGAAAACCGCAAACCGTCAGGCGAAGCCGAAAACGAAAAAGCAAGTAGATAGCAAGGCGAAAAGCACGGGGGCAGGTGCAAGCGGTGGAAATGCGGGCACAAGTAGCAATGCTGGCGTTACGCAAGACACAGGGGCAACACGTTCAGGCTTTGATATTTGGTTAGAGAAAACAGGCGTAGTAGGTCAATAAGATGCGGATTCTTAAAAATGTGATTTTAGACGGCAACCCCGTGCATTTTGTTGATGAGCGGTTAGTGCTGGAGCTTTCCAACAGCGGGCGGGGCTTTATTACCGTGGAAACGACAGCCCCTTGCGTAGGGAAATTAGTCGAATTTGAATTAGGCACAGAAGAGGACTATTACACCTGGTTCACAGGATTTGTGGAAAATGAGCATACGGCACAAAATGGCTACAAGCGGTTATTCGTTCGTGAACGGGTAGCAATTTTTGAGCGAGATTTTTACTATTCTGCACGCCATTGCACGCTGGCTGATGTTTGTACTGAATTAAGCCGTCGTAGCGGGCTGAATTTCCGTTACCCTGATAAACCTTACTCAACGACCCCGATCCCGAATTTCACCCATTCGGGCAACGGCTATCAGATGTTGAATAATTTAGGGCGGTTGTTCAATATTCCCGATTATGTTTGGCAACAGGATAACGACGGGGGCGTATTTGTGGGCAGTTGGCAAGATTCACAATGGGCAGAGTTTGAAATTGAGCTAGACCACCGTGAAACCCTCGGGCAGAGTGCTACTGCGGTGCAGATTGCGATTGATGCAGAAATTCGCCCGGGTACGGTAATCAATGGCAAACGGGTGCATAAAATCACGCTAGAGGGTGAAAATTATTTGCTGGAATGGCAAGACTTAAACCAAGCGGGCAAGCCAAAACAGAAAAGCCCAGAACGCAGAGCAATGGAGCGGGAATTCCCAGAATTGGCAGGTGGTTATCACTTGCCGAAAATGGCAAAAGTGATCGGAATTGCCGACCCCTCCCAAGCGGGTGATGTATCCGACCCATTCCGTCCAAAATATGCGGTTGATGTGCAACTGTTAGACGAAGACGGCAACGAGGCGGGCAGCGTGCCCATTTATTCGGCGGTGCCTTTGCCCGTGACCTCTACCGCTTCACAGGGTGGGGATTTCGCCTTTCCAGAAGTCGGCACGGTGGTAGAACTTGGCTTTGTAAACGGCAGACCCGATCAGCCGATTGTGCGAAATTTCTACCCACAGGGCAAAACCTTGCCGAATGTGCAACAAGGCGAAATGCTCAGACAGCAACGCCCCGAGGTATTTGAACGCACTGATAGCGCAGGGAATATGCACAAAGAGACCGATCAGACGATTAGCGAGAAATCTTACCACCGCACAATTAAAACCGACAGCGAGCAGAAAGAGATTGGGCAAGCGGTCAAAACTGTAGAAGGCAACGCCAAAACTACGGTAGGCGGGAAGAAAACCACGCACGTGTTAGGTGATAGCGAATGCGTGACGGCAGGCAATACGGTGCAAGGCACAGGCGGGGATTTTACTCAACGTGTGCAAGGTGTTGCCTCACTTATCGCTAAAGGGAAGTTAGAGCAGAAAGGGCAGACCGTGTGGACGGGCTCAGAGGGTGTGAACGGTTGGGCTATTCTAGAAGAATTATTGCAGATTGTAGCAGATATGGGACAAACACTGGCAAGCCATACGCACAGGGGTTCGCCTCCTCCAGACCAACAAGGACAGGCACGAAGTCAAGCCCAACGGGCAAATAATGCAAAGGCGAGGTTGTCGCCAATTGTGGCATAGGTGCGACAAAACAAAACCGTAAATACGAAAATATTTACGGTTTTTTTGTAAAAATTGCTTGTTTCATTTATATCATATGATATAATAGCAACCATCTAGCAAGGTGCTAGAAACAAGAAAGCCCCGACTTGTTCAGCTACGGGGCAATCATAAAAGGGAACAGAAAGATGAAAGCGTATCAAATCATCATTCTCGTTGTTCTGCTTTTAGTAAGTCAATACGCTTACTAGAGTAAACAAAAGCCTAGCGAGTTCGCATCTCGCTAGGTGTTCCCAAATATAAAACAAAGGTAAAAAGATGTCAAATTCAAATACAGAGCATAGCAAACAATTAAGAGCCAAAACGGCTGCAGAATGGCGAAGAAAGCAAAAAGAGGAAGGGGGCAAGAAACAGATCTCAATGTTAGCTGATGCAGAAGAGGTTGAAGAATTCAAAGCATTATGCGAACAGATGGGATTGTCTAAACCTAAAGCGTTAAAAGCCTTGATGGATTTCTACAAGAATAATCAATAAAAATAAAAGCCGTGAGGTTTACCCCCTTGCGGTTTTTTCTTTTAGCTGTGTGTCGCTTGCCTTCGTTCGCTGTTTGCCCTTTGCTATTCCTTTGCTCGCTGCACTCTTAACCATTCCCACGTAAAGAAACCACGCCCACGTAAAAGGGACGTAAAACGCACTCCCCTCCACGCGAAATTTATTGCGTTTTTTTACAGTATTTCAGCTAATTTACAGCTCAAAAAGTTGTTAAAGCCTTGCGGGGCTTGGTGGCGTGAAACGGATCAAAATCGTAAAAATTGAAACGAATTACACACTTTTACACGTAAAGGCGATCAAAAAATAAGGCTTGATATTTCTCAAGCCTTATATTGCAACGTTAGCCGTTATTTTTCGTGGGATTTTTGGCTATTGTAATTTTACAAACAAAGCCGATCACCAAAAACAAAACAGCCACCAAACAGCCACCACTAAAATTCTATTTCCATTTTTCAGCTGCTTGCTGATCGCTCTCACGCCCTTCAATCCAGCGTTCGCCGTGTGTTGTGGTTTCTCTTTTCCAGAACGGAGCTTTGGTTTTTAGGTAGTCCATAATAAATTCGTTGGCAGCGTAAGCGTTGCCGCGGTGAGCAGAACTCACACCTACAAGCACGATTTCATCGCCTGTGTAAAGTTGTCCGATGCGATGAATTACTGCAATGCGTTGTAATTCCCAACGGCTACGGGCTTCTTCGACAATTTCGTGCAAGGCTTTTTCGGTCATAGCAGGGTAGTGTTCCAGATATAAGCCTGACACATCATCGCCTAAATTCATTTCTCGCACTTTACCGACAAAAATGGTACTTGCCCCAACTGAGTGGTGTTCGCTAAGCCAGTGGTAAACTTCGTTTTGATCGAAAGGTTCAGTTTGTACTTTTACGAGTGTGCTGTTCATTTTAGCCTCCAGTCACAGGCGGAAAGAATGCCACTTCATCACCCTCTTTGATTTTAGCTGAAAGCGGGGCAATACTTTGATTAATAGCGACTAATAATTTACCTGCTTTTAAGGCTAATGCCCATTTGCCGCCTTGTTCAGCTAAGTGATGTCGTAATGCTTCTGCGGTCTCAAATCGTGCTTCGACTTCTAATTTATCTACGCCTACCAATTCACGAGTTTGGGCGAAAAAAAGTATGGTAATCATCTGTTTCTCCTATTTCGCGACAAAATTGCCCGATTTTCCGCCACTTTTACTGAGTAAGCGAACTTGCTCAATTACCATATCTTTTTGCACCGCTTTGCACATATCGTAAATGGTCAGTGCTGCTACGCTTGCCGCGGTTAAAGCCTCCATTTCTACGCCTGTTTTGCCTGTGAGTTTGCAAAGCGATTCAATACGAACTTGGTTGGTTTCGGGTAAGGCTTCAAGTGAAATTTCCACTTTCGAAAGCATTAGTGGATGGCAGAGCGGAATTAAATCCCAAGTGCATTTTGCTGCTTGAATGCCTGCAATGCGAGCCGTGGCAAAAACATCGCCTTTATGGTGGTTGCCAGAAATAATCATTTGTAATGTTTCAGGGTTCATTCGGATAAAGGCTTCAGCACGAGCTTCACGCACGGTTTCTTGCTTCATTGAAACATCGACCATATTGGCTTCGCCGTTTTGATTGATATGAGTAAATTGTGTCATAGTAAGAATTTTATTTAAAAATAATATAGCTGTTGTAAGGGCGTAGCAACACGTTCCTACAAGGGAATCAACCGCCAATCGAGGCTAAATTATTGCGAATGCCACTATCGCCAATGTGCAAATAGTGATGTTCTCGCTTGCCTTGCAAGGCAGATTTTAAACGCATTTCAAGCTGTAATTTTTGCTCATCAGATTGCAATAAATCGCGAATATCCACGCCTTCCTCGCCAAATAAACAGAGGTGCAATTTGCCTGTCGCAGAAACGCGTAGGCGGTTACAGCTGGCACAAAATGATTTTTCATAAGGCATAATCAAACCGATTTCGCCCATATAATCGGGATGCGATAATACTTTCGCTGGCCCATCAGAAAGCGATTTTGGTTGTAATGCCCAACCTTCTTGTAAAAGGCGTTGTAGTATAGATTGCCCAGAAAGATGCTGCGTTTTGAAAAAATGATCCATCTCGCCCGTTTCCATCAGTTCGATAAATCGCATTTGAATGGGTTGATGCTTGATCCAAGCAAGGAATTTGTCCAACTCTGGCAGAGTATATTGCTTCATCAGCACCGCATTCACTTTGACTTTTTTGTAGCCTACGGCAAAGGCTTTATTGATCCCTGTTAAGATTGATTGCAACTTGTTTTCGCCGGTAATCAGTTGGAATTGACGAGGATCGAGGCTATCTACGCTCACATTAATGTCGGTGATGCCTGCTTCTCGCCAAAAGGAAACATCCTTTTCCATACGGTAACCGTTAGTGGTTAGTGCTACTTTGCGGATGCCTTGTGTTTGGGCGATAGTATGGGCAATTTCGAGGAAATCTTTGCGTAAGGTTGGTTCGCCGCCTGTAATGCGGATTTTTTCTGTGCCAAGTGATGCAAACGCATTCGCCACCCGTTGAATTTCAGAGAGTGTTAAAAACGTTTGTTTATGAGCAGGGGGCTGGTAGCCATCAGGTAAACAGTAGGTACAACGAAAATTACAGACATCCGTAATTGAAAGTCGCAGATAGGTATATTGACGCTGGAAGCGATCAACTAAGCCAGAAATCACATTTTCGCCGTCATTACCTACATTTTTAATAGGAATAATCGGACTTTGCATAAAAAAGACACCTTTCTAAACACGAGTGGCTCGTTCATTTCTTTGCGAACCATTGAGCAATTTCTTGCTACTGGCGAGTTTGCCATATCCAATATTAGGTATAGAACTTAGGCAAGCAAGCTCGGAGTCATAAAAAATATAAAAGTAAAAATTAGCCGTATTCTAATAGAGTTGAGAAATAATGCAATAGCCACAAGCGGTAGGTTTTGAAAAGTTTTTTGCAAAAGGTAGATTCGCAAAGAAAAAGCGTTTTATAATACGGACGTTTATTGGTTTAACAAAAACTTAACGAGAACCCGATGAAAAACAAATTTTTAGCTTTTAGTGCCTTTAGTGGCTTTTTCTGTGTCGCACTGGGTGCGTTTGCCGCTCATAGCTTACAAAATGTGCTTGAATCCAAAGAACTTGCTTGGATTCAAACAGGCATTCAATATCAAGTTTTCCACACACTCGCCTTGCTTGCATTAGGCTTATTCCAAATTGCAAATCAAGTGCAAAATCCGCCCGCTTGTCGTGCCAAAGCTTTCAACATTATTGGCGGAAGTTGGATTTTAGGCATTTTGCTTTTCAGCGGTAGCCTTTACAGCCTTGCATTTACTGGCGTAAAAGGTTTGGCGTGGTCAACCCCGATTGGCGGTATTTTCTTTATGATCGGTTGGGCGGCTCTTTTTTACATTAGCGTGAGAACTCGAAAATAATGAACAAACTTGCGTTATATTGCCGTGCTGGCTTTGAAAAAGAGATGGCGGGCGAAATTACCGAAAAAGCGGCGGAATTAGGCGTGTTTGGTTTCGCCAATTTAAAAGAGAATAGCGGTTATGTGATCTTTGAATGCTATCAAGCAGGCGATGCTGACAGGTTAGCACGTGAACTAAAATTTAACCAACTCATTTTCGCCCGCCAAATGATTGTTGTGGGCGATTTGTTGCAGAACTTACCCGAAAATGACCGCATTTCTCCCATTCTTGAGCAATATCAGGCGTTAAACCCTCGCAACAGTAGCGATATTTTTGTGGAAACGCCAGACACAAACGAAGCGAAAGAGCTTTTGACTTTCTGTCGAAAATTTACTGTGCCGTTGCGTAATCAGCTTAAAAAACAGGGCTGGTTAGGGAAATTGGAACAGGCAAAGGGTAGTGTGAGCTTGCATATTCTGTTTATACGTTCGGGTTGTTGTTATGTGGGCTATGCCTATAATGATAACCGTTCACCGTTTTTTATGGGTATTCCGCGTTTAAAATTCCCTGCTGATGCACCAAGCCGTTCCACCCTGAAATTAGAAGAAGCGATCTTAACTTTTGTGCCACAAGCAGAAGAGAAAAAACGCTTTACTGAAGAGATGACGGGCATCGATTTAGGTGCTTGCCCAGGTGGTTGGACGTATCAGCTTGTCAAGCGAGGCTTGTTTGTTTATGCCGTCGATCACGGGAAAATGGCGGCAAGCCTGCACGATACGGGGCGGATTGAGCATTGTGCCGAAGATGGCTTTAAATTCCAACCACCAAAACGCAAGCAAATTGATTGGCTGGTGTGCGATATGGTGGAACAGCCAATACGTATCAGCAAATTGATGGCGAAATGGCTAGTGAATGGTTGGTGTCGTGAGACGATTTTCAACCTTAAATTGCCGATGAAAAAACGTTATCAAGAAGTGCAACTTTGCTTGAATTACTTGGAAGAAGAGCTCACCAAACAAGGGTTCTGGTTTAAGATTCAGGCGAAGCATCTTTACCACGATCGTGAGGAAATTACGGTACACGTGGCGGTTTTAGGCAAAAAATAGAGACAGTTTTACAAAACAAGCGGGCGATTTTTCACAATGTTTTGCAAAATTTCTGTAAAATTCGACCGCTTACTCGCACTTTCAAAACAATAAAAGGAAGCAAATATGACATTAAAAATCGGGATCGTCGGTGCTGGCGGTCGAATGGGTCGTAATTTAATTCAGGCGGTTCACCAATTTGAGGGGGTTGAACTGACTGCAGCTTTTGAGCGTGCAGGTTCATCACTCATCGGTGCAGATGCGGGCGAATTAGTTGGCTTGGGCAATTTAGGCGTGGCAATTAAAGCCACATTGGCAGAAAACCCAAATTTTGACTTACTCATTGATTTTACCCGTCCAGAAGGCACGTTGGAACATATCGCCTTTTGTGTGGCGAATCATAAGAAAATGGTAATCGGCACGACAGGTTTTGATGATGCTGGCAAGCAAGCTATCAAAGCCGCTGCAGAAAAAATCAGTATCGTATTTGCCTCTAACTACAGCGTTGGCGTGAACTTGGTATTCAAACTGTTAGAAAAAGCAGCAAAAGTGATGGGCGATTATTGCGATATTGAAGTGATTGAAGCACATCACCGCCATAAAGTTGACGCACCATCTGGCACAGCGTTATCTATGGGCGAACATATTGCGAAAACGTTAGGACGTGATTTAAAAACTCACGGCGTGTTTGAACGCAACGGCATTACAGGCGAACGTAAACGTGATGAAATCGGCTTTGCAACTATTCGTGCAGGCGATGTGGTGGGTGAGCATTCTGTCTGGTTTGCTGATGAGGGTGAACGTGTGGAAATTGCCCACAAAGCATCTAGCCGTATGACTTTCGCCAACGGTGCCGTGCGTGCTGCAAAATGGCTTGAAAGCAAACAAAATGGTCTGTTTGATATGACGGACGTGTTAGATTTAAATAATTTGTAAGAATTTATTGTAAACGCAATGATGTTGATGCGTTAAAGAAAGTCCCTCTCTTTTGTAAAGAGGGGTTAGAGGAGATTTAGGTGATATTAGAAGTTCCTCTGACCGAATTAACACCGCATCAAATCTCCCCCAGCCCCTCTTTTCTAAAGAGGGGAGCTATATAGGAAATATAAAATGACCAAATTCAACAATATCGAAACCACTTTAGTGCAACTGGGCAATCGTACTGACCCTAGAACAGGTGCCGTGGCAACACCTATTATTTTATCGACCGCTTACGGACGTGATGGCTTGGGCGAATCAACAGGCTTTGACTACACTCGAACCAAAAACCCAACTCGTGCCGTGTTAGAGCAGGGGATTGCTGATTTAGAAGGCGGTGATGCAGGTTTTGCAACCGCTTCAGGTATGGCGGCGATTCAGCTGATTATGTCGTTATTCAAATCGCCAGATGAATGGATTATTTCTAGCGATGTTTACGGTGGCACTTACCGCTTGTTAGATTTTTGCTATAAAAACAATCACACCGTAAAACCTGTGTATGTGAACACCGCAGACGTGGCGGCGATTGAAGCGGCGATCACACCAAACACCAAAGCAATCTTCATCGAAACCCCATCAAATCCGTTAATGGAAGAGTGTGATGTGGACGAGATCTCAAAAGTGGCGAAAAAACATAACTTGATTTTGATCGTCGATAACACCTTCTTAACCCCTGTGTTATTTCGCCCAATTGAACACGGTGCAGACATCGTGATTCACAGTGCGACCAAATACCTTTCAGGGCATAACGATGTGTTGGCAGGTTTAATTGTGGCAAAAGATTCTGAAGCAACCAAAAACGAAGCAGGTCAGAACCTGAGTGAACGTTTGTACTATATCCAAAACGGGGCTGGTGCAGTGCTTTCGCCATTTGATTCTTATCTTGCTGTGCGTGGTTTGAAAACACTTGCGTTGCGTATGGAACGTCACCAATCTAACGCGACTGAATTGGCGAAATTTTTAGCAGATCAGCCAGAAATTGAGAGCGTGCTGTATTCAGGCAAGAGCGGTATGCTTTCTTTCCGTCTGCAAAAAGAAGAGTGGGTGCCGAAATTCTTGAAAGCGATTCAGTTGATTACCTTTGCCGAAAGTTTAGGCGGCACGGAAAGTTTCATTACTTACCCTGCAACCCAAACGCATATGGATATTCCTGAACATGAGCGTATTGCACGCGGGATTACGAACACCTTGTTGCGTTTCTCAGTAGGGCTTGAGCATATCGATGATTTAAAAGCAGATCTTCGACAAGCCTTCAATCAATTGAAATAATATGTAAAAGCGTATTTCTTTGAATATTAAAAAGAAGTACGCTTTTTTCACATAATAAATTAAATTGATAAGATAAGAAATCATTTGCATTTAAATATAATCGGATTAGAATATCCTTGCCAATTAACCATATTTTTAAAAGGAGAATCAGATGAAAAAGTTTTTGGCTGTATTAAGTGCTGTGGCACTTTCAATGGGTTCAGTTTATGCAAAACCGCTTAAAGTGGTAACTACATTTACTGTTATTCAAGATATTGCACAAAACGTAGCAGGGGACTCTGCTGTTGTTGAGTCAATTACCAAACCTGGTGCGGAAATTCACGAATATCAACCAACCCCGCAAGATATTGTGAAAGCACAATCTGCAGATTTGATTTTATGGAATGGGATGAACCTTGAAATGTGGTTTGAACGTTTCTTTACTAATATCAAAGATAAGCCTGCCGTTGTGGTAACAGAAGGCATTGAGCCGATGTCTATCTTTGAAGGTCCTTACAAAGATAAACCAAATCCGCACGCTTGGATGTCGCCAAAAAATGCGTTGGTATATATCGAAAATATCCGCAAAGCGTTGGTGAAATACGATCCTGAAAATGCAGAAAAATATAATGCAAATGCGAAAGCCTATGCGGATAAAATTATGGCATTAGACCAACCGCTACGCGAACGTTTAGCGAAAGTGCCTGAAGGTCAACGTTGGTTAGTAACCAGTGAAGGGGCATTTAGCTATTTAACTCGTGATTATGGCTTCAAAGAGCTTTATCTCTGGGCAATTAACTCAGATGAACAAGGCACACCAAAACAAATTCGTAAAGTGATTGACGGTGTTCGTAAACATCATATTCCTGTTGTATTTAGTGAAAGTACTGTTTCTGACAAACCTGCAAAACAAGTAGCGAAAGAAACAGGAGCAAAATACGGCGGCGTGCTTTATGTTGACTCACTTTCAACCAAAGATGGTCCTGTTCCAACTTATATTGACTTATTAAAAGTCACTGTTGGTACCGTCGCAGATGGATTTGACCGTAAATAGAAGGAATAAATAACCAAAATGAATACTCCTCAGACTTCACTCATCGTAAAAGATGTTAGCGTGCGTTATAACAACGGGCACATAGCGTTACACGATGTCACCTTTTCTCTTGAGAAAAGCACCATTTGTGCCTTATTAGGTGTGAATGGCAGTGGTAAATCAACGTTATTTAAGAGCATTATGGGGTTAATTAACCCGAAAGGCTCAATTGAATTATGTGGTTTATCTGTGAAACAAGCACTTAAGCAAAACTTAATTGCTTATGTACCACAAAGTGAAGAAGTAGACTGGCAATTCCCCGTTTCTGTGTATGACGTGGTAATGATGGGGCGTTATGGTTATATGAACTTTTTGCGTATTCCTTCTGCAAAAGACAAACAAAAAGTCCAAGAGGCGATGGAGCGAGTGAGTATTGCTCATCTTGCTGATCGCCAAATTGGTGAACTTTCGGGCGGTCAGAAAAAGCGGGTTTTTCTGGCGCGCTCGCTTGCTCAAGAGAGCAAAATTATTCTATTAGATGAGCCGTTCACAGGTGTGGATGTGAAAACAGAAAATGCGATTATTGAGCTACTTAAACAGCTTCGTGATAGCGGGCATCTCATTTTAGTTTCTACTCATAATTTAAGCACTGTGCCAAGTTTCTGTGATCAAGCAGTAATGATTAACCGTACCGTGCTGGCAACAGGTTCTATTGAACAAACCTTTACACCAGAAAATTTAGAACGAGTGTTTGGTGGTGTGTTGCGTTATCAATTCCAAACTTCATATTTTAATCAAAATCAAAGTCAAAAAGCGGAGTAGAGTATGTTGGAATTATTACTCGAACCCTTTAGTTACGACTATATGTTTAAGGCTATTGCTCTAAGCGGTGTGATTGGGGCAGTGTGTGCGTTTCTTTCTTCCTATTTAATGCTCAAAGGTTGGTCATTGATTGGCGATGCGTTATCGCACGCAGTTGTACCAGGTGTTGCTCTGGCGTATGCTTTTTCTCTACCTTATGCGATGGGTGCTTTTTTCTCTGGATTTTTTGCTGCGCTTGCGATTCTTGCTGTGAAATCAATAACTAAACTCAAAGAAGATGCGGTAATTGGCTTTATTTTTACCACCTTTTTTGCCTTGGGCTTATTTATTATTTCCATTCATCCAACTTCGGTAGACGTGCAGTCGATCATTCTCGGCAATATTTTGGGTATTGCAGATGAAGATGTAAACCAAGTATTGATTATTCTGGGCGTCACTATCGTGCTTTTACTCTTTTATTGGAAAGATCTCTTGTTGGTTTTTTTTGATGAAGTACAAGCCAAAGCAGTTGGGATTTCACCGCTTAAGTTAAAAATCATCTTTTTTAGTTTGCTCAGTGCTTGTGTGGTGACTGCATTGCAAAGCGTAGGGGCGATTTTAGTGATCTCCATGGTGGTTACTCCAGGGGCGACAGCCTATCTTCTAACAGATCGCTTCGGTAAATTGTTGATTATCTCATCACTATTAGGCGGTATTACCAGCGTTGTTGGGGCTTATGTCAGCTATTACATTGATGGTGCAACAGGTGGTTGTATTGTCGCATTGCAAACGTTGATTTTCTTAATCGCATTTTTCTTCTCGCCAAAATATGGCTTGATTCCACGACGATTTGCAAATCAATCCGCAAAAACCATCGCTTGTGAAGCAGGTCAAGGGGGCAGTCTATGATGAATGCGATTTATCAATGGTTTGCTGAACCGCTTGCGTTTCCTTTTATGCAACAGGCGTTGATTATCGGGCTGGTTGTAGCGATTATCTGTGCGACGTTATCTTGCTATTTAGTGCTAAAAGGCTGGTCTTTGATGGGCGATGCGATTTCCCACGCGGTGTTACCCGGGATTGTACTTGCTTATATGCTCTCTATCCCGCTCGCAATTGGCGCGTTTTTCTCTGGTGTTTTCTGTACTATTGCCGTAGGCTATTTGAAAACAAATAGCCGAATTAAAGAAGATGCTGTGATGGGCATAGTGTTCTCAGGGATGTTTGCTATCGGTTTGGTCATGTTTACCAAAGTAGAAAGCAACCAGCATTTGATGCATATTTTATTTGGCGACTTGCTCGGCATCACAGCCCACGAGTTCTATCAAAGCTTGATTATTTCCGCCTTTGTGTTCCTTGTGATTGTGCTCAAACGTCGTGATTTCTTGCTTTATTGCTTCGATACAATGCACGCCCGTACAGTGGGTTTAAACACTACATTCTTGCATTACAGCTTGTTGGTATTATTAGCGTTAGTCATCATTAGTGCTATGCAAGTAGTTGGCGTAATTTTGGTAGTCGCTATGCTTATTACCCCTGGGATTACGGGCTATATTCTTACCAAACGTTTCGAACGAATGATGCTCATCGCAATTTTAACCTCAGTAAACAGCGTTTTTTGGGGCATTTTCCTCAGTTTCCATTTTGATGCCGCAACAGGACCTTTCATTGTGCTCATCCAAGCGGTCGTTTTCTTAACGGCATTAGCAGTGGTGCAGTTGAAGTTGAGGAAGTAGGAATAATTATGTAATTTCTTCGTTTATCTACTCCCCTCTTTGCTAAAGAGGGGGATTATTAACTGGAAAAGTTATTTTCCCCCTTTCACCAATGCCCATCTAATTAAGCTATCTAGTCCCCAGCCGATTAAGCCAATAATGACCACAACTGCCATCAATTCGGAGTAGGCGAGGCGATCTCGGGTATCAAGGATAAAATAGCCTAGCCCTTCATTCACGCCAAGCATTTCACACGGTACGAGAATAACCCACGCAATGCCCATTGAAACACGTAAGCCTGTGAGAACGTATCCTGCAATGGCTGGGACGACAATTTTGCAGAGTGTCTCTTGTTTAGAGGCAGAGAGTGAGCGGGCAAGTAAAAGCCATTGCGGATCGATGCTTTTCACACCTGCACTGGTGGAGATGATCAGCGACCAAACGGAAGCGAAGGCGAGTAGAAAATAGATTGGCAAGTCGCCTACACCGAGTAGCATCACGATAATTGGCATCCAAGAAAGTGGGGAGATCATTCGTAGCAGTTGAAACGCGGGCGTGCACCACATTTCTAGTTTTTTGGAGAAGCCTAGCAATAAACCGATAGGTACGCCGATAATAAGGGAAAAGCTTAATCCGACGAAAATGCGTTGTAGGCTAGCGAATAGATGCGGGAAAATTTCGCCCGAGCTAATAAGCCAGATAAAGCTATCAAGTGTAGGCAGAGGGGCGAGTGTGCTGGCAAGCGAGATGCGTTGTGAAAGCCAATATGAACTAAGTTGCCAGATAATTAGTAGGGAGAGTAGTCCACCTGCACCAAGTAATGTTTTTTGTTTCATTGTTGTTCCTTTTATACATCAATTTCTTCAACACGCTCAAAACCATTTTGTAATCCAAAAACGGTTAGATAATCACCTTGTTCTAAGGATTTTTTCACAAATTGAGGGGCATTCAATTCACGTGCAACCTGCGTTGGATTGAGTTCAGCAAGAAAACCGTTATTGCCCGCTAATTTCGTGGTTTGTAAAAATTCAACCAACTTTTCCATATAAGAATCAAACGGATAAGGCTGGAAGCCAATGCGTTGTTGATGCCCGTGCGTGTGCCACTCAGGGTGTTTTACCGCACCGCGAGCCAGATATTCCGCCCATTGCTGTTCGCTAGGGGCGAGCACTTTTTCCAAAACCTCTTGGCTGTGCGGTGTGTAGCCATTACCACGTGCAAGAGTTTTTGCTACCTCAAGCGGTTGATTTACACAGAAAACTTGCGATTCGGTTAGGGCATTCACGACTTTTTGTGTCCATTCTGGGCGTTCTGTCACATCTTGTTCGTGCATCATCGTTAAGCAGCAAGCGTGATCTCGCCAAACATCAGCACTAAATCGCAAAATTTTTCCAACGCCTTTGGCTTCTGCCAATGCGTTAAAAGGTTCAGCAACAATAAATCCAGCAATCACGCCGTTTGCTAAGGCAGTTACCATATCAGAAGGTGACATTACTATTAATTTCACTTCGTTTTCTTTCGGTTTTTTAGTGGTTACACTTAGATTATTTGCTTGCAACAGCTGTTGCACCACAATATTATGGATAGAATACCAGAACGGAATAGCAACAGTTTTTCCATCAAGATCAGAAATTCGTTCAATCTGTGGTTGCACGGTAAGAGCGGAACCTGCCAAGTGATTCCACATAACCGCTTTCACAGGTGCATTTGCGGCATATTTTAGCCAGAGCGACATCGGTGAAAGTAGATGGACGAGATTCACTTCACCACTTAAAAAAGCTTCGACCAGTTGCGACCAACTGCGAAATATTATAGGTTTTTCGGCTTTGATGCCCTGTTTCTCAAACAATTTTTGAGCGTGAGCGACAAGCAGAGGAGTGGCATCCGTAATCGGTAAATAGCCAATGCGGACAGGTTGTTCGGGCTGATTAGTTCGTTTTAGCTCTTGTGCCTGCAAAAGCGGTGCACTTCCTGCAAAGCTAAACAGACTGAGAAGTTTTAGAAAATCGCGACGACTGTTCATTTTTTATTCCTCGTTTATTATTTTACTAAATCACAAATTCAACAGTTTGCTCTTGTTTTTTATTATTTTCGTTTCGTTGTAACGTTTTTAGAATGTCAATACGAATTTCATTAAGCAGTAATAAATTCTCGCGTGGATAAGAGCTGACAATATCCCAACGCCCAACAATATTGGCAGGGCGGTTACCAAGCAGAATAACCTGATCAGCAATCGCTAGGGCTTCGTCAATATCGTGGGTAATCATCACCACGCTGGTATGATGGCGGTCGATAATCTCTCGTGTCATCAGTTGCATTTGTTGGCGAATAATGGGATCAAGTGCTGAGAAAGGTTCATCCATCAAAATTAACTTGGGCTGACGAGCTATCGCACGGGCTAAATTTACCCGTTGTGCCATTCCGCCAGAAAGTTCGTGTGGCATCGCATTGATGGCATGCGTTAAGCCAACTTCTGCAATGGCATTGTCTACCTTTTGCGAAATTTCAGCTTTATTTGACCGCTTGTGGCAGGTGAAATCTAAACCAAAGGCAACGTTCTGCTGTACATTAAGCCAAGGCAAGAGATTGGCAGATTGAAACACAAAACTCACTTCGGGTTGCGGTTCGGTAATCGATTTATCGAAGAGCATAATTTTCCCAGCAAGTGGTTTATCTAACCCTGCAATAACGCGGAGTAGGGAAGATTTTCCTATGCCACTTGGGCCAAGAATGCAAGTTAGCGATTTTTCAGGCACATCAAAAGAGACATCTTGTAAAATTACATTGGTTTGATCATTTTTGCGGTAGCCTAAGGCGATATTATTAACAGTAAGAGCCATATCATTTGTTAAAAAGTTGTTGTAGATGGCGTTACAATAAAAGATAAGTGCTTATGAGGGAAATATCCTTGCTTAATCCTTTATAATTTTTTGTTCTAATAGTTTTCAGAACAAAAATGAATAATAAGTAGGTTTTTATTATTTCTCAATCGTTTGCTTTTTGTCTAATATCGCTCCAACTTCATTTTTTAACGACTAAAGGGGCATTTTATGGCTAAATATCTATCAACTGAATTTGTTGAATGGTTAAACCAACACGCAGCAGAGATTGATCAATCAAATCAATATGCTGATGAGTTATTTAAACGAGTGGCACAAGAGGGTATTTTTAAAATTGGTGTGCCTGAAGTATTGGGTGGTAAAGGTGGTTCATTCCAGCAAGCGATTGAAGCGGTGCGTGAAATTTCGACTTATTCCTTAACGGCAGGTTTTATCTCTTGGGGGCATCGTACCTTAATCCAAAATTTATTAAGTAGCAAAAATAGCTTGCCGCGTGAACGTTGGCTGGATGATTTATTAAATGGAGAATTATCAGGTGGCACGGGCTTATCAAATGCAGTGAAATTTCTTTCAGGCATTGAAGAATTACAAGTAACAATTGTAGAAGAAAGCGGAAAACGCTATTTACAAGGTCGCTTGCCGTGGATTACCAATCTGAAAGAGAGCGGATTTATCACAATTTTTGCTGCAGAATATGCAGATAGAAGCAAACCACCTGTGATTATTGTATTACCGTATAACGCAAATGGTGTGACCCGCACGAAAGAATTATCGCTTGTAGCACTACAAGGCAGTAATACGGTGGCGATAGAGTTAAATCACGTGGAGCTCGATCCTGATTGGATCATCGCAGAAAATGCGGGGGAATATTTAGCCCAAGTGCGCCCAACTTTCCTAGGACTGCAATGTGCAATGGCATTTGGTTTGGCAGCACGTAGCCTTGCGGAAGTGAAAAAATCACTGGATTACGTGGATAATCGTTCTGTGCTAAAACCAGAATATGATGAACAGGTACAAAAGTTAGCTAATTTAGAGCACCGTTTAGCGGAAGGATTAAATCAATCCAATTTCTTTATCGACAATCCAAAAGCCTTATTTGATGTACGTATTGAAATTGTAGATGTGGTTGCCTCAAGTTTATTGCTTGAATTACAGGCTTCTGGCGGTCGTGGCTACTTGCAAAATGCAGGTTCAGACTTTATCCGTCGTTGGCGCGAAGGGGCATTTTTGCCTGTAGTGACACCGAGTGTGTTGCAACTAAAAACCATTTTGCAGGCAGCGAAATAAAGTTATTGCAAATTCTAATAAAAAATCAACCGCTTGTAGCAGAGACGCTACAAGCGGTTTGTTTTTGGGAATTTTTTGCGATTATATCAATTTTCTTATCTTTTGACCTAGATCATAACTTAAGTTCATTTTCTAATCACATTGAAGCATTAGGATTATAATTCGGGCAGTTTGATTTTTGTGCGAGGTTCAATATGGAACAGGAACATCAACGGGCGGTAACAAGGGCGTGTGTTCAAGCGGCGTTATTGTTGTTTACTGCAAATTCATATTCCTATTGTCTTTGCTACTTTTTTTGCTACTTGCGTGATTGGCTTTATTGGTGTGCATTTATCTCACCGTTATTTAGCACATCCAAAAGCATTTACTGTTGCGGCAATTATTCCGATGATTCCTGGAGTATATGCCTATAAGGCAATGATTGGGATGGTGCAGCTTCATCATTTCGGCTTCTCTGAAATTAGGTTTGAAAATGCGATTAGTGCATTTTTGAATACCACATTTATTCTGGGGGCTATTGTATTTGGATTGGCATTGCCGGGTTTGTTGTTTTATCGGGAGAGACCTGTGGTGTGATATTAGCGTAGGGACGGGTTATCCCCGCCCAACTTTTTACTACATTCCGATTGTACTCCATTAAATAACCAAGCTCCATCAGGTTGTTTTATAGCGAGATAGCGTCCAATATGTGTTTCTTGATTTGTTGTAAGACATTTGGCGGGGTAGGGCATTCCTATATAAAATAAAAGGGCTAATATGATTAGCCCTATGTAATTTATCGTCTAATTAAAACGCTACACTCTCTTTTAAACTTACAGTTAAGTTGAAGATTAAATGTTCTGGGTGGCTATCTTTGCTATCTAAGCAGTAGTAGCCTTCGCGTTCGAATTGGTAACCTTGTTCTGCTTTTGCGTTTGCTAAACTTGGTTCAACAAAACCGTGTTTTACTACTAAAGAATTTGGGTTTAAGACGCTTTCGATCTCTTCTTCCGCACCGGGATTCGGTACAGTGAATAAGCGATCGTATAAACGGAATTCTGCAGGTTTGGCGTGTATTGCAGAAACCCAGTGGATTACACCTTTCACTTTACGACCGTCTGCAGGGTTTTTACCCAAGGTTTCAGGATCGTATGTGCAATAAATGGTAGTAATTTTACCGCTTGCATCTTTTTCTACTCGTTCTGCTTTGATCACATAAGCATTACGTAAACGCACTTCTTTACCTAATACTAAGCGTTTGTATTGTTTGTTTGCTTCTTCACGGAAGTCAGCCTCGTCAATGTAAAGCTCCTTCGTGAAAGGCAATTCGCGAGAGCCTAATTCTTCGCGGTTTGGATGATTTGGTGCTTTTAACCACTCTTCGCCTTCGAAGTTTTCAATCACTACTTTAACAGGATTAATTACAGCCATTGCACGTGGTGCATTTTCGTTTAAATCTTCACGAATGCAGGCTTCAAGGGCAGAGTATTCCACCACGTTATCTTGTTTGGTTACACCAATACGACGACAGAATTCACGAATAGATGCTGGTGTATAACCGCGGCGGCGTAAACCAGAAATGGTTGGCATACGCGGATCGTTCCAACCATCTACAATTCCGTCGTTTACTAATTTCAATAATTTACGTTTAGAAGTTAAAGTACCTTCTAAATTTAAACGTGAGAATTCGTACTGATGCGGTAATGGGCGTTCAATACTGATATTGTCTAACACCCAGTCATATAAACGACGGTTGTCTTGGAATTCTAATGTACATAATGAGTGAGTAATACGCTCAATTGCATCTGAAATACAGTGCGTGAAATCGTACATCGGATAAATGCACCATTTATCGCCTGTTTGATGGTGGCTGGCAAATTTAATGCGATATAACACAGGGTCACGCATTACCATAAATGGCGAAGCCATATCAATTTTTGCACGCAAGCTCGCTTTACCTTCTTCAAACTCACCGTTTTTCATTTTCTCGAATAAGGTTAAGTTCTCTTCCACAGAGCGGTCACGATATGGGCTGTTTTTACCTGCTTCGGTTAATGTACCGCGATATTCACGCATTTCTTCTGGTGAAAGCTCATCTACATATGCCAAGCCTTTTTTGATAAGCTCAATCGCATAGCCGTAAAGTTGGTCAAAATAATCTGAGGCATAACGCGGCTCACCTTCCCATTTAAAGCCTAACCATTCAACGTCAGCTTTAATAGAATCAACATATTCCACATCTTCTTTTACTGGGTTGGTGTCGTCAAAACGTAAGTTACATAAACCTTTGTAATCTTCGGCAATACCGAAGTTTAAGCAGATTGATTTGGCGTGACCAATATGTAAATAGCCATTTGGCTCAGGCGGGAAACGGGTGTGAACGCTAGTGTGTTTACCCGATGCTAAATCTTCATCAATAATATGGGTAATAAAATTCGCACGAACATCATTTTCTTGCGTTAAAATTTCTTCGCTCATAGTTCTCTCTGTTTTTATCTTATTAAAAGGGGAATTATAATTAACGTAGGGATGAGGTTTATCCGCACCCAAAAGCAATAATAATTTTCATCGGGAGGGGATAAACCCCTCCCCTACGATAGTACATATACCATATACTGTTAATCTTATGCATTTTACACTTTATTTGTTATGAATTAAAGGTGCAGATAATTTTCAAAAACCATTTGACATCTCCCGTCAAAGGTCTATAATACGCCTCATCAGACGCGGGGTGGAGCAGCTTGGTAGCTCGTCGGGCTCATAACCCGAAGGTCGTTGGTTCAAATCCAGCCCCCGCAACCAGTTTTATCGGCTCACATTCCTGATAAGGTTTGTGAGCTTTGTTTTATGTATATTTACAATCTATTTATTTGCGAAATATTACATAAAACAAACCGCTTGTATTGCTTGCATTTCAAAGAATATAGGTGGCGGATACAATTTATTCGTATCATAAGGGCTGGTTAAGCCCTTTTTTTACATCTGGAGAAAACCTTTGGCTACTTTAGAGCAGAAATTAGAAGAGCTAACTATGGACACCATCGAATCTATGGGCTGTGAGTTAGTGGGCATTGAATGCCAACGTGCAGGACGTTATTTAACCGTCCGTTTATTTATTGATAAAGAAGGTGGCGTAACAATTGATGATTGTAGCGATGTTAGCCGCCAAGTGAGTGCGATTTTAGATGTTGAAGATCCTATTACAGACAAATATAACCTTGAAGTATCTTCGCCTGGTTTAGATCGTCCATTATTCACATTAGCTCATTATGAGCGTTTTGTAGGGCGTGATGTAGTGATTCATTTACGCATTCCAATGTTTGACCGTCGTAAATGGCAAGGCAAATTAGAGAGCGTTGAAGGTGATTTAATTACCTTAATTGTAGATAATGAGCCACGTCAGTTCGCATTTGGCAATATTCAAAAGGCAAATTTAGTGCCCGTATTTGATTTTTAACCCATTATTGATAACTGAAAGAGAAATCCAATGAGTAAAGAGATTCTTTTAGCCGCTGAAGCGGTATCAAACGAGAAACAATTACCAAAAGAAGCGATTTTCGAAGCTTTGGAAACCGCTTTAACTATTGCAACGAAAAAAGGTAGCGATTTAGATATTGATGTGCGTGTGGTGGTTGATCGTAAAACAGGTGCATTCCAAACTTTTCGTCGTTGGTTAGTGGTAGAAGAAGTGCACAATATGACACGTGAAATTAGCTTAGAAGCAGCACAATTCGACAATCCTGAAATCCAATTAGGCGATGCGGTTGAAGATGAAGTGGAATCTATTGAATTCGGTCGCGTGGCAATTCAAACCTTCGGTCAAGTGGTAAAAACGAAAATCCGCGAAGCAGAGAAGAGCAAAATCATTGATGAGTTTCGCCCAGATGAAGGCAAAATCATCAGTGCAACCGTGAAGAAAGTGACTCGCGATAACATATTCCTTGAGCTTCAAGGTAAAACCGAAGATATTAAAGGCGAAGCGGTAATTGTGCGTGAAGATATGCTTCCGCGTGAAAACTTCCGACCAGGCGACCGTGTACGTGGCGTGTTATATGCAATTAAACCTGAATCTAAAGGCCCTCAAATCTTTATGACACGTTCAAAATCTGTGATGTTAGAAGAGTTATTCAAACTGGAAGTGCCAGAAATTGGTGAACAAGTCATCGAAATTAAAGGTGCTGCACGTGATCCTGGTTCACGTGCGAAAATTGCCGTGAAATCACATGATAAACGTATCGACCCAGTTGGTGCTTGCGTAGGTATGCACGGTTCACGCGTTCAAGCAATCAGCAATGAGCTTGGCGGTGAGCGTGTGGATATTGTGCTTTGGGATGATAATCCAGCACAATTCGTGATCAATGCAATGGCGCCAGCAGATGTGAGCTCAATCACAATTAATGATGAAACTCATTCTATGGACATTGCGGTTGAAGCGAAGAACTTGGCACAGGCGATTGGTCGTAATGGTCAAAACGTACGCTTAGCGACCCAATTAACAGGCTGGACATTAAACGTAATGACGGTTGAAGAGCTTGATAAGAAAGCACAAGAAGAAGATGGTAAAGTAATTAACCTTTTAACTTCTGCATTAGAAATTGATGATGAATTCGCACAAGTGTTAATTGATGAAGGCTTTACTTCTTTAGAAGCGATTGCCTATGTGCCAGTTGATGCCTTAACAGCAATTGATGGCTTGGAAGATGAAGACTTAGTCGAAGAGTTACAAGCTCGTGCGAAAAATGCAATCACTAAGAAAGCCCTTGAAGAAGAAGCCGCTTTAAAACAAGCTCAAATCGATGAGAAATTATTAAACCTTGATGGTATGGAACGCCATATCGCATTCAGATTAGCAGAAAAAGGCATTACCAACCTTGAAGAATTAGCTGAACAAGGCACAGACGAATTAGCAGATATTGAAGAATTATCTGAAGAGAAAGCAGGCGAATTGATTATGGCTGCTCGTCAAATTTGTTGGTTTAGCTAATCACATTGCGAGGAATTTATAATGACAGAAAAAACTGAGAAAAAAACGCTTTCATTAGGCGGTGCTCGTAAAACGAGTAAAGCAAATGCGACGACTACAGGCGGTAAAACTAAAGCCGTTGAAGTAAAAGAGAAAAAAGCACCTATTGATGCGAAAGCACTAAAAGAGAAAGCAGAGCAAGAAGCTAAATTAGCTTTAGAAAAAGCAGCAAAAGAAAAAGAAGCAGCAGAGAAAGCAGCTCGTGAGGCAGAGGAAAAAGCGAAAGCTGAAGCCGATGCAAAAGCAGCCGAGGAGGCGAAAAAAGCCGAAGAAGCTAGAGCTGCGAAAAAACCTGCTGCACCTGTAATGCCAAATAAAGTGGCAAAACCAGCTCAACCAAAAGTGGAAACACCAAAACAAGAGAAAGCGGTTGATCCTGGAAAAGAAGCGAAGAAAAAGGAAGAAGCTGAGCTTCGTCGTAAGCAAGAAGAGTTAGCTCGTCAAAAAGCAGAAATGGATGCAAAACGTGCGGCAGAAAACGCACGCCGTTTAGCAGAAATTGAACGTGAAGAAGCGGGAGATAACAATAACGAAGACTTCGAAGATGAACGCTTTACTTCAAGCTATGCGCGTGATGCAGAGCGTGATAACGACCGCCGTAGTGAAGGTGGTAATCGTCGTGGTGGTAAGAATGGCGTAGTGAAAGCGAAAAAAGGCCGTGAAGACGACAAAAACGAACGCAGTGCAGATCGCCGTAACCAACGTGATCAAAAAGGTAAAGGGAAAGGCAAAAAAGGTGCCGCATTGCAACAAGCCTTTACTAAACCTGCTCAAGTGATGAAAGCGGATGTTGTGATCGGCGAAACTATTACCGTTGCAGAACTTGCGAATAAAATGGCAGTGAAAGCAACAGAAATCATCAAAACTCTGATGAAAATGGGTGAGATGGTAACCATTAACCAAGTGATCGACCAAGAAACCGCACAATTAGTAGCGGAAGAAATGGGGCACAAAGTGATTCTTCGCAAAGAAAATGAATTAGAAGAATCGGTAATGAGCGATCGCGATACCGATGCTGAGTTAGTGACTCGAGCACCAGTGGTTACCATTATGGGACACGTAGACCACGGTAAAACATCACTACTTGACTACATCCGTAAAGCGAAAGTGGCAGCAGGTGAAGCGGGCGGTATTACTCAGCACATCGGTGCATACCACGTCGAAACCAACGACGGTAAGATGATTACCTTCTTAGATACTCCAGGACACGCAGCGTTTACCTCAATGCGTGCACGTGGTGCGAAAGCAACAGATATCGTGGTGCTTGTAGTTGCAGCAGACGATGGCGTGATGCCACAAACTATCGAAGCGATCCAACACGCGAAAGCGGCGGGTGCACCTTTAGTGGTTGCGGTGAACAAAATTGATAAACCAGAAGCAAACCCAGACCGCGTAGAACAAGAATTACTCCAATATGAAGTAATTTCTGAAAAATTCGGTGGCGATGTGCAATTCGTACCAGTTTCTGCAAAAAAAGGAACAGGTATTGATGAATTATTAGACGCTATCGTATTGCAATCTGAAGTGCTTGAATTAACTGCCGTGAAAGACGGTATGGCAAGCGGTGTGGTGATCGAATCTTACTTAGACAAAGGTCGCGGTCCTGTGGCAACCATCTTGGTTCAATCGGGTACCTTACACAAAGGTGACATCGTACTTTGCGGTTTTGAATATGGTCGTGTACGTGCAATGCGTGATGAAAATGGCAAAGAAGTGGACGAAGCTGGTCCTTCATTACCAGTGGAAGTATTAGGTCTTTCAGGCGTACCAGCTGCGGGTGATGAAGCAACCGTAGTGCGTGATGAGAAAAAAGCACGTGAAGTCGCGTTATACCGTCAAGGTAAATTCCGTGAAGTGAAATTGGCTCGTCAGCAAAAAGCGAAACTTGAAAATATGTTTAGTAATATGACTGAAGGCGATGTGTCTGAATTGAACGTGATTGTGAAAGCAGACGTACAAGGCTCGGTAGAAGCGATTGTTCAAGCATTAAATGAGCTTTCAACCGAAGAGGTTCGCGTGAAAGTAGTGGGGTCAGGTGTAGGTGGTATTACCGAAACAGACGCCACTTTAGCGGCAGCATCAAATGCAATTATCGTCGGCTTTAACGTGCGTGCAGATGCAACAGCACGTCGTGTGATTGAAAACGAAAATATCGATTTACGTTACTACTCAATCATTTACGAATTGTTAAACGAAATCAAAGCAGCGATGAGTGGTATGCTTCAACCTGAATTCAAACAAGAAATCATCGGCTTGGCTGAAGTACGTGATGTGTTCCGTCATCCGAAATTCGGTGCAATCGCTGGTTGTATGGTAACCGAAGGTGTGGTGAAACGTAACAACCCAATCCGCGTATTGCGTGACAACGTGGTTATTTTTGAAGGTGAGTTAGAATCGCTCCGCCGTTTCAAAGACGATGTGTCTGAAGTTCGTAACGGTATGGAATGTGGTATCGGCGTGAAAAACTACAACGATGTAAAAGTTGGCGACCAAATCGAGGTATTCGAAGTGGTTGAGGTTAAACGTTCGATTTAATCGGTAGGGTGTGTGGAATAACATTCCACGCACGTAAGTTAAATAATTTCCGTGCGTGAATTCTTGGTTCACATACCCTACAAGCGGTTTAATTTTGCAAATTTTTGCGAAATGAGACCGCTTTTTTTATGGATATATAACCTATTGATTTCACAAGAAAAAACACCTAATTTCATCAGAAATAACTTGACAGATAGATTTTAAAAGGACAAAAATATGCCTCACCTCACCTTGCACAACTTATATCTAAACTCAAGGAAATTTTTCAAATTAATCAACCGGAATTAGATTTCGGGATCTATCGCATCCTCAATTCTCGTGCAACAGAGATTGCCTCTTTTCTAGAAACCACACTTCCGCAAAAAATTCAAACCGCACTGGCGGGCAATACCGAGCAAGAAACTGCCGTTTATAACCACCTTTTCACCTTCTTTTCCCGCTATTACGACAACGGCGATTTTATCAGCCAACGCCGCTATAAAGGCGACACTTACGCCATTCCCTATGCTGGCGAAGAAGTGATGTTGCACTGGGCAAATAAAGACCAGTACTACACCAAATCAGGCGAAAGTTTCAGTAATTATGCTTTCACATTAGAAAACGGCAAAAAAGTACAATTCCGCCTAGTGGAAGCGGATACTGCAAAAGATAACCGCAAGGATAATGAACAAGCTCGAGTATTTGCCTTAATTGAACCTCAAATTAAAACCGAAACGGATGAAAATGGAGATGAAATTCAAACGGATATTTTACCGTTTGATATCCAAGGCGATTTACTTACTCTTCGTTTTGAATACAAAGCGGTAAATAAAAAAGAAAAACAATCGGATTACATCACGCAAGCGGTGGAAAAAATCCAAAACTTTGCAATTTCCGATGAATTTCAAGGTATTTTCAACGCAATGCCAACGGAGAAAAATAAAAATCGTACGCTGCTTGAAAAATATCTCACTGACTACACCGCGAAAAATACCGCCGATTATTTTATTCACAAAAATCTCGGAAAATTTTTAAATCAAGAGTTGGATTTTTATATCAAAAATGAAGTGATGAACTTGGACAATATTCAAGACAGCACTGATTTTTCACATATTGAGCAAAACCTCCAGACGATTAAAACGATAAAAACGGTAGCAAAAGAAATTATCGCCTTTCTTGCTCAATTAGAAGATTTCCAAAAGAAATTGTGGCTGAAAAAGAAATTTGTGGCAGGCTGCTATTATTTGATTACACTCGATCATTTAAATGAAGCTCAAATACAGGCTGCATTAGATAACCCAAAACAAACCGCGCAATGGCAAGCTTTGTTTCATGTGAATACAAGCGATCTCAATACGGCAGAACTTTGCAAAAACTATCCGTATTTGGTGGTGGATACGTCCTTGTTTGAGCCGAAATTCCAAGCTGATGTATTGAGAGAAATAGAACATTTGGATGATAAAACTAACGGATTACTCATTCATTCCGATAATTTTCAAGCCCTGAATTTATTGCAAGAAAGATATAAAGAACAGGTGAAATGTATTTATATTGATCCGCCGTATAACACTAATGCATCAGAAATTATCTATAAAAATGGATATAAGCATTCTAGTTGGTTGAGTTTGATTCATAGCCGATTGGAATTATGTCATAAGTTACAATCAAATAATGGGATTATTTCTGTTGCGATTGATGACTACGAAGTAACAAAACTAGTTGAGTGTATGAACACTATATATGGACAAGATAATCAATTAGGTATTGTTGCGGTAAGAATAAATCCAAAAGGAAGAATGACTACAAGAAAAGTTAGCTTAGTTCATGAATATTCTATTTTTTATGGAAAAAGTGAATTATCAATAATTCAAAAACTTCCAGAAAACCCAGAAGATAAAACACATAATTATAAGAAAGATGAAAATGGAGAATGGTATTTGCCAGTTAATTTAAGAAAGCAAGGCGTTGATAGTGATGCTAAAAAATCAGATGGTAGCTATTACGATCGTTTTTATCCTATCTATTTTTGCCCTAAAACAAAGAAGGTATCAACAAAAGAAATTTTAGATATTCAAATTTTACCAATAGATAATAGTGGACAAGAGCGTATTTGGAGACGATCAAAAGATGTTATTGATGATATGTTTAACTCTGGTGATATTTGGGTAAACGAAACTTCAAATGGTTATCAAGTTTATTTTAAATTTAAAGGTGGTCTGTCAGGGAAAATGGTTCAAAGCATTTGGTATGACTCTAAATATTCAGCTAGCGATTATGGAACTAAAATTTTAGATAATACTATTGGAGTAAGAGAGCTGTTTTCCTATCCTAAATCTCCATTTACTGTAATTGATAATATTCGTTCTATTTCATCAGAAAATACAGGAATTGTGCTTGATTTCTTCGCAGGCTCTGGCACAACCGCCCATGCAGTGATCAATCTTAACCGAGAAGACAAAGGCAACCGCAAATATATCTTGGTAGAACAAGGTGAGTATTTTGACAGCGTACTTAAACCACGCGTGCAAAAAGTGATTTTTGCTAAAGAGTGGAAAGACGGCAAACCGCAAGCAGACAATGGGGTATTTGGTGGTGTGTCACAAATCGTCAAAGTGCTAAAACTGGAAAGCTACGAAGATACGCTCAACAATTTGGAATTGCGTAAACCAATACAAGATTTGGCGGATATGGGGTTATCGGAGACGGTACAAAACGACTATTTATTGTACTATATGCTAGACGTAGAAAGTCGTGATTCACTGCTTAACACGCAACATTTTACCAAACCGTTTGACTATCAACTCAACATCGCCACCACATCCGCAGGGGCGTATGAAGCGAAAACCATTGATTTGGTGGAAACCTTTAACTATTTGATTGGCTTGCGAGTAAGCGAAATCAACGATAAACGTGAAAATGGCTTAGTCATGGTGCAAGGCATAAATACAAGCGGTGAAAAAACGTTAGTGATTTGGCGTGATTGTGAAAAATATGATTACGACAAGCTCAATCGTTATTTGGACAGCCGAGATATTAACCCACAAGATAGCGAATTTGAGGTGGTTTACATCAACGGCGACCATAATGTGCCAACCGTTTTCACTGACAGCGATGATAGCGTGAAAACGCTTAAAGTGCGGTCGATTGAAGCAGAGTTTTTGAGCAGAATGTTTGGGTGACAAATCTCCCCTCCCCCTCTTTACTAAAGAGGGGAATAAGCTGGTAGAAAATTGGCGATCGTTATTCTTCATCAAGATCGCCTCCCTCTTTTGTAAAGAGGGCTGGGGGAGATTTAAAACAATGTCAAAAGGATAAAAAATGAAACGCACTTTCCACGATAACTTAATTCTAAATCGCTATTTGTTGTCGCTGTTTAACCAAGACAATTTAGAAAAATTCAAGCAACGCTTGGGTGACGATCGCTTTGAAGGCATTGATAACGACGGGCAAACAAAATTTTTCCACGAACTCACTGGTGGGCAGTTATTTCAAAGCGATTTGATTTCGGAAAACGATTTACGCCGTTATGATTTAAATATTGTCAGACATTGGCAACAAATTACTGAGCATCGTAATAACGCTGAAGGATATATTTTAAAACTAAAATACTTCCAATATCTTTCTTTGTTATTTACTGAAATTTATTTGGATTTTTATTTTAATCGTCCAAATGAACTGTTAAATCAATTAAATGAACAGCTGGTTTCGCTCAAAGAGAACGATAACGCTTTTCCTGATTTTGATTTATATGAATTAAGTGACTTAAATAAATTAGCGTTTTGGAATGCGACAGGCAGTGGTAAAACGTTGCTAATGCACGTCAATATTCTGCAATATCAGCATTATCAAAAAAACAAAGACTTAACGGTGTTTGTGATTACGCCTAATGAAGGACTTTCAGAGCAACATTTAGCGGAATTTACCGCTTCAAGCTTGCCAGCAAGTCTTTTTGATAAAAATAAGCCTTTTCAAGGGACAGGCTTGTTTAATGATATTCAGATTATGGATATTAACAAACTGGCAGATAAAGATGGCGAACTGACAGTAGCGGTCGATCGCTTTTTGGATTTAAATAAATTAGTGCTGGTGGATGAAGGACATCGTGGCTCTTCGGGCGATCAATGGATTGCTCGCCGTCAAAAATTGATTGGTGATGGTTTTGCCTTTGAATATTCTGCGACGTTTGGGCAAGCAGTGAAAGACGGCAAAACGGTGAAAGACTGTTTGTTTGATGTTCAGAAAAAGATCGGTAAAGCAAATGGTATAAGCAAGAAAACAGACGTACAAAAAATTCCGACTAGCTTTGTGGATAAACAAGAGGCCAAACAAAAAGCGGTATTTGAAACTTATGCTAAATGCGTGCTGTTTGACTATTCTTACAAGTTTTTCTATGCCGATGGCTATGGAAAAGAGTTTTCCATTTTAAATATGAAAGCGGATGATTACGGTGTTGCCGATAATGATCGTAAATATTTTTTGGCAAGTTTGCTTTCGTTTTATCAGCAACTTTATTTATTTGCAAAAAATCAGGAAAAATTAGTCGCTTACAATCTGCATAAACCGCTGTGGGTATTTGTGGGTAATACGGTAAATGCTGAAAATAGTGATATTTGGGCAGTCGTAGAACAGTTAGCCTATTTTTTAAATGGCAAAAATCGTTCGCAAATTTTAGCGTGGTTAAACGATTTGCTGTGTGATGAACCACTGTTACTGGATAGCAAAGGCAATGCGATCTTCCGCCATCGTTTTTTGCCGCTAGCAAATTTTAAAGGTGATTTAAATGCCCTTTATAGCGATATTCTGAAAACCTTATTTAACACAGAAAGTGCCTCACATCTCTATTTGCATAATATTAAAAAAGCCTCGGGCGAAGTGGCACTAAAAGTGGGCAATAACGATTATTTTGCGTTGATTAACGTAGGTGATAGCAGTGAATTGCTTAAAAGTGCAGTGGAATTAGAGAATGTATCGGTTGAACAAGACGAATTTTCAGACGGCTTGTTTGGTAAAATCAATCAAGACAGTTCAACACTCAATTTACTGATTGGTTCTCGAAAATTTACCGAAGGTTGGTCTAGCTGGCGAGTTTCAACGATGGGCTTGTTGAATATGGGCAGAGGGGAAGGCTCGCAAATTATTCAACTTTTTGGACGTGGCGTACGTTTGAAAGGACGTAATTTTTCACTACGAAGAACGCCGATAAACGAAATGCCGAAAGGTTTGGGGTTAGATAAATTAGAAACGCTCAATATTTTCGGTATTAAAGCCGATTATATGGCGAAATTCCGCGAATACTTACAAGATGAAGGCATTCAATCACCTGATGAAGTGCTGCAATTGGATTTTCCTGTGCAGAAAAAACTGCCAGCTAATGTCGCATTGAAAACCTTACGATTAAAAGATGGCTATAAAGACAACCAAAAAATGGGCTTTAAACGCCAAGAAATGGTGCAGCTTTATGAACTGCCTAAATTTGCCCAGGGTAAAATCAAGCCGATTTTAGCGGTGTTGGATCTGTATCCAAGATTAGAGGCGTTAAGTTCTAAAGCGATTCGTCAAAGCGATCATGATGCGCGCCAAAGCAATAAATTCAAGCGAGAAATTTTTGCCTTATTCGATTGGGACAAACTTTATTTAGCATTACAGCAATACAAGATGGAACGCACTTGGTCAAATTTGCGTGTTAGCCGTGATGGATTGCGTAAATTTGTCGAAAGTCGAGAGGATTGGTATTTGCTCTATGTGCCAGATTCAGCGATGGAGATTCGTTGTTTTGCCGATGTTCAAACGCAACAGGATATTTTGCTCCAGCTGTTGAAAGAATATACCGACCAATTTTACCGCCGTTTGAAAGCCGCCTATGAACAGCAATTTATGGAAACAACGATTGTGACCGAAGAAAACGGTTCATTCTTTGACGAATACAAAATGTTGTTTTGTGAGGAAGAAAATGTTCCTTATGAGCGTGAACAAGCGGTTAAAAAAATCGAAGAATTGGCTGATTTAATTCGAGATAAGAAAATTGAGCAGGCGATGAATTGGCAATCCCCACTGGCCGAATTTAAGGCGATTTGTTTTAATAGCCATTTGTTTTATCCTCTTATTTCCTTTGATAAATCAACAGGTTTGCCGATAAAGATTTCCCCGTTACTATTTGACGCAGAAAGTGAAGTGAAATTTATCCATGATTTAATGATTGCCGAAAAATCAGGTGAATTGGCGACATGGCTTGGCGGTAAATCGCTTTATTTAATGCGCAATGCCGCTCGTAAAGACAAGGGCTTAGGTTTTGCCTTAGCAGGCAATTTTTATCCTGACTTTTTACTGTGGGTGGTGGATCACGCAAACGGTAAGCAATGGCTGAACTTTGTTGATCCGAAAAGCATTATCAGGATGGACTTACACGATCCAAAATTAGGTCTCTATAAAGAAGTGAAAGAATTAGAAACCAAAATAGCGGATCCGAATTTGGTGCTAAATAGTTTTATTTTGTCGATTACCAAATTGAAAGATTGGGTCAATATGGAATTAACCGCAGAAGAGCTTGCCGAACGACACATTTTATTTATGGAAAACAATTATTTACAGCAAATGTTTGAGAAAATGCAATGATGAATATCACACCTTATCACGCCCGTTATTTTGCTAATGAAATCACGTGCCGCCGAACAGATGAGAACCGTTTATCGCAATCACTATTTGATGCAAAGGTAGATTTAAATCCCCATCAAATTGATGCGGCATTGTTTGCACTTAAAAATCCGCTACAAGAAGGTGTTTTACTTGCTGATGAAGTTGGCTTAGGAAAAACCATTGAAGCGGGCTTAGTAATTTGCCAAATGTGGGCAGAGCGGAAACGCAAACTGCTGATTGTGTGCCCTGCGATTTTACGGAAACAGTGGGCAAATGAACTAGCCGAGAAATTTAATTTGCCGACATTGGTCGTTGATAAAGCGGTGGTGATGGCAGAAATGCGGCAAAAGAGCGGTTCAAAATTGCTTCATTTTTGCAAAAACCATCTAGAACAACAGGTGATGATCGTTTCGCACCAATATGCTACCAAAGAGATGGCGACCTTTAAGCAATTTGATTGGGATTTGGTGGTGATTGATGAAGCACACAAAATGCGTAACGCCTACAAAACCGATAACAAAATGGGTAAGGCAATGCGTCAAGCCTTTGGCGGCAAGCGGAAATTGTTGCTGACGGCAACACCATTGCAAAATTCATTGATGGAGCTTTATGGCTTATCAACATTATTAGATGAGCATTTATTCGGCGATAAAAAATTCTTCCAAAAAGAGTTTGTGCGAAAAGGGAATTTAAGCGAGCTGAAAAGCCGCATGGCGAAGTTTATTAAGCGGACGTTGCGGAAAAATGTGTTGGAATATGTGCGTTATACGGAGCGGAAAACCATCACTCAGGAATTTATGCCGAGTGATACGGAACAACAACTTTATGAGGCGATTTCCGATTTTCTACATAAAGAGACGATTTACGCTTTGCCGAAACAGCACAAACATTTGACAGCATTGATTTTGCGTAAATTGTTGGCTTCCAGTCCACAGGCGGTGCTCGGCACTTTGCGTGCGATTTTAGACCGCTTGTTATCGTTGAAAAATACAGGCGAGCTTTCTTCTGAACTTGCTGTCGTTGATGAATTATTAGCTGATGAAAGCGTAAACGATGAGGATTTAGATGCTGACGAAGAAACGCCAGAAACGGGCGACACGTTAAATCTCAATGCGTTAGATAAAGAGATTCGCGAAATTGAAGGCTTTATTCGCTTAGCAGAAAGTTTAGTCGGCGACAGTAAACTCAATGCGTTATTAAAAGCCTTGCAAACAGGCTTTGGCGAAATGGCGAAACTGGGGGCAGCACAAAAGGCGATTATTTTTACGGAATCAGTTCGCACGCAGCATTATTTGTATGATTTTTTGCTAAAAAATGGCTATGCCGATCAGGTGGTCATGTTTAGTGGGACGAATAACGATGCACAATCTACCCAAATTTACCATGATTGGTTAGTCCGCAATGCGGGGACGGAAAAAGTAACAGGGTCTGTTGATGTAGATAAACGTTCCTCCTTGATTGCGTATTTCAGCGAAAATGCACAGATTATGATTGCTACGGAAGCTGCGAGCGAAGGGGTGAACTTGCAGTTCTGTTCGCTGTTGAAAAAGTGATGGCACGGGAGCGGTTAAGTGCGATGGAGCAGTGGTTCTGGGGGGTAACACAATTTGCGTTGGCGGATAAAGCCACTTTTAACCATTCCGATTGGTATTTCTTGCTGAATGATTCGCCTGTGGGTGGGGTTTCGCTCGGGCGTTATTTGTTGCCGAAGAAAAACCGTTCTCAACAGATTGCAGGGCAAGAATATCGCCTTCATCAACCGTTGGGGCAATATTGTGTTCAGACGGCACTCAATGCCCAAACGCCTGATGCGGCTTTGGTGTTCGATTATGCTCATTATCCTGAAAAAATCAGTTTGTTAGAACGTTATCAAGGGCAATCTGGCTGGCTGAAATTAGATAAAATTTGCGTCACATCTCCTGTGGAAAAACAAGATGCGTTGGTGTTTAGTATTTGTGATCAAAATGGAAATGCGATTACCGATAGCGAATTTAGCCAACGTCTGTTTTCTCTTTCTGCAAAAGTGCAAAGTTTGACAGAAAATCCACCGCTTGCTTTTGCAGATTTAATCTATCAACAAATTGGGCATGCGAAGCAACAGATTCAGGTGAAAAATGATGCTTTATTGAAAACGGAAATGTTGCGTATTCAGGCTTGGGCAAAAGATCAAATGCAAGCAGCGGAAGATTTGATTTTAGAGATTAAAGAGGAAATGCGAGCAAAAGAACGTGAGTTAGTGACGGAAAATGACTTAGCTCGCCAAATTAATTTGCAAGAATCCATTTCTAAATTACGCAAACAGCTTCGCAAAGCACGCAATGAGCTTGATGATGTGCAAGATGAAATTCAAGATGAGGAAATGAGCCTGCTGAAGCATTACGTGCTAAAACGCAGCAAACGATGGAAGAAGAGAAAGTCTTTTTGATTCAATGGCGGATTGTCTAACGTAGTGGTTGCTGTGATTTTTCGTGCTAATTTCCGTAAATTCCAGTAAAATGTCGCACTTTTACGATTTTATAGGATAAAGATAATGAGCAGAGAATTTAAACGTAGTGACCGTGTTGCCCAAGAGTTAAAAAAAGAGGTGGCAGTGATTTTACAACGAGAAGTAAAAGATCCACGTATCGGTATGGTAACGGTATCGGATGTGGAAGTGTCGCGTGATTTGGCATATGCCAAAATTTTTGTCACTTTCTTATTTGATAACGATCAAGAAGCGATTAATCAAGGTATGAAAGGTTTGGAGAAAGCTAGCCCATATATCCGTTCTTTAGTGGGTAAGGCGATGCGTTTGCGTATTGTGCCAGAGTTACGCTTTATTTACGATGAATCGTTGGTGGAAGGGATGCGTATGTCTAACCTCGTTTCTAACGTCATTCGTGAAGACGAAGCCAAGCATAAAGAGGGCTAACTGTGTCTAGACCGCGTAAAAAAGGGCGTGATGTACACGGTGTGTTCTTGCTTGATAAACCGCAGGGGGTTTCGAGCAATGATATCATGCAGAAGGTCAAGCGTCTGTTTCGTGCCAACAAAGCAGGACATACGGGTGCATTAGATCCTCTTGCTACGGGGATGTTACCGATCTGTTTGGGCGAGGCGACTAAGTTTTCGCAGTTCTTGCTAGATTCAGATAAACGTTATTTTGTAACGGCGAAACTGGGCGAACGCACCGATACTTCCGATGCCGAAGGGCAGGTGGTGGAAACCCGTGAAGTGAATATGCTTGAAGCGGATATTTTGGCTGCATTGCCGCAATTCCGTGGCGATATTTTGCAAGTGCCGACGATGTTTTCGGCATTAAAACATAATGGTAAACCGCTGTATGAATATGCACGCCAAGGCATTACCGTAGAGCGTGAGGCTCGTCCGATTACTATTTTTGAGCTGAAATTTGTTGAATATCAAGCCCCTTATTTGTCGCTTGAAGTGCATTGTTCAAAAGGGACTTATATCCGCACATTGGTGGATGATTTGGGCGAAGTGCTGGGTTGTGGTGCACATGTATCCGTACTACGCCGTTTGGCGGTGGCAGATTATCCTGTTAAAGAAATGATGCCAATTGAAGAATTACAATTATTGGCGGAGAGTTTTCCACAACAAGAATTAGACCGCTTGTTATTACCAATGGATACTGCAGTGGCAAGTTTGGCAGCATTAAATCTGACGGAATCGCAAACTAAAGCGGTTAAATTTGGTCAAAGAGTGAAGTTTGAAAATAGTGAGCAAATTTATGGACTTGTGCGACTTTTTTCAAATACACAACAATTTTTGGGCGTGGCGGAAATTACCTCAGATAATGTGATTCGCCCTAATCGTATGATCAATATTTAACTTGAGAAAAAAATGAGATTGAAGAAAGTTTGTGTGATGCCGCTAACGCTTCTTACACTGGCGTTGGTAAGTTGTTCAACGAATAAACATAATGTGCATTACGAACCGTTAGTGATGGATGCAACGTATTCAAAAGCACGTACGTTGAATAATTTTAATGACTATGTGCAGTTCCTCAAACAAAAAGCGGCGGGTGCAGGCGTTCCTGAGCAACTTCTTAATCAGCAAGGATTGATCAACTACAATGCTCGTGTGGTACAGTTAGATCAGGAACAAGCTGCTCGCAAGCACAATCCTAATACGCCACCTCCACCACCTAACCCCAATGGTGTAACGAATTATCTCAACAAAGTGCTTACCCAAACCAAAGTAAATATGGCGGTAGAGCGTTGGTATGACTACCATTTGCCACTGGCTAAAGCAAGCAAGAAATTTGGTGTACAGAAAGAGTACATTTTAGCATTATGGGGAATGGAGAGCAGTTTCGGAAATTATCAAGGCAATTTCGATGTGCTTTCAGTATTAGCGACACTAGCATTTGATGGACGTCGCGAGAAATTATTCACCCAAGAGTTTGTTAATGCGATGAAGATGTTGGATAACGGCATGCTTAAACGCTCGGAAATGAAAGGCTCTTGGGCAGGTGCGATGGGGCAAACTCAATTTATGCCAACCGCTTATTTAGCTTATGCAGCCGATGGCGATAATGATGGTAAAAAAGATATTTGGAACAATGAATATGATGCTTTTGCTTCTATTGCTTCTTATCTTTCGACCGTTGGCTGGGATAATCAATTACCTTGGGGCGTAGAGGTAAAATTCAATAATTCTATTGATCTCTCTTTCTCAGGGCTTGAGGAAAATAAAGCTAAAAATCTAGGAGAGTGGCAGGCTTGGGGTGTTTATCTTGCTTACCCGACTGACCAAGAGATTGAAAAGCTAGATAAGATGAAAAATACTAATCTCTGGCTCATTCGCCCTGATAAAGAAGCGGGTAGAGCATTTTTAGTGACTAACAACTTTCGCACTCTGATGGATTGGAATCGTTCAAATAATTTCGGTGTCAGCATTGGAAAATTTGCGGATCGAATTTTGGTGGGTGTGGGGCAGTAATGAGATAAGGATGAGTAAAAAAGCGGTCAAATTCGACCGCTTATTTGTAATTGAGAAGATTATTCCGCCCAATATTTTTTCTTCGTGGTTTTACCAATACCAGGGTTGAAACTGTTAGTTGGATCTAAGGCTTTATAGAATTTTTTAAGCGTTGGTTTAGCTTCGTATAAATGCCCTACGTTATGTTCGGCAGGGTATTGTGCACCACGCTTGTCGAGCAATTTCAACATTTTGTGTTCTAACTCTTCACAATCGTAACCTTTTTTTACTATGTAATCTTGGTGGAAAACGTGGCACATAAAGTGTCCGTAGTAAAGTTTATGGCTGATTTTGTTATCAATTTCTGGCGGTAACACTTCGAACCAATCTTGGTCATTACGGCGTAAAGCTACATCTAAGGCAACAATATCTTCTACTTCTTTTTCGTGAATCGCACGGTAGCGAATTGCCGCACTAGCTACCGCAAAACGGTGGAGCATCGCCGCTTGAGTTTCGACTGCGTTACACTCAAAATAACCACCTTTTGTATTATCCGCAAAGTAAGATTTTAAGTATTCACGAGCCTCTTGTACGCCTTTACCACCCATTTTTACAATAAGATGATGTTCATATTTATCGCGATAATCCCACAAACTTTTCGGCAAGTGTTCTGGAATAAATTTAGAGACAGTTTGCATAAATTTATCGCTTAAATGTTGTGGTAAGAACGCAAATTTTTTGCCAATACGATCCACGTTTGCTTTTAAGGCAAAGAGTTTCGGTAGCCAATGTGTCCCGAATTTTTTAATGACCCAGAAGGTATCTTTGCCATATTTTGCAGCGATGTCGAATGCCTCACGATGGATATATTCGCCTGAAATTGGCAAAACTTCAAAATTCGCTAACATATGGCGACGAATATCGTTTAATACGGATGTTTGATTGGTGCCGATATAGAAAACAGCGGTCTCTTTTTCAAGTTGGAAGGTATCTAAACGTACAGCAAAAATGGCAAGTTTACCCGCACTGCCTGAAGCTTCGTAGTGGCGAGCTGGGTCTGCATTGAAGCGAGCAGGGGAGTCCTCATCGACTTGGCGAACGTGGTTGCAGTAGTGATTGTCGTGTCCACGTCCACAATCTTGTTGGATATCTTTAACCTGATAACGTTTTTCTTGTAGGTTAGTTAAGATTTCTTCTGGTGTTTCGCCTAAATCAATGCCTAAATGGTTTTTTAGTTCTAACTCGCCTTTTTCATTGAGCTGAGCGAAAAGTGCCATTTCTGTATAAGCAGGTCCGCGTTGGACTAGAGCTCCCCCTGAGTTGTTACAAATCCCGCCGATAACAGAAGCACCGATGCAAGATGATCCGATAACGGAGTGTGGTTCACGACCAAATGGTTTAAGTTGATTTTCTAATTCGTTGAGGGTAGAGCCTGGCAAGCAGACGACTTGGGAAGCATTGTTGATGAGTTGAATGCCATCAATTCGCATTGCATTGATGATGACAATATCTCGGTCGTAATTATTGCCGTCCGGTGTAGAGCCGCCTGTCAAGCCTGTATTTGCCGCTTGGTTGATAACAATAACGTCATGTTCAACGCAAGCTTTTACGATATTCCAAAATTCAAGTAGCGTAGCAGGGCGAACCACAGCAATGGCATTCCCCGTACCAAATCGGTAACCACTTCGATAAGCTTCTGTTTTCGTTGGGTCAGTAATAATATGATGAGCACCGACGATGTCGGTAAGTTGTGAAATGAGTTGTTGAACAGACATTTTGTTATCCTCTTGTGATAAGAATTAACAACATCATAACAGAATAATTCTTATTTGGATAAGGATATTTTAGGTTGCAAGCGGTGTTTTTTTAGAATTTTTTTGCATATAAAAACAGCCCCAAAGGGGCTGAATTATACCTAACCTAGGGTAACTTAGTTACCTAGGAAAAAACAATTAAGCTTGTGTTGCTTGAATTGCAGTTAATGCGATAGTGTAAACGATATCGTCTACTAATGCACCTCGAGATAAGTCGTTTACTGGTTTACGCATACCTTGAAGCATAGGGCCGATTGAAACGAGATCTGCAGAGCGTTGTACCGCTTTATAAGTAGTGTTCCCTGTATTCAAGTCTGGGAATACAAACACAGTTGCTTTACCTGCCACTGGTGAGTTAGGTGCTTTAGAGCGAGCCACATCTTCCATTACTGCTGCGTCATATTGTAATGGACCATCAATGATTAAGTCTGGGCGTTTTTCTTTCGCAATACGAGTTGCTTCTTTCACTTTCTCAACGTCTGCACCAGAACCAGATGTACCTGTAGAGTAAGAGATCATCGCAACACGCGGGTCGATACCAAAGGCTTTCGCAGAATCAGCTGATTGGATTGCGATTTCTGCTAATTGTTCTGCATTTGGATCTGGGTTTACCGCACAGTCGCCATACACCAATACTTGGTCTGGTAATAACATAAAGAAGATAGAAGAAACAATTGAGCTACCTGGTGCAGTTTTGATGATCTGCATTGGTGGGCGAATGGTATTCGCTGTAGTGTGAACCGCACCTGATACTAAACCATCTACTTCATTTGCTTCTAACATCATTGTACCTAATACAACGGTATCTTCTAATTGCTCACGAGCTGACTCTTCAGTCATACCTTTTGCTTTACGTAACTCAACTAAACGAGCTACATAGTTTTCACGTACATCGGCTGGGTTGATGATAGTAATGCCTTTACCTAAGGTTACGCCTTGAGCTTCAGCCACGCGTTGAACATCCGTTGGATTCGCAAGTAAGATACATTCTGCGATACCACGTTCTGCACATAATGCAGCAGCTTTAATTGTACGAGGTTCATCACCTTCTGGTAATACGATACGTTTTTTCGCTGAACGTGCAAATTCAGTTAATTGATAACGGAATGCAGCTGGAGATAAACGACGTGCACGGGTTGCACCTCTCGCAACTTCTTCAATAAAGCTAGCATTTAATGAAGCTGCTACGTATTCTTTAATTTCATTGATACGCTCTTTGTCATCAGCAGGTACTTCTAAGCTGAAGCTTTGGAGGTTGAGAGCTGTTTGCCAAGTGTTGCTTTCAACGCGGAATACTGGCACACCTGTTTCGAATGCTTGTTGGCAAAGTTTTGCGATGTTATTTTCGATTTTGTAACCACCAGTTAATAAGATTGCACCGATTTCTACACCATTCATTACCGCTAATGATGCTGCAACTAATACTTCAGGACGGTCTGCAGAAGTTACTAATAAATTGCCCGCTTTGAAGTGATCTACCATATGTGGAAGGCTACGAGCACAGAAACTTACACCGCGAATACGACGAGTATTTAATTCGCCTTCGTTGATGATTGAAGCGTGTAAGTGTTTTGCAAGGTCGATAGCACGGGTTGCGATTAAATCAGCTTTCCATTCAATACAGCCAAGTAGTTGGATTGGGCTTTTTTCGAATAATGCTTCAACTTCAGCCACATTTTGAGTGCTGTGTTGGAAAGAGTCGAAGATTTCAGTTAAATCAGGGCGAGTACGACCTGATTCATCCACAGGTGCGTTGAATTTGTTGATTACCACCCCTAAAAGATTAGGGTTGTGACGGCCACCAAATTCTGATGCAGCTGCTTCAACACGTTCTTTTAATTGTGTTGGTTTGTCTGAGCCTGGAGCAGCTACTAATACGATTTCTGCATCTAATGCTTGAGCTACTTCGTAGTTTACGCTATTAGCATAAGCATTTTTACGTGTTGGAATTAAACCTTCTACCACGATCACTTCATTATTTTTTGATAATGCTTGGTGACGTTCTACGATTTTCTCTAATAATACATCCGTTTGATTTTGACCGATTAGCGTTTCTGCTTCGCTTAACATAAACGGTTCGCCAACTTCAATTGTGCGGGTTGCTTTGATAATTGAAGTAGAGCGGTCTAAGGTATCTTCGCCTGTGATTGGTTGTGCAATTGGTTTTAAGAAACCCACTTTGGTACCTTTTTGTTCAAGAGCATGAACAAGACCTAAGGTCACACTTGTTAAACCTACACCAGTAGTAGTAGGGATTAAGATAATTGTTCTAGACATTTTATTTCTTCCAAGTTGATATAAAAATGAAAGGGCAGAGTAGTCTGCCCTTAGAGATTATAGTGCTAATTCAGCAGTATCTTGTGCAATCACTAATTCTTCATTGGTTGGAATAACCATTGCTTTGAATGCAGAATCGTCAGTTGTAATCACACCTTCTTTACCGAAGCGTGCTGCAAGGTTGCGTTCATTATCTAATTTTACACCGAATAATTTTAGGTGATTTAATGTTAATTCACGAACGTGTGCAGAGTTTTCACCGATACCACCTGTAAATGCGATAGCATCTAAGTGAGAGTCTCCTAAGATTGCCATATATGCACCGATGTATTTCGCTAAACGGTAGCTGTAAACGTCTAATGCACGTTTTGCTTCTGGTTTAGACGCATCATCGTAGTTGTCTTCCGCATAACGGCAGTCACTAGTTACTTCAGTTAAACCTAAAAGACCTGATTTTTTCACTAAGGTATCTTCGATTTGCTCCATTGACATACCTAAGTTTTTATATAGATAGAATACGATTGCAGGGTCGATGTCACCACAACGTGTTCCCATTACTAAACCTTCTAATGGTGTTAAGCCCATTGAGGTATCAATACATTTACCATTACGAACCACAGAAACAGAACCACCGTTACCTAAGTGGCATACGATAACATTTGTTTGGTCAACTGGTTTGCCAACACGCTCAGCCACTTCACGAGAAATGAATAAATGGCTTGTTCCATGTGCTCCATAGCGACGAACACCGTGTTCTTTATATAAAGAGTATGGAAGTGCATATAAGAATGCTTCTTCAGGCATGGTTTGGTGGAATGCTGTGTCGAATACAGCAACGTTTTTCTCTTTTAATTCAGGGAAGATACGGAATGCTTCTTTGATACCGATTAGGTGAGCAGGGTTGTGAAGTGGTGCGAATTGGATTGCTTCTTCAATACCTTTAACAACATCATCATTGATCACTACAGATGAAGTGAATTTCTCACCACCGTGAACGATACGGTGACCGATAGCACCAATGCTTGCTTTTAATTCTTCTGATAATAACTCATTAGCGATGAAGTTTAATGCTTCGCTGTGTGCAGCACCTGCACCTAATTCTGCATTACCTTTTTCTCCGTGTAATTTCCATTTGATGCGTGCATCTTCTAAATGGAATGCTTCTGCTAAACCAGATAATTTTTCATCACCTGTTTTAGGATCTAAGATAGCGAATTTTAAAGATGAGCTACCACAGTTAAGGATAAGAATTAAATTTTTAGACATGTCAAATACCTTAGTTTTTCGTTTTAAGAAAGATAAATTAGACACGCAAAGCGTGAACTATGGAGTATAGAATATCACGTTTCATTAGATGAATTAAAGCGTAAATGCAAAAAATTTGATTTAGGTTAGTAAAATGTGATTAAAGAGTTAAATAAACAATAAATTAACATATTTTTTACACTTTATTTAATTTCGCATAATAGCCTAAAGGTTATGTTGAATTTGAGGGCTGTATACTTTTCAAACAGCCCGAAAATTTACACATAACCTTTTGTTATGCGAAGTTTTGTAAAGTAAGTTTATAAAATGGCTGATATAACTTTATCCCACATCACACCCAAGCATTTTTATGAGACTGTAAAGCTACTTAAAATGAACGAACATAAAATTTACTTATCTGTTAATTCGATTGAAGTCCGTTTTGATTACAGTGAAACCGAAAGCAGAGCAGTAACTTCTAAAAGATTTGAACAGCTTGAGCATTTTATGCATTTTTTGGAAGATTTAGTAAATTCAGATGTTCCTATAGATTTAGACGAATTCATAAAAATGTATCGTAAAAATCCTGGCGTAAGGTACTTTTCTAAGCGGCGTTAATCTGGTTAAAAAACGCTCATAGAAGTTCGGGAGTTCTATTACATCCGAACTTTGGTGCAATATTCTGCACTTTTTTCAGTTTTTAGGGCTGGACCTTGGTATCAAACTTGATACTTTTTACTTCAATTTTTTCTGTATATAGTTCATATAATCTTCATCAGTTATATGTTCTAGTCCTTTTTTGATCAGTATTTTTAATACTTCCGTATCTTTTAAGCTTGTTCTTGTCAAGATTACAGCTTTGACGGTCTCGTCTTGTACTTTTTTCCAAGTTAGTTCATCTATGTGTTTAGATGGCATGATTTTCTCCTTTCGTTGTTCTTCTAAGTGTGATCTGTGTCGAGAATTTTAAACATTTCTTAGAAAAATAGAAATTTTATTATTGATATCTAATATTCTTATAAATTAGTATTTCATTAATTTATCATTTCTAAGTTTCTAAGTTTATTTTGCTATGTTTATTGATTGGTTAAGTATTGAACAAAATTTCGGGTTTGAAATATCCGATTCTGTGCTTGCTTCGCTTTTCGATTTTGGAATGATTGGCATTCATTTAGATACAGGCGAATTACAAACAGGGATTAGAACAGGGAAGTATAGACACAAGGGCAGTTACTGTGATGAAGTATCTATTCGTATTTCTGGTTCAGTAATTAGAATGGAAGGCAACCCAAGTAGATGGGGTAAAAGTGAGAATCTATTTGGTTTTACTTCCATTGATGCTTGCGTAGGTTGTTTTAACAATATTCTCGCATCTCTTAAATTGCCTACATTTACAAGATGTACGGAGCTCTTTCATAGACAAACAAAGGAAAATGAACGAGCTGTAACATTTTCTAACGGGGCCATTATTAAACGCCTCGACATCACAACGAATAAGGCAGTAGGGAAGGGTAACGAACGCACTTTCTTAAAAGCCCTTTCACAAATGCGTTATCGTAATTCAATCGGCAGATTACATACTAACGGCTGTACGGCTGACTGGTTAAGCCAAAAAGGTAACGCGAACCTTATTTATCCATCCTGTTATATCAAACATGAAGAGCTAAAACTTCATTCTTACGACAAAATCAAAAATAAGTTTGGTGAGCTGTCGGAGGAATTTCAGTATTACAAAAAAGTTTATGAATACTGCAAAGAACATGGCGTAGTCCGCTTTGAACAGAAATTAAAATCCCGTTTTTTACAAAAGGAAGGTTTATGTTATTGGGGTTTAAGTGATTTTTCAAAGCTAGAGCCATTACAAGAGGAATTTATCAATATGCATAAAAAACTAAGCGTAAGCAAAATTGAGCTAAATACTATTGCAGAGCAGTTAGTTAATAAAGGCATTGTAGATACGTTACGTAAAGCAAATGTAACAGCATTCTATGCGATGAAATGGGCAAGTGGCGAAGAATTAGGATTAGCAGAACGGCAATTTAAAACGCATAGAGCTAGATTAAGAAAAATCGGTATAGATATTGCTAACCCTTGCGATGTAGAAAAATTCCAAGCGGTACAAGTTATCAGCTGCGAACAGATCTTTGTAAGACCGTTTAAAGCCCCTGATTTCTACCGTTTCCCAAGTAACTTACCATCATTACGTTTAGTAGCATAACATGGACAATCAAGAATATTTAAAAATTGCAGTAACAGCAATCAGATCACGCTTTCAAATGTTAGACCTCATGCTATCAAATGAGCTTACCCAACCAAGCAAAGAAGGCTTGCAAAGCGTGGTAAATCTAACAGAAATGGATTTAAACGTTATTAAATCAATCATTGAAAATAAGGAGTAATGATAATGCGTACAGGCTTTTATGTTGTTGGTAAATTGTTAGGTTACAAAAATAACGCCTTTACCAATCGTGATACAGGCGAAATCAAAGAACGTCATACAATGGGGATTCAAATGCAAGATCCTGACGGCTACGGCGGTTACAACACCACAACACAAGATTTAAAAATTGATGACCGTGCAGTAAATGAAGTATTAAAACGCACAATCGAACAGAATAAAGGAAAATTAGTAATGGTGCTAGTTTATCCACGTGAATGGGCTATGGAGGGTGGACGAAAAGGGATCACATATAACTTTGACGAAAACTCAACAATTGAAGTGATTGAAGGAAAATAATTCTTTATATATCAATAGTTTACATATTCACAATTTCGCATAATGTAGATTATGTTAAATATATTATAGAAGTAATAAAAATAACTATACTCCATACGTTTTTATAACCTCTCCTCTATAAAGAAAAAAGAAAAAAACTGACTTGCACATCTGCCTAAAATCTTGATTTTTACCGTTTTCTCTAATTGCCTTAAGAAATTTTACAAATAGTGATAAAATCACGAAAATTCTCTCTCACAATATTAGGAAAATAAAGATGACTACCCCATTTATTGATCTGCAAATTGCCAGCGAAAACCAAGAAGGTTTACCAACGGTTGAGCAGTTTACCCACTGGGTGCAAACTGCCCTTGCTTTCGAAGCTCAAACTGATAATTTCTCTGAAACGGAAATGACTATCCGCATTGTAGATGAAGAAGAAAGCCACCATTTGAACCTCACTTATCGTGGTAAAGATAAACCAACCAACGTACTCTCTTTCCCATTTGAAGTGCCTGATGAAGTAGAGCTTGCCTTATTAGGCGATTTAGTTATCTGCCGCCAAGTAGTTGAACGTGAAGCCGAAGAGCAACAAATTAGCCTTGAATCACATTGGGCTCACTTAGCAATACATGGTACGTTACATTTGCTTGGCTATGATCACATTGTGGATGCAGAAGCTGAAGAAATGGAAGGATTAGAAACGGAGGTTATGCAAAAACTTGGTTTTGACGATCCTTATCTTTCTGAAAAAACGATTGGAGAATAATTAGCAAGCTGTATGCGTAAACTGGTTATTCTTACTCAAATCCCTTCTTGGCTATACGATAATTTTAGAAAAATCGTTACAACGCATCGAAATAATGTTATTCAAGAAGGGATTTTCTTGCCTCATTTTTTAAATACCCAAACAAAATATCAATTCATTCCTTTTTCTAATGCCAAAAGCTTGCTCGGTTCAGAACACCCTTTCGCTTTTTATTTTACAGGCACAGACTCTCTTCATTTCAATCTGGATGCTTTTGCTATTTTAGCGGGTACTATTGAACAACAAGGCTGTTTATATTTAATTTGCCCAAATTGGAATAAAATTGAAACCGTCACCGATTATAATACGTTACGTTGGAACGAAAATCACGCTATCCCCTGCCCTACTTTTTTCCAACATTTTAAAAGATTAGTAGAACATTTTAATTTTTATGTCAAAAATACATTAACGCTAAATGATTTACCAAGTGCTCAAAACAGAACGACATTTTACAAACTGACAGCTACAAATTTAACAAAAGAACAGCAAAACATTTTCCAAAATCTACCGCTTGCAAGTGAAGATATCCATCTGATCACCGCACCGCGTGGACGAGGAAAATCCACCCTTGCTGGAAAATTAGCTGAGCAAATTGCACAAGAATACAATGTCGTAATTACCGCTCGAAGTCGCTCAGCATTGACTAATTTCTGGAAAATTTCAGATGAAGCACAAGTGACATTTTTCTCCCCTGATACGTTATTGCAGAAAGTAAAAGAACAATCGATTTCTCCTCATCAATGGCTTTTTATTGATGAGGCGGCAAGTCTACCCTTGCCATTCTTGCATCAATTTTGTCACTATTTTGACAAGATTGTTTTAACGACAACAACGCATAATTATGAAGGTACGGGCAGAGGTTTTTCGCTGAAATTCTTACCTCAACTTCACCGAAAAGTAAAACATTGGCAATTAACCGAGCCACTTCGCTGGAAAGTAAATGATCCTCTTGAAGCCTTTGTAAATACGCTGTTGCTACTAGATGAAGATCTTTCATCTGATTTGCAGAATGTAAGGTCCTACAATCCCCACTACTCTTCAACTCTAATGAGTTTAGATGAGAAAAAAGCCTTTTATACCCTGCTCGCACAAGCACATTATAAAACGACACCGACAGATCTACGCCGTCTGTTTGATGGTGGTAATCAGCAATTTTTCCGAGTATTACATCATCATAGGCTACTTGGTGGCATTTGGGCGATAAATGAAGGTGGTTTAAAGCCAGAACTCTCTCAAGCGATTTGGCGAGGAGAACGTCGCCCGCAGGGTAGCCTAGTAGCACAATATCTTTGCTTTCAAGCCAATTTACCCGAAGCATGCAAACTCAATTCAGTGAGAATTTCGCGGATTGCTATCTCTCCAAAGTTACAAAACCAAGGCATTGGCAAGCGGTTAATTTCTGAGTTTATTTTGCACATCCGCCAACAAAAACACCCGCTTGTGGATTTTGTATCGGTAAGTTTTGGGATGTCAGGTGAATTATTGCACTTTTGGCAACAAGCAGGCTTTAAGTTAGTTCAAATAACACCGAATAAAGAGGCTAGCAGCGGTTACCCAAGTGCAATGATGCTCTACCCTTTAACGCAACAGGGTAACATTTTTTGTAAAAAAGCAGAACAACGTTTCCAAGCAGATCAAGCGGTGATTTTTGGAAAAGAAAATGCAGATTTTGCTTTTAGAAAGGAAGATCTTCAAAACTTAAACGGATTTGTCAATCATCAACGAACGTTAACCGCTTGTTATGCAAGCCTCAAGCGGTTGTATTTGTCTGATACTTTGCAATTCGCCGAGCTTGCTGAGATTTTATCAAGCCCTTGGAATGCAAAATATAGTAAATCACAAATTGAGCAATGGCGGAAAATTGTTCAACAAAAAATATTCTATGCAAACGTTTAATTTCACTTGCAAAAATACCTATTTAGTTTTATAAATCAAACACTCTAACTTTTGATCAAACACAACTTGAGAGGTAAGAAATGTCAATGTTTAACCATATCCAAGCAGCTCCAGCAGACCCCATTTTAGGCTTAGGTGAAGCATTCAAAGCAGATACCAGAGAAGGTAAAATCAACTTAGGGATCGGCGTTTATATGAATGCGGAAGGCAAAACAACGATCGTTAAAGCGGTAAAAGAAGCCGAACGCCAATTATTAGCCAATGAAACAACTAAAAATTACTTAACCATTGACGGTGTGCAAGCTTACAACGCCTACACGCAAAAATTGCTTTTCGGTGAAAATGCGGAAGTAATTACCTCAGGTCGTGCAAAAACAGCACAAAGTTTAGGGGGCACAGGCGCATTACGCATTGCTGCTGAATTTATCAAACGCCATACTTCTGCCAAAAACGTTTGGATTTCAAACCCAACTTGGCCAAACCACAATGCGATTGTAAACGCTGTGGGTTTAACCGTAAAACATTACCGCTATTATAACGAAGCAACAAAACGTTTAGACTGGGATAATTTAATCGCCGATTTAAGCCAAGCAGAAGCAGGCGATGTCGTGTTATTCCACGGCTGCTGCCATAATCCAACAGGAATTGATCCAACCCACGAACAGTGGGAGCAACTTGCGAAAATGTCGGCTGAAAAAGGTTGGTTACCTCTATTCGACTTCGCGTATCAAGGCTTCGCAAATGGTTTAGAGGAAGACACCTACGGATTGCGTGCTTTCGTGAAAAATCACCGCGAATTATTAGTCGCAAGTTCTTATTCGAAAAACTTTGGTTTATACAACGAACGTGTAGGTGCTTTCACACTGATTGCAGACAATGCCGAAGTGGCAAATAAAGCCTTCACGCAAATTAAAGCGATTATCCGCACGCTCTACTCTAACCCATCATCGCACGGGGCAAGTGCAGTGGCAACTGTATTAAGCAACCCAGAATTAAAAGCCTCTTGGGAAGCAGAATTAACTGAAATGCGTAACCGCATCAAATCAATGCGTAGCCGTTTGGTGGAATTATTAAAAGAGAAAGGCACAACTCAAGACTTCTCATTTATCAACGAGCAAAACGGGATGTTTTCTTTCAGTGGTTTAACCTCAGAACAAGTCGATAAACTCCGCGAAGATTTTGCTATCTACGCCGTTCGTTCAGGACGTATTAACGTGGCAGGTATCGTTGATAGCAACATTGAAAAATTAGCAGAAGCGATTGTGAAGGTGTTGTAAGGTAAGTTTTAAAGGAATATGAAAAAGCCAGCAACCGCTGGCTTCTCTCTAGCGTTTAATATTTCCGTTCAATCTCTTCAGGATTAAACATCTTCCGCTTTTCTACTCCTTGCAATAACTGGTAGTAGTAATCATAAGTTAATACATTTTGCACATAGCCTCGAGTTTCCAAAAATGGAATAGATGCGATAAACTCATCCATTGCCAATCGCCCGCCTGCACGTTCTAACCAACGAGTAACACGGCTTGTACCTGCGTTATAGGCGGAAGCAATCAGAATACGGTTTTGTGGATACTTCTCATTTAATTCTGCCAAATGTGCAGTGCCGAGCATGATATTGCGGAAAGGCTCGATTAAATCACGTTCTCCAGTGTAAATTAATTCATTCCCTTTCGCTGTATTACTTGCTGTGCTTGGTAACATCTGCATTAAACCGATCGCATTGGCGTGTGAGCGTGCTTGTGGGTTCCACGCACTTTCTTGGCGAGAAATTGCCATTGCAAAAGTTTGCGTTATTGGTTTTCCTTGCAAATTCATCGCAAACCAATCGGCATAAGCATTCGGCAAGCGAAGCGGAATGTAATCCCACGCTTTGGCTTGAATGGTGCCTTCCACCGCTAAGTCATACCAATTTTGTGCTAAAGCAAACTGGCTCAACGCTAATTTTTCCTCAAAATTGACCACTTGTAACAGCTCAATCCAAGCCGTTTTAGCCTGTGCCATACGGTTCAATTCACGTAGTTCGGCAATGCGTTCAAGCGGTTGTTTCCATTGTAATTTTTGCAAATCTGTCAGTGGTGCAACCGTTGGCATTTCAACTTGGTAGGCTTGTCCTAATTGCTCGGCGGATAACATTGGATAGAAACCTCGCTCTTTAGCTAATGCAGCCAACACCTTTTGTTGTTCTTCTTTTGGTAAGGTCTTTGCCTGCCAATAACGCCATTCCGCCTTATTTTTCCCTTCATCGCTAAGTAATGCTAGCCAAGGTTTGAGATCGCTTTGTTGCCAAATTGCCATTCGTAAACGACGCTCAGTGAGATTATCCGCCTTAAGTTCCTTCAATTGTGTATCTCGCCACAGTTGGAAACTCGGATCTGAATGGTCAAACAGACGGCTAATAAAACCGATTTTCCAATCCCGAATTTCATCTGCTGACAGTTGCCATTTATCCGCCCATTGCTGATAAAGTGCAAAACTTGGGTTTGGCATTTGCTCACTTAAAGTGTTTATCCATTTTGGGAAAACGGCTAGCACAATTCGTTTGTTTTCAGCGGTAAGCGGTTGATTTTCGATAAAATTCTGCAAGCTGTTTGGATTGTTCTGTAATGCTTGAACCGCAGTTAACCAAGTTTGCAATTCAGGATCTTGAGTTTGAGTGAGCAAATTTACTAAACCTTGTTTTGCTTCTAAATGGAAAAAATTGACCGCTTTCTGTTTGATTTTCTCAGACGTTCGTAAGTTTTGATCTCGCCAATAAGCCTCAATTCCTGCACATTCTAATGGCAATTGTCCGTTTGTCTTCCAATAATTCGGCTCTACATTGCTTGGTGTCATCCAAAAATCATTATTTTCAGGGTTATTGCCTTGCCAAAACTGATCAAATTTTGTCAGTAATTTACTCATCTCCTCTGAATTTGGCTCTGCGGTTTGATTAGCTTGAGCTGCTTCAGGATTGACTTGTAACTGCTCGGCTAACAATTGAAATTGAGCAGAAAACAGGCGACATTGATTAAGTACGCTTGTTGTACTTACCGTTCGTCCATAAGCCAACAATTCTGCCCATTTTTGTTGTTGATAAAGCGTTTCAAACGGGCGTTGTGCAAGCTGATTACGTTTCGCGATGTTCGGATATTGTGTAATAAACTGCTGCAATTCCTCATCAGTCAGTATGTTTGCCTTAATTTTGGCTCTTACCAATGCCCATTGAGCATCTTCATATAATGGATATCCAACTAAAGTCATCTGAAGTTGCTGAACCAATGCCAAAATATTTGGCGATAAATTCTTTTGTTGTTCACTGGCTTTAAGTAATCCTTCAAGTTGTAGAAAATTATTACGTTGCATCAGCCTTGTTCGTTGCTCGGATTGTTGAGCCTGCTTCCAACCTTTTTCCCAATCCGCAATATTGATAGTCGCGATATTTTGTATTTCAGTTGAAGAGTGAGGTTTGGGATTATTTGCCCAAACCAAGGAGGTTGCCAAGCAAAGGGCAAGATAGCTTTTTTTCCACATTTTATCTCTTTCCTTAAAAATAATTTCTTTTCTTTGAATACAAAAAACGCTTGAAGTTGCAAGCCTCAAGCGTTTTCTTTGGTAGAACAGATTACTCGTCAATAACCACTTTACCAATATAATCTAAATTGCGGTAATGCTGTGCGTAATCGATGCCAAAGCCAACCACAAATTCATCAGGAATAGTGAATCCAACCCATTCTACAGGCACTTCTACTTCTCGGCGAGATGGTTTGTCTAAAAGAGTACAAATAGCAATTGAACGTGGCTCACGAAGTTTTAAAATTTCACGCACTTTATTAAGCGTAAAGCCTGTATCAATAATATCTTCCACGATTAATACATCTTTACCTTGAATTTCGCTGTCTAAGTCTTTTAAGATTTTGACATCACGACTTGATTCTGTGCTTAATCCATAGCTAGAAGCGGTTAAAAAATCTACTTCAACAGGTAAGTCGAGATAACGAACTAAATCTGCCATAAACATAAAAGAACCGCGCAATAAACCGACAACCACCAAGTTTTGGCAATGCTCAAACTGTTGATAATGACGGTTAATTTCTTGTGCCAACTCTTTTACGCGAGATTGAATATCTTCACGAGAGATTAGCGTTTCAATGTGATGTTTTTTCATAAAATGCTCTCTTTAAAAATTTTTGCTACTCTAGCAAAATTCAATTCATTTTACTAGCTGTTTGCAAACGTTTGCAATTTTATTTAGGCTGCAGACATTATCTCTTCAATATCCTCAATCTCTTTCGGGCAACCGCTGGTCAGGTTTTTGTTTCCGTACTCGGTCATCAGTAAATTATCTTCAATACGAATACCAATGCCTTTATATTGCTCTGGCACATCTGCATCACTGGCGATATATAAACCAGGTTCGACAGTAATTACCATACCGATTTCTAATGGGCGACTACGTTCGTTACTGTAATCGCCAACATCGTGTACATCTAAACCAAGCCAATGACCTAAACCGTGCATATAAAATTGGCGGCACGCTTTTTGTTCAATCAAGGTGTGTACATCACCTTTTAAAATACCGAGTGCGACCAAGCCTTCAGTAAAAATTTCTATCACACGATCATTTACGATTTTTATGGAATTATTCGGCACTAACAGCTTAATTGCCTCTTTTTGGGCTTTTAAAACCAATTCATAAATCGCTTTTTGTGGTTCGCTAAATTTTCCATTTACAGGGAAAGTGCGGGTAATATCACCTGCGTAATAAGCAAACTCTGCCCCTGCATCAATTAACAACAAATCGCCCTCTTTCATTACCGCACTATTCTCATCATAGTGAAGTACACACGCATTTTCACCGCTTGCAACAATCGAATTATAAGAAGGAAAACGTGCTCCAAAGCGGTTAAATTCGTGCTGAATTTCGCCCTCAATTTCCATTTCGTAGCGATTTGGACGCGTTTGTTTCATTGCACGAATATGAGCTAATGCTGAAATATGGCAAGCCTGTTGAATAAGTGCAATTTCCGCGGTTGATTTAATTAAACGCATCTCTGAAAGCATTGGTCGCCAGTCAATCACTTCTTTAAACTGAGCAGAAACAACCTTATCACCCCACGCTTGATACCCTTGGGCATAGTAGCAAGCGGTCAAATTTTGTGTTTTTTCTGCAAAAGTTTTATCAAGATGTTCAATTTCAAACGCAGCATCAACCTTTAAGGTTTCTGGTGCAGCTTCTACACCTAAGCGACGACCTGTCCAAATCTCTTTTTCGCGATCTTTTTTGCGTAAGAAAATGGTACTTTCATATTCTCCATCTCGCTTAATTAACAACAACGCTGACTCTGGCTCCGCAAAACCCGTGAGATACCAGAAATAGCTATCTGGACGGAAGTGGTAATTGCAGTCGTTATTACGGCGTTTTTCGGTTTCTGTAAAAATAATAAAGGCGGAATTGTCTTGCATTTGAGCAAAAACTTTTTTGCGGCGGATAATGAATTCTTCTCGTGGAAGTTCAGCAAGATAGGCGAGATCCATAGTTCCTCTCTTAGCCCTATTAGGCTTTTAACTGTTCAATTTCTTTAATAAATTCGTCAATATCTTCAAAACTGAGATAGACAGAAGCAAAGCGGATATAAGCCACTTTATCCAACTCTTTTAATGCATTCATTGCTAACGTACCTACCAATTTACTTGGCACTTCACGTTCGCCAGTGGCTCGCAGTTGCATAATAATCTGGTTAATAGCACGCTCTTGGTCATCAGTACTCACTGGACGCTTTTCCAATGCTTTGACTAAACTAATACGTAATTTATTGACATCAAAAGGCTCGCGGTTACCATTATTTTTTACAATATAAGGAATAAAAAACTCAGCTGACTCAAAAGTGGTAAAGCGCTCTTTACAACTTGTACATTTACGACGACGGCGAATTTGATAACCATCTTCCGCCAAGCGCGAATCAATCACTTTAGTCTCTTCTTTACTACAAAATGGACAACGCATAATTCTCTCTCATGTTCTAAAATGTGTTTTTATTTAGTATAAAAACATTCAAATAAATAAAAAAAGCCCCTTGAAAGGGGCTACTCGGAAAGCAAATTTATGAAATAGGTTGTTGAACACAACTCTAGTTTTTGTTGCTTGCAAAGATACTCGAAAATTTTTGCTTTTTCAAACGCATTTTACAAAAACAGAAAACCAATGTTTAAATTTGTGATCGAGTTCAAATTTTTACCTTTAACTCGATCATTTTTTAATCAAATTAAACACTATAAACGGCGTGCTTGCCAATAAGCTTTTGTCCAAAATGGCGTATTCATACTGGAATAAATGACCCCACCTTTGGTTGAGGCGTGTAAGAATTGTCCGTTTTTTACATAAACTCCGACGTGCTTACCATTTGGTCCTCGCCCCGTATTGAAGAAAACCAAATCGCCCGTTCTGATTTCGTGTTTCTCGATTTTTCTACCCACCTTCGCTTGATCAACCGTCATTCTTGGCAAATCAATGCCAAACAAGTCTCTAAACGTGATTTGCATAAAACCAGAACAATCAACCCCGCTACGAGAATTTCCACCTAGCTTATAACGTGTGCCTTTCCAAGCTTGTTGATGCTCGCTTAAATTCTCCATGACCATAATGGGATCACCTAAGCTGGTTTTATGTGTGCGATAAATTTTATTTGCTTGCGATTGAGATGATGGACCTGAAGAACAAGCAGTCAAAATGGCTGCTAAACTTAGCATCATCGCTTTCGATAAATTTTTTTTAAAAAATGCTTTCATAGCTCCGCCCAATGAAATGCCCAAAAACATTTGAGCACCTTTTAGTTTTGGCTCTCTACTTACTCTTTTTTGCTGAACTTACACGATCACGCATTTTTTGTCCCGCTTTGAAAACTACCACACGACGAGCAGAAATCGTCACACTTTCACCCGTTTTCGGATTGCGACCTGGACGTGCTTTTTTCTCACGTAAGGTAAAATTACCAAAACCAGATAGTTTTACCTCTTCACCTGAGGCCAATGTTTTTCTAATTTCGTCAAAAAATTGATCAATAAACAATTTTGCGGCTTGTTTGTCAAATCCTTTTGCCATCAATGCTTCCGCAAGTTCAACTTTAGTGAGAGCCATAGAATATCCTTTTACGAATTAGTCACGAAGTACTGCATTAAAGCGTTTTGCAAGTGTTGCTAACACAGCTTGCATTACCGCGTTAATTTCGTCTTCTTCTAAGGTTTTTTCGGTATCTTGAATCGTTAAGCTAATCGCTAAACTTTTCTTACCTTCTGCAAGATTTTTGCCTTGGTAAACGTCAAATAAATTCACGCCAACCAATTTTTCCCCACCTGCTTTACGACAAGTTTCAAGCACTTCACCCGCTGCAACAGTTTCATCAACTACTACCGCAATGTCTCGATTATTCGCAGGGAATTTAGAAATCTCTTTTGCGGCTGGCACAGGGCGTTCTGAAATTGCTGAAGCTAATAATTCAAACACTACAGGTTTGCCTCTAATGCCCAGTTTTTGCACTATTGAAGGATGAACCGTACCAATAAAGCCGATTTCTTTACCATCAAGCATAATTGCAGCCGATTGACCTGGGTGTAAGGCTGGGAATGGTTTTGCTACAAATTGCAGATCTTGACGTACCGCTGTTAAAGAAAGCACGCGCTCTAAATCGCCTTTTAAGTCGAAGAAATCTACCGCTTCAGCTTTATTTTCCCAATGGATTGCACGTTTATCGCCTACGATTGCTGCTGCAAATACAGGTTCTTGACGCACGCCTAATTCTGCATTTACATCAGGAATAAAACGTAATCCTGCTTCAAAAATACGCACTCGGTTTTGTTGGCGGTTTTGGTTGTAAACGATCGTTTCAAGCAAGCCCGTTAAGAGCGACACTCGCATTGCCGACATTTCGCTTGAAATTGGGTTCGGCAGAATTAACGCTTCTTGATCTGGATGTAAAAGCTGTTGGATTTTCGGGTCAACGAAGCTATAAGTAATCACTTCTTGATAATCGCTATCTACTAACGCCGTACGCACACGAATGGCCTCCAATAATTTCTCTGGCATGCCTTTCATTTTAAGGTGTGCCAGTGGTGAATTATTTGGAATGTTGTTGTAGCCATAAATACGCGCCACTTCTTCGATCAAATCTTCTTCAATTTCAATATCAAAACGCCAGCTTGGGGAAACCGCTGTCCAAGTGTTATTCGCGAAGGTAACATTCAAGCCTAAGCGAGTGAGAATATCGGTCACGATTTCATCTTCGATATGGTGTCCGATCACCGCATCTAATTTGCTACGGCGTAGGCTCACGGTTTGACGAGTTGGTAAATGTTCTTTTGCAACGGCTTCCACAATTTCACCCGCTTCACCGCCACAAATTTCTAATAATAACGCGGTTGCACGTTCCATTGCTTGACGTGTTAATTCAGGATCAACCCCTCGCTCAAAGCGATGTGAAGCATCGGTGTGTAAGCCGTATTGACGTGCACGTCCCGTAATCGCAAGTGGTGCAAAGAATGCGGCTTCTAATACCACATCTTTGGTTTCTTCATTCACGCCACTGGCTTCACCGCCGAAAATTCCCGCCAGTGCTAATGCGCCTTTGCTATCAGCAATTACAAGTGTATTCGACTGTAATTTTGCCGTTGTGCCGTCTAATAACACTAATTCTTCGTCTGCTTTCGCCATACGTACTTGAATTGCACCATCAATTTTAGCCGCATCAAAAGCGTGCATTGGCTGACCTAACTCAAGCAAGCTCAAGTTTGTGATGTCTACAATTGGATCGATAGAACGAATACCACAACGGCGTAATTTTTCCTGTAACCATAATGGCGATGCAGCCTTCACGTTCACGTTTTTTACCACACGAGCTAAATAACGTGGGCAAGCCTCTGGGGCTTGTAATTTAACTGCCACTTTATCGGCAATGGTTGCAGGCACAGCTTCAATTGCTGGTGCTTTCACTTCTGCACGGTTAATTACGCCCACTTCACGTGCAATACCTGCAATGCTTAAGCAGTCTGCTCGGTTTGGTGTTAAGCTAATTTCGATTGCCACATCGTTTAAGTTTAAGTATTCACGGAAATCTGTGCCGATTGGTGCATCTGCTGGTAATTCAATAATACCACTATGATCTTCTTTAATCCCTAATTCAGAGAACGAGCAAAGCATCCCTTCCGATGGCTGACCGCGTAATTTGGTTTTTTTAATTTTGAAATCACCAGGTAGCACCGCGCCTTCTGTCGCACACGCTACTTTTAAGCCTAAACGGCAATTTGGTGCACCACACACGATATCTAATAAACGTTCACCGCCCACGTTCACTTTTGTTACGCGTAATTTATCTGCATCAGGGTGTTGTGCACATTCCACTACTTCACCAATCACCACACCTGTGAACACACCTGCCACAGGCTCTACACCATCTACTTCTAAACCTAACATCGTAATTTGGTCGCACAGCTGTTCCGTTGAAATCGCAGGGTTTACCCACTCACGCAACCAAGATTCATTGAATTTCATTTTATATCCTTTCCAATTTTGTAAAATCTTTGCGGAATTTTACCGCTTGTATATGATAAACATCGTTATCAAATCTCCCCTACCCCCTCTTTTCTAAAGAAGGGGATCAGATAATCTGAAATTTCAGATCCCCTCTTTGAAAAAGAAGGATTGGGGGGAGGTTTTAGTGAAGCGTTATTTAAACTGTTTCAAGAAACGCAGATCGTTCTCAAAGAATGAACGTAAATCAGTCACGTTATAGCGTAACATTGTTAAACGTTCCACGCCCATACCAACGGCAAAACCGCTGTATTCTTCAGGGTCAATCCCTACGTTACGCAACACATTCGGGTGAACCATACCGCAACCTAATACTTCCAACCATTTACCATTTTGACGCATCACATCCACTTCGGCTGAAGGCTCTGTGAATGGGAAGAATGACGGACGGAAACGCACTTGTAAATCTTCTTCAAAAAACGCTTTTAAGAAATCATGGATTAAACCTTTTAACTCGGTAAAGTTCGCTTTTTTATCTACATAAAGCAATTCGATTTGGTGGAACATTGGCGTATGAGTTTGGTCGTAGTCGTTACGATAAACACGACCAGGTGCCACAATGCGAAGTGGTGGTTGGACTTTTTCCATCGTACGGATTTGCACGCCAGAAGTTTGGGTGCGTAATAGACGGTTTGCATCAAACCAGAAAGTATCGTGATCAGCACGTGCTGGGTGGTGTGCAGGAATGTTTAACGCATCAAAATTATAGTAATCGCTTTCTACTTCAGGGCCGTTCGCCACGGTAAAACCTAATTCAGAGAAGAACTTGACCACACGCTCAATCGTAATGGAAACAGGGTGTAAACCGCCTAACTCGGTTTTACGACCAGGTAAAGAAACATCAATGCTTTCGTTCGCTAATTTTGCGTTTAACTCTGCCGTTTCTAACGCTGCTTTTTTCGCATTTAACGCATTTTGTGCAATTTGTTTTGCATCATTGATTTTTTGCCCTACCGCAGGACGCTCTTCTGCAGGCACATCACGCAAGCCTTGCATTAACGATGTGAAATGTCCTTTTTTGCCAAAATATTCTACTTTTAATGCTTCAAGTGCAGCCACATCTGAAGCTGCATTCACCGCTTCAACTGCTTGTGCTACCAAACTTTCTAAGTTTTGCATTCTATCCTCTAAAATTGCTGATGAAAAATTGTAGAGATAATAATACTTTGCAGGCGGAATGTAAACGTGAAGATAAGTTCAGGCAAAAAATTTTCCTTTTAAATCAAGGGTTCTTTGCGTTTAAGCGAACCTTCAAGCGGCCAGCTTTTTAACAAAATTTGTAAATGCTAAAAGAAAAAAGTCGATAGAGTTAAATACTCTACCGACTCTATTGTTATTGTTGAACATAAGGATAATACGGCTTACCCCAAGTAGGCTCATCATCATTACGCAGCATAATTTTCACCATCGCAGGCACAAATAAGGAAAGCAATGCACAGGCATCTTCCAATTGCTTGCGGTTCGCACTGCTATCATAAGTTGAACCTCCATGGATAAGCTGATTTCTGAGCGTATATAAATGCCCAAAGACAACTTCTAACACCTCTGCTGTTTCTTGCTCTTCAAATGCAAAATTCGCTTTTTTCTTTGCAGCCGCAAACATTATTTTCCACTCTTTGCCTGCTAGCAAGCCATTATGTGCATCCCAAAATGGCTGAAATGTGTAAGGCGTATCCAACAATGTTCTTACTGCACCGGGAAATTCATCCCAAATAATCCCATAAAGCAAACGTTCGGTATCCAATTCGCAAAGGCGTGTAATAAACTGGTGAAACACCTTACGCTCAACCTCTTCTTTGTTTAACTCATCAGCATACGCTGCATTAAAAGCAATCCAAAGGGCAATAAATTTGAAATCCAAATTTTCTTCTTCATTGGCTTTTTTCAGCCAACTTAACGTACGGTGCATTTTTAAGCGAAAGTTATCATTAAAATCAGCACGATTTTCTTTATAATAAGCGGTCAGATTTTCGAGTTGTTCTGCAAGTAACATAATAGGCTCCGATATAGTCAAAATTGAGCTATTATGGTATAGATTGGCAAGTTTGTAAATTTTAAAAGCAAGCCGACCACTTGGGTCGGTTTTTGTGGTGTGATTTTATAGCTTTTGGCAGATTTCTAAATTAAGTTTAACAAATTCTTCCCATTCATAGATTTCTTTTAAATAGGTTTGATAATACTGCTCTACTCGACAAACAAGTGGTCGATTTTCGTAGATTAAACATAATTTAGTGTTCTCATCAAAATGGTAACAAGTGCCATCGCCGCGATCTAAAAATTTTGTTTGCTCACTTTTATCTACGTTTTGACAGCATTTGCCGCAGGCTGTGCAGGGGAAAGGCGAAAGTATTTTTTCGCCTTTTAAACTTGAAATTACCATTGAATTGCCAACATTGCTGTTTGGCTTTGAGTAACAGTTTTCAATGCGTCATCTAAAGCACTATTTTCCGACTTTAATGAATCAAGCTGTTGTTGAATTTCGTCAATTTGCTGATCAAAGAATGGATTAATTGCTTCTCCCACAGCTTGATAAGCATCATTGATAAAATCAGTAGTTATATTTTCAACCGCTTGATTTAATTCAAGTATTGCTCTACGTTGCTGAGCATTTCTTTCTTCCTCTTCTTTTTGTGATGAGTAAATATCCCAGATTGCCGAGGCAACTTGCAACACAACCGCAGCTTTCCCAGCCCAACTACCTAAAGTTTTTTCCCAGCGTCCTTTCAATGGTGGAATTTTTAGTTTACGACCGATAAGCAATCCTTCTTTAAGCATATTTTGATCCGTCAATAAATTTTTCCCCATATCTTTCATTTTATCTGCAAGGGCATTGCTAGGTACTAAATCGCCTGTAGGTACAGAATAATTAGTACTAAAACTAAAATTAAAATCTGACAATCCTTTTTGCATTGTTTGTTCAATCGATGAACTCATTTTTTGAAAAATATGGCTCATTTCAGATTGTACCTGAGATTCACTACTACAATTTTGTAATATTGTAGAGATTGCTTCTCTATTTGATGTAGATTGCATGCGAATAGCATCAGAAACACGATTAAAAATGATATTCTTACGTTCATTTAATTCATTTTTCTGATCAATCAATTCTCTTGCTTTTTCTTGATCTTGAGCCGATTTTAAACTCGTGATCTTTTCAAGCAATGGAGAATACCAACGTTCATTAACAAAGTTCTTAAAGCCATTAAAACGTTGGCGTTCGCTATTTTGTTGTGCAGTCCAAGCATTAAAACGTTCAATAAATTCACTATAGCAGGAATGTACTAATAATGGTTCTTTATTAAGTTCTTTGCCTTTCAATGCAGTTCGTAAATTCATAGGCAAAATTTCGACTTCACCTAATTTATCCAAATTAACTTGATGATTTGGAGCAAATTTTACTAGAAGATCTCGAATGTGCTGGGCAGCTTGATATTTATCTTCTTCATTACTTAACTGATTGTTTAACACAATAAAGATTTTTTTATCTTTGCGTAATAAATCGAATAAACGATCATAAACATCTTTTGAGTCCATGTCGCCATCGCGAATAACAAAGAGAATAACAGAACAGCGACTTAATTGTTCAAGAGTTACATCTTCATGTTGGATTGGTGCATTCACACCTGGCGTATCCAGTAATATGTAGTCTCCCCAAGAATAACGATCCACTTTATCGGTTTTGGGAATATCCGCAACAGGTGCAACCTCTTTACCCGAAAGCACATTAATTAATGTACTTTTACCGGCATTATATGCCCCATAAAGCATAATATTTAATACGCTGTTATCCATTTCTTTCTGAATTTCGCTTAACGAGGCAGAGGAAAATTGATATGAATTTGCTATTTGTTTAGTTTGCGTTACCAACTCAAATACTTGTGAATATTGATTCGCCATATAAATTCCTTATCTTTGAAATTCTTTAATAAGTTTATTTACTTCGCTTTCTAAGTGGTTACAGGTTTCTTGAAGCGGTTGAATTTGAGCAATAATACTATTTAGCTGACGATCTACGGTTTGTTTAATACCATTTGAAATCTGCTCTTTTAAACTTTTTTCCATTTGCTCGGTATCAACTCCAACAATTTCGGTAACAGTTTCAATATCAATCATTGCAGAACCTGCAGCACCACCAAGGAAACCACCAAGCAATCCTCCTACAACGCCACCAATCGCTGTACCAACACCTGGTAAAATCGCCGTTCCAATAGCCGCACCAGCAGCCCCCCCACCAGCTGCTCCACCTGCTTGTGCTAATGATTTTTTACTCGCACCACGTTCTTGTTGATAAGTAATTTTTCGATCTTCAAAATCTTTAATGCTAGAACTATCAAGCTGTACAGAAATTTGACTTAATGAAGAAACAAAACCCTCTAAACGCTTAGCAATTTCTTGACCAAGAGCCTGTGAAATAAGGCTATTTATATCTTGTACAATCGCATTCTTATCCCGTGATTTTCTATGTTTATTCACTATTTCATAAGTATGGTTATGTGCATTACCTTCTACAAGATCGGTAATCATTTTTCGATCTTTTTCTAACTTACTAAGTACATTCTCTGTTTGAATAGAAATTGATGAAATCTGCGTTTTAATTTCACTATTTAAAAATGAAAGTACATTTTTATTGATAAAATTCTCAATTTGTTTATTCGCCTTTCCACCTTTATAATTTGCAGCTTTCTTCACGAGTTCTGCCATTTCATTAAATAAACGAGCAAAACCAGCTTTATTTAAATCTTGATGAGATTTAAAAGTATAAACTGAAATAGAAATAGGTTTTCTCGTCTCTTTTATTTTTATTGTACCTTCGCTTTTCTGCTTTTGTTCAAGACGTCCATACACATCCTTTTCTTGTAACTTGCGATTATCAGGTGTTTTATCTTTAACAACAGCAATAATATCCTGAGCAACTTCATCCCAATCTTCCTCTGTTTCATCAGATCGAGTAATTACAGGTAATAATGGCTTACCTTTTTCAAGTTCATACTTAAGCTCATCTAACTCTTGAACTTGCCCTGGAGAGCTTGAAGGTGTAAGCCATAACACAGCATCGGCACTATCCACAAATTGCTTAGTTAAATTTCCGTTTTTCTCCTCGGTGGAATGTAATCCTGGAGAATCTAACAATACAAAGTATTTGCCTAATTCTACACCTTGAATTTGAGCTGTAGTTTCAGTAAAGCCTTCAGCAAAATCGCCCTCAATAGTTACTATCTTATTATCTTTTAATGCAAAGCGGCGAATATGATCGTTAGGGAAAAGAGAGCGATACAAGTCTACGACTTGATTACTAAAAGAACTTTTTCCTGCATTGACTTTACCAAATACTAAGAAAATAATTTTATCTTCAAAAGTTTTCGATAAATTTTGCATTGGTGAAGTTGCGACAATTTTTTTATCCCATTCGGTAAATTTAACTTTTAAACTATTTGTCAATTCGGCAATTAATGCTGTTAACTGATGTTCATTTGTTAATGCTTTATTATCGAAATGACTTGAATTGCTTAATAAATTTTTGATGTACTCAACCTTTTGCTTTAACTCACCTTCTTTTTGATGGTTTTTATTCATTTTACTTGCAAATTGGTTAAGCTCATCAAAAAATTGTTTTAATGAGCCTTGTTGCATACTAACCTCTACAATCCTAATTGAAATTTACGTAATCCATGAAGTTTATTAGTAAGATCTTCTATCTTTTGTTGATCTTGCTTTTCATCCCAAATCTCTAAAATTTGTCTTTTAGCATCATCTACACCAATGTTCTTGATTATAGAAATAATTCTAGAGTCAAAACTATTAACGCCATATTCATTACATAAACTATTCAAACGATTAAGAATAGCCTCTTCTTTTGCTTTTTGAGCGGCTTCTTGACGTTGTTTTTCTATTTCTCTAGCACGTCTAGCTTCTGCCTCGCGTTTTTCAGCTTGTTCTTTTTCTAATCGAGCTCTCTCTTCCTCTCTGCGGCGACGCGCTCTACGCTCCTCTTCCTCTCTATCATCACTAATTGATTTTGCAACTGCGCCTGCGATGCCTACAACTGCTGCACCAATAATCCAAGGTAATGCCATAATTTAGTCCCTCTCTGTTAGATTGATTTTAAAATTTGATCAAGTTGATGTGAAAATGCTTGGCGTTTTGCTTTTCTCTCATTTTTTATTAATGAGATCTCGCTATTTATTTCTGAAATACGATTATTTAATAAACCATCTAATTCAGTTTTAAGTTTATTTATTTCAGTTTCTCGTTGTTTCTGTACCGTTTTTGTTAAACCTAAAATCTTTTGATTTAATTCAGGTATTCCACTTCGCTCCATTAATTGGGGTTGTTGTTTCTCTATACCAGTTAGATAACGTTTCGCAGATACCAAAATTGGTTCGAATAGAGGTACTTGCTCTCTAATACGCTTAACAGCCTGCACTTGCTGTTCTGCATTTGTTTCATCGATTTGGGTAAGTACCAATAATTTATTATCATTTTTAGAGGTATTTAATAGACGTTTAATGTGTTCAACTTCCTCCTTATCTAACTCACCTGCTTTCAATGTATGAATAATTAACACAATATCCGCAGAAACAAAGACCCCTTTATTTGCTTCGAAATCATCTATTCCGTGAACATCAGCACCTAGTCCTGGCGTATCAAGCCACGCTAAATTATTCTTTTGATCTAAGAATACTTTATTAACTTGCGTTTCTCGTTTATCAGATGCTTTAAAATAATTATTTTGATTGATTAAAGCATTGAGCAATGTGCTCTTGCCGTGGTTATATTTACCAAAGACCGCAACACAAGGTTTATCACTTGTCGATGTCAAGTGAATATACCGCTCAATTTTTTCCCGATAATTTGGGAATTGATTAATGAATGCTTGAGTTTCTTTCTTGCTAAAAGCCATTTTTATTTTCCTTATTAAAGAGTAGATAAAATTTATTTAAATTTGGTTATATATTGCTGCAAACTAACAATTATCTTCTCTTGCAACTCTGCAGGACTCACAATCGTCAAATGCGGAATCCAATACTGAACTACTGGCACAATATCCAGCTCGTTTACATTCTTGCAAGAAAGCAATAACTCACCGTTTTCGAGTTTTCGAACCAGATCTTGATTTGGCAATAGATTTCGACGTGTAAAATACGGTGCTGCAAAACTTGACACTTTAATCACGACTTCACTAAGCTGATTGCCGTGCGAAATGCTATCATTAGTTTTAATCTCTTCGATAAATTGTTGGTTTGGTTCGAAAGTTTCATTTAACGTTTTGAGCATTCGCATTTGGGTGAAACAGAAGGTCTTTTTCTTGCCTTCGTCTGTACCGATGAGATACCACACGCCGTTTTTATTAATCAGGCTGTAAGGTGCAATTTTGTAAAACTTTCCTTCTTTTTGACCGCTTTTAGTGTAGTTAAAATCGATCATTTTATGGTCGTCAATCGCTTTTTTCAGCAAGTCGAATTCTTTTTTAAGTTGGCTAATATCTTCATATTGCACACCTTTCACTTGCACGCTTTCGGTAAGCTTTTCTTGGTAAAACTCGCGGTTAATTTTGTAATACCGCGGCCCTTTTTCTTCCCAATCGAGGAAATCAAGGCGTTCATTAAAATCGCGTTGTAATGTGCGTAGCGACATTCCGAATTTTTCTGCCATTTTTTGTAAATCAACCCGTTCACCTTCATTCAAAATAAATAGAATTTCGACAAACCGTTGCTTTGAGCTTATACTGTTTTTCATTAGATTCTCCTATTTGATGAGGCGAATTATAAGAATGCAGAACGACAAAGTTTGTCGTGTTGGAATTTATTTAAAAATTTTGACAAGAAAAAAGCCATAAAATTGACATATTGGCAATACGTCAATTTTATGGCTTTTATTTGGAAAGCAAAAAATAAAGGACTACAATCCTGATTGATTAATTGATTGATTGATTGATTGATTGATTGATTGATTGATTGAGCAGCATTATATCTTCCGAGGTTTCATATGCAAATGAATAAAGTCTATCGAATTTATGATACAACTTCAATAAACAAGCGGTTAAAATTCGGGAATTTTTTGCAAATCAACAATATGCGTGTATGATACAGCTACTCTTTTGGTAATAAAGGAATTGATACAATGAACAAACAACAAGTTTTAGACGCTTTTCATTTTCGTGCAGCGTGCCGTGCTTACGATCCTACACGCAAAATTAGCCGTGAAGATATGAATTATATTTTAGAACTCGGTCGCCTTTCGCCAAGTTCGGTAGGTTCTGAACCGTGGAAATTTTTGGTACTACAAAATGTGACAATTCGAGAGAAAATCGCACCTGTTTCGTGGGGCATTAAACACCCAATGAATGAAATGAGCCATTTAGTCGTGATTTTAGCGAAGAAAAATGCCCGTTTTGATAGCGAGTTTTTCTGCACTTCGCTAGAAAAACGTGGCCTAACGCCTGAGCAGATGAGTGCAACCATTGCTCGTTATAAAACTTTCCAAACTGATGATATTCAAATCTTAGAAAGTGAGCGTACTTTATTTGATTGGTGTAGTAAACAGACCTATATTGCATTGGGTAATATGATGACAGGGGCAGCACTGATTGGCATTGATTCCTGTCCAATTGAAGGATTTAGTTACTCTGAAGTGAATCGTATTCTAGCCGAAGAGGGCTTGTTCGATCCGAATGAATGGGGTGTTTCTTGTATGGTTACTTTTGGTTATCGTGCCAAAGAGATTAAGAAGAAATATCGCAAGCCTACTGAAGAAGTGATTGAGTGGGTTGAGTAAGGAAATTGTACAGAAAAGCGGTCAAAAATGACCGCTTTTTTACTTATTTATTTTACCAACTTCAAATGTGTTGGTTTTTTCTTCACGATTTTTTTCGGTTTCTCTTCTTCCGATTTTTTAGCAGTACGAGCAAGATAACTTTCTTCGCTGTAATATTCTTCCTCTTGGAACATTGTGCCGTCGCCTGTTTCTTGAGCATAAAGTGCTTCAGCTGCACCAAATGGAACGTACAAATCGCGAATCATTCCTTGAAATCTCGCACTAAATGAAATGCCTTCATCATCTACCACATAATTACCAATGGAACGTGGCGAAATGTTTAAGATGATTTTTCCATCGCGGATAAACTCAATCGGTACATCCACATCAGGATAATCGCAATTAACCAACAAATAAGGAGTGTTGTTGTTATCGCAAATCCAACTGTAATAAGCGTAATAAATATAAGGGCGTAATGGTTTCATTAATCTTTATCATCCATTAAATGTTTAGGGGCTGCACCGCCCACAGATTGCATAAAACTATCGCGCTTAAATACACGGTTCATATAGTTTTTCACAGGTTTTGCTGCAGGACCAGTAAACTCTACGCCTAAGTTAATCATACGCCAGAGTAATGGGGCAATATAACAATCAGCTAAACCAAACTCTTCGCTCATAAAATAAGGCATCGCATCAAAAACAGGGGCTAATGCTAAAATTTCTTCACGAAGTTGAGCTAATGCTTTTTTACCTTGGGCTGAAGCAGGATCTTTATTTACGATATCAATTAAAGAGTACCAATCTTGTTCAATACGGAACATGGTTAAACGGCATTTCGCACGTAAAACGGGATAAACAGGTAAAAGTGGCGGATGAGGAAAACGCTCATCAAGATATTCCATAATGATGCGAGAATTGAATAATACTAAATCGCGATCAACCAATGTCGGCACGCTACCGTATGGGTTTACTTCCATTAAATCTTCCGAAATAGCATCTGGCGTGATATTTTCAATTTCATAAGGCACAGCTTTTTCTGCTAGCACGATGCGAACTTGGTGGCTATAAATATCACTTTTTTCTGAAAATAAGGTGGTTACCGAACGTTTATTTGCACTACTCGTCATTTATCTTTCTCCAATAATTCAAGCTCATTAAATCTGCTAAAAATAGTAGCGTATTATAGCATAACAGCTTGATAAAATCACAGGTTTTATTTTTTGTACTTTTTGGGGAAAGGACGATAAAATCTCACCGCTTGAAAAAGCAAAGCAACCGTTTGCTTTTTGTGGTATCCTACGAAAACTTTTAATTCAAATAGAGAAAAAATATGACTAATAAAGCTGAAATTGCCATTGTTATGGGCTCTAAAAGTGACTGGGCAACGATGAGCGAAGCAACCCAAATTTTAGACCAATTTTCATTACCTTATCACGTTGAAGTGGTTTCTGCTCATCGTACGCCAGATAAACTGTTCACTTTTGCGGAAAATGCAGAAAAAAATGGCTATAAAGTGATTATTGCAGGTGCAGGTGGTGCGGCTCATTTACCAGGAATGATTGCAGCGAAAACGATTGTACCTGTGCTTGGTGTGCCAGTAAAAAGCTCTACGCTAAGTGGGGTTGATAGCCTCTACTCTATCGTGCAAATGCCAAAAGGCATTCCTGTTGGCACGCTAGCAATTGGCCCTGCTGGTGCCGCTAATGCGGGTTTATTAGCTGCTCAAATTTTAGCTGCATTTAATCCTGAACTTGCTCAAAAACTCCACGCTTTTCGCCAAGCTCAAACTGAGCTCGTGCTAAATAATCCTGATCCACGAGCGGAATAAATATGGCAAAACGATTACTGATTTTACACACTGGCGGTACGATTTCAATGAAAGAAGGCGAAAATGGTAAAGTATCGCCTTCAGCTCGTAATCCATTGTTAGATGCGTTAGAACGCCTTAATCACCCTGCTGAATTACATCAAGAATCTATTTTTAACGTGCCTTCTCCACACATCACGCTCGATCACTGGCTTGTACTAAAATATCGTATTGAAAAAGCAGCCAATGAAGAACATTTCGACGGCATCGTGATTACTCACGGTACAGACACGCTTGAAGAAACAGCTTATTTCCTTGATTTAGCCCTCAATATCAACGTGCCGATCGCTATTACTGGTGCAATGCGCTCAAGCAATGAACTCGGTTCAGACGGGTTAATTAACTTGCAAAGTGCTATTTTGGTGGCATTAAGCAAGGATTCGAAAGGCAAAGGCGTATTGGTGGTCATGAATGATGAAGTCCATCATGCAAAATTTGTGACCAAAACGCACACCACGAATGTGGCAACGTTCCAAACACCTACTTTTGGACCTTGCGGATTGATTACTAAAAACAACGTAATCTATTTCCAAAAATTAACCGCTTACGAAAGTTTCCCAGTACAAAAAATTACCAAAAATAATATTCAATTAGTTAAAGCCTATGCGGGAATGGATAGCTTTTTACTTGAGCAGCTTGCCCATCACGGCTGCGATGGCGTGGTTATTGAAGCACTTGGAGCGGGAAATCTTCCACCAACTTCACTTAAAGGCGTGCACGCATTACTTGAGGCGAATATCCCCGTTGTACTCGTATCACGAGCTTTCCACGGTGTAACTCAAGATGTATACGACTATCTTGGTGGAGGTAAAGAACTCAAGCAACAAGGGGTGATTTTTACTACAGGTTTAAGCGGACAAAAAGCACGCATTAAATTGTTGGTTTTACTCAACCAACAACGCGAAAAACCACTTTCTCACTATTTTTAACTCTGATTTAGGTTCACTATTATGAAAAAAATGATGCAAACTCAAAGCACAATCTACCCTCCTATTTATGTGCTTGGCAACGGACAATTAGGCAGAATGCTACGTTACGCGGGGGCACCACTGGATATTGATGTTATCCCTCTCGCCTTTGATGCACCTGTCTTTGAACTGGCAGAAAACGGCATTATTACCGCAGAAATCGAACGTTGGACAGATACACCGCTGACGCAACTGCTTAGCAATCACAAAAACTTCGTGAACCTCAATGTGTTTGGGCGATTAGCCGATCGTTTCACGCAAAAATCATTACTTGATCAGCTTCATCTTTCTACTTCGCCTTGGCAATTACTAGAAAACCCTAATCAATGGGAGCAAATTTTCAAAAATATTGGTGAAAAAGTCGTGGTTAAGCGACGTACTGGTGGCTATGACGGACGAGGGCAATGGATTGTCACCAAAGAAAATATCGAACAAATCACGCCAGATCTGTTTGGTGAAGTGATTGCGGAGAAATTTATTCCGTTCGATGGCGAAATTTCGATTGTTGGAGCAAGATTTAGAGATGGTTCAACCCGTTTCTACCCTATTACTCATAACCTACAACAAAATGGTATTTTGCGTTACAGCGTGTCAGATGTCACGCTGCCTAAACAAGTCATTTTCCAACAACAAGCCGAACAAATGCTCGGCAACATTATGCAAGAACTAGAATATATCGGCGTAATGGCAATGGAATGTTTTGTAGTAGGTGATAAATTACTCATCAACGAACTGGCTCCACGCGTTCATAATAGTGGACATTGGACGCAACTAGGCTGTTCAATTTCTCAATTCGAATTACATTTAAGAGCATTATTAAATCTCCCAACGCCAGAACTCAAAACCACCGCTCCAAGTGTAATGGTAAATCTCATCGGTATTGAGCATAATAATGAATGGCTAAATCTACCATTCTCACAAGTACATTGGTATGGCAAAGAAGTACGTGTAGGACGTAAAGTCGGACATATTAATCTTACCCATCCTGATAAAGCAGAGCTAACAAAATTACTCGAACAACTCCGTCCAAATTTGACAGAAGATTTTAACTCTGGATTGGATTGGGTTATTGAAAAATTGAGTGGATAAAAAAGAGCAGGCAAATGCCTGCTTTCTTATTACTGCTTATGCGGCAACTTCTTCCAAGTGACTTCATTACGTAAATAAACAGGTTCGATTTCATCAACCGATTTTACATTCCCTTTCTCAATTTCTTGTTTGGCTAAAGCAAGCATATATTTTGCTGAAGGCAAGGTAATTTCACTGATTACAAGCAGTAGATTTTGCTCAGCAAATTGCGGATAAGCAGCCCAACCTGTACCCACCACGGTAATCTTTTCGTCATCTAATTGAAACTGCTCTAACGCACGTTCTGGCGAGCAAACTTGCTCTTTTACTTTCTCCATCCAACCGTTTTCAGTACGAATTAATTGCGAAAAATAGACCTCATTCATTCTGGCATCAATCAAGGCAATCACTTCTGTTGCACCTAGCTCTTGATAAGCCTGCTCTGCCATTGTGGTCAGATTTGAAATCGGCACAACATCAAGTTCTGCACCCAGTGCCAGACCTTGAGCTACCCCCACGCCTACACGTACGCCTGTAAAACTGCCAGGGCCTCGACCGAAGACTAAATAATCCAACTCTTTGATAGAAAGATGAGCATTTTTTAATAAACCATCTACCATCGGTAAAATGCGTTGCGTGTGCGTTCTTGGGCTAAGTTCATCTTCAAAAGTGATGTCGCCTTGATGCAACAAAGCCACCGAACAAGCTTCAGTGGCAGTATCTAAAGCGAGAATGGTATGATTCATTCTAAACTCTCTAATTTGTACGTAGAAGCAAGGTTTATCCCTGCCCTTATAAAATGAAAATAGGACGGGGGATAAACTCCGCCCCTACGATTGATTATTTTTGATGTTTACGACGACGTTCTTCAACTGCTTCTGCTAAAGCGAATAGTGCTTTTTCGCTATCTTCCCAGCCGATGCACCCGTCGGTGATGCTTTGTCCGTAAACTAAATCTTCAAGCGTTTGTCCTGATTTCAGATCTTGGCGACCTTCGACTAAATGACTTTCGATCATCACGCCTGAAATTAAATCTGAACCGCCAGCAATTTGTTTGCAAACATCTTCACATACATCCATTTGACGCTTAAACTGCTTACTGCTGTTCGCGTGGCTGAAATCCACCATTACGTGTGGGCGATGACCTGATTTTTCGATCTCTGCACACACTGTCGCAACTGATTCTGCATCGTAATTTGTGCCTTTATCACCACCTCGTAAAATGATGTGGCAATCTGGATTACCTTCAGTCGATACGATTGCCGAATGACCAAATTTGGTTACGGATAAGAAATGGTGTGGCGATTCTGCTGATGCAATTGCATCTAATGCAATTTTTACGCTGCCATTGGTACCATTTTTGAAACCTACTGCACAAGATAAACCAGAGGCTAATTCACGATGTACTTGTGATTCTGTCGTACGAGCACCAATTGCCCCCCAACTCATAAAGTCTGCCATATATTGTGGCGTGATCATATCCAAAAATTCACCCGCTGCTGGCACACCTAAATCGTTAATATCTGAAAGCACTTTACGACCTAAACGTAAACCATCGTTTAATGCGTAAGTTTCATTCAAATATGGGTCATTGATTAAGCCTTTCCAGCCCACAGTGGTACGTGGTTTTTCGAAATATACACGCATCACCACTTCAAGATTTTGGTTAATTTTTGGATTTGCACGCATGGCTTTAATTCGATTAGCATACTCAAGTGCAGCTTTTGGATCGTGGATCGAGCAAGGCCCAATCACCACTAATAAGCGATCATCTGCACCGTGAATAATTCTGTGAATTGCTTGGCGTGTTTTTTCCACTGTTTCTGCTGCAAAATCGCTTGCAGGAAAACGCTCTAATAAAGCAATCGGTGGTAAAAGTTGTTCAATATTTTTAATACGAAGATCGTCATTTTTATAAGACATTGTGTTTCTCTCTTGTTGTGTTATGAGTAAGTGGCTATAAAGGTAGTAGAATCAAATTAAAATGTCAAACGGTTTGTACTATTAAAGTAGTACAAAATTACTTTGATCAATAAAATTTATACAAATGATGGATAGATATTCATTGAAAGCAATAAACAAGCGGTGATTTTCGCAAGATCTTTTGCAAAATACTCAGCAAAAATCGCCGCTTATTTCTACTAACGTTAAATAATTTCACGCTTACCGCGTTTATCTGGTGAGGACAAAATCCCCTCGCGTTCCATCTGGTCTAAAATACGTGCTGCACGGTTAAAACCTAAACGAAGATGACGTTGCAAACCACTAGCCGAAGTAATGCCTGTTTCTTGTACAAAAGCAACTACCTCATCAAAACGCTCATCTAAATCGCCACTACCGCCCGTCTCTCCTACCTCTTCATCGGCAGGCGACTCCAAAATACTCTCAATATATTCTGGCTTGCCTCGTGCTTTCCAATTATCCGCCACATTCACGACATCATCATCGCTCATATAAGCCCCATGCACACGAACCAACTCCGGATTGCCTGCTTTGGAATAAAGCATATCGCCTCGACCTAGCAAATTTTCCGCACCAATGCTATCTAAAATAGTGCGAGAATCGTAAGGGCTTGCCACCGTAAACGCAATACGGCTTGGAATATTCGCTTTAATCACGCCTGTAATGACATCGGTTGATGGGCGTTGCGTTGCCAAAATCAGATGGATACCAATTGCACGTGCTTTTTGTGAAATACGCATAATGTATTCTTCCACCTCTTTGCCTGCAGTCATCATAAGATCAGCAAACTCATCCACCACCAAAACAATGTAACTGAGTTTGCCCAACGCAGGCGGCATTTTATCCATTGAACCGCCCTCTTTCCAACTTGGATCCGCAATTGGCATTCCCATTGCTTCAGCTTCATCAATTTTATTATTGTAGCCTGTAATATTACGCACATTTAAATGAGTCAGTAAGGTGTAGCGACGCTCCATCTCATCCACAGCCCAACGCAAGGCATTTGCCGCTTTTTTCATATCGGTTACCACTGGCGTTAGCAAGTGCGGAATATCGTTATACACCGAAAGTTCAACCTGTTTCGGATCAATCATAATCAAGCGAACTTGTTCAGGTGTGAGCTTATAAAGCAAGCTCAAAATCATCGTATTAATCCCAACCGATTTACCACCGCCCGTTTGCCCTGCCACAAGTAAATGTGGAGTGTCCACCATATCCATAATCACAGGTTTATTCGCCAAATCTTTACCCAAAATCATCGGCAATTTGGCTTGGGTATAACGGAATTCATCGCTTGCGATCAAATCTCGCAACCACACAATTTCACGATGCGGATTCGGCACTTCAATCCCCATATAAGGCTTACCTGGCACCACATCGGTAATCCGAATAGTAGACATCATTTCGCGGGCTAAATCACTCGCCAACGAGGTAATTTTCGCTGCCTTTACGCCCACTGCGGGTTTAATCTCATAACGGGTAACCACAGGACCCACTAATACATCCTCAACCGTCGCTTTCACGCCATAATTTGCCAATGCAGTTTCAATGCGGCGAGATGTTGCAATAATTTCGCCCTCGGTCATCTGCTGACCGCTTGGATGATGCTCTTCCAACAAATCCAATGTGGGTAAGGGGGTCGTCGGTTTTTCTAATTTTTTACTCCCTTGCAACAACGGATGAATTAAGGTTTCACCGTAGCCTCCTCTGGGATAGTCGGGGGTTTTATGCCCTTCCGCACCCACGGCTGCTTTTAACGGTGTAGTGAATTTTGACGGTGTAGGTTCAGTACGAATTTGCACATTGGTTGGCAAGTCCGTTTCAAAATAGCTTGAACCTTCCGTAATCTTATTAAAAGTATGCTCTAAGCCTACCGCTTTTGCTCGAGCCTCAAGTTCTGCTAAACGCTGGCGTTCCATTTCCGCAAACTCACGTTCACGAATCGCATCAAAATCTTCATCTTGCTCTTCGCTTTCTTCCGTCTCCGCCATCACTTTAATCACAGGTGACGATTGCATAAAATGCGGCATTTCAGGCTCAAATGCCACTTGCTCAGCCATATCAAGTTCAGGATCTTCATTTACTAAACGCACGCTAATTTGGGGTTGAGCGGTCGGATTTGCGAGATTTTCTGCAAAATCCACCGCTTGTTCTACTCTCTCCGCTTGTGGTTCAATCGGATTTAAACGCACTTTGGGTAGTTCAACATTCAACCCAATCTTATTTTCGGTTTGGGCTGGCAGTACTTCCGTTTCAATCTCAGGTAAATTAATTTTCGGCAGTGGAAGCTCTGTATGAATATCGGCAGGATTAAACAGATGCATCTCCGCTGTTTCCACAACCATCGTTGGTTTCATTTCAGAAGAAGGCTCAGCGGAAGCTTTTTCAATAGAAGATTGATGTAGCCCACTGATATTGGGGCGTTTAAATATTGTAAGATCTGTTAACTGTTCATCTATCGAAATGACAGTGTCTACACGCTCGTCTGTTGGTTCTTCAGCTGCAAGCGGTAAATTTTCATTACCCAATTGCAAATCATCTTCGGTTGGCTTAACTTCGGCTACGGATTTAACTTGCAGAGGTTTTTCTTCCGCTGTGGTATCTTTTGCATTTACCCAATCATAGAAATGAATTAATAATGGAATAAGCGTTTGACCTGAGCAAAAATAGAACCCGATTGCGGTCAGTAGCATTGCCACAAATAAACTACCGAATTGTCCAATATGCTCACTCATCAAGCCTTGACTCATCGCCCCTACAAAACCGCCCGCCAGATAATTCGGCGAGTTCGATAAAATCGTATTCGCTAAGCCTGCTAAACCAATCATCAGCATAAAGAAGCTCAAACTACGGAGCAAAATGCCTTTCAAGGTTGCATTTGCTGCCCCTTGTGTGAGTAACATATAAGCAGAAAATCCTGTTAAACTAAACGGCAAGAGAAAGGCGACTTTGCCAAAAAAAGCATAAAGCAAATCGATCACCCACGCCCCAAACATACCCGTTTTGTTTAATGGCTCGCTGGTAGCGGTACTCGCCACCGACCACGCATTATCTAACGGGCTATAGCTTGCCCACGCGAGAATAAGATAAATCCCAAACAAGCCACAAAAGGCAAAAAGAAAATTAAAGGCAGTTTCTTTTCCTTTAAGTCGTCTAATCACAATGTTTCCTTTTTTTATTTAAGCAATAAATAATTTGTCTGTTTCACTTCTTCCATTACCACATAAGTGCGAGTATCGTTCACACCAGGTAAACGTAACAGCGTTGTACCAAGTAATTTACGATAAGCCGCCATATCGGCAACTCTCGTTTTGAGTAAATAGTCGAAATCGCCCGAAACTAAATGGCACTCTTGGATTTCATCTAGCTGCTGCACCGCTTGGTTAAATTCCTCAAATACATCAGGCTTACCACGCACTAGCGTAATTTCCACAATAACTAAAAGCGGTGCTTCCAGCAGTTCAGGGTTCAACAAGGCACGATAGCCCATAATCACGTTCTGTTTTTCTAAACGTTTAACCCGTTCAAGACAAGGCGTTGGCGAAAGCCCTACTCGTTTAGAAAGTTCGATGTTAGAAATTTTGCCATTGCGTTGAAGTTCGTTCAGGATTTTTAAATCAATTGCATCTAATGCACGGGGTAATTTTTTTGCTTCCATAATGTTTATCTCATTTTAATTAAATACATTCACCAATTGCTCGCCATATTCTTTTCGCCAACCGCATAATAACTCTGGCAAACGATCAGAAGATCGCCCTTTGATATGCCAACTAAATAGCTGATTTAACTGACGCTTGCTTGCCACCAGTTCAGCAGGCAGATCAAGCGGTCGAATTTCGGCAAGCTTTTGCTGCAAGGCTTTTAAGCTATATTTGTAATTAGGCTCATCCACTAAACGTACAATTTTGGCAGGATGAAGCTCCGTAGGGGTATTCAAGCCTTGCTCTACTAAACGTAAGATTTTTTTGCCATGTCTACGTACTTCATTCGGGTGCATAAAATCTAACAATTGCGAAGGATTTTTTGGCAAAATACGAGCAATTTCATATAAATTCGATTCTTTTACCACAAAATTCAAAGCTAAATTGCGACTTTGTGCCTCTTCCGCCCGCCATTTTGCCAGTAATTTTAACACAGCTAGCTGCTGCGGTTCTAACCGCCACGCATTTGAAATTTTGATGTAAGCTTTGTCTAAATCTTCCTCGCATTCACGCTTCGTTAAAAAAGCGGAACACTCTTCATTCACGGCATTTTGCCAATTTGTTTGAGCCAATTCTGCCTGCATTTTCTGATAAATCGGCAATAAATACCACACATCCGCCGCGGCATATTGCAACTGGGTTTCGCTTAATGGACGCACAAGCCAATCTGTACGCGAAGCTCCTTTGTCGAGCTCAACATCTAAATAATGCAACACCAATTTTGCAAAACCAACGGATGTGCCTAAATTTAAGAAAGTTGCCATTACTTGCGTATCTACCAACGGTGTAGGCAATTGGTTAAAAGCACATTCAAACACTTCCAAATCTTCACTGCAAGCATGTAATACTTTGGCAACGTCTTGATCGGCAAGTAACGCAACAAAAGGACTGAAATCTTTAATCGTCGTTGGATCAATCAAACTGACTTGCTTGCCATCAAATAGCTGAATTAGTCCCAGTTTCGGGTAAAAAGTTCGCTCACGGATAAATTCCGTATCCAACGCTACTACAGGTACTTGGCGGGCACTTTGACAAACTTCAGCTAATTGCTGCTCATTTTCCACCCAAAGGTAGTGAATTGATGAATTCATTTCGGCTTTTCTCGTGATTTTCTTTAAATTTAAAAATAAATATGTGAACTAGATCACATTATGCGTATAAATTGGTTGTACTTCTACAAAATTCCCGCAAAATATAAAAACAAATGGAGCAAATAAAAAATAAATTATGGAGAACGTCAATTAATGATTACTGGCAATAAAATTCAAAATATAGGCAATATTTACCGTCTAACCGAACAGTTTGAACTCATTTCTCGTACCGATCTTGCTAAACTCTCAGGGCTTGCCCCCGCTTCAATTACCAACATTACAAAACTGTTGATTGATAAACAATTTATTTTAGAACGTAGCGTGCAAGATTGTAACTCTCGCGGCAGACCAGCAGTCGGGCTTTCTGTTTCTACTTTTTTCTGGAAACAGCTCTGCCTCACGATTTTTGCAGACCATCTTACCATTTCGCTTTGTAAATTAGATGGCTCAGTCATTCACCGCCAAGATTATACCTTTTCTTTAAGCGATTATCCTAACTTAGATGAGATTATTGCCGAAAACTTGCAAACTTTCCGTCAAAATCAACCGCTTAATGATGCACAAATTCTCGCACTTTCCATTGCTGTCGTTGGACGCATTAACGCTGAGAAAAACACCATTGTTCAACTTGGACAGCATTCGTTGAAATGTCGCATCGTAGAGAAATTACAAGTGGTTTATTCTCAACCAATTTTGCTCAATGAGCATTTCCACCTCTGGTTATTAGCAGAATCTACGCTAGGTAGTTTAATTGGCGATGATAATGTGATCTTCTTACAAATTGACGATGCCATCCGTCTCAGCATTCTGTTGCGAGGTGCATTATTACACGAGCAAAATATGAATGTAGATCATATGCTAATGCCTCGTTTTAGTGCATTAAGTGATGAGATTTACCCTGAATTAGACAGCATCGAACGCTATCAACTCAACAATCAAGCAAGTTTACAGGCGTTAATTCAATTGATCGACAAACATCTACCCAAAAACTGCGAGATGGATGACGAGCATTTGAAAGAGACAAAAATCACCCATTTCTGCGAACAAGTGGAAGCAAAAAATCCAACAGCACTGGCTATTTTAGAGCATATTAGTAGCAATTTAGCCTATATGTTAATGAATTTAGTCAATATTTTCTCTACCGAAAAAATTTTGTTTGATTCTCCACTGCTACGCATTAAAGCCCCTCTCTTTGAGCAAATCACACAAAAATTGAATGAAAAAATGATCAATCGCGATCTCAATGTGCAATTAGTGACAAGCCATTTTGATAAAAACTGCACTTTGATCCCGTGTGCAATGATAAAACAGGGAATTTATGAAGGAAGTTTGATCAAGAACATAATCCCTGATTAAAAAATTCGATAGACTAAAGGGTATTCATCCGGTGGGTCTTAAGCCCACCATTTTCTATTTTATTTCTTGGTGAATTAAAAACCAGCTAACCAAAGGATACCCTATGCCCTCTTTATTTATTACAGGCACAGACACCGACGTGGGCAAAACGATTGTAACCCGTGCATTATTGCAAGTTTTGACCGCAAATAATATCGTGGCTGTGCCTTATAAACCAATCGCTTGTGGGGGAGCAGAAGAATTACCCACAGAGCCAAATTTAGATGACTATGCAAGCGAAGATAATAGCGATGTTGTCACGCTTTTAAACAGCACTGCAGTGCCTGTTGGCTATCGTGAAATCAACAGCTACACCTTTATTCATTCTAGCACCCCTGTTTTTGCTGCCCTTGATGCAGTTCGAAATATTCACGTGGAAAAATTGGATGTTGATCTCGCACGCTTACAAAATAGCTACCACAATATTTTAGTGGAAGGCACTTACGGCTGGCTTACTCCGATTAACAAAGATTTGAGTTTTGCTGACTGGGTACAAAAAAATAATATGCCTGTGATTTTAGTTGTCGGCATCAAAGAAGGCTGTGCCAACCACGCTTTACTGACCGCTCAAGCAATTAAAGATAGCGGCGTTCCGCTTTTAGGTTGGGTCGCAAACCGCATCAACCCTGGATTACGACACTATATGGAATTAATTAAAATGCTTAAGCAAAAAATCCACGCCCCGCTTCTCGGACAAATTCCCTATATCGGGCATCCAGAACAGAAGGATCTGTCACAGTACATTCAACATCCTGAAACATTGTTAGCGTTTTTCAAGGAATAATAAAAAGAGCGTTTTAAATGATCAGCATCCCAAAAGGTTGGGCTAAATTTCTCACTGATTAAAGATTAGATCAAGCTAAACGCTCTTTTTTATTTTCCTTAATGATAGGTCTTCATAAATTTGTGATACGCTTTCAAAAAGGCTTCAAAATCATCTAGCCCGCAAAAGGCGATGCTCTCTTCGTTATAGAAATTAAAGCCCTCTTCCATCAGAGATTCATCAAAATCATCTTCTAAATTATTCGCCTTCACCATCACTTCATCGTTAGTGAAATAGAGGCTGTATTCCTTACCTTCAAATACAAATTCATACTGATTTGGATAAACTACTCTGCAACGTTCAATTTCAGTTAAAATAGCATCTAAAGCTTTATGATCGCCTGCGATTTCATTGTTTAGCCAACGGGCAAATGCTTCGTAATCCATTGAGCAACGGGCAATCACACCGTGCATCGTATGGGTAAATTGATATTCCATCTTTCCTCCGTTTAAAATTGGCTTATTATACGCTACTTATCTACTTCAAGCGGTTGTTTTTACTGAAAAATTTGCGACCATATTTCCCCGACAAAATCCCGTTCTGCTTCAAATTCACTCATCGGTACGCAACTTGGTTGGCGTAATAAATTCAAGTGATGAATACGGTTTCGCATTGCCGTGTAACAATGTTTGAGCTGTTCACCTGCTGGTTCAGTTAAAATGCCGTACGCCATTGCCGTGTCGAAAATGCGGACATTATCCGACCAAACCGCCATTTCTGGCGAGGTTTCTGCATTTGCTAACACTAAATATTGGGCGATAAATTCAATATCAGTAATGCCACCTTTGTCGGTTTTTAAGTTAAATTCGACCGCTTGCGGTTGGGTTAAATGCTGATACATTTTGGCTCTCATTCCTGTAATTTCTGCTTTAAGCGTCACCTTATCACGTTTTTGTGCTAAAGTTGATTGACGAATTTGATCAAATTCAGCTTTTAGATTTTCTGTACCATACACGCATCTTGCTCGCACAAGTGCTTGGCTTTCCCACGTCCACGCCTCGTTTTTCTGGTAGAAATCGTAGGCATTGAAAGTACTGACTAAAAGCCCTGCTTCGCCTGATGGTCGCAACCGCATATCCACTTCGTATAACACACCTGCACTGGTGTTGAGGTTAAAAATAGAGTTAATTTTTTGAGCTAATTTCAAGTAAAACTGATGGCTAGAGACCGATTTCCGTCCGCCAACTGTTTCACTATTTTCAGGGGCATTGTGTAGGAAAACCAAGTCTAAATCGGAATTGTAGCCCAACTCAATACCGCCCAATTTTCCGTAGCCAATCACCGCAAAACCTTTTTCATTTTCGCCCAAATACTCTGGTACGCCAAACCGTTGGCTCATAGCTTTCCACGCCATATTTACTACCGCTCCGATAATCGCTTCGGCAAGGTACGTGAGATGGTCGCTAATTTTCATTACAGGCAACACGCCCATAATATCAGCTGAGGCGATACGTAAAATCTGGCTCTGTTTGAATTGTCGCAACGCATCAATCAACGCCTCTTCGTCCTCTTCAGGAATACGAACCAAATAGTCGTTCAATGCAGGCTCATAATCACGGAAATCAATCACCTGCGTAAGCCCTTTATTGCTCATCAATTCATCCAATAACATTGGATAACGGGCAATCTGCTCGGCAATCATAATCGACTGACCACAAAGTGTAATCAGCTGTGGCAAGATCTTCTCTTTTTCCGTAAGGAGCTCCAAATAGGTAGTTCGGGTCGTGATTTTATCCAAAATCTTGAGCAATCGAGGCAGTAAAATTAGATAATTCGGTTGGCTGAAAATCTTATCAAGCATTTTCGGCAACAAGACTCTCAGCACTTCACGCCCACGCACGCCAATCGGTTTACGGCTCCAATCTTGTAGCGTTGTGGTAAGCCAGCGGAAAATCTCCGCATAATCCGCATCTTGCACAGCATACTCTTTCAGCACGCTTACCAAATCTTCTTCGCTCATTTCTAGATGCAAAATATCTCGCCATAAGGTAATTTGCTCGTTTACAAGCGGTGGATTTTCTTCTTCATCTTTCCCAATCAGTGCATTAAACACCGCCCGCACTTTTTCCTGATATTGCCCCAACACCTGCAAGAAATCCGCCCAATTTTGGATCGCGTGCTCTAGCCACATTTCTCCTTGTTCAGTTTCAATCAAATATTTCTGCGTAGCTAACATCAGGCATTGCTGAGCTTGTTCATCCGTTGGCAAGGTTTGGGTTTGCTTATCATCAATCGCCTGTAACACATTCTCCACTTGGCGGAAGAATAGGTATGCGGTACGTAAATCTGTTACTTGTTCTATAGTCAGTAAATTTAGCTCTGCCAAGCGAGGTAACACAGTCAATAGACTGCGTTCTTGCAAGATTTTATCGCGACCACCTCGCATCATTTGAAAGGTTTGCACGATAAATTCGACTTCACGAATGCCACCTGCACCCAGCTTGATGTTATCTATCAGATTACGACGAACCACCTCACGGCTGATTTTCTCTTTCATTTCTCGTAGCGATTGGATCGCACTAAAATCCAAGTAGCGGCGATAAACGAATGGGCGTAACATCTGCTTTAAATAGCGATGGTTGAGATTGCTCAAATCTTCACCCAAGATTTTCGCTTTAATCATCGCATAACGTTCCCAATCTCGCCCCTGCTCTTGGTAATAGTCTTCCATTGAGGCAAAACTAAGCACTAATGCTCCGCTATCGCCAAACGGGCGCAACCGCATATCGGTACGATATGCAAAGCCCTCGGCAGTTATTTCATCTAATGTCCGAATTAAACGCTGCCCAAGTCTGGTAAAAAACTTGCTATTTTCGACCGCTTTCCGCCCACCCACGGTTTCGCCTGCATCAGGGTAGACAAAAATCAGGTCAATATCTGACGAGAAATTTAGCTCCCGTCCGCCCAATTTTCCCATTCCTAAAATCAGCAACTCTTGTGGCTCATTCAGACTATTCATTGGCACGCCATATTCCGCACAGCAACGCTGATAGAGCCAATCACGAGCCTGTAAAATAATCGCCTCCGCCAAATCAGAAAGGGCTTGAAAAACAAACTCAACGCTGGCTAATTTGTTCGATTGAATAAAGCTAAGTGTTGCCATTTCACGATGGCGAAACAATCGAAGTTCCTTGCCTAATTGCGCCTCATCTTGCACATTTTGCAGCACTTGATCTAAACGCTCAGTATAATGTGTGCAATCTTGTGGACTAGGCAAATGTTCAAACCATTGATTTAATAATTCAGGCTGAGATAAAAGCGTGCGTTTTACAAAACTAGACATTGAAATCGCATTCATAAGCGGTAGATTTTCTGCGATTTTTTGCGAAAGTGCTGGAGGGAATAGGGATAGTGGCATAAAAGCTCCGAGATTTGGTCAAATTCGATGCTTAATTTACTGCTTGTAAAACAAAATCGCAACGCTTACTTTCTTACTCTTCTAGTTAATTTAGACTTGCATTGTTAGACATTTCACATTAGAATGTGTACCTCTTATCATAGCTGAGTTAGAGATCGGCTATTGATGTATGTTCAACCCTTAACAAAAAGGAAAATTAAGATGTCTCTAAGCGTAGAAGCAAAAGCACAAATCGTTGCTGAATTTGGTCGTGATGCAAAAGATACTGGTTCTTCAGAAGTTCAAATTGCATTATTAACTGCTCAAATCAACCATTTACAAGCTCACTTTGCTACACACAAAAAAGATCACCACGGTCGTCGCGGTTTATTACGTATGGTTTCACGTCGTCGTAAATTATTAGACTACTTAAAACGTACTGATCTTGCTAAATATTCAGAAATCATTGCACGTTTAGGTTTACGTCGCTAATTTCCGAAATTTGGAATTTGAAGACCGAGCAATTTTGCTCGGTTTTTTTATAAATTTATTTAAGGAATACTATGGCTTTTAGCTCTCTCTTTACCTTATTAGATGATATTGCTGCTGTATTGGACGATGTTTCTATTATGACTAAAATAGCAGCAAAGAAAACTACTGGCGTGATTGGCGATGATTTAGCCTTAAATGCAAACCAAGTCAGCGGGAAAAATATCTTACCTGAACAAGAATTACCGATTGTTTGGGCGGTTGCAAAAGGTTCGATTCTTAACAAGGCGATTTTAATTCCACTTGCTCTTCTGCTATCTATCTATTTACCGCAAGCCATCACAGTATTATTGATAATTGGCGGTGTTTATCTTTGTTTCGAAGGCGTGGAAAAATTATTGCATAAATTCTTACACGCAGAAAGTGCCGAAGACGAAAATAGCGTTTCAAAAGAAGATAAAATCAAAGGGGCAATCCGTACTGATTTTATTCTTTCAGCTGAAATTATTATCATCGCCCTCGGAGTATTACAAGAAAGTAATACAATAACCAAAATCCTTTCACTTTCTGCGGTTGGAATCGGTATTACTGTATTTGTTTATGGCTTTGTGGGTTTAATCGTGAAACTTGATGACATCGGTTTATGGTTGATGAAAAAGAAAGGCTCGTTATCGCAATTCATAGGACGCAGCTTACTCTTTATTATGCCGTGGTTTATGAAATCATTATCTATGATTGGCACCATTGCTATGTTTTTGGTCGGTGGCAGTATTTTCTCGCATAACGTACCTGCAATTCATCACTGGATAGAACATTTTATGGTTCCAGCATCATTCTCTTCTGTCATTGATTTTGTGATTGGAATTATCATTGGCACTATCGCTTGTGCGGTAATTTTACCTACGATGAAGTTGTTCAGTAAGAAATAGAAAATTAGATAGACTTTATACATACCCAACTAATCCCATAATAGTGAAATGGTTAAGTCTCAAAAACCGTTTGTAGCTTTCACTACAAGCGGTTAAATTTCGGCTAAATTTTACATTTAGCTTTTTAATATTTTCAGGCTAACATCAACCTCCAGCTAATTTCACCTTAAAACCTTTCTGCTCTAAAACTTGCTTGAGTAACTCTCGGTTATCGCCTTGAATTTCGATTGTACCGTTTTTGACTGAACCACCTACGCCGCTACGTTTTTTTAATTCTGCAGCAAGGAGTTTTAATTCGGTATCTTCTAAATCCAAACCTGTAATAATGCAAACGCCTTTGCCTTTTCGACCGCTTGTTTGGCGTTGAATACGAACGATGCCATCACCCTTTGGGCTTTCTTCTTTGGTCTTTTCTGGCTTAATTCTACCTGTCTCTGTTGAATAAACTAATGTCATAATAATTCCTATAAATAGCTCAGATAAAAATCCCCTCAAACGAGGGGATAAATAAGTTTTTGATTATGCGAAATTACGCAATACTTGCGTTAATTCTTTTAAGTACCGCAAGCGGATCTTCTGCTTGTGTGATTGGACGACCGATTACAAGGAAATCTGAGCCTGTTTCAATTGCTTGTTTTGGAGTCATTACACGGCGTTGGTCACCAAAATCACTTCCTTCAGGACGAATACCTGGAGTCACAAGTTTGAAATCTTTACCACAGTGAGTACGTAATACTTCTACTTCTTGTGGCGAACAAACTACGCCATCACAACCCGCACGTTGAGCCAGGTGAGCAAGACGAATTACTTGCTCCATTGGTGAAGCATTGATGCCGATTTGTAACAAATCTAAATCTTCCATACTAGTTAATACAGTTACTGCAATCAATAATGGTGCATCTTTACCGTACGGTTCAAGAATTTTACGAGCTTGTTCCATCATCGCTAAACCACCTGATGCGTGAAGATCAACCATCCATACACCTAAATCTGCTGCCGAACGTACAGCACGAGCTACAGTGTTTGGAATATCATGATATTTTAAATCTAAGAACACATCAAACTTACGTTCGTGGAGTTGTTTTACAAAATTTGTGCCAAGCGTAGTAAACATTTCTTTGCCCACTTTAAGGCGACAAAGCGAAGGATCAACCTGCTCCACAAAATTCAGTGCTTCACGCTCTGTTTCATAGTCAAGTGCAACGATAACTTTATTATTCATAAAAACTCCAATTAATGGGATTGTGGTTCAATACTGTGTATAGCTTTAATCGTTTCCCAGTGACGACAAGATGGGCAATACCAACTTAAACGGTAACTCTGGTAGCCACAATTTGAACAACGATACTTAAAACTTTTTCTAATCTGCTCGCCTACCATATTATATAGCAAAATCAGACTCTCTTTACCACTGCCCTCTTCCGCTTCGTTAATTTGGTAATAAATAAAACGATGGAAAGTGAGCATATTCGGGAATTGGCGTAACTGTTGATATAACTTGGATTGTGCAGCAATTTTACCATCTTTTTCATCAATAAACTGCGTTAATGCTAAATCAACGTTTGGGTTCTGTTTTACCTGATTTGCTTTAATTAAAAAGAGCTCATAGCCAGAGAGATCATTTAATGTTAAATAACAATGTTTAATCTTATCTAGTACTTCACCAATATAATCTACATTTTGACTAAGCACCGCTTCGTAATAATCTGCGGCTAAACGAAATTGCTTATTCTCTAGGTGAAATTCTCCTAACAACATAGAAGCTCTAGAACAACTTGGCAAATGAAATAATGCTTTATTTAAGGCATCTAAGAAAGCTTTTTGATCATCATTTTTTACTGCTTGAGCATATTCACAATAATAATGAGCTAGAGGTTTTTTGTCTGTGTCAGGAGAAATTTGCAGTAATTTTTCCGAAACATTTATTGCTTTTTTCCACTCTTTGGTTTTTTGATATATGACCATTAATTGTGTAAGAGAATTTACTGCAAAATCAGGCTCATCAAGCAATAAAATATAGTAATTTTCTGCACGATCATAAAAACCTGCCGCTAAAAAATCTTTAGCAAGTTGCTGCTTTGCTAATAATTTCTGCTCAATAGAATAATCTGGACTGGAATCTATGGCTTGATGGATTCGTAAAGCACGATCAACTTCGCCACGTGAACGGAATAAATTACCTAATGTTAATTCTGCTTCGAATTGTGATTCTTGAGAAATTTGATTTTCAGACTCTTGCTTTTGCAACATTGAAAGAAAAAGATCGACCGCTTTTTCTTGTTGATTAGATAATAAGAAATTTAATCCCGTTACATAATCACGGGAAAATTGATTTTGAACAGTCTCTTGATCCTTTTTAGCACTTCTCCGCCCCATATACCAACCATAGAGAGCTGCAACTGGAAGTAAAAGGAACAATAATTCAAGCATTATTCAGCCTTAGGCGAGGTCAGTTCTGTAATTTGCTGAGATTGACGTTTCACACGGCGGTTTAATGCAATATTTTGCAATTTGATTTTAAGGTAGAAAATACCTGTGATTAACCAACCTAAAATTAATCCAAATCCAAACAAGATGGCAACAAGAGTAGATAAGCGTAATTCGCTTTGTGCAATAACATAGTTGAATGTGATGAGCTGATCGTTATTCGCTCCAATAGTAATGCCAACTAAAATTACCGCTACTGCAATCACAAAACCTAAAATATACTTAATCATCTCTACCCTCATTAAAAATTAGACTAAATCCACACACTCTTTAAGTTTTTTTCCTGCTTTGAAATATGCCACTGTTTTGGCTTCAAGTGTAACACTCTCCCCATTTTTAGGATTACGAGCAACACGTTCTTCTCTATCACGAATGGAAAAACTACCAAATCCTCGAATTTCAATACGCTTCCCCATTGCTAATGCAGAAACAATTTCTTCTAAAATTTCATTAGCCCCCTCTTCGATTAAATTAGAAGGAATTAATGGATTAAGTGTTGTTAAGTTAGCCACTAATTCTGACTTAGTCATATTTTCTATCCTATGAACTAATTATATTTAAATATCCTTCCTTTACTTAAATATAATCAGACAATATAACATCATAATAAGCGGATATGCTTAAACACATACCCGCCTTAATTACACTAGAAGCGTGAATTATTCACCTTTAGCTTGAGCAAACGCTGCTGCCATTGCACTTGGTACTTCAACTTCTTGTTTATTCACTTGAGCAATTGCTGCTGATTCTTCAGCTTCAGCTTTTGCACGAACAGATAAGTTAATTACACGCGCTTTACGATCAACGCCTGTGAATTTCGCTTCAATTACATCACCTACAGAGATTACTGAAGTGATATCTTCTACGCGGTCAAGTGTTGCTTCGTTTGCACGGATGAAACCTTCAACGCCACCTTCTAATTCAACAGAAACACCTTTAGCATCTACTGCTGTTACTTTACCTGCAACGATTGCACCTTTTTTGGTTGAATCGATGAAGTTAGTGAATGGATCTGAGTTTAATTGTTTGATACCTAAAGAGATACGCTCTTTTACTGCATCAACTTGTAAAACGACCGCTTCTACTTCGTCACCTTTTTTGTAGTTACGAACTGCTTCTTCACCTTGAACATCCCAAGAGATGTCAGATAAGTGTACTAAACCGTCAATACCACCTTCTAAACCGATGAAGATACCGAAGTCTGTGATTGATTTGATTTTACCTGAAACTTTATCACCTTTGTTGTGAGTTTCAGCGAAGTGTTCCCATGGGTTAGCTTTGCATTGTTTTAAACCTAATGAGATACGACGACGTTCTTCATCTACTTCAAGTACCATTACTTCAACCACATCACCGACGCTTACTACTTTAGATGGGTGGATATTTTTGTTTGTCCAATCCATTTCTGAAACGTGAACTAAACCTTCAACACCGTCTAAAATTTCAACGAAGCAACCATAGTCTGTTAAGTTAGTTACTTTACCAGTTAATTTGCTGTTTACTGGGTGGTTCTGTGCAATTGCACCCCATGGATCTTGACCTAATTGTTTTAAGCCTAATGATACACGAGTTTTCTCTTTGTCAAATTTAAGAACTTTAACAGTTACTTCTTGACCTACTGTAACCACTTCACTTGGGTGTTTAACACGTTTCCATGCCATATCAGTGATATGTAATAAACCATCAACGCCACCTAAATCTACGAATGCACCGTAGTCAGTTAAGTTCTTAACGATACCTTTAACTTCTGAACCTTCAACTAAGTTCGCTAATACTTCTTCACGATCAGCTGAATTAGTTGTTTCGATTACTGCACGACGTGATACAACCACATTGTTACGTTTTTGGTCTAACTTGATCACTTTAAGTTCTAAAGTTTGACCTTCAAGATTTAAAGAATCACGAACTGGGCGAACATCTACTAATGAACCTGGTAAGAATGCACGAACACCGTTTAATTCAACAGTGAAACCGCCTTTCACTTTACCATTTACGTAACCTGTAACAGTTGCTTGTTCTTCAAATGCTTTTTCTAATGCAATCCAAGCTTCGTTACGTTTTGCATCACCACGAGAAACAACTGTTTCACCGAAACCGTCGTCTGTTGCTTTTAATACAACATCAACTTGATCGCCAACTTGAACTTCTAATTCACCTTGTGCGTTCGTGAATTCTGATGCTTCGATACGTGATTCAGATTTGAAACCAGTATCAACGATTACATAACCTTTTTCGATAGCGACTACGGTACCATTAACAACAGAACCTAAACGAGCTTCGTTTGAAAAGAATTCTTCAAGTAGTTGAGCAAAATTTTCTGACATAATTTTCTTCTTAAATAAAAATGAACTTCCACTTAACATCATGTTAAATGGGGTTAGTAATAAAAGTAAAACAATCCGTGTTTTACTCAGGAAAAATTAAAAACCTTTGGAAGAAATATATTCCAAGGCTTGATTAATAACTTCACTAATCGACAAATGCGTTGAGTCCAATACTAACGCATCTTTCGCTGGAACGAGAGGTGCAACCGCTCGATTTCTGTCACGATAATCACGCTCTCTAATTTCATCTAAAATTTCATCAAAGTTAGCATTAAATCCTTTGAATTGCAACTGTTTTACACGTCTTTTTGCACGTTCTTCTGCACTAGCATCTAAAAAAAGCTTAATTTGAGCTTCTGGAAAAACTATTGTGCCCATATCTCGTCCGTCCGCTACCAAACCTTTTGAGCTTGCAAAATCACGTTGGCGTTGTAACAATGCTTCTCGCACTTTTGGGAAAGCTGCTACTTTAGAAGCATTCTGACCCGCTTCAGCAGTACGAATTTGGTCACCCACATTTTCGCCATCTAAAATTACATTCACCTCTCCATTATTAGGCACAAATTGCACATTCAAATTTCGCCCAATTTCCGCTACCGCATTTTCATCTTCTAAATTCACTTGTTTTTTTAGTGCATCTAATGCCGTAATACGATAAATCGCCCCAGAATCTAAAAAATCAAAGCCTAATTTTTCGGCTAAAGCGTAGCAAAGTGTTCCTTTACCCGCCCCACTCGGACCATCCACAGTAATAATTACATTTTTCATCATCATTGCCTTTTTAACTTTTTAAATTATTCATCAACGGGTTGATACTCAGGAAACTCACCCACTACTACATTAAATTCTAGCTCTTTACCTTGTCGAAGTAATAATACTCTCACTTTCGTATTTGGGCTAATATTTCCCAAAGCTTCCATCATTTGCGAAGCCGAAACAGCCTCAATATTATCAATTTTTAAAATGATATCACCCACATGGATGCCAGCCTTTTCAGCAGGACCATTCGGATTCACGCCTGTAATCAAAACGCCCTTTTCTACTCCCATTTGTTGAGCACTAAAGAAAATATCGCTTCGCACGCCAAAGTAGCCACGAATAACGCGCCCATCTTTGATGATTTTATTCATAATTTCGACCGCTTGACTGATTGGGATAGCAAAATTCAAGCCTTCTGCAATTGAATCTGAGCCTGTCACACTAAGTTCACGAATTTCCCCACTATTTTTCAGGCTAATCGTATTGATTCCAATCAACTCACCTACAGTGTTGATCAGCGCCCCACCTGAATTTCCTTTACTAATCGGTGCATCAGTTTGAATAAAGTTCTGTCTTGTGCGGTCAGAAATCGTATTCCGCCCTTTAGCACTAATAATACCTTGAGTAACACTCTGCCCTAAATTATAAGGATTACCAATTGCCAACACTACGTCCCCTACTTTGGATTCTCGTTGAGGATTTTGAGGAATAGTAGGTAATTTTCCGCCATCGATTTTCAGTACCGCCAAATCAGTTAATACATCGAATCCAACCAAGGTTGCCGAATAGCCTTTACCCGATTGCAAATAAACATCAATTTGATAGCCATCTTTAATGACATGGTTATTGGTTAATACATAACCGTTTTCTGTCATAATCACGCCCGAACCTAAATTCAATCGAGAGCCGTTGCTGCTAGATTGATCTAAAATCTGCGTATAAATATTTACCACGGCAGGCGAAGCTTTTTGTACGGCTTCCGAATAGCTAAAAACATCAGGCTGAAATACACTCAATTGTTTTACTTGTTTTCCAACCCAAGGAAAAAGCAAAATCAGCCCTGCAAAACAGAGCCCAAATATCACCGCTTGTATGAATTTCTTTAGCATTTATTCTTCTCATCTAATTTCACTTGTTTTTCTTTAGTATATCATTTTCTTTTCCTAAAAAAAGAATCCATTTTTATTTCCGCATTTAAAGTTGATATATTTTCTGTTTTAGGCACATTATGCTAAAATTGATAAAAATCATCCAAATATATTATGATTTGTACTTATGAAAATAGAAAATTATCAACAGCCAACTATGTTTCAATTTTTAAACCTCGTAGCTCAACTTCGCAATCCTAAAGGAGGCTGCCCCTGGGATCTTGCCCAAAACTTCAATACGATGCTTCCGCATTTATTAGAAGAAACCTATGAAGTTGCAGAAGCAATTCATACGCAAGATCGCACCGCTTTACGTGAAGAATTAGGCGATTTGCTCCTTCAAGTTGTTTTCCTCAGTCAACTAGCTAAAGAAGAGGGATCTTTTGATTTTAATGATGTGCTGACTGATATTCATAATAAGCTGATTTATCGCCATCCACACGTTTTTGGCGATAAAAAAGCGGCAAACAGCGAAGAAGCATTAAAAACGTGGGAAGAACAAAAAGCGAATGATGAGAAGCATCAAGCTCATAATTCAATTTTAGATGATTTACCTTTCGCCTTACCTGCACTGACACGAGCATATAAATTACAAAAACGTTGTGCTAAAGTGGGGTTTGACTGGGATAACCCACAATCAGTCTTTCATAAAGTTGAAGAAGAATTACAAGAAGTCTGGAACGAAATGGTACAATCGCCCGTTCAAGCCGAGAAATTAGAAGAAGAACTAGGTGATTTATTATTTGTTAGCACTAACCTTTGTCGCCATTATGGCATTGATGCCGAGAGCTGTTTACGTAAAGCCAATGCTAAATTTGAACGCCGTTTTCGTGGCGTGGAACAATTGGTTAAATCTCAACAAAAACAAGTTTCAGATTGTAGCTTAAATGAATTAGATGTATTGTGGAATGAAATCAAATCTTGCGAATAATTTTACAATTTAATATAAAGTTATACATTATTCGCCGAATTTAAATGGATAAACGCTGAAATATACAAAAGGTGATAATTATGCCTGAAATTTTGCTTGTCGATGATGATTTAGAACTGACAGAACTCTTAGCAGAATTACTTTTACTAGAAGGATTCAACGTAACCGTTGTCCATAACGGTCAGGAAGCTCTTTCGCTTTTAAAAACCCAATCTTTTGATCTGATGTTGTTAGATATTATGATGCCAGTATTAAATGGTACAGAAACACTCAAACAACTGCGTAAGACTTCAAATATGCCCGTACTAATGCTGAGTGCTCGAGATGATGATATTGATCGTGTCCTTGGGTTAGAATTAGGTGCTGATGATTATTTACCTAAACCATTTAATGATCGTGAATTGGTCGCACGTATTAAAGCGATTTTACGCCGTTCTACATCTTCGCTTACTCCACAACCAATTACACAGCCAATTAAAACAAACAATAGTCCAGAAGAACATAAAGGAAAACCACTTTCCTTTAATGGGATAGAATTACATTCAGGTCGTCAACAAGCTATTTATAACGGACGGGATTTAGAACTAACTGGAACAGAGTTTTCATTACTCCAAATTCTTATTCAGAATCCAGGTGTCATTCTGTCTCGTGAACTATTAAATCTTGAAATTCTAGGAAAAACATTAAACCCTTATGATCGTGCTATTGATATGCATATATCTAATTTACGTAAGAAATTACCTGAGCGTGAAGATAATTTACCGTGGTTTAAGACTTTACGTGGGCGTGGCTACTTACTAGTAACAGGAAAATAATTATTTTCCCTCGCTAAATCATTACTAGCGAGGGTTCTTATTTGAGAGATTATATGCCAAAAAAATCCGTTTTCTTATTTCCATTAGTTAATAATTACCTATTTTTTCAACTTTTTTTCTACTTCAGTGGCATTTTTATTTTCATTCTATTTCTAACTTTTTTTCTTTCTAGTCTTGACGACCGAAAATTAATTCCTCTTGTTGAAAATGATATTACTTTTCTTAATAACGAAATTGCTAAACTTAAACATCGCTATAACTTTGATGAGGTTTTTGAAAAAGATCTTTCCATTCACACGCCTAGTGGCTTAGAGCTGATTTTAGTTGACCAACAAACAAATATTGTAAGTGGAATGGAACAATCTAATATTCGCCCTCTACTTTCATTCTTATATCAAACTGAAGACAATAGTGTTCCAATGGCTCGTAGCTTTGATGATTTACGTATTAATGGGCCATTTTTATTAGGCACAGAACACCGTACATATAAAGCCTACTTTCTATACCAAATTCAAGCACAAAAAGAGTGGTTAAACAACCTATATGACAACCCCATTCAAATAATTATTTTCTTAATTATTTTGGTGCTTCCAACAATTTTTATCTTATCTTGGATCATTACTCGACCATTAAAAAATCTCCGAATCACTGCGAATGCTGTTGCTCGTGGTTCACTGATAATCGATCCTAAGATTGAATCTCTAGGAATTAAAGAATTTAGAGAAGTTGGTCGTAGTTTAAATTATATGATTCGTTCATTGCAAACTTCAAATAACCATCAACAACAATTACTTTCAGATATTTCACATGAACTTAAAACACCATTAGCACGCTTACAACTTGCCACTGCTATTTTAAAAAAGAAAAATGGCGAAACAAAAGAAACAGAGCGAATTGAAAATGAAATTCAGAAAATGAATAGCATGGTGCTTGATTTACTCTCACTTTCTCGCTTGGAATTAAATCAACATATTTCCCGAAAACTCTTTCAAGCCGAAGATATATGGAAAAATATATTAGAAGATACTCGCTTTGAAATCGAACAATATGGTTTGAAATTATTTATCGAAGATCAGATTAAAAATAAAGAACTTTATACGTTAAATGGCAATGTCAACTTATTATCAAGTGCACTAGAAAATATTATTCGTAATGCACAAAAATATGCAAAAAGTATCATAAAAGTCCAAATATCCATTACTCAAGAGCAAGAGCAGGATCTTCTATTTATTGTAGTAGATGATGATGGCGAAGGCGTACCAGATCACGAATTAGAACATATTTTCCGGCCGTTCTATCGTGTTGATGAAGCACGAGCAAGACAAACAGGGGGAACAGGATTAGGCTTAACAATCGTAGCTAATGCGGTTCAACAACACCAAGGTAAAGTCAGGGCAATAAAAAGTGAGTTAGGTGGTTTACGTGTCGAAATTCGCCTACCGCTCTGGATAGAATAAGCTGAACTTATTGCTTTTTTGTTAGTCGAATAAGCAAGTTTTTCTCTATTTTTGACCGCTTGTGGCAACTCACAAGCGGTTAATTTTTCCTAAATTTTTACAAACACTTATGAACGTAATCGAAATTGAACAGCTCAACAAATACTTTGGCGAAGGTGAAAACCGAGCACACATTTTAAAAGATGTGAATGTTAGTATTCAGCAAGGCGATTTTGTGGCGATTATCGGAGCCTCAGGTTCAGGTAAATCACGCTAATGAATATTATTGGCTGCCTTGATACTGCAAGTTCTGGTATTTGTCGCATTGCAGGCAAAGAAACCAAATTAATGACTACGGATGAACTTTCAGAACTCCGCCAACGTAAATTCGGCTTTATCTTCCAACGCTACAATCTCTTGAGTTCCTTAAATGCGAATGAAAATGTTGCTCTGCCAGCTATCTATGCAGGAATGGAAAGTACTGCCCGTAAAGCACGAGCCAACCAGCTGTTAGACAAACTTGGGCTTGCAGATAAAACTGAAAATCGGCCAAATCAACTTTCAGGCGGACAACAGCAACGGGTAAGTATTGCCCGTGCATTGATGAATGGCGGTGAGATTATTCTTGCTGATGAACCTACGGGGGCACTGGATTCGCATAGTGGTCAAGTTGTGCTTGGCATTTTACAAGATCTACATAAAGAAGGGCACACCATTATTATGGTAACTCACGATCCTAAAATTGCCGCAACCGCAAGCCGTGTGATTGAAATCAAAGATGGGCAAATCATTCGAGATGAACGCCAACGACCTTATGCCGTAGAACCGCAACCAACTTCTCCCCCGCATAAAAAACCTCGCTTTTTTGATCAACTGGCTGAATCGTTCCAAATGGCAATTAGTGCTATTTTCGCTCATAAATTACGTGCACTATTAACGATGTTGGGGATTATCATTGGTATTACGTCTGTTATTTCCGTAGTGGCATTAGGGCGTGGGTCACAAGAGCAGATTTTATCCAACATCAATAATCTCGGTACTAATACAATGACGATCATGAATGGTACAGGCTTTGGTGACCGACGAGCTAATCTGACTAAAAACCTTACGATTAGCGATGCAGTGATGCTAGGTAAACAGAATTTCGTGGATAGTACGACTCCTTCTAGTTCATTTAGCACAACATTGATTTATGGCAATACGAATGTAACAGGCTCCGTAAATGGCGTAGGCGAGCAATATGCCGACGTACGAGGCATTAAAATGCTCTCAGGGCGTTTTTTCAGTGAAGAAGAAGTGAACGAAACGGCTCAAGTGGTAGTGATTGATGCCCACACACAGAAAGATCTTGGATTACCTTCACCTGTTGAAGGTAAAATTATTCTGGTTGGTAAAAAGCCGCTTCGCATTATCGGCTTGGCGGAAGAGTCTAACAATATGAACCAAACCAGTCTGAAGCTCTGGACACCTTACACAACGCTAATGCAACGTATTTCTGGCGAGAAGTCTATTGACTCGCTCACTGTCAAAATTAAAGATAATGTGGAAAGTCAGACGGCTGAGAAAAGCATTACCGAGTTGCTTACAGCTAAACACGGCAAAAAAGATTTCTTTATTATGAACTCAGACACCATCAAACAAACCATTACCAGCACCACTAACACAATGACGCTACTGATCTCCTCGATTGCGTTGATTTCGCTTATTGTGGGTGGGATCGGTGTGATGAATATAATGTTAGTTTCAGTGACCGAACGCACGAAAGAAATTGGCGTGCGGATGGCGATTGGGGCGAAACAGAGTAACATTCTACAACAATTCTTGATTGAAGCGATGCTAATCTGCTTACTTGGTGGTGTAATTGGTATTCTTTTTGCCGTTGCCATTATCACAGCATTTAACACACTTGGCAGCGATTTTAAAATGGTGCTCTCGCCTGAATCCGTTATACTTGCCGTATTCTGCTCTACCTTAATCGGCGTAGTGTTCGGTTATATGCCAGCCAAAAACGCCTCGAAGTTAAATCCGATTACAGCGTTATCTCAAGAATAATATGTACAAGCGGTCAAATTTGACCGCTTATTTACGATTATGAAATCACTACTCCCCCGAAATCTTCATTTTTTCAATCAAAATCGAGCCAGTTTGGATATTGGAGCGATGCTCCACATCATCAGCTACCGCAACGATATTGTTAAACATCTCTTGCAATTGACCTGCGACAGTAATTTCTGCTACAGGGTATTGAATTTTACCCTTTTCTACCCAAAAACCTGCAGCCCCACGCGAATATTCGCCTGTAACTGGGTTAATTGCCGAACCTAAGAATTCAGTTAAAAGCAAGCCTGTATCCATCTCTTTTAAAAGAGTATCCAAGCCACCTGCACGATTTGGTTTCACGAGCCAGTTATGAATACCGCCTGCGTGCCCTGTGCTTTTCAACCCCATTTTACGGGCTGAATAACTGGTCATTAAATAGGTTTGTAACACGCCATCAGTAATGATTTCACGGTCTTGCGTTATCACACCTTCGCTGTCAAATGCAGTTGAAGCAAGCTGACGTAAAAGATGTGGACGTTCGGAAATTTCGAACCAATCAGGTAGCACTTGTTTTCCTAAATGGTCAAGTAAAAAGCTTGATTTGCGATACAAAGCACCACCACTAATCGCCCCTGCTAAATGCCCAATTAATCCTGTTGCCACATCGTTGTAGTAAATTACAGGCACTTCACACGTTTTGATCTTTTGCGGATTAAGGCGATCAACCGCTTTAAATGCCGCTTGCTGCCCTACCCATTGTGGAGCTTGTAACTTATCAAACTCACGTGAAATGGTGTATTCATAATCACGTTCTAGCTGTTCGCCATGAGCAGCAATCACGCTACACGAAAGCGAATAACGGCTGGAAAGGTTACTTTGCAACATTCCATGCGTATTGCCATACACGCGAACGCCACTGTGTGAATTGAAAGTTGCTCCTTCGCTATTGACGATTTGTTCATCGGCATTAAGTGCTGCATTTTCGGTTTCAATCGCTAAGGCTAATGCTTGGTCTACCGATAAATCTGCTTGATGATAAAGCTCTAAATCAGGAGCATCAAATGCCATTAATTCTTTATCTGCCAAGCCTGCACAATCATCTTCTGAGGTATGTTTTGCAATGGCTAAAGCAGATTCGACCGCTTGTTGAATTGATTTTGATTGTAAATCTGATGTGGAAGCATTGCCCTTACGTTTACCTAAATAGACAGAGATACCGAGTGAGCCATCGTTGTTAAATTCAATATTTTCCACCTGCTCCAAACGGCTAGAAACTGAAAGCCCTGCTACTTTGGTTACGCCAACTTCGGCTTCTGCCCCTGCTTTTTTCGCAAAATTTAAGGCAAATTCGACCGCTTGACGAAGTTCTTGCTCTTGAGTTTGTAATTCTTGTTTAGTAATAAAGGACATAGTTTTACCTTATTATGAATGGAATAAGGTATATTCTACCTGAAAATTTTGATAAAATAACGCCATTTTAACTGCTCGAACGAGCGATAATGGAGAGGTAATGGCTAAAAAACGTCATAATGAAATCGACTGGACAGATGAAGAAGAGGAAATCATCTGGGTCAGTAAAAGTGAAATTAAACGAGATTCGGAACAATTGAAGAAATTAGGTGCGGAGTTAATTGAACTTAGCCCGCAGAATTTAGCGAAAATTCCTCTTGATGAGGATTTAAAAGAGGCAGTTCGCCAAGCACAAAGCTTCAAATTGGAAGCTCGTCGCCGTCAAATCCAATTTATCGGCAAACTACTCCGCAACCGTGATCCTGAGCCAATTCAAGATGCATTGAATAAAGTAAAAAATCGGCACAACCAACAACAGGCATTATTACATAAACTGGAACTTGTGCGTGATCAACTGATTGCAATGGGTGATAATGCGTTAAATCATTTAATGAACGAATATTCGCATTTAGATCGTCAACATTTACGTAATTTGATACGTATTGCTCAAAAAGAAAAAGAAACGAATAAACCGCCTAAAGCGTATCGTGATATTTACCAATACTTAAAAACTGAAATTGCGGAGGCATAATGCTTGATATTTTACCAAAACTTATTCACAGCCACGCAGGCTTTGCTTATTTAAGCCTGATTTTGCTTTTAACTCGAGGGGCGTTGAGTGCAAGAAAAGTCGACTGGCGACAATATAAAATATTAAAAATCTCCCCGCATATTATCGACACCTTGTTGTTATTAAGCGGTGCAACGGTGGTTTATACTTATACTTCTGAAGGCATTTACACTTTTTCTGAATTAAGTTGGTTACTTGGAAAATTTTTATTTATTGTGCTTTATGTGATTTTTTCCACAAAAGCCTTTAAGAAAAACCAACCTTATTCCATCAAATTCTATCTGCTTTCAGTCGTGAGTTTTATGCTCGCTATGTTTATTGCAGCACATCATTAAAAGAAAGGCGTGGAAGAAAATTCACGCCTTCATCTTACAAATAAGTTTCTAAAATCTCTCTTAAAATTGCATACCCTTTCTCGTTATAATGCAATCCATCTATAGTCAAACAGCGATCCAAATTTCCCTCATTATCCAAGAACTTTTCATAAGTTGGAATAAAGGTTAAAGGTGCGGGACAATGAGCTTTGAAATAAGTATTCATTGCCTGAATGTCTGTATTAGCTACGGTTTCAATATGGTTTACTGGGGTTGCTTCTAATAAGAAATACCGTGTATTAGGCACTGCAAACGGTTCTGTTTCTTGGATAATTTGTGAAATCCAATCCAAAACTTGCTGTGGCGAATAATTGGGTTCTTTCACAATATCGTTTACACCCAAAAAGATAAACACTGTTTTACCTAGATGTTGAATATGTTTTGGCTTGGCAATCACATCTAAATATTGCCGTGTACTCGTGCCAGAAAGCCCTAAATTCGCCACACTCAGCCCTTTTAATGTTAGAGTTTTCTCAAAACCTTCCCACATATCAAACAAAGAATGTCCAATTAACGTGACATTAGCTCGTTTTTTAAACTCAACTTGTTTGGTTTTATAACGATTGAAAATATCTTGATCGTTCAGCATAACTCTCTCCTGAGAAATAGGAATATACACCCAATTATTATAATGCATCTAGCGTATTGCTCTAGAACGAAATTCCAATTTTGTGAGCGGGGTCACAGTTTAGACAAATTACTTACTAAATTTTACCGCTTGTAAAAAATAAAACCCAGTCGAAACTGGGTTTTAATTAAAAATGAGAGATCTACCAAGTAAAGCCTACTTTCACAGCCCCAAATTTCTGCGGAGCAACATCAGAGCCTTTTAGCATACCGATATGGGTGCTGATATTCCATCTATGGAATTGGGCACTTAAGCCAACTTCATGAGTAAAATATCGTCCGAATTGTTGCTTCATTACTACATTATTTACGCTTAATGCACCATCAATCGCTAATTTATGTTGCGTTGCATCATAGTAGTTTATTGTGAAACTTGGCGTTACTTTCACACCGTTAATATCGAAGGTTTTATCCAACAACACGCCTACACGATAAGTGGTTAAACGCAAAGCTTTGCTGGCGATTTTCGCTTCAGAGAGATTATAAGTTACTCCAGATAAACGGTAATAACGTACACCAATAGAGGGTTGCACGTTTAACCAACCACTGAGATCCCAATTTGCTCCTAAGTTTCCACCTACATTAAAAATATTGCGGTGAAATACGTTATCCTTACCGTCAAATGTTACTGTATTGCGACTACGACCATAACCTAAGTCAACACTTGCAAAAATACCGTTCTCCCAGTTACCTTTCGTAAATGCATTTACTGATGTAAAACGATGTTTACCAGAAACATTCTCATTAAACTCATTATTTGCACGAGAATGAGAAAGTACTGCACCAATTTTTACATTATCTGACACATCTTGAGCAACACCAATTTGGGTGAGCGTCATTGTCTGTTTATAAGGACGATAATAATCAGAACGATAAGTCTGTTTAGTTGATTCTGTATTCATCCACACATTTGATGGATCTCCGCTCGATAAATGGCGATCTAAATTACGCCCTATTTGCAATGCCCCATTTACATTAGCTGAAAGCTCAGATAATGCCGTGTTTGAATAACGGCTGATCAACTGTGATTGAACTGGTATGGACACTGTTCCTGATTGCGTGCTTAAAAATTGTTGAATTTCTTGCTCAGTTTGGTAAGCCTTATTAAGGCTATCTAATAATGCTAATACCGACTCATTTAAGGAAGACTGTGCAATATCCTTCTCACCTTGGTTACCTTGAGCATTAGCTAATGCTTGTTGAGCCAACTCTATACGTTCAATACTTGCATCAATTTCCTCTTCAAATAAAGTAACATTACCTTCATTCGCTACTTTAGCCACTTTCCGACATATATCAGAAGATAAATTCTGGGCTTCGCAAAGCTGTTGAGCTCGAGCTATACTACTAGCCAAACCAGCCTGTAAACGATTCATTTCCTCCAATACATTATCTTGGCGAGATTCAATTGAATGCAAATCTGTTTTTGTTTGATTGACTAGATTCAATAACTTTTGAACTTCCTGTTGGCTACGTTTCTCTTGCTCACTCAAGCCACGATATTCATTGCGTTGTCTTTCTAATAAAACCTTTAATTGAGTAAATTGTTTATATAGTCTACCACGTTTAATAAAACGAATACGGGCTGTTCGATTATACTCTGAAGTAGCTTGGTTGTAGCTATTAGTTGTATTGTGAATCTCCTCTAATAGACGACTTGCACGATTCTGATCTATTTTATTCACACCTTCCGCTTGTGTATATGATCTTTCTAAACGTGCTAATTCATGCTCCTTATCTACTAAAGCTTGATGTACAACATTAAACTCACGCTGGCTATTTGCTACTAGCTCCGAATTACTGCCAAAATGTAATTCAGCATCACGCAATGGATTATATAAACGGTAATCATTGTTGAAGTTAGCTAAAATATAGCGATACGCACCTAAATCCACGAAACCATTTTCCAAAGCAAAATGTGCATTTTGACGATGCTGGTTAGGATGATTCAGTTTTACCAAACTTAATGGAGCCACATTTTTCGGCTCTTCCCCTGTATTTTTCAGTGATAATAAATAATTCCCAGAGGCTAATCCATTGACAACCACATTATCACCGCGGCTTTCCGCTAGATTCGCTAAGAAACGAAAATGCCCATTACCTGTTAATTGCCCATCCACCACTAACTGATTGAATTTCACCCATCCTTTGTAAGTAGAACTCATCTCATCATATAAACTATTGAGCGTTATCTGGCTATTAGGTGCAAGAAATAAATTTCCAACCACACTATTATTATTTAACGTCCATTCACTATGTGGTAACAAATTAACTTGTGTTTCTGCACCTACTGAATTAATACGCCCCATTAAATGAGCTTTGCCTAAACTAAACTGGCTTTGATGTTCTAATGAAACATCACCATATACACTTGTTACAGGTACGCTATTAAATACAGTTTGAGAAATAACGGCCTTTTCTGAACATTTTGTTGTACCACTATAACTTTCTCGGATACATTCATCAGATTTACCTTGTGCAAATCCAAGTTGAATTTGAGCTTGATGGCGTGCATTAAAGTTACCTTCTAATACACTAACATTACGACTGCTTTCAAGTATCGCATTGCCTGCCACATCAAATTCATTTGCCTTGAATTGACGATTAATCCAATTTCCTTCTTCAATAACTTCTTTTTTATTAAGATGGTCATAGGCGTGAGGAACCGGAACACCTGATAATAGTAATTTCCCGTTTTCTACATAAATATTACCATTAAGATTCGTTCCTCCTGTCAAAGACAAAATACTGTTTGCAACTTGAGGACGATAAGCAATTGATAATCTTCCATTGTGATATCGCTGATCAGTTTCACCCAAAAATCCGCTATACGTATCTAGATGTTTTCGGGCATTAGCTTCTGCTAATACTCTCTGAATAACCTCAGATTTATTATTTCCTAAAAATTCCCAGTCATTTGTGGTTTCCATATCCCAAGGGAAATAGGCTCTAGGATTTTTTCCTTCTTTTAAACGAAAATAATCTAATCGGTTATTCCTATAGTTATTTTTGTATTCATAAATTGCTAATGATGTCGTTGGGTGTTGCCCCCAATTTACCCATTCAATATCTTGTTGAGCAAAATTATCACGCCCAATAATGTTAATTTCGGCTGCTTGGGTACGGCTATTATTAACAATTCTTGCACCATCATCCGAATTTTGAATTCTGTGGAAAGTAAGATTGTGACCATTTACATCTAAACGTCCACCACGAAAACCGAAGTAGATATTATCAGGGTTCACTTGTTTATCGTTCGCTAAAACTACCGTGCCACGTCCACTAGTAATCCCCACTTGGTTAAAGGCTTGTTGCTGACCATTTAAAGATTTTTGGTTAAGAACAACTGTGCCCTCGCCTACACTAATATCCCCTAAATTTTTGCCTTGACCATCGACATAAAGCGTACCTGTACCGAGTTTTGACAAGCGGTCATTTTTAGGATTTTTTACACGCCAATTAACCGTTTTATTGCCATTAACTACAACCCCAGCCCCAAGCCAAGTCACATCATTACTATCAGTTCTAACTATCGCATTTTGGTTAAAATGCAAGGCACCTGCACCTTGGTTAATACTCTCTTTTAACACAAGAGTTGAACCATCACGTCCAGTAAAATGCACCGTTTTTCCATTATCTAAAGACGGACGTTGGCGATTTTCATCTTTAGACGCCACATTTACATTTGTAACAGGAATTTCGACCGCTTGATTACCACTTTGTAGTACGCTCTTACCCACACCTCGATTTTGCCATGAGTAAGTTGAGCCGTTTAGGCTTACTGTCATTTCATCATTTTCAAATGCACGATGAATAGAATCAGGCTGTATAATTGTATAAATATTATTTTTACCATCATAGCCATTGAAGGTAGAAAGTACGCCCGCTAATACCCAACGCTGCTCTTTAGCATCATAAGCAAGTAAAGCCGATCCACTATCACCTGGTAAGCCATAGGTACCCAACGTTTCATAAAGATCACCACTAAATAATACCCAATTATCCATTGAACTATTTGGTTTAAGTGGGGTACCTCCTGTAAGATAATTATAAGCGGAAGTAAGAGATGTCTTTTCTTTACCATCTTTACTACGTAAATATTGACGCCCAGATCCCACTCGTACAAAATACGGGTAACGCTCTTTATCTAAAAACGCACCATTTTTCGGTCCTGTTTTTCTATTGTTATCAAAAGCGATATTATTCAATGGAATTGGGGTAACTTCAGTAACCAGTTTATGCAAACGAGGGGAATGGAAGTCGTATTTATCGTGATTATTGCGATCAGTAATCAAATAATCAAAGTGATGGCTATCTGGATTATTACTATTTTCACCAAATTGCACAGAGCCATAGCCACCATTGTGTTTAACACTAGCGATATATTGAGGATTAAACAAGGTTGCTACACCACTTACTCGGCTAGCTACGTGTAAATCTGGCATTGGTAAATTCGGTAACATTGTACCTACTGATTTACCTTGTTTATCAAAGATAGGAATATTTTTTGCTCCAATAAAGAATTGTCCTTTATTCTCAGCAAAATCGCGGAAATATTGATAGTCCACATCATTGCGAACCATTGAGGCTTGCGTCCCTGCACACATCACAGCAACATTTAACGCAATAAAAGTTGGACGAAAAATGTTTGATTTAGACATAAGAAAACCCTCAGAATCTGGCTATTACTGAGGGCTATTGTAAATTATTGTAAAGATTTGTCAATTTTCTCAAACAAATCACGGGCTAAATTATCAAGCCCTTTCAGGCGTTCTAAACCACGACGCATCAAGGTTTGACGTTGCCCATCATAACGAGAAAGTTTGATCAACGGCTCAATCAAGCGTGAAGCTACTTGTGGGTTGCTATCATTAAGTTTAATCAACATATCCACCAAGAAGCGATAACCTGAGCCATCAATGTTGTGGAAGGCTTTAGGATTCTGGCTAGCAAATGCTCCCACGACTGCACGCACGCGATTTGGGTTGTTGAAATTGAAACTTCTATGATTTAACAAGCCTTGAACGACATTCAATACATCTTCATCAGGACGAGTTGCTTGCAATGCAAACCATTTATCCATTACTAAGCCATCTTGATACCATTGTGCTTCAAAGTCAGCTAACAATTCATCTCGGCACTCTAATTCTGCTTTGGTTGCAGCAGAAAGTGCCGCAAGCGTATCAGTCATATTATTCGCTTGATCGTAGTGAGTTTTAACCAATTTCTCACCTAAATCAGTAAAGGCAAGGTAAGACAAACAGACATTACGCAATGCACGTTTTGCGATATCTTGTTCGCAAACACGATATGTACCGCATTTATTCGCATTGTAAAGTTTGTATAAACGGTCTTCAAAATAAGCCGCAATTGACTCAATGAGGAACTCACGTACTTTCGCAATACCCACAGGATCAATCGTATCGAATAACTCGGCAAAATCGGTTTCTTTCGGCATCGTCACCATTAATGCGGTAAGTTGCGGATCTTCCACATTATCAAGCAACATCTCAATCGCAGAACCAAACTCGTGCGAGAATTGCATCATTCCGCCTTGTTGCAAGCGGGTTAAATTCTCTTTTAATTCGCCATTAAAGAGCAATTGAATCGCATCCCAACGTACAAAATCGTTTTTCGCAAATTTCAGTAAACTAATCAATTGAGATTTGCTATAGCTGAAATCTAACTTCACGGGGGCAGAAAAATTGCACAATAACGCAGGCACTGGCTGCGTTTTCACGCCAAAAAACTCAAACGTTTGTTGGCTTTCAGTCACATTTAACACATCCGACATTTCCGCAGCTTCGCTTCTTAGCGGTAAATTTTGACCGCTTGTCGGATCAATCAATGCCACTTTAAGCGGAATATGCAAGCTGAGTTTTTCGACTTGGTCTGCTGTTGCTGGCGTATGTTGGCTTACGTGTAAGCGATAAACTTGACGAGCTTCATCATATTCATCAGTTACCGTTAAAATTGGCGTACCTGATTGGCTATACCAGCGGCGGAATTGGGCTAAATCCACGCCAGAAGCACGTTCCATTGCAGAAACAAAATCTTCACACGTCGCTGCTGTACCATCGTTTTCTGCCACATAAAGTTGCATTCCTTTTTGGAATTTCTCTTCACCTAAAAGCGTATGAATCATTCTAATAACTTCCGCCCCTTTCTCGTAAACGGTCACAGTATAGAAGTTGTTCATCTCAATCACTTTTTCAGGGCGAATTGGGTGTGCCATTGGGCTCGCATCTTCGGCAAATTGTACGGTACGTAACAAACGCACATCTTCAATACGTTTTGCGGGGCGAGACCACAAGTCAGAGGTAAATTCTTGATCGCGGAATACGGTTAAGCCCTCTTTTAAACTTAACTGGAACCAATCTCGACAAGTAATGCGGTTACCCGTCCAATTATGGAAATATTCGTGTGCAATAACACTTTCGATATTGATGTAATCTTCATCAGTTGCGGTTTCTGGTTTTGCTAATACGAACTTAGAGTTAAAGACATTCAAGCCCTTATTCTCCATTGCACCCATATTGAAGAAATCAACTGCGACGATCATATAGATATCCAAATCGTATTCTAAACCGAAACGATCTTCATCCCATTTCATCGCACGTTTTAAACTTTCCATCGCCCAGCCTGCACGGTCTAAGTTACCTTTATCAACATAGATCTCAAGTGCCACTTCACGCCCGCTTTTGGTAACAAATTTATCTTGCAATAAATCAAAATCACCTGCCACCAACGCAAACAGATAGCTTGGTTTAAAGAACGGATCTTCCCACTCTACCCAATGGCGACCGTCCGCTAATTTACCTTGTGCAATGCGGTTACCGTTCGACAGTAAGAACGGATATTTTTCCTTGCTAGCGGTAATTTTTGTACGATATTTTGCAAGTACATCTGGTCTGTCTAGCATATAAGTAATTTGACGGAAACCTTCCGCTTCGCACTGAGTACAAATTCCATCACCCGACTGATACAAGCCCTGCAATGAAGTGTTTTGTGCTGGATTTAAGGCAGTTTCAATCTGCAATTGGAATTTATCCGCTTGCTCTGCTACATTCACCGTTAATGATTCCTCATCTCGTTCAAACTCAACGTGTTCTTGCCCATTCAGTTTTAACGAGAGAAAATCAAAACTATGCCCATCTAATTTCAGATGAGTAGCTCCTTCAGTTTTACGCTCAACATTGAGCACAGAAGTCACAAATGTTCTGTCTGCATCAAGTTGAATATCTAAATAAATCTCCGTGATCGTGAAATCAGGAGCACGATAGTCCTTACGGAATTTTGCTTTTGGTTGCATATATTGTCCTTTCATTTATTAAATCAACCACTTACGCTTCATATAGATTGAGATCACTCTCATTCAGTCGTGTTTTAAACCGACGGTGCAACCACATATATTGTTCGGTTGCATTGAGAATTTCGCCTTCTACTACTTTATTCATTTTAGTTGCAGTTTGAACATCATCTTCACAATCTGAAAAATCAACTGCTGGGCTGATTTTTACAGTATAACCCGAAAAATCCTCATTTCGTATTGGCGAAAATGGCACAACCTTTGTTTGTGGAGCAGATTTTAAAAGCATTCTTGTTCCTGCTGTCGTGCAAGCTTCTTTTACCGCAAAAAAGGGAACAAATACGCTGTTTTTTCGACCGTAATCGTGATCTGGGGCATACCAAATGGTTTCTCCAGCTTTTAATGCTTTAATCATTCCACGTAAATCGCTACGATTGAGCATTGCTTTATTTGAGCGAATTCTACCCCGAAATTGGATCCAATCAAGTAATGGATTATCATTAGGGCGATAAACGCCTATCCCTTGATGATGTAATCCAACAATTCTTGCACCTAGTTCGAGTGTTAAAAAATGCACACCGACGAAAAGAATCCCTGTATTTTTAGGTACATTTTTTAAATGCTCTATGCCTTCCACTTTCGACCATTTTAAAATACGTTTATCTGACCAGAACCACGCCATTCCTGTTTCAATAATTGCCATTCCAACGGATTCAATGTTTTTCGCTAAAATTTGTTCAATTTGCTCTTGAGGATAATCAGGAAAGCACAATTCAAGATTACGTTTAGCGATACAAATACGACGTTTTCCAAAGCCAAGTTTGGCAAATAGTTTACCTAATCCTTTACCTAAAAATACCAATACGGGGTAAGGCAGTGCTAAAATAAGCTTAAAAATACCAAGCCCAAACCATAAGCCCCAATATCGAGGTTTTAAGAAAGCAGACTGAAAAGGAGGAAGTTGTTTGTTTTCTATCATAGATTATGTATGTTGATTTCTGTAGTGCTAAATTATAGCCAAAAGACAATAAAAAATGTTAAGTTGATCACAAATTTGAAATTTAATGAAAAATTATTCTTGAAAGGTTGGAGCAAAAGGCATATTTTAAAACCATCAAGAACAACTAAACTAACGAAGAGGAAAACGTTATGTCACTCAATATCTCTAGCAAACAAATGGACATTACCCCTGCAATCCGTACTCATATTGAGGAGCGTTTAGCGAAATTCGATAAATTTCAACTCCAATTGATTAACCCACATTTCATTATTATTAAACAGCCTAATAGCTATGAAGTGGATGCAACCATTGGTTCGCCTCTAGGTGATTTAGTTGCTAAAGCAGAAAATGAAGATCTGTATAATGCAATCAATGATCTTACGAAAAAATTAGAAGCTCAACTCATTAAATTGAAAGAGAAAAAAGAGCACTAATCTTTAATCGATAAAATAAAATACAAAAGCCAAGTGGCAAAATAAAATGCCATTTGGCTTTTTTGTATCTTTACTCTGGTAAAAATAACGGCCCTAGTGCAGTTTTAGGAATACCAAAATGCTCAGGATAATGCACATCGACCAAATATAAGCCTTCTGCTTTTGCCGTTGGCGCAGCTAACTTGCGATCTTTTTGTTCAAGCAACCACTTAATCCATTCGATAGGCTGAGCCCCTTTACCCACCTCAATCAAACTGCCTACAATATTACGCACCATATGATGCACAAAAGCATTCGCTTGAATATCCACGATAATATAATTTCCCATTCGAGATACATTGAGATGATGAATATTTCGCCAAGGCGTATGTGACTGACATTTGGCTGCACGGAAAGACGAAAAATCATTTTCACCCAATAAAAATTGCCCAGCTTCGTGCATTTTTTCGTGCTCAAGGTCACAGTGATAATGGGAAACACCGTGCGGTAAAATCGCAGAACGTAGTTTGCGACTTAAGATAATATAACGATAACGACGAGCAATTGCACTAAAACGTGCATGAAAATCTTCAGGTACATCCACCGCCCACTTCACCGAAATATCATCAGGCAGATGTGCATTTGTACCGAAACACCAACTTTCTAAAGGACGTTGCACCTCAGTTTCGAAATGCACGACTTGCCCCGTACCGTGCACACCAGAGTCCGTTCTTCCTGCACAAAAAACTTCAATCGGAGAATTCGCAATAACGGATAATGCCTCCTCTAGTTTTTGTTGTACGCTTAATACACTCTCTTGACGCTGCCAACCAAAATATTGGCTGCCATCATACTCAATCCCTAACGCGATTTTCATTTGAGTTTATTTTTTAATTAATGTTAAAAATTCTTTGCGAACATCACGATCGTCTAAAAAAACACCGCCAAAGGCCGATGTTACTGTATAGCTGTTCGTATCTTTCACACCACGACATTTCACGCAGAAATGGGTTGCTTTTACATACACCGCCACATCTTCGGTTTCCAAAATCGTCTGAAAGGCAGTTAAAATCTGCTCAGTAAAACGCTCTTGCACTTGCGGACGTTGTGCAAAAAATTGCACCACACGATTGATTTTTGATAACCCGATCACCCATTTTTTCGGATAATATGCCACAGCCACTTTACCATCAATGGTCACAAAATGGTGTTCACAGGTAGACGTCAAAGTAATATCATCCACCAACACCATTTCGCTCACCTTCATACGGTTCTCAATGTTAGTAATTTTCGGGAAAGTTGCATAATCCAAACCACTGAAAATTTCATCAACATACATCTTCGCTAAACGATTTGGTGTTTCTTCAAGGCTATCATCTTGCAAATCCAAACCAAGCAATTCCAATACTGAACGCATATGATCTTGAATTTCAGCACGACGGCTGTCTTTATCTTTGGTGTGTGGCACAGTGGGGGTTTCAATACCTTTGGCAAGCAACGCATTACGCACTTTCTGTGCTTCGTCTGAAAGACCTAAAATAGGTGAGATCGTTGTCATTTGGTTTCCTCTCAATTTAAGGTGGGAATTCTAACAAATTGACATCGAAAAAAATAGCTCTAAAATCTAGGGAATTGATTTAATAGCCTTATTCTTCCTATGTTTTACTACCGTTTTAACGCAAACCTAGTTCCAAAGAATCAACAAAATTTGATCAAACAACTATTCACTTGCAAAAATTTTGAAAAATCAGACCGCTTGCTCGGTTTTTCCAAAGGGCGAGGTATTACATGGTTTTTAAATACTCAAGCGGAATTAGGAGTAAACTGCGTTCTGCGTCATTATCGAAGAGGCGGATTATTTGGCAAAATCATCAAAGACCACTACTTTTTCAACGGTATTGAACACACACGAGCTTTTCAAGAATTTAACTTGCTAGAAAAAATGCACGCTTGGGGGCTTCCTGTTCCTCGCCCAATTGCTATTCAAATTGAGAAAAAGTATTGCTGTTACCGTGCCGATATTATGATCGAAAAAGTTGAAAACACACGTGATTTAAGTCAGATTTTGCGAGAGAGAACACTGACTGATGAACAATATCAGCAAATCGGAAAACTTATCCGACAACTGCACAATCATCAAGTGCACCATACAGATCTTAATATTCACAATATTTTACAAGATACAAGCGGTCAATTTTGGCTTATCGATTTTGACAAGTGCTATATTCAGCAAGGCGATACCTGGAAACAACACAATTTAGACCGCTTGTTAAGATCGTTTCACAAAGAGCAAAACCGACTAAATATTCACTTTAGTGAACAAAATTGGCAGGCTTTGATGAATGGGTATCAAAAAGCATAAAAGATAGATACCCCATCTTTTACTCTCTACTAATAGAAAAGCCATATAGCTAATTTATACATCATTGGAGCAAAAATAGAAGAAAGTACACCGCAAGCCACTAGTGCGATTGAGCTATAACTCCCTGTTTTTACACTGTATTCCATACAACGCCCTGTACCTAATGCGTGGGAAACTGATCCCATCGTTAAACCGATTGCACGTACATTTCGTACGCCCAACCAATGTAAAATAGAGAAACCAAAAACAGAACCCAATAAACCTGCAATCATTACACCCACAGCAGTAATCGCAGAGCTTCCGCCGATTTGTCCTGCAATCGCAATCGCAATCGGTGTTGAAACGGATTTAGGAATAATAGTCGCTAAAATATCTTGATGTGCCCCCAGAATTACAGCAAAGAATACCCCTGTGAACATTGCTACAAAGGTACTAAAAAGTAATACTGCCACAATAGGCTTCCATTTTTTGCGAATTTGTGGGAGCTGTTCATAAAAGGGTAAAGCTAAAGCAACAACCGAAACACCAAGTAAATTATTTAGTGGGAAATTACCTTGATAGTAAAAATGATAGGGAATATCCAAAAAATAGAGCAATGTCACCACAATCACCAACGCAATCAGGAATGGATTTAGCACGCTGGAACGCAGTTTTCTACTGATTTGTTGCCCTGCAAGAAAAGCAAAAATGGTTAGGAGAGAAAAGAGATAAATCATAGCTGCCTCTATTTATATCGATGGAACATTTTTTGTGCGAATAAACCAATTAACACTAACGATAAAGTAGTGCTAAGGATATTAGCGAGCAGGAATGAGACTGCGTGCGAATATAACACATCCACGTGTTCAATAATTTCTGCACAGACAGGAATGAAAAATACGGTCATATAACGTGTTAATGGACGAGCACTCGGCGTAACCCACTCCACTTTAACCACACCAATCACAAGGCAAGCGAAGAGTAATAACATTCCCCAGATGCTATCTGAAATACCTATTGGAATTAAGTAGGCAATCAGCTTTCCTAGATAAAGCATTCCAAAGAGCAAAGCAAGTGAGAGTAAAAGGCGAATGACTTTGAAAATCACAGTTCCTCCTAAAAACAAGCGGTATCATTTCACTTACTTTTTGCAAATCACAATCGAATTTTTTTATGATTTGTAAAAAATAAGCCAAATTATACCGCTTTAGAAGTAAGAAAATTTGATTTAGCTTAAAGTTCTTTCAAAAAATCTACCACTTTCCCTAAATCCCTTGTGCGTTTTGAGGGCGGTAAACTCTTGAGGAAGGTTGCACCATAGTTACGCATGACCAAACGGTTATCACAAATAATCACTACCCCGCGGTCAGTAACGTCGCGAATCAATCGACCAACCCCCTGTTTTAAGGTAATAACTGCTTCGGGAATTTGAATATCGTTAAACGGATCACCTCCTTGTAAACGGCAATCTTCCATTCTAGCTTTAAATAGCGGTTCATCAGGCGAGGTAAACGGCAGTTTATCGATGATCACCAAAGACAAATCATCGCCTCGCACATCAATGCCTTCCCAGAAACTTTGAGTAGCCACCAGCACAGAGTGCTCTTCTTTGACAAATTTCTCAAGCAGTTTTGCTTTGCTAGTTTCGCCTTGCAGTAATACATTCAGGTTGGTATGCTCACGCAAATAATCGGCAAATCCTCGCATCATATAATAAGAAGTGCAAAGTAAAAAACAACGCCCTTTGTTGGCTTCAATCACAGGCTTAAGCATTTCACCAAGCGTTGTCAGCGTATGCGATTTATTGCTATCCGGCAGATAACGAGGCACGCAAAGCAGCGATTGTTGTTCATAATTAAACGGGCTTTGCAACACCAGTTGTTCTGCATTTGAAATACCTAAACGATAGCAAAAATGGTCGAAACTTCCGCCAACTTCAAGCGTTGCAGAAGTAAAAACCCAGCCCGATTGCAATGTTTTCATCTGTTCACTGAATTTATCTGCCACTGTTAATGGAGTAATATGTAAGCCAAATGAACGCCCATTAGCTTCATACCAGTAACAATAGCCTGTTACTGTCGTATCGCCAAATTTTTTGAGCAAAATTTTCACTTCGGCAAGGCGCTCAAACATTTTATCAAGCATTTCTGAACGACTAAGCGATTTTTTGATGACTTCACTCAAGAAATCGATATTTTCACTGATTTTGGTTAAGCCATTTACCACTTTTTGATCGGTAAAGAGTTCACGTAAATTGCCACGAACTTGCCCATCTGTTCCCATTAAAAGACGAAAATCTTGTACCGTTTTCTGCAAATGATCGGCTGCTTTACCAAGCTGTGCTAAATCTTTTAACTCCGAGCGGTAAACGATGTTGCAATCTTTGCAAAGATCAAACAGCAAGCGAGACGTTAGCGATTGTCCAAAATATTGGCTGGCAATATCAGGCAGCTGATGCGCTTCATCAAAAATAACCAACTCAGCTTCAGGAATCAACTCACCGAAGCCTGTTTCTTTCACTGCCATATCCGCACAAAAAAGGTGATGATTGACAACTACAATATCCGCATCCATCGCTTTTTTGCGTGCTTGCACCACGTGGCAATCTTTATAATTCGGGCAGTCTGAACCTAAACAGCTTTCTGTTGTGCTAACCAATTGCGGTAAAATCGGGCTATCTTCGGCAATCGTCGTACATTCACTTAAATCGCCCGTTTTAGTGGATTGATGCCATTTTCGCACTTTTGAAAGATCATTAAGCACCGCACGATCGCCTGCCACTCCCATCGCAATCAGCTGATCTAAACGTTCTAAACAGAGGTAATTCGCACGCCCTTTCAGTAAGGCGACCTTGCCTTTATATTTCAAAGCTTTTTGAATGGTAGGTAAATCGCGATTAAACAACTGATCTTGTAAGTTTTTTGAGCCTGTAGAAACAATCGTTTTCTTGCCCGAAAGCAAGGCAGGCACTAAATAGGCAAAGGTTTTTCCTGTGCCTGTCCCAGCCTCTACCACCGCAGGAGTTGCAAATTTTACTGCTCTTCCGACCGCTTGTGCCATTTCAAGCTGGGCAGCCCGTGGGCGAAAACCTTGAATATTGGTACTTAACCAGCCATCTTTACTGAAAGCATGGTCAATTTTGTCTGTGTATTTCATCGTATTTATCTAGATCACAAAAGGGCGTGTTCAACACGCCCCTACGCTAAGAGCAACACAGTTGCTACAATTTTTTAATCAGTAAATTAAACGCCCAACAGCAATCCATCATCCGCTAATTGTTCGTGGCGGTTTTGTTGGAAAAGTTGCAACAGATCGGGCACATCCATTTGTTTACGCTTTTCACCAGACACATCAAACGCAACTTGCCCTTGATGCAACATCACAGTGCGATCCCCATATTCTAGTGCTTGTTTCATTGAATGAGTTACCATCAAAGTGGTTAGTTTCTGTTCTCGAACAATTTTATCAGTCAGTTGCATCACAAAATCGGTTGTTTTTGGGTCAAGTGCTGCGGTGTGTTCGTCCAGCAAAAGAATGCTTGAGGGTTGAAGCGAAGCCATCAATAGGCTCACGGCTTGCCGCTGACCACCCGATAAACGCCCCATTCGGTCAGTTAAGCGGTTCTCTAAGCCTAAACCTAACAGAGCCAATTTTTCACGGAAAATTTCACGTTGTTGGCGTTTAATGGCAAATGAAAAACCACGTTTTTGCCCGCGTTGATAAGCTAGTGCCATATTCTCTTCAATGGTAAGATCTTCGCACGTACCCGCCATTGGGTCTTGAAACACGCGAGCAACACGATTCGCACGTTGCCAGCTGCTACTTTGATTCACATTTTGACCTTGAATTAAAATCTCACCGCTATCCACCGAACAATCGCCACTAATCGCATTCAGCATAGTAGACTTCCCCGCTCCGTTGCTACCAATAACGGAAACAAATTCGCCTTGCCCAACTGTTAATGACAAGCCTTTTAATACTGAATTTTCAATTGCCGTGCCTTTATTGAAGGTAATGAATACATTTTTTAGCTCAATCATCATTACCCCCGTTTTGCCAAAAAGCGTTGTTTTAATTTTGGTAATACTAACACAAAAACGACCAAAAGTGCGGTGATTAAATTCAGATCTTGCGGCCCAAAACCAATCGAATTTAACGCCTCATTATTCAAGGCTAATGCAATAAAACCACGATACAACACTGAACCAATTAACACTGCAGTGGTTAGCCAGATAATACGTTTTGCTGAGAATAATGCTTCGCCGATAATGACCGCCGCCAAGCCAATTACAATTGTACCCACGCCGATAGAAATATCCACTCCACCATTGCTTTGTACATACAATGCTCCAGCTAAAGCAATCAAGCCGTTAGAAATTGCCATCCCTAAAATGGTCATTTTATTGATGTTAATCCCTTGTGCTTTTGCCATTCGGGTATTGGTGCCTGTCGCTCTTACAGCCAAGCCGATTTGAGTTGAGAAGAAAAGGTCAAATAAAATTTTGGCAATAATCACCACAAAAAACGCCATCAACAAACGCACTAATGCAAGTTGCACATCATCTTCAATTGGCATCACATCATAAATTGTCGCTTCGCCAAGCAAGGCAAGATTTGGCATTCCCATAATGCGTAGATTGATGGAATAAAGGGCAATCATCATTAAAATACTGGAAAGCAATTTTTCGATTTTAAAGCCAATGTAAAGGCTTGCCGTAATCACACCTGCCAATGCACCTGCGAATGTGCCCAAAAGTGTCGCAATCCAAGGATTTAGACCTTGCAAGATACAAACCACACAAACTGCTCCGCCTAAAGGAAAGGAGCCATCCGCCGTTAAATCAGGGAAATCTAAAATTTTATAAGAAATCAACACGCCCAAAGCAACAAGAGCATAAATCAAACCAAGCTCCAACGCTCCAATCCAAGCGATATTGCTTAAAAACTGCTGAAGAAAGTGAACGAAAATATCCATTGTAAAATTATTTTGCAAATTACACTACTAAACTAGTACGGTGATTTTAAGGGATTTCACAGAAATTTGCAATTTTTCTCGCAAATTTAGCCTCTTTTAGCCCTAAAAAGTATAATTTTTTTACAATCAGTATGATTGTTACAATGAAACGATTAGATTGATTCTCTTGTAAAGGCAGAAGTTATTCCCTTTCAAAACCATTAAAAACAATCATTTTCAAATAAAATAAAACCTGCACAGTAAAGGCAGGTTTTATACAATTTAGAACTTCATTTCTAACGTCATCGTATAGTTACGACCAGGAGCAGCATAACGAGTATAGTTACCTACATTTTGGTGTTGATTAACAGCACCTTGTGCAGTTTGTCTTATCGCCTCCCAAGTTACATAACGATAATTGAATACATTATATACGCCCAAACGTAATAGCATATATTTATTCAGAGAAACATAACCTGAAAGATCTAAAGTGTGCCAAGCACGGGTACGTTTATTTGTTGCTTTAATCTCTTTAGTATTTTCGCCTAATAATTTATTTCCGACTAATTCTTGAGAAGATTTTGCTTTAGATTGCGTAAACATTGCATTTATTCCCCAACTATTGCTAGGGTGATCATAACCTAACCCAATCACATATCGACTAGGCTGAATCGCATCAAAGAGAGAATTATTCACGGATGCAAGAGCAGGATTGACTTGTTTATCTTTTACTTTTAAACGATTATAAGCAAAGGTAGAATAAAATCCATAAGGAATTTTTTGCCAGATCCCATTCCAATCTAGTTGTGCGGTAATGTTTACACCAACAAGTTTTACATTCTGTGCATTATGGTAGCCATAGTTCCCCTTACCTTTACCATCAGTACCCAGCTCTTCTGCGAAAGCAATTAAGTTTTTATACGCATTATTAAAATAGCTTGCTTCAATATTCCCAAAGTTACCTTTAAACGAGATACCAAATTCTTGATTACGAGAGGTTTCAGGTTTAAATTTACCAACATAAACATCGCTTCCACCATAACGCCAACCATACATCTCTGAAAAACTTGGATTTCTGAATCCTGTCGAAATACGATATGAGAAATCTACCCAATCTGTTGGTTTAACAACAATACCACTATTCCAAGAGAAATTTTTAAATTGTCCTGTACTAATTTGGGATTCATTGGCTTTGGTTCGATAAACATCGTAACGAACGCCTATACCTAAATCAATATATTTCCCTAATGACATATTGTCTCGAGCTGCAACATAATAGTTTTTGCCTGATATTTTTCTAATATTGCATGCCCGATAGTTAGAAGATGCACCACTATAATCACAAAAATCCTGTCCTGCGAGATACGCTTTAGGACTCGGGTAAAAATAAGGCTTGTCTTTATACCCATTTCTACCTTTTTCATAAATACTACTTGCTGAAGCAATGACACGCTGAGTCAAATAATCTTTATGTTGAAGTGTTGAATTAAAATTATCAAAACCAAGATTAAACGCAATCTGATGAGTAATCTGATCAGTTGTTACTTTTTTCTCTAGATCAAGCTGAATCAAATTATGTTTTTCTTTATAAACATGTCGGTCTGAATGATAGAACGAGAATGGTTTTGTCAGTTCAGGCCTACACGTTTTGCTAGGATTTGGATAAGTACTACAATGAGTATGCTGTAGATAACTATCAAGATCAATAGACTGTTGGTTAACACTTAACTTCGCTTTATCTAGCAAACCTTCCTTAGTTGGATGCGTATAAACATACTCAATACCCAAACGTTGTTTTTGATGATGTTCGTCAAAAAAAAGACCGCTTGCATAATTTAAGCCTCGCCCATCTCCAGTATGTTGATACTCTCCGTAGTTATTACCATGATAAAATGGTGCATTATCATCAGAACGTGCCACATTTGTGCTTAAATAAGCAGGCATTGTCATATCTCGTATATCAAATTTTTGTTTAGTGTGTTCAAAAATACCACCAAGATAATGACTTTCAGAAAAATGATATCCCCCTCTTAAAAACCAAGAGTCACTTTGATATTGCATCGGATTAGGTTTAATTCGATTCGCACCCGTGTAATCAGATGCATTCGCGGTTTCTTGTTGCGAGCTAATAATAGCTGGCATTTTGGCATTATTTTTACATTGTTCGTAATCAGAACACTCATCTTGTAAAACAAAATAAGAATTCTGTTCGGAAGGTTTTGCAACAAGGCGATGATAGTGATGCACACCTTTTAAGGCATCTTTATGCACTTGTGTTTCTGATCCATTACGATAAGTATAAATCGCCACACCTTCTACTTTCTCATTTTTTCCTGCCATAGCCAAAGAATGTGTGAACCCTTTATTCTTACTTGAATAAGCATTTTTAGTACGCACACCCCAGCTATCTCCCTCTTCAAGCACATCCTCTGCAGATTTGCTTTGGAAAGTCACAGAACCCGCTAACGCACCATTTCCATATTCTGAAGAACTTGATCCTTTACTGATTTCAACATCTTTAATATTTTCATATTCAATTTCATTTATAGCACCTGTTCCAGCATATCCAGAACTTGCTACAAGAGGGCTTTGTGCTACATAAGATTGTGTTTGAGGTAAACCATCTACAAGTAAAGCGACCCGGTTTCTATCCATTCCTCGAATTGAATAGCCAGAACTTGCTCCTCTTCCTTGTTCTACTACTGAAATACCAGGATCATAACGAGTAAGATCGCGAATATTAAGCACCTGTTCCCAATTCATTGTTTCCGTGGTCTTAACAATTTTACCTAGCCCCGTTACTTCATTATCTTTACGCGTTTTTATTTTCTTTGAGATAACATTTACAGTATCTAATGTTATGGATCCCGTTTCTTCTGCTAAAGCATAACTAGAGAATAAAAGGCAAGTCATTACATTTAAACAAAATTTTGGTGTATTCATTTTCTTTATTCCTTAAAACTTATTGAGCTGTCACTTCAACTTGACGTTTGGCTCCAAATACAACAGCAGCTTTGGCTTTGTTACTATCATCTAGTGTGTTAGCACTAAATGCCCCCCCTAATTCAGATCCTTTTGCTCCATAAAATGCCCCTTTTACCTCAGTATTAATACGAACTTTTGTAGAATCTAGCGTATTTTTAGTATCGAGTGCAAAGCCATCACCCTTTGTTGAAGCCATACCACTAAAACTATTTCCATCTAATTTACCGTTAATATCAAAAACAGTATTAAGGCTACCTGCTTTTTTCAATTCGCCAGTCAGGGTTTTATTATCAAAATTCACCGTAAACTCAGCTATATCTCCGGTACTCTTATTTGTTGCAGAAGCTGTGTAAGAGGTTTCCCCATTAGTGATATAACCATCCCAAGTACCACGATAAAATGCTGGTCCTTTTAAAGCCTCAATTTCTTTAGTCGAACTTCTCTGCCCTATAAGGAATTGATGATACTGCTTACGTTCTTTATTATCTTTATCATAGTAAAGACCAAATTTTACGCTATTCAGATTTTGGCAGCAAACAACTGTCTCTATCGTTTTCTCAGCTGTGTTCTCTTTTACGTGGTGTTCTGATGTTGTTGTAAAGGCAGAAGTTGTTGAATCGCTGGCTAAAAGAGGAAGACGTTGGTTGCCAACCACTAGATAATTTACCTCACCAAATGTAGTGGTATCTTTTATGTTAAAATCGTCTCCAACATTCCCATTTCCTACTGCAGAAAAGGAAATTTGTTTTGCATCAAACTGTGTTTCGGCTGTTAATGATTCATCATTTCGTTTTGCACTAAATACAGTGAAGACTCGCTTGTCATCTGTCAAAAATTTTCCACCTAACTCCTCACCATGAGGGCCATAAAATCCTCCTTCTAACGCATCTTTTGCATCAGAAGTAAATGGATAATCTTGACTTATTTTATCGGTAGCGACAGCATTTCCAATAAAACGATTACCGTGAAGCGTTGCGTTTAAATCATAAACTTTTTCTTTTTTAGCTGACGAATTTGCAAGCGTTTGACGTTTATTTCGATATAACTGCCCAGTTAATGTTTTATTGCCAAAGTTAACGTCAAACTCACTGCTTAAACCAAAATCAGTTGAATTAGGATCAACCGCATCATTTTTATTCGTTAGCAAATCATCAATATCATTTGGCACAGCACTTCTCTTATTGCCTGCCTGACTTCCAAGTAATGGATAAGTTCTACCATTTTTAACATTCGTAATAAAGTCCCAAGTCCCTTTATAATGAGCATTACCCTCTACTGGTAACGCTCTTGATGGGTTTTCACCAAAATAAAATGCATAGCCATAAAAACCAGATAAAAAACGTTTATTAGGTATATCTCTTTCTCTCCAGCTATCATTGTAATAAACTCCTGAACGAACATATTTCAAAAGCCGAGTAAAATAAGGACTGGATCCATCATTACTATCCACAATAGAGCCATCAGCTGTTGATGCTGCGACTCTTGCTTTTATCATATTGAAGTCTAACGTTTCATATTCTTCTTCTGAAAAAAGATTCTCCTTTCCACTGCGATCAAATAAATTATGTGCTTTTAATTTCATTGCGGTACCTAATGTTGGGCTTTGCAATGCAGAAAGATTCTTACTTGGCACAGGTGTCAATTGAGACTCTTCATCTTTAAATTGTTTTTTACTTGGTGTAGGGGAATCTTTTGACACCGTATCGACATCAAAAGATCCTCCGCCACTTGAACACGCATTTAATAAGAAAGGGGAAGTAATAAAAAACCATTTTTTGTTAAAACACATCATCTACGATACCTCGCTTTATAAAAAAGATAATGAGAATCATTATAGTTCAATTTTGATTATTATGGAATATTAATTTACCTCATTTTTCTAGAGTAATTAAATTTAAAAGATATTATCTAGAATCTTCTAGATTTAAAATTGGCTTTTCTATAGGGATAATTGAAGAGATTTTGATCATTCATTCTATATTTGAAAGGAGACTATTTTTTGTCCAAACGAGGTAGAGCCTGTAGTTTTAAAAAGAATAACGAGGGGAATATTTCCTTTTTTTCTAAGATAAAAATATTCTCCTCATCGCACAATAATTCAATATCTCGCACACTTTCTTGACGAAGAAGAAGAATAACGTGACAAGGTCTCACATAAGTCCTGCTCTTTTTTTTAAAGAACAATAGTGGCATTGGACAAAGATATTCCGTTAAATCTAATTGGTAGTTTCGCATAATTCTGGCAAAAAATAACCGCTTCATCTGGAGCGATCAAGCGGCCGGGTTCTATTCCTTTTCAGTTAATGTCGTTTTATCACTAAATACAATCAATCTTGCCACTTTATATACTTCAATTTTTTCTTGGGTATTTAAAAAAGCAGGACGATATTTTTCTTCAATTTTCGCAAAAGGAATTTGTAAATTGAGAGACAATGACTGTTTAGGCTGTAAGGTATTTTCTAGATCTAACTGCATATCTTGACTATAAACGACTTGGCGATTATGAACATAAACACTGATCCATTGAATGTTAGCCATAGGTTTATCCGTATTATTCGTAATCTTATATTTAAATTGAGATAATGCCTGCCCATTTTGATCAATAATCATCTCTCGTTCTTGTGTTGTAATCGTCAAAGCATTTTGCATAGAATATGAGGCTTGATTTTCTTTTACTTCACTCTTTTTAGGTGCTGCAATAGCAAAAGAAACATTAAAAATAAATGTTGATAAGGCTATCCAGTTTAATAATTTCATTTAATTACCCTTTTATTTTTCTGCGTTCTGCCATTACTTGCCCTATTTCCGCTAATTTTTCTTGAGAGAGATATTCCTTTCCTAATTCAAATAATGGCTCCTCAAGTGGAATATGCAAATCATAGCCCGAAATAAACCGCTTGATTAACGCCTCATCCACAGAATTTCGTTTATCCTCTAATAATTCTTTCAATTGAATCGCCAGTGCATCCCAACTCTGATGCAAATGAATATGCTGACTTTCCAGTGCATCAATCTGTTCTTGCGCTTGGGGATAAACAGCCACCAATGCAGGGAAGAAATCCCGTTCTTCGTCCTCATGATGCAACGGTGCAGAAACGTTAAAGTAGGTCAAAATCTGTTGTACATCATTTTTTACCGCCTGATTCACACCATGCTCAGCCAAATAAGCAGGTAAAATTTGTAACTGCTTGCAAAAGCGTTTTACCTTACTATGACAAGCATAAAGCATATCAACTGGCTCTGCCCAAGTTGCGAATTGTTGTGGTTCAAATTGTTGCATATTATGCCTCTTTTTTAAATAAACTTAACAAAAACAATGCCCCCGCACACACTACTACTGATGGTCCTGCAGGGGTATCTTTAATCCCTGAAAATAGCAGTCCGAGAGAGACCGCAATAATACTAAAAACAGTGGCATAAATAACCATTGCTTCTGGTGTGCGAGCGAAACGTCTTGCCGTTGCCGAGGGAATAATTAAAAGTGAAGTAATAATTAACGCCCCAACAAATTTCATACTCAAGGCAATTGTTAATGCGGTAAGTAGCATCAGTAATAATCGCACACGAGCAACATTCAATCCTTCAACTTGTGCCAATTCTGGGCTAATGGTAATAGAAAGTAGTTTAGACCAGAAGAAGGCTAAAATTCCACCAATCACAATGACACCAATGCCGATAAAAATAACATCGTTAAAGTTGATCGCCAAAAGATCACCAAAGAGGTAAGACATTAAATCTACACGGACATTATCAAGCAAACTAATCGTAATCACCCCAAGTGAAAGGCTACAATGGGCGATAATACCGAGAACGGTATCAACTGAGTAGTTGGTTTTGTGCTCAAGCCAGACTAAAGCCATTGCGAGAATAACTGTCATCACGATCACAGCAATATAAGGATCAACCTCAAGGAAGATACCAAGTGCCACGCCAAGCAGTGCCGAGTGAGAAAGCGTATCACCAAAATACGCCATTTTCCGCCAAACAACAAAAGCACCAAGCGGTGCGGTAATCAGTGAGAGTAATAAGCCTGCAAGCCAGGCAGGAAGTAAAATATCAAGCATAATGTTACAGGCGGTCAAATTTGCAAATATTTCTGCAAATCCCACCGCTTTTCTCTATTTATATTGGACTATCTATATCGTTTCTGTGGACTTTGAGCATCTTGAGCCTTCAGCCACGCCATTTTTTCTTTGATCTGTTTTTCCATTCCACGCTCAGTTGGAAAATAGAATGCTGTATCTTTCAACTCAGGTGGGAAATAATTTTCACCTGCGGCATAAGCGTTCAATTCATTGTGAGCATAACGATACTCATCGCCATAACCCAGTGATTTCATCAACTGCGTTGGTGCGTTACGTAAATGCTCTGGCACATCATAATCTTTCTCCTCTTTTGCCAAACGTTTTGCCTCATTGAACGCCGTATAAACTGCATTGCTTTTTGGGGCAACAGCCAAATAAATGACCGCTTGTGCAATAGCTCGCTCGCCTTCATAAGCTCCTACTCTGGTATAGCAATCCCAAGCATTAATCGCAATTTGCATCGCACGTGGATCAGCATTCCCAATATCTTCAGAGGCAATGGCTAATAATCGGCGTGCAACATAAAGTGGGTCACAGCCTGCAGTTAAAATGCGGGCATACCAATATAATGCACCATCAGGCGAAGAGCCTCGAATAGATTTATGCAAGGCTGAAATCAGATCGTAATAGCGATCACCGCCTTTATCAAAACGGGCTTGTCGTTCGCCTAGAATTTCTGTTAACAAGGATTTATTGAGTAACTTGCCTTTTGCGGTTGTTTCCGCCATATCCGACATTAACTCTAAGCAATTCAACGCATAACGTGCATCACCATTCACATAATCGGCAAGTAAATCAAGTACTTCATCTTCAAGCACAAAAGTCTCGTTGCCCAAACCTCGCTCTTTATCGGTCAAAGCTTGCTCTAATACGCTTAAAATATCTTGCTTTTGAAGTGGTTTGAGAATGTAAATTCGAGCCCGAGAAAGCAATGCATTATTTAATTCAAAGGATGGATTTTCGGTTGTTGCACCAATAAAAATAATTGTGCCATCTTCAATATGGGGCAAAAACGCATCTTGTTGGCTTTTGTTAAAACGATGCACTTCGTCCACAAACAGTACCGTTCTTCTACCTGTTTGCTGATTTAATTTTGCTTTATCAATGGCTTCGCGGATCTCTTTAATACCAGACGTTACTGCTGAAAGACGCTCTACTTCTGCATTCAAATGATGTGCAATAATCTCTGCTAATGTGGTTTTACCCGTGCCAGGGGGCCCCCAGAAGATCATTGAATGTGCCCGTTGCATTGAAATCGCTTTTTGCAAAGGCTTACCTTCAGCAATTAAGTGCGTTTGCCCGCGATACTCTGCCAGTGTACGAGGTCGCATTCGGGCAGAAAGTGGTCGAAAATCTTCGGCAAAATCAAAAGAGAAAGTGCTCATTTTTCCCTCCTCTAACGTAAACGTAATTGACGACGAATTTGTCTCATGAGCAAGAAGACCCAAGGCCAGAGAATACCGCTAATTACTGCTCCGATAATTTCTTGACTATTGAAAGTAGCAGAATGCAACAGTGTACCAATTAAATAGATAAAAATGCGAATGGCAATAATATAAGCGATTACAATTATACCTTGTAACCAAAGAGAGAGATTTCGCAAAATAAGATGGTATTTTGCAACAAAATAGAGCGCTATAGAAAGCACAAGTGCGTGAACACCAAGCACTGAACCTAAAATCAAATCCCAAATGATACCAGCTACAAAAGCCGTACCTACACTAACTTTATCAGGCAATGCTAATGCCCAATAAATCAACACAAGAATAAGCCAAGAAGGGCGAAAACCTTGCAAACCAACAGGCCAAGGCATAATTTCTAAAATCAGGGCGACCACAAAAATAAACGCCAACACAATAATTTGGAAAAGTGGATGCTGTCGCATTATTCTGCTCCCTGTTCAGTATGGTGTTCTTGATCTTGCACGGGTTCTGGTTGGGCTGCAGGGTTATCCGAAGCTTCATCTGTTTGATCAAGAACCTCTAGTTTCTCTTCTGCTTTATCCTCAACCTGCTCTTTCTTATTTGTTAAATTACGCAATCGATCAATTGGGCTAACGCTACGGCGACGCTCTTCAACCACCTCTCGTACTTCTTGAGGTGAGAGCGCTTGAGCTTTTCGCATTTCATCGTTAATTGGCCACAATAAAAGCAAATAACGCAAGCGATCTAAAGAGGCAAGCGGTTTGGCAATAATGCGAGCAAATTGGCTTTTAGTATCGTTGGTAACGCTTTCCACAATGGCTACGGGATAGCCTTCAGGAAAGCGGCTACCTAAGCCCGAAGTAACAAGTACATCGCCTTTCACAATATCAGTCGAACGAGGCAGATTATCGATAACAAGCTCGTCATTATGCCCCGTGCCATTTGCAATGCCTCGCACATCGTTACGTAATACCTGCACAGGTACGGCGTGCGTGATGTCGGTAATTAGCAACACTCGACTTATATTTTCACCTACCGAGATCACCTGTCCTACAACACCTCGCTCATCAATCACAGCCTGCCCAACATAAGCACCTGTTTTTTGCCCTTGATTGATAACTACTTGCTGGCGATAAGCATCCATCTCTGAGGTTAAAACTTCAGTGATTTTCTTATATTCATCTTGACGTAATGGTGAGCCTAACAGCAAACGCAGACGTTGGTTTTCAACTTTTAACTGATCGAGTAACAACAAATCGGCATTTTTCTCGCGAAGTTGCTCTTTTAACACTCGGTTCTCAAGCTGCAATTTGTTAGTATCAATAAAATTATCACTGATGCCATCTAATACAGAGCGAGGTGTATTGGCAAAATAATACAAGCCACTGACTGCGGTTTCGAGCATATTACGGATTTGAATCATCGCACTGCTTCGACCATCTAATGTAATCAGCATGATTGAAATACAAATTGCAAAGAAGAGGCGAACCCCTAAAGAGGGGGCTTTCGCAAAAATTGGCTTCATAGAGTTGCTAATAAAATGAAAAGAGTTGGGGTTAAATAGAAAATGGACATAAGCTGATGTCCATTTCTATTTTTGAATAATTAGCCGATATTACTCATCATGGCTGAAAACATCGCCACCGTGCATATCGATCATATCTAATGCTTTACCGCCACCACGAGCCACACAAGTTAAAGGCTCTTCAGCTGTAACCACCATTACGCCCGTGCTATCTGATAAAAAGCGGTCTAAATTTCTTAATAAAGCACCACCACCAGTTAATACCATACCACGTTCGAAAATGTCAGCTGCTAATTCTGGTGGGCATTGTTCTAACACAGCTTTTACTGCATCTACAATTCCTGTTAATGGCTGTTCGATTGCTTCTAACACATGTTTTGAATTTAAAGTGAACGTACGAGGAGCTCCTTCTGCAAGGTTATGACCGTGTACTTCCATCTCTACAATATCATCATCATTTTCAATTTTCGCTGTTGCGATCTCTTTTTTGATACGTTCTGCGGTAGCTTCACCAATCGCCGAACCGAAATGACGGCGCACATAAGCAACAATCGCTTCATCTAATTTATCACCACCGATGCGCACAGAGCTTGAATACACAATACCATTTAATGAAAGCACAGCCACTTCGGTTGTACCACCACCAATATCAATAACCATCGAACCTGTTGCTTCATGAACTGGCAATCCAGCACCAATAGCTGCAGCCATTGGCTCTTCAATTAAGTAAACTTCGCGAGCACCTGCACCAATTGCAGACTCTTTAATTGCACGGCGTTCAACCTGCGTTGCACCTGCTGGCACACACACTAACACACGAGGGCTTGGACGCATAAAATTATTGCTATGCACCTGTTTAATAAAATGCTGCAACATTTTTTCTGTTACAAAAAAATCAGCAATTACACCATCTTTCATCGGACGAATCGCCATAATACTTTTTGGCGTACGACCAAGCATCAATTTTGCATCTGAACCAACAGCGGCAATACTTTTTAACGATCCCATTCTATCCTGACGCACCGCCACTACAGAAGGTTCATCAAGCACAATACCCTGCCCTTTTACATAAACTAACGTATTTGCTGTACCAAGATCGATTGATAAATCGTTAGAAAATAATCCAAGAAATTTTTTAAACATAAAAAGAAATCCGTTATTTATTGTTATTCACGCACCACCGACCGCTCCAAAGCGATCCAAAAATTGCCGTATAATATAGCAAAAAATAGGCATTTATTTCAACGAATAATTTGGACGTTTTAAGATAAACTTTACTTAAAGTTGCATTATTAAACGCCAAGCATACATGACAAGACTTGCTGCAATCACAAACATTATCACACCCGTAATAAAATCTAGTATCTGCCAAGTACGGCGTTTAGCAAGGTAAGGAGCAAAAAATCCCGCTCCATAACCTATCCCAAAAAACCAAATGAATGAGCAACTTAATGCTCCAAATAAAAAAGCAATTTTCTCGCTGAAAGCGAGTTTTCCTCCAATCGCACCTAAAATCGCTACCGTATCAATATAAACGTGCGGATTTAAAAACGTAACCGCAAAAGTAACCATCAAGATACGTTTTAAACTTGTTATATTTTCACTACTCTGCGTTAAAGCTCCATCTGCTTTAAATATATTTAGAAAAGATCGACTTCCATACGTAAAAAGAAAAACAGCTCCAAGAATAGCTAGAAGCAAGCTCACAACAGGTAATCGACTAATCAATTCTCCAAGCCCTAATACACCAACCGTCATCAAAAACACATCGCCTAGAAAACAAATTAATGCAACAGCAAAAACGTGCTGTTTTAAAATGCCTTGCTTAAGTAAAAAAGCATTTTGTGCCCCAATGGAAACAATCAAACCGAAGCAAACAATTAGACCTTGAATAAAAAACTCCATTATACTCTCCAAAAAATAAGCGGTTCATTTTCGTAAAACTCTTACAAAAATCAACCGCTTGTATATTTTAAATCAACTTATTACTCAACTACTTGCCCTACAATTGAGCGGGTATCTAATCGTACTTCGGTGAGTTTTACTCTCACTTTCTGCCCGATTTGGTAAGCTTTCTCCCCTTTAATGTAAATCGCTAATTCCTCAGGGCGGAAATCCATTTCAGTTTTCTCATCGTGAAGTGTTGAAAATGGCACGAAAATAGAAGCCCCGTTGTCAATTACTTTTGCACGTAAGCCACCACGTGAAACATCTGCAAGTTCGCACTCAAATTCGACCGCTTGTTCCACCATCGGATGTAAGTAGCGAGCGTATAACCAATCGGCAATATCACGCTCGACCATTCGATTTTGCTTACGTGCTTCTTGCAAGCGGTCTAAAATACTCTGCTCAACGCAATTGATCTCTTTGCCTGCCAACACTTGCTTAATTAAACGGTGGTTTACCATATCGCCATATTTACGGATTGGCGAGGTCCAAGTCGCGTAATGGCTGATTCCCAAGCCAAAGTGCGGAGCAACTTCCGCTTTAAATTCTGCAAAAGTGAGATAACGGCGCAAACGTAGCTCCAAGAAGTTTTCTGGGAACTCACGCACATCACGTTGCATTGCACAGTATCCTTCTAATGTTGCCAATTTTTCTGCAGAATAACGATCATTAAGCTCAGCAAGTTGATCCTCTGCTGTGGTCTCATCAGTTAAAGTATTTAACAAGAAGGTTCTAACGGCTTCCATATTTTTTGGTTCAAACCCTGCATGGGTGTTGAATACACCCGTTTTGGCGTGATTTGCCAAGAATTGTGCAGCACAGATGTTAGCAATAATCATCGACTCTTCAATGATTTGGTTGGCGATACGACGGAAGTCAAGGTGAATTTCACGCACAGAACCATCTTCATTTAGCTCAAATGAATAATCGCCTTGCTCATTGAACATCAAGGCATTTTCTTTACGCCAGTTAATGCGAGCCTGCGTGAATTGATGCAACCAGTCAATCTGCTGTTTCACGTGTTCATTTTCAGGCTGCCACGCATTTTCAACGCCTTCTAAATAGTCTGAAACATGGTCATAGACCAATTTTGCTTTGCTCTCCACCCAAGCTGAAACAAACTCCACTTCTTTGTTAATATTGCCCGCTAAATCGGTTTCGATATAACCCACCAACGCTGGGCGTTTCGCATTAGGCACAAGCGAACAAAGGTCATCCGATAATTCACGCGGTAACATTGGAATGTTAAAACCAGGTAAGTAGTTGGTAAAACAACGTTGGCGAGCCGCTTTTTCAATCGCTGAATCTTCTGGAATATACGCTGTTGGATCGGCAATAGCTACCACCAAACGCCAGCCCGTTTGTGTACCATTCTCTTCAATTGGCTTGATAAACAAAGCATCGTCCATATCTTGCGTACTTTCGCTGTCAATGGTGGTGAAATAAAGATCGGTTAAATCTTGACGTGTTAATTCATCATTTAAACTATAACGTTTCTCGGTTGCCACAGGCTCACGCGGTTGTTCGTGGCGAGCCAACGTTACCCACCACGGGGCGAAATTATCGCTTTCGTGGCAAATAAATTGCGTCACTTGAGCAAAGAAAAAGCGATCATCACGCAATGGGTGGGTTTTAAGTTGTGCCACAACCCAATCACCGTTTTCCAATTTTTCTTTTACACTTTTGTGTGTATTGGCTGAAATGATATTTTTAATGCTTGGATGATCCACTACAAGCTGTAATTTACCCTCGCGATTGTAGCGAACTTGAGCAATAAAGCGGTCTAACATTGGTTCAATTAAGCTATCAATTTCTACTGAAGCCTTATCACCCTCACGTTTTACCACCGCTTTTACAGTATCACCGTGCATCACTTTTTTCATTTCCGTAGGCGGAATAAAAAAGCTCTCTTTTTCGCATTCTAAAAAGCCGTAAGATTTATCGGTCGCTTTAACGCGTCCTTCTGCATATTCTTTATTAGCTTCCATTTGCTGTTTTAATTGAGTCAAAAGGGGATTGTTTGAAAACATAATTCTCTCTTAATAAAAAGCCCACCCTGTACAAGGGCGGGCAAAAATGGTTAATTTTAGTTCAACTTAGGCAATTATTCCGCACTAATATCACCCATTGCCACGATGCTAAAACCTGCATCTACGTGAACCACTTCACCTGTGATACCACCAGCTAAGTCTGAACATAAGAATGCAGCTGAGTTACCCACATCTTCAATCGTTACAGTACGGCGTAAAGGAGCTGTTTTCTCAAAATTAGACAACATTTTTTTGAAGTCTTTAATACCAGAAGCTGCTAAAGTACGGATTGGACCTGCAGAAATCGCATTTACACGAATACTTTCTTTACCTAAATCTGCTGCCATTACGCGTGTGCTTGCTTCTAATGACGCTTTTGCTAAACACATTACGTTGTAGTTAGGAATTGCACGCTCAGCACCTAAGTATGAAAGGGTTAATAATGCTGAGTTAGGGTTTAAGAATGGGCGAGCCGCTTGTGCCATTGCCACAAAGCTGTATGCACTGATGTCATGTGCAATGCGGAAACCTTCACGCGTTGCTGCTGCCACATAGTCGCCATCTAATTGGTCTGCTGGTGCAAAACCAATTGAGTGAACGAAACCGTCAAATTTTTCCCAACGTTGGCTTAATTGTGCGAAACAATCTGTGATGTTTTGATCTTCTGACACGTCCATCGGTAAAATGATGTCTGAACCGAACTCTTTTGCGAACTCTTCTACACGACCTTTTAATTTATCGTTTAAATAAGTGAACGCAAGTTCTGCCCCTTCACGGTGCATCGCTTGTGCAATACCGTATGCGATTGAACGATTGCTTGCTAAACCTGTAATTAAAATGCGTTTACCAGTTAAAAAACCCATAATTTTTCCTCTTTAAAAAATTTTGCAAATTATATAGAAAATTCGACCGCTTGGGGGATTATTTCTGTTTGGTCGGACGTTTCCAACCTTGAATATGTTTTTGTGCCACACGGGTAATCACTAATTCGCCTTCACCCACGTTTTTGGTGATGGTTGCACCGGCACCAATGGTTGCACCTTTGGCAATTTCAACAGGGGCAACTAATTGGCTGTCTGAACCAACGAATACATCATCGCCGATGATGGTTTTAAATTTGTTTGCACCATCGTAGTTGCAAGTAATCACACCAGCACCTACATTTACATTGCTACCAATTTCTGCATCGCCAATGTAAGTTAAGTGGTTCACTTTTGAGCCTTTGCCGACGATCGCTTTTTTGATCTCCACGAAGTTGCCCACGTGTGCTTCTTCGGCTAACTCTGCCCCTGGGCGTAAGCGTGAGAATGGACCAATCGCTGATTTCGCACCCACCACAGAATCTTCCAACACAGAATAAGGTTTGATTTCCACGTTATCGCCAATTACTACGTTTTTCAGCACACAACCTGCACCGATTTTCACGTTGTTACCCAGTTTCACCGAGCCTTCTAAAATCACGTTCACATCAATGGTTACATCTTTGCCGTGTTCAATCGTTCCGCGAATATCAAAACGGTTTGGATCAAGTAAAGTCACACCTGCAAGCATCAATTTTTCAGCTTGTTTTTTCTGATAGAAACGTTCTAATGCAGCTAGTTGCAAACGATTATTTGCACCTTCTACTTCCATATATTCTGTAGCTTGAACAGCCTGCACTTGGAAGCCCTCTGCATTTGCCATTGCAATCACATCGGTAATGTAATACTCACCTTGTGCGTTGTTATTATTTAAATTGCCCAACCATTTTTTGAAACTCGCACCGCTTGCCACCATCACGCCTGTATTCACTTCTTGGATTTTCAGCTGCTCTTCATTGGCATCTTTTTGCTCCACAATCGCGACCACAGAACCATTTTCGCGAATAATACGACCGTAGCCCGTCGGGTTGTCTAATTTCACCGTTAAAAGTGCGATCCCATTTTCAGGTTTTGCTGCAATTAAGCGTTCTAATGTTTCTTTTTGGATTAACGGCGCATCGCCATAAAGCATTAACACATTTTCATCATCAGCAAAGAAAGGGGCGGCTTGTTGCATTGCGTGTCCTGTGCCAAGCTGTTCTGCTTGGAAAACCCAATTCACAGGTTCGTAAGCTAAACGATCTTTTAATAAATCAGCACCATGACCGTAGATTAAGTTGATTTGGCGTGCATCAAGTTGTTTGACCGTATCAATAACGTGTTTTACCATCGGCTTGCCCGCAATTGGGTGTAATACTTTTGGTAAATCAGAATACATACGCGTACCTTTGCCCGCAGCTAAAATCACCACGCTTAATGGTTGTGTCATAAAAACATCCCTTTTAAAAGAAAAAATTAGGCATATTCTATCAGAAAATAGAGCCCTACGACAGTAGGCAAAATAATCTTATAAATCACATAATTACATACATAAACTTCATTTTCAAAACATTTTCTCCCTACTTAATGGGTAAACGGAAAATTCAAATACGTCTCAAAAAACTACTTTTCCTTTACAAAATTAAACTAGAGACTGTACTAAATAACGACTAAAAATCCTATTTAGGGTACTCGGAAAGGTAAACGTCGTTGCGGCGCCGTGGGAAAAATCGCGGTATTTGGGCTTCTCAAACGAAATGGCAACGTTTATAGCATCGTCGTCCCTAATGCGCAATCAGAGACATTATTGCCAATTATCCGAGAGAAAGTTAAGCCTGATAGCATACGGATACCTTTCGTAGTTATGATGTGCTTGATATCAGTGAATTTAGCCATTTTCGCCTCAATTACAGCACGCATTTTGCTGAAAATCATAACCATATAAACGGAATTGAGAATTTTTGAAATCAAGCAAAACGCCATTTGCGGAAGTTTAATGACATTCCCAAGAGTATTTTGAGCTATATTTAAAGGAATGTGAATGGCGTTTTAACAATAGTGAATTAAGGGGTGTTTGGTCTAGTTATCTAGTACAGTCCCAAAATGATTTATTAAAGTAAGTATGGGGCGGAGTAACGCCCCATATTTTTAATGGTCAGAGATAATTTTGCATTTTGGAAGCCGTTTTTTCAACCATTTTATATCATTTTTACTAATTAGGTTACCTGAAATATCTAAATTAGTTAAATTTTTTAGCTTGGCTAAATAAGATATATCATGAATTTTATTTTTACTTAAAATTAAATACTCAAGTTTAGTTAGTTTATCCAATGGTGAGATATCATAGATTAAATGACCTCTAAGACTTAAGAAAGTTAAATTTTTAAGTTCCTGTAAAGATTTAATAGAGGTGATACCTTTAATTCCTCTTTTTTTAGGATAGAAATAATTTTCTGGGTTATTATCTAAATTTAGTTTTATCAATTTTTTCATTGTACTTAAGCTGGATATGTCAGTAATATTGTTATTACGAAGATCTAACTCTTTTAAATTTACTAAGCAATGATTTTTATCGAATAATTTTTCTATTCTATTAGCGTTGCAATTTAAATATTCTAACTTGCTAAGTATACTTAATGGTGATAGATCATTAATATGGTTACAGGAACCATCTATATAGGTTAATTGTTTTAGATTCGCTAATGGTGAAACATCTTTTACCCAATTTCGATAAAAGTTTAGATTTTTCAATTTCTTTAGGTTTTTTAGAGGGGAAAGATCTCTCACCCTATTCTCTGAGAAATTGAGATATTTTAAATGAATAAGAAAAGAGAGCGGAGAAATATCTTTCTCTTTAAGTTTGGAATCTGGAATATCATAGGGATAGTATTCAGGAATCTCTGTTATAATATTTATTTTGACTAAATAATTAATATAATTAATCGGGTTGTCTCTAATATCATAAAATTTATCCGAGAAACATAATTCTTTAGAATTATTTTCTTTTTTAAAAAATCCGTCCCAGCGTTTAGTTAAAATGCGTTCTTTTTCTTTTAATTCATCTCCTATAGATGAGGAGTCATATAATAAATCATGCAACTCTCTATCAATATTATCTTCTACACAATTTATAAATAGTTCTTTCCATTTTTTATCAAGATCATTCCACCAAGCAAGTTTAGCTTTCTTTGTTCTAGGCGTAGTTTGTAAGTTTTTGTTCATAAAATTTTCTCATCTAGGATATATCTGGCATAGTATAGCAGTGTTTTGTCAAACTTATACGACATGATTTGTCGCTGTACCATTTTTCTTTTATTACGTGGTTGGTTTTAAAATTGGTGGTGTAAGCTCACAAAATAAAATGCAAAAACCCTCTTTAAATTGGCTTTAAAGAGGGTTTAAATTTAGAACTTATAAATCATATTATCTTCATAAATCCCATCTTTGGAAGCAGATGCTTTAACCACAATTCGCTCATATCCCTCAAACGCCTGCCAATTATCTGTCTTGCTCTCCTGCATATAGTCTAGATAGCGAATAAACTCACTTTTCGTGCTGCTGAAGAAGATATAAGGCGGTTTGGTGAGGTTGATTAGGCGTAAAAAATCAATCAAATCAAAGTAAGTAGATTGCTTATAACTTTCTTGATGCGTGCATAAGTAAGGCGGATCAAGCAATAATAACACTTTTTCTTGGATCTGATAGCGTGGAATCAGTTTATGAAATGACTCGCTGACAATCTCAATGCCATCTAAATAGCCATCAGCCGTGAGGTAATCACTTTGGCGAACACAGTTCCAGAAATCTTTAGCAAATAATGCCTCAAAACTACCAACTTGCTGACCTGAAAATAGCAACCAAGAAGCCAAGCAATTTAGGTCTTTATAACCCTTGAAATTGTTGATTTTATTGATAATTTCAGCCTTAACTTCCTTGCTTAAACGTCCATTTTTTGGTACAATACCGTGTAAGTGATTAAAGATAATTTGGCGTAATCGGTTGATGTCGTCAATGTGCTTTAATCGCTCGGTGTAGCCATCAAAATCGTTATAAATCACAGTTGCTTTTGGTTTGAGCTGTTTTGCTGTATGACTTAATAAACCACTACTACCAAATACGTCCACAATCGTCCAACCTTCACCCTCTCCATCAATGTGTTTGTCTAACACGGTTTTGACGTGCTTGAGAAACATGCGTTTCTGACCTATAAATGGCAATGGTGCAGCTTTAAATGTTGTTTGTTTGTCGTTATTATTCCTTTTCTAATTTATTCAGACAAACGGGCTGAATAAATATGAGTGGTTAACAAATGAGTTTCGGAAAAAATGGAAAGGTTTCGGAAATGAGATAAATTTGAGATGTGTAAGTGATTGAATTATAATAACAAATATTTACATTACTATTTGTGTATTTTTATTAGACAAAAAGAGAAACAAAATGGATAATGCATTACTTTCATTAACGCATGAGCAACAACAAGAAGCGGTTGAAAAAATCCAGAAACTTGCACAACAAGGCATCAGTATGGGACAAGCAATTCAAATTGTCGCGAATCAGTTAAGAGAAAAATATCAACAGAATCAATTAGATAAAACGGAGAAAATTAAATGAAAAAAATGATGATTGCAACACTAGCACTTGTTTCTGCAACTGCAATAGCAGCACCTAAAACAGAAACCAAAGTTGCAGATCCTACTAATGGTCAGCCTGCAGTAGTTTTAAACGTATATGATTTTAGCTCAAAATCTCCGCGTCCTGTAAAAGGTAATAAAATTTCTCACAGCAAAAATCAACGACTTTGTTGGAGCTCCCTCAATGTACCGTTAACAGGTAGAATGCGCGTTGCAGAAGCATTTTATGCACCTGCACCAACCAATTTCGCCTCTGAAGGAATGAGTGTTACCGCATCAGAAGACAAAAAAAGTTTCTTAGTTGTTGGTGATGTTATTGCAAAAGATAAAGAAAATATCACTCGTTGTTGGAAATTTGATAAATCAGATCCAATTGGTAAATATGAAATGGAAGTACAAATAGGTAACTACGTATTTAAAAATATTTCATTTGAAGTTGTAAAATAATATATAAGCATCAGATAAAAATCTGCCCTCAAAAGTTGAACTCAGCAATCAACTAATTAAGGTGCAGATTTTTTGCATAGCCGATATCTGGATAAAAACCTTCTCTCTATTCCAACCTTGCTAGCACACTACTACAGTTACAGTCATATTTTTAGATACTTATTTGTCAATTAACCGTACCTGCTCATCGAAAAGCTTTGGAAACAGCTACCGTTTAGTTACTTCAAAAATGCTACATGATAGGCAATATGCTCACCAATAAAACTGGCGATGAAGTAATAGCTATGATCGTAGCCTTTGTGGAAGCGCACATCGACCGGTTGATTTGCCGTACGACAGGTTTCGATAAAATCTTCGGTACGCAATTGTGTCGGCAAAAATTCATCTTCCAAGCCCTGATCAATACGCATACCTTGCACTTTATAGCCTTGTTGAATAAGCGAGCTGGCATCATATTGCTGCCATTTTTCACGATCTTCCCCTAAATAAGCAATAAAGGCCTTTTCTCCCCAAGGCACAAGGCTTGGCGACAAAATAGGCGAAAAGGCAGAAACACTTTGATAACGTTCTTGGTTTCTCAGTGCTAATACCAATGCACCGTGTCCACCCATTGAATGTCCCATAATAGAACGTTTGCCGTTGGTAGGGAAATTTACTTCAATCAGACCTGGCAATTCGTTCAAGATATAATCATACATCCGATAATTCGTCGCCCAAGGCTGCTCGGTCGCATTAAGATAAAAACCCGCACCTTGCCCTAAATCGTAAGCTGCATCGTTCGGCACTTGCTCTCCACGCGGGCTGGTATCGGGGGCAACCACAATTACTTGATGTTCTGCCGCATAACGCTGAAAGCCCGATTTAGTAATGAAATTTTGTTCTGTACAAGTTAAGCCTGAAAGCCAATAAATTACGCCAAGCGGTCGATTTTCTGGATTATTTGGCAAATAGACGGCAAATTTCATTTCGCATTGCAACATTTGGGCATTATGCGCCCAAACTTGCTGTAAACCGCCAAAAATTTGATGTTGTTCAATCAGTTTCATAACGTACCTTAGTAATGAATAACAGTGCGGATCGATTTACCTTCGTGCATTAACTCAAAGGCCTCATTGATTTGATCGAGTGGCATTGTGTGAGTCACAAACGGTTCTAACTGGATGTCGCCTTTCATTGAATCTTCCACCATTTTCGGCAGTTCAGAGCGGCCTTTCACACCGCCAAATGCCGTGCCTTTCCAAACTCGGCCTGTTACCAATTGGAACGGACGCGTTGAAATTTCTTGTCCTGCACCCGCTACGCCGATGATAATGGATTGTCCCCAACCACGGTGTGCACTTTCTAATGCTTGACGCATTACGTTTACATTACCGATACATTCAAAGGTATGGTCAATGCCCCATTTATTAATATCTAACAACACATCTTTGATTGGTTTATCGTAATCGTTCGGATTTAAACAATCCGTTGCACCAAACTGTTTTGCCAACTCGAATTTTGCAGGATTAGTATCAATAGCGATAATGCGACCCGCTTTGGCTTGACGCGCACCTTGCACCACAGCCAAACCAATCGCGCCCAAGCCAAACACGGCAACAGAGTCGCCTTCTTGCACTTTTGCTGTGTTATGTACCGCACCAATACCTGTGGTAACGCCACAGCCAAGTAAACATACTTGTTCGTGGTTCGCTTCTGGGTTGATTTTTGCCAGTGATACTTCGGCAACAACTGAGTATTCACTGAAGGTTGAACAGCCCATATAGTGATAGATCGGCTGACCTTGATAAGAAAAACGCGTCGTGCCATCTGGCATTAAACCTTTACCTTGTGTATCACGCACTGAGACGCATAAGTTGGTTTTACCTGAACGACAAAACTCACATTCGCCACATTCAGCGGTGTAAAGCGGAATAACGTGATCGCCTGGTTTTACGCTTAACACACCTTCGCCAATCGCGACAACCACACCCGCACCTTCGTGTCCTAGCACCACAGGGAATACCCCTTCAGGATCGCTTCCTGATAACGTAAACGCATCGGTGTGGCACACGCCCGTGTGAGTATTGCGGATTAACACTTCGCCTTTGCGAGGCATTTCTACATCGATTTCCACAATTTGTAAGGGTTGATTTGGGGCGAATGCCACCGCTGCACGAGATTTGATGGTTGAGTTGATTTGTTTAATTTCCATTGTTTTTCCTCTTAATTCATTGACAAAGTTGCCTTGCCTAAGCAAGATAGCAACAGTTTACACTTTAGAGTTCACTCTAAAGCAAGTGTTTTTTACCATTTTTGTTTAGAGAGAAGAAAAAATGACTTACACCACCGCTAAAGCTGCTGAAAAAATCGGTATCTCCGCCTACACCTTACGCTTTTATGACAAAGAAGGCTTGTTACCTAATGTCGGACGTGATGAATACGGTAATCGCCGTTTTACCGATAACGATTTGCAATGGTTGAGTTTATTGCAATGCTTGAAGAATACGGGAATGAGCTTAAAAGACATCAAACGCTTCGCTGAGTGTACTATTCTTGGCGACGATACTATTGAAGAACGCCTTTCCTTATTTGAAAATCAAACAGAAAATGTGAAGTGTCAAATTGCCGAATTAAAACGCTATTTAGACTTACTAGAATATAAGTTAGCATTTTATCAAAAAGCGAAAGCATTAGGCTCGGTGGAAGCCGTGAATTTACCGCAGATTCCTGAAACAGTCTAAAAGAGGATAAGTGCTCAAATCACGGTATTGGAAGGAATTTTGAAAGAGAGATTTGCAAAATCTAGCTAAAAATAAACCGCTATTTCGAGCGGTTTTTTAGGGCTAAACATAGCGTTTTGCCGTTGAAGCAAAGGTAATTTTATCTGGGCGATAACTAATACTGCCGTATTGAAATGGACGACCATCAGCTAAATAAGTTGTGCTGGTAACACTAACCACCATATCATATTCACCTAAATCCATTTTCTCTTTTTCTTCATCATTAGCATAACGGAAGCTAATTTCCCGTTGAGAATAGCTAATTTTCAAGCCAAGTTCATTTTCTAAATAGCGATAGATAGATTGTTCAGCAATTTCACGGCTAATAAAAGGCACAATCCGTCGATCAAAATAAGAAATCTCATATTCCACAGCTTCGCCATCTATTTCACGATGGCGACTTATACGGTAAAAGTCTATTTGATCATTTACATTAAAGATCCGCATAAGTGTCTCTTCGCCTTGCACAATATATAAGCTAGAAAGGAGCGTTTTCACTTGATGGGTAAATTTATGGTTTAGCTCACTCATCGTTTTAAGTTCAGAAAGCGGTTGTAATTTTAATAAATCACGCTCTAAAATAATGGAATTTCTGCCTTGTTGTTTCTGAATATAGCCATCCATTTCAAGCAAAGACAATGCCTTGCGAATGGTATCCTTAGAAAAACCATAGCTTTGCATCAGCTCATTTTCGCTCGGTAATTCTTGATTAGGTGCTAAAAGTCCTTGGCTAATCTGGGTTTTAATTTCACTATAAACTTGCTTATATTTACTCATTTTTACCCTTTCTTTTATGCTTACTCTATTCGTTATTCCTTTATATGTTTTATAGCATACCATAAAACCAGATAAGTTATACGTAAAAACGTGATCCACATCACAATTTCATATAAAAAAACTGACTTTTACGTAAAAGTAATTGATTGAGAATCAGTTTAGAGTAAAATGCACCACAATTCTTAATTTTAAAAAGGAACATTACAATGACCCAATTTAGTACCTTCGTACAAACCACTACTCATAAAACATTAGAACAACTTAGTGATCGTGAAATTTACGTTCAATTATTAAATTACGTCAAAGAAATTTCTGCGGATAAGCCAAAAAATACCGCAAAACGCAAGGTTTACTACATTTCAGCGGAGTTTTTAATTGGTAAATTATTATCAAATAACTTAATTAACCTTGGAATTTATCAAGAGATCAAAGTCGAATTAGCTGAAGCGGGGAAATCATTAAGCCATATTGAAGATATTGAACCCGAGCCGTCTTTAGGAAATGGTGGCTTAGGTCGTTTAGCCTCTTGCTTTATTGATTCGATGTCCACTTTAGGTTTGAACGCAGAAGGCGTGGGCTTAAATTATCACTGCGGTTTATTTAAACAAGTATTTAAAAAGAATGAACAGCACGCAGAGCCAAATAATTGGATTGAAGAGAATTCTTGGTTAATTCCAACAGAAATCAGCTATGAAGTGCCGTTCAAACACTTTACTTTAACCTCTAAATTAGATCGTATAGATATTTTAGGCTATAAAAAGGAGAGCAAAAACTATCTGAATTTATTCGATATTCAAGCCTTAAATTATAATCTTATTGAAACTGGCATCGAATTTGATAAAACCAGAATTAAAGAAAATCTGACGTTATTCCTTTACCCAGATGATTCTGATAAAAATGGCGAGTTATTACGTATTTATCAACAATACTTTATGGTATCGAATGCAGCACAATTGTTAATTGATGAAGCGATTGAACGTGGCAGTAATTTACACGATTTAGCAGATTATGCTTATGTGCAAATTAATGATACGCACCCTTCAATGGTGATTCCTGAATTAATTCGTTTATTAACCAAAAAACATCATTTGAAATTTGATGAAGCGGTAGAAATTGTCCGTAATATGGTGGGTTATACCAACCACACAATTCTTGCAGAAGCCTTAGAAAAATGGCCGTTAGCTTATTTAAATGAAGTGGTTCCGCACCTTGTGGTAATTATTAAAAAATTAGATCAATTAATTCGCAAAGCCTATAAAGACCCTGCGGTGCAAATTATTGATGAACACAAACGTGTGCATATGGCACATATGGATATTCACTTCTCTAATTCGGTGAATGGCGTAGCAGCATTGCATACCGAAATTTTAAAAAATTCAGAATTAAAATCATTCTATGCAATTTATCCTGAAAAATTCAATAATAAAACTAATGGGATTACGTTCCGTCGTTGGTTAGAATTTTCAAACCAAGAATTAGCTGCTTATATTAAAGCATTAATTGGCGAAGGTTATTTGCACGATGCTACAGAGTTAGAAAAATTATTAGCATTTAAAAATGATAAAGCGGTGCATCAAAAATTAGCGGAAATTAAATTTAATAATAAACTCGCATTGAAAAAATACCTGAAAGAAAATAAAGGTATTGAATTAGACGAACATTCTATTATTGATACGCAAATTAAACGCTTCCACGAATATAAACGTCAGCAAATGAATGCACTTTATGTGATTCATAAATATCTTGAAATTAAAGCGGGCAAATTACCAAAACGTAAAATCACAGTGATTTTTGGCGGTAAAGCAGCGCCTGCCTATATTATTGCTCAAGATATTATTCACTTAATTCTTTGTTTATCAGAATTGATTAATAACGATCCTGAAGTAAATCAATATTTAAATGTATTCCTAGTGGAAAACTATAACGTGAGCGTGGCAGAAAAATTAATTCCTGCCACCGATATCTCAGAGCAAATTTCCCTTGCCTCAAAAGAAGCATCTGGTACGGGCAATATGAAATTTATGCTAAACGGTGCATTAACTCTTGGCACAATGGACGGGGCGAACGTGGAAATCGCGGAATTAGCGGGGGCGGAAAACATTTACACCTTCGGTAAAGATTCAGAAAGCATCATCAAGCTTTATGAAACTGCAGGCTATGTGTCAAAAAATTACTACGAAGCGGACAAAAACATTCAACAAGCGGTTGATTTTATTCTGAATCCTGCAATTGTGAAATTAGGCAACGAAACGCGCTTAACTCGTCTTTACAACGAATTGTTGAATAAAGACTGGTTTATGACCTTAATCGACTTCGATGCTTATATAAAAGCGAAAGAGCAAATTCTTGCTGATTATGAAGACCAAGATAGATGGAACGAAAAAGTGGTACAAAACATTGCCAAAGCAGGTTTCTTCTCATCCGACCGAACCATTGCGCAATACAACGCTGACATCTGGCACTGTGAGGGCTAAGAGGAAGGTATGAAATTACTGACCCTCAACGTACACGCTTGGTTAGAAGATAACCAAGCGGAAAAAATCGACATTCTTGCCGATACCATTGTGGAAAAAGGCTATGATGTAATTGCATTGCAGGAGGTAAATCAATTGATGGCATCTCCTGCCATTTCGCGGGAATTGAAAGCAGATAACTACGGTGTCATTTTACTCAATAAAATCAACCAAAGTGAAGAGCAAAAATACTCACTTTTTTGGAGTAACTCGCACATCGGTTACGACAAATATGACGAAGGCATCGCCTTTTTAACCCGCTTACCTGTGTACGAAGTTGATCCGTTTTATTGCAGCCAGCATCAACGCCTTGATTCCATCCTTTCTCGCAAAATTCTCGGCTTAACCGTGGAATATCAAGGCAAGCGGATTGATTGCTACTCTTGCCACATCAATTTGCCAAACTGCGAAGGCGAAAATCAGCTCGACAACATTCGTAACATTGTCGAACGCAGCCAAAGCGGCAATCTCAAAATTTTGATGGGTGATTTCAACACCGATGCCATTGGCGATTTGCAATCTTACCAACAAATTCAATCGCTTGGTTTGCTTGATACCTTTGAACTTGCCGAGCAAAAAGACCGCGGTGTGACGGTAGAAAAAGCGATTGATGGTTGGAAAGGACATAACCAAGAGAAGCGATTAGATTATATTTTTTTAAATCAAGCCCAAAGGGTTTTATCCAGTCAGGTGATTTTTAATAACAAAAATAAACCGATTGTATCCGACCATTTTGGTGTAGAAGTTGAGCTTTTATTGTAGGAGATATAAATGAAAAAACTGCTCAGTTTTGAATTTTGGCAAAAATTCGGCAAATGCCTAATGGTGGTGATTGCCGTTATGCCTGCCGCAGGTTTAATGGTTAGTATCGGTAACTCATTGCCGTTAATTAGCGATGCCCATTGGCTCGCGATGGTGGGAAACATTATTGCCCAAATTGGTTGGGGGATTATTGGTAATCTTCACTTGCTTTTTGCGCTAGCCATTGGTGGTAGCTGGGCGAATGAACGTGCAGGCGGTGCATTCGCGGCTGGCTTAGCGTTTATCTTGATTAACTTAATCACGGGTAATTTCTTTGGTGTGAAATTGGAAATGTTAAGCGATCCAGCTGCACACGTTAGCACCATATTCGCAGGCGAGATTCCAGTTGCACATTACTTCGTAAATATTCTCGGACAACCCGCTTTAAATATGGGCGTATTCGTTGGGATTATTGCGGGTTTTGTGGGTGCAACCACGTTCAACAACTACTACAACTTCCGTAAATTGCCAGAAGTGCTTACTTTCTTCAATGGTAAACGTTTCGTGCCTTTTGTGGTGATTTTCCGCTCTGTGATTGTGGCGATTTTCTTAGCCTTATTCTGGCCAATCGTACAAACAGGAATCAATCATTTCGGCGAATGGATTGCCAATTCACAAAGCTCGGCACCAATTCTTGCACCATTTGTGTACGGCACGTTAGAGCGTCTTTTATTGCCATTCGGCTTGCACCATATGCTCACCATCCCAATGAACTACACTTCATTAGGGGGCACTTATGAATTCTTAACCGGTGCACAAGCGGGCAAACAAGTATTCGGTCAAGACCCATTATGGCTCGCATGGATTTCTGACCTCATCAACTTAAAAGATTCAGGCGATATTGTGCAATACAACGAATTACTTAATAATGTAACTCCAGCTCGCTTTAAAGTGGGTCAAATGATCGGCTCAAGCGGTATTTTAATGGGCTTAACCCTTGCGATGTACATCAATGTCGATGCTGACAAGAAAAAAGTGTACAAAGGGATCTTCCTATCTTCTGCCCTTGCAGTGTTCTTAACTGGCGTAACCGAGCCAATCGAATATATGTTTATGTTTGTGGCACTTCCGCTTTACCTTGTGTATGCAGTAATACAAGGTGCAGCGTTTGCGATGGCAGATATTGTGGACTTACGCGTGCATTCATTCGGTAACATCGAGTTCTTAACCCGTACGCCTATGGCAATTAAAGCGGGCATCGGAATGGATTTAGTGAACTTCATCTGGGTTTCAATCTTATTCGCTGTAGTGATGTTCTTTATCGCCAATTTTATGATTAAGAAATTTAACCTTGCCACCGCAGGCCGCAACGGCAACTATGATGCAAAAAATGCAGACGAAGCACCATTAGACGAGAAAAAAGTGGCAAACGCCAGTGAACAAGTGGTGAAAATCATCAACTTACTGGGAGGCAAAGATAACATCTCGAATGTCGATGCTTGTATGACCCGCTTACGTATCACCGTTCATAACCCAGAATTAGTGGGCAAAGAAGCGGAATGGAAACAAGTTGGTGCAATGGGCTTTATTGCCAAAGGCACAGGCATCCAAGCGATTTACGGACCAAAAGCAGATGTATTGAAATCGGATATTCAAGATTTGCTTTCATCAGGAGCGGAAATTCCTAAACAGTAAGAGAAGTCTCTTAAAGAAATCTCCATTGAATTGATCTGCGCCCCAAAAGTTGAACTAAACAACCAACTCACTAAGGTGCAGATTTTTATGACTAAATACAATCAACTTTTCAAACAACAAGTCGTGAATTTCTATTTCGAACATCACGAAAATCTTGCTTTCACATTAAAGCATTTCAACTTAGCGGCAAAAACCGTTAGATGTTGGATTGTACAATACAAATATTCAGGCACTCATGGATTAGCGGTATTACACCGCAAAAGAATTTACTCTCCTGAATTTAAACATAGTGTTGTTCAAACCATTCTCTCCGGCAGATAGGTGAACAAGGCAAAATTGCACCGAACCTGTTACAACAGGATTTTAGTGCGAGTAAACCGAATGAGAAGTGGCTGACTGATATTACCGAATTTAGCGTGAAAGATGAAAAGTGCTATTTTCCCCAATTTTAGATTGCTTTAATAATGAACTGATTGCTTATGGATTAAGTCGTCACCCAAATGGCATGTTAGTGCAAGAAATGCTGTTACAAGCGGTTAAAAAATTGCCGAGCTATCAACGCTTATTAGCGAAAAATAGGATTTCTCAAAGTATGTCTCGAAAAGGGAATTGTTTGGATAATGCGGCAATGGAAAGCTTTTTTGGGCGAATGAAAACGGAGTGCTTTCACGGAAAATCGTTTACTAGCATTGATGAACTTGAAAAGGTTATCAATGATTATGTGCGGTACTATAATGAAGAACGAATCCAATTAAAATTAAAAGGACTGAGTCCGATACAATATCGAAAGCAGTCCTTTAAATAACAGTCTAACTTTTGGGGGTCAGATCAAAGGCTTTTCTATTTCAATTGATTTCCGGGTATTTCATTTTTATTAAGGTAAAATTGACGGTACCAAACTGATATAGTAGCCTACTCTAACCCCTGTGAAGAAAGAATCATCTGGCACTGATAAGATGTGGCAGGTAAGACTTTTGATTTGGGTGTGCTTGATTTTGGTGCTGGTTCGAACCACGAATACAATTCAGCCCCACAGCCATCACCTGCAGGTAAAGCGGCTTGATTTTCACAATTTTTTGCATCTTGCGGGCAGCTTAAACGCACGTGAATGTGCGAATCATGCCCATACCAAGGGCGGATTTTTTGTAACCACGCACGATCTACTTTTTCCATGTTACACAATTTTACTTTAATTGCAGGGTTTACAAAAATACGGTTCACTCTGCTATCTTGTGCGGCTAATTTAATTAAGTTGAACTGGCCTGGCGTCCAAACTCGTTCATCGACAATCTGTCTATCTCGATCAACCATCAATGTTGCTAAACCAGCTGGGTCACGTGCTGTTTCATCGTCCATCGGTCCAAAACGTAACCAAATATCTGCATCTAACCCTGTTTGGTGGCTAGCATGCCCTGCAGAAAAACGCCCACCTGCTGGCATTCCCATATCACCAATTAAAATTGGTGGAAGTCCCGAAGCTTTTGTTCGCTGTCCTAATTTGGTAAGGTAATCTAAAAGTTGTGGATGCCCGTAATAGCGATTTTTTATCGAACGAATGACTTGATAGCCTTCGCCCTTTAATGCCAACGGTTGAGCACCGATAATACAGCCGTTGCTATAGCCACCGATAGATTGCGGTTGCCCAGAAATAGGTTTGCGAATTTTTTCCCATTGGGTTGCCATTGTACTGCCTGAAAGAAAGGCAAGGCTTACGATAAATACATTTTTTGCTAGTTTCATTTTGTTTCCTATATACCTAGGGATTCCCCCCTTAGACTACGTATAAATAAGCCCTTATAGGGCTCCAATTCTTTATAACTTCCCAGATTCGTAGAGTGTGATTTATAAGTAAGCATATACCTTACAACAACTCCCAACTCAAATTGGAAATCAAACGACATGGTTTACATTGAAAATAGAATATCTCGTGCAATGGCTTAGCTAATTTCCAATCCCTACCACAGCAAGGGCATGTGCGATGATGTTCGACTTGTTCATCATTGCCTAAACGGTAGAGATAATAATAGACAGGTACGCCCACTTCTTGTTCAATCTGACGAGCAAGTGCCATACCTTGTTGGCTCAGTTTGCTCTGATATTCGCTAATTTCAGCAAGAGCCGGTTGCTCTAATGCACCGCCATTCATCTGTAGCTGATCGCACGCTTGCCAACTCTCTTGCCATTTAATTACCGCCTGTGCAAGCGGTGGATTTTGTTGTAAAAGTTGATAAAGTGGTGCAGGTTTTAAGCTATTACCCGATTTAATCGGAGAGCAGCTATCCAAATACGTGGTATAGAGTATCAAAAATTCAGGCTGTTCATCACGGCTGGTTTCATCTGCTTGATAATCCTGCCCGATGATTTCAAAACCTGCAAATTCTACGCCAATTTCGCCCGCTTGTTGGAACGCCTCATTCACCCATTCATTGTTCCATTTCGGCAATAGGCTTTCTTGTTCAGGAATCGGCACTCTCGCCTCGAAATGATCTTGATGATAAGTTACTCCAAATTCACGTCCAATAATTTGCCCATTGTAACGCCACTGATTGATGATTTGAGAAATAACAGTAACAGGATCGGTTTCAAAATTTGCATAATTAAAATAAGCAACGGCTTGATACATTAGGCTTTTTCCCTTTCTTGTTGCACTACTGAAGTCGGCTCTTGATGGATAATCACTTCCGACATCGGAAATGCTTCCAAAATTTTCTGCTCAAGGCTATCAGCAATATCGTGCGCCTCTAACAGAGTAAGATGATCTGCCAATTCCAAATGCATCTGAATAAAACGTACCGCACCTGAGCGACGAGTCAGAATATCATGTATACCAATAATGTTTGGATGTTTGGTTGCGATCATTACAATTTGCTCAATTTCTTCAGGTGGCAATGCAATATCTAACAGAATATTGACCGCTTCCCAAAGCATTTTCAAGGCATTAAAAGCGATATAAAGGGCAATTAAAATGGCGAAAATCGCATCAGCATAAATCAAGCCAAATAAGTTGAGCACCATCGCAATCAGAATAGCTACGTTCATCAACAAATCGGTTTGGTAATGCAGAGAATCCGCTTCAATGGCAGGGCTTTGTGTGAGCTTTACCACTTTTTTCTGATAAATAACCAACGCTGCGGTCACAATAATAGAGACGATACTGACTAAAATCCCCAGTTGAGAATCTTCAATCAGTTGCGGATTAGTCAGTTTGTGGAAGCCTTGCAGTAAAATGAAAATCGCTGAACCGCTAATAAACGCACTTTGAGCAATCGCCGCAAGCGATTCTGCTTTGCCATGCCCAAAAGCGTGATTTTCATCGGCAGGTTGCAAGGCAAATTTCAACACGAACATACTCACCAGTGAGGCAAATAAATCCAACACAGAGTCGGTCATCGCCGCCAACATCGTAATTGAACCTGTTTTCCACCAAACAAAGGCTTTTAATAAAATAAGAAAACACGCCACCGCAATCGCAAACATAGCAGCGCGTCTCACCAAGACTGCGTATTGTTTTTCCATCGTTAAAATTAAATAACGTTAAAATAAAAAAGTGGGCGTTAAACCCACTTTTCCTTCCTAAGATTTGATTAGAAATCTAACAATTCTTTCTCTTTATCGCCCAACACTTCATCTACTTTCTTGATGAAACCATCTGTAATTTTTTGAATTTCATCTTGTGCTTTGCGCTCTTCATCTTCGCTGATTTCTTTATCTTTTAACAAGGCTTTGATTTGATCGTTCGCATCACGACGCACGTTACGGATCGCAATTTTGCCTTGCTCGCCTTCACCTTTTACAATTTTAATTAAATCACGACGACGCTCTTCTGTTAATGGAGGCAGTGGAACGCGGATTGTTGTGCCCGCTGAAGATGGGTTTAAACCTAAGTCAGAGGTTAAAATCGCTTTTTCTACTGCAGAGATTAAAGAACGGTCGAATACGTTTACCGCTAAAGTACGAGCATCTTCTGCAACCACGTTTGCTAATTGACGAAGTGGCGTTGCCGCACCGTAATATTCCACTTGAATGCCATCTAAGAGGCTTGGTTGTGCACGACCTGTGCGGATTTTAGAAATGTGGCTTTTTAACGCTTCTAAGCTTTTTTCCATACGCTGTTGCGTATCTTTTTTGATTTCGTTGATCATCTATTTTTCCTTCGATTGAATAAATTTAAAACAGCTAAATTAAAATTAAGAAATGGTTGTACCTTCAGTGGTTCCCGTAATTACTTCACGTAACGCACCTGCTTTCCCCATATTAAACACACGAATTTGCATACCGTGGTCACGTGCAAGCGTAAATGCAGCTAAGTCCATAACTTGTAACTCTTTGTCGATCACTTCAGCATAAGTCAATTGATTATATAACACTGCATCAGCAAATTTTGCAGGATCTTTATCATACACGCCATCCACTTTTGTCGCTTTTAACACTACATCCGCTTCAATTTCGATACCACGTAAGCAAGCCGCTGAATCTGTTGTAAAGAATGGGCTACCTGTTCCCGCAGAGAAAATCACTACACGACCTTCACGCAACATTTTAATCGCTTCAGACCAGTTGTAGGTATCGCAAATCCCGTTTAATTGGAATGCAGACATCAACTTCGCATTGACATCCGCACGATGCAACGCATCACGCATCGCCAATCCATTCATTACGGTTGCAAGCATCCCCATATGATCGCCGACTACACGGTTCATCCCCGCTTTCGCTAATTTTGCACCACGGAATAAATTACCGCCACCGATTACGACACCAACTTCCACACCCATTTCGATTAGTTCTTTAATCTCAAGTGCCATACGATCCAAAATCGAAGGATCAATACCGAAGCCCTCGTCGCCTTGCAAAGCCTCACCACTTAATTTTAATAAAATGCGTTTATAAATCGGTTTGCTCATTTTAATTGCCTCTGTTTGAAGTGAAAACAAAAATCGCAGTATTATAAAATAAAATTATCTCATTTTATAGCAATAAAATTTCTATTTTAAAATCAATTCATTACAATCTTTTTATTTCTTCCATTTCCGAACCCTCACCTATTTTTCCGAAACTCACTTTTTAACCACTCATATTTATTCAGACAAACGGGCTGAATATTCACCCCGTTTTCAACGACTGCTTATTACTGATGAACTTCCGCCCATTTGAAATTTTCGACTTCTTTTGAAAGCTCAAAGCCCTCTTTAGTCGTAATGTCTAAGCGAATTTTCGTCTCGTCTATACCAAAACCTCGTCCTCTTGGTGGGTTTGTAATACAGTTTGGATCAGCTTCATCTACCTCTGCCATAAAGTCGGTGGCTTCACTGTATGCAATACCTGCATTGGTATCAATCGTTACAAATTCACTCGTCTGCCCGTTGACATCTTCCTCAAATGCCGTTACTTTCAACTTATCTCGACCATATTCAAGGTAACGTTCCTCAGGCATACCGTTAGCATTTGTGCCTTTTAATTTAATTGCCTCAATTCTCCCATCTGATTGATTTTGCTCAATAGAAAGCTCGTCAAGATGAGCCAACACCACACCTTTAATTTTAGGTGTTTCATTTTGTAGGGTAATTGTTTTAGAAAAATTGTTATAGTAGGTAGTAAATTCAATATAATCAATATCTTCAGGCATATGGTAATCTTCGCTAGGTTTTTCGCCATTTTGGCTGAAGAATACATTACTGCCCTCACTAGGATATGAGCTATCAAGAACAGAGCTACCTCCATCGCTATAATACTGACGAACTTGTACATAATCTGTCTCTTGGTTTAAATAGCGTGAAATCTTTTTGCCATTTTCCAACACTCCGTGTAGTTTTAACTCGCTAAGTGTGTTGTTTTCAAATTTATATGTAAAGTCTGTTACAGACACAAAACGATTTAAATCAACTGCTTTCACACGGTTGTATAAAACAGAAGTGGCTTTTACTGGCGACGTTAATGTTAATTGCACCACATCTCCTTGCTTATAACTACGGTGTACTTTCAACAGCCCTTCTTCATTGACTTTTACGCCATTAACTTCCCAGCCTGCATATTGCTTACCTACTTGAATAACCAAATCGGTATTGCTCGTGTCTACAACATAATCTCCACTTACTAATTTCGCTTCATCTTCGGGATAATGGATTGCAGACTTTACTATAAAGAGATTAAGCGAGATTATCACGAGGTAAAAGAGGCTATCTTATCGCTGTATAAAAAGAACAGAAAACGAGATGGTTATCGCCCCATGACGTGTAAATTATGTCAAATGGGTTTTAATTTGAATCATAAAACAGTGTTAAAGCTGATGAACGAGTTAGGTATTCATTCCATTTTACGCAAGAAAAGACATGGAAAACGAGGAAAAACATCGCATATTGCCCCGAATTTACTGAATCGTGATTTTACCGCAACGGCACTCAATCAAAAATGGGTAACGGATGTAACGGAATTTCATGTTGGGCAAGAAAAGCTTTATTTTTCACCGTTGATGGACTTGGCTAACCGAGAAATTATTGCCTATAACTTTGCAACACGCCCGAAGTTTTCATTGGTAAAAAAGATGTTAGCACAAGGGCTTAGTCGGCTTAAACCGACAGAATGTCCGATTATTCATAGCGACCAAGGTGTATTGTATGGTACGGCGGAATGGGGGAAAATGTTGGAGGGTAAAGCGGTGCAAAGTATGAGTCGCCGAGGAAATTGCTACGATAATGCAGTGATTGAGAGCTTTTTTGCGATATTAAAATCAGAGTGTTTTTACTCACAAACTTATCATTCAATTGCTGAATTACAGGCTGAAATTGAAGAATATTTAGTGTATTACAACCAAAAACGAATTAAACTTGGTTTCAATGGATTGAGCCCAGTACAATACAGAGCTCAATATTTAAGTTAACTAATTGTCCAACTTTTGGGGGGCAGATCAGCCTTGCATGACCTCTTGGGTTTGTGTCCCTTCACGCCCTTCAATTTCCACGTTTTTGAAATAGTACGAACCGTCTTTGGCTTCAATCGGAGTTTTATCTAAATAGACCGATTTTAACCCGTCTACTAAACCTTCAATTTCCCCTTCTGAAAGCACTTCCACAATTTTAATACGTTGTTTACTGCGTCCACTCTCTTTTGCCTCAACGGGCGTATGTGCTTTTTTCTTTTTGCGGAATAGTCCCATAATTTGCCTGCTTTTAACTTTACTTTCTAGAATAGAGATTTATAATGTATTTACATTATATTTATAGGTTTGGTATATGTTTGAGCTTGACGGTTTTGAATGGGACAGTAATAAAGCAGAGATTAACATCCGAAAACACGGTGTAACCTTTGAAGAAGCTACCACCGTTTTCTATGATGATTTTGCCTTATTTATGCCAGACCCAGAGCACTCTTTTGATGAAGAACGCTTTTTACTGCTCGGATTGAGTGAAAAAAATCGAACTTTAGTAGTTGTTCATTGTGAACGTGATCAAAATATTCGCATTATTTCAGCCAGACGAGCAACGTTACGAGAGACAAAACAATATCAGGAGCAAATACGATGAAAGAAGAATATGATTTCAGCCACGCGGTGCGTAATCCTTATGCCGCAAAACTTAAAGCGAAAAAGGTTATCACGATTCGCCTTGATGACGAGTCTGTCGATTATTTCAAATCACTCTCCGCCGAAATAGGGATTCCTTATCAAACGCTTATTAACTCTTACCTCAAAGATTGTGCGATCAACCATCGTAGACCCAACTTAAACTGGGCATAAAATAACCCGAAGTATAAGAATGCTTCGGGTTATTTTTTTCTCTTACACCACATCAAAGGTCTCAATCCCTTGCGAGATAATCAACGACCCCACCAAAATTCGCCCGTAAGCCAGTGGCATAGCTTGCCCTTGTGCGACCCGATTTTGTAGCCCGCTGAATGCCGTCGAAGATTTTTTCTCTTGCTCATTGAAACTCCCCATACTCGGCGTTTTAGTCAGCATTTGTGCCACCCCACCTAGCAACATAGATGCCCCCATTCCGCCTAACATCATTGCCGTTTGTGAAGCGATAATCCCTCCCACAGGACCGAGTAACACCGCCGCACCAATCAAAGCAACGCCCGCAATCACGCCAAATACACCACCACGTTTCGCCCCTTTTAACACTGGGGTAAAATGCACCGTCATTCCCGCTCTCAAGCGGTAATGCAAGCCTTTTTCTAAATATTGCGAACCAATACGGACTTTATACATCCCTTTTTGCATCATGTGACGCAGTCCTTTTAGTTGGCTCATCAAGGCTTTTAACGCCTCTGCCACCGTTTGGCAATCCAGCTGAAAATCCGTGCCAAAACGCTTGAGTGAGCCGTAAAATTTAATCTTGATCATATATCTCCTTAGATATAATTTGTATCTTATTGAAAATATAATCTATACATTATAAAATAAGATAAAACTTACCCAATAAAACCACAAAATGAAAAAACAATCTCAATGGACGGTAATCGCTACTGAACGATTTAATCTCTGGCTGCTTGAGCAAACCGAAGATGTTCGTCAATCGGTGTTTGCATCGCTCAATAACTTGAAAATGTATGGTTACCAGCTTTCACGTCCTTATGCTGACACGATAAAAGGCTCAAAATATCCGAATATGAAAGAACTTCGCATTCAGCATAAAGGCAAGCCGTTGCGAGCGTTTTTCGCTTTCGACCCACTTAGACAAGCTATTGTGCTCTGTGCGGGGGATAAAAGTAACGACAAACAATTTTATGAGCGAATGATTAAAATCGCCGATGCAGAATTTACCGACTACTTACAAAGTTTGGAGCAATAAGATGAAAAAAATGTACACCCTTGAAGAGATGATTGCCCGTGAAACACCTGAGTCTCAACAAAAAATCAAAGAGATGTCCGATGAACTGATTTTAGAAACAGGGCTTGCGATGATTCGTGAAAACCTAGCATTGTCGCAAAAAGAGATGGCTCAAGCCGTAGGTGTATCTCAATCCGCGATTGCTCAGATTGAACAGCGTGGCAATGATGTTAAACTCTCTACACTTAAACGCTACATTGAGAAAATGGGCGGTGAACTCAGCCTTGCCGTCAAAATGCCAACAGGTTACAGCCAGATTTTTCCAATTTAACCTAAAATGCCGAGCGGAATGGAAAAATCCAACTGTTCAGCATTGTGGTGTCGCCAAATCGAGTGCGTATGTTTGAGCCAGTAGCCATCGTATAAATCTCGCTTGCTAAGCCGTTTGGGGCTGTGGTGCAATACTTGCTGTTCTCCTAAGTAAATGCCCGCGTGATTCGGCACGTTCGCCCCTACCTGCATCAAAATCACATCGCCAATTTGCAAAGTTTCCTGAGCATCTAACCGCTTGAAACCTTGCCCTTCGAGATTATCTAAGTAAAGATTTTGCCCGTTGTGCCACCACTCATCGGGGCGATTGAACTCGTCCATATCTAAACCCGCTAAAAAGTAGAAATCTTTAAACAGCGTGTAGCAATCGGTTTTGCCGTGCTCAAAGGTTCTGCCAACAAGCGGGTCAATTTTCGGGAAACGTTGCAATTTACCCTCACAGACTAACAGCCAATCGCAATCGGTGTGGGCGAACATCTGACGGTCGGCAAGCGATAACACAGGTTCGCCGTTCGGGTGTGAATGGACAATCGCCTCAATCCACCCCAATTTTTCCGCCTCGATTTGCTCCTCAGGCGAAATCTCAAAGAAATTGAGCGGATCGGCTGCCACGTTTTCACAAGGTAAAAAGGTGGGTTTGCTTGTCTGATAACTTAAAATAACAAAACCGCAGGCTTCATTCGGCTCTGCGGTTTGGCAATAGTAAAGAATTTCAAATTTTAATTTATAAGGAATTTTCATCTTGGCTTCCAATAAAAAGCCCATCTAGGAAAACCTAAATGGGCGATAAAATTGATGGTTATTCTGTTTTTTCTGCATTTATACGTTCAAAGTCATCAAAATACTTCATATCAAACAGTGATATTGATTCAATTTCTGATACTCTAATCACATTTCGAAAATATTTCAAATTTAACTTATCTTCACTTTCAGTATGAGAAATATTGTATTTTTGATAAACTGATAAATAATTACAATCAAAAATAATGTTTAATTGATCTTTATGCCTATATCCACTCAAATAAGGAATAATCACAATATTTTCTAAGTCTGCTGAAGAGAACTGTGTACCATCAACAATACCAACATATACTTTTTTCGATTTTAGCGAGACCTTTACTGGAATTTGAGAATTCATCGCAGAGAAAAGTAAATTAACAATATTATTGGCACTACTCATCTCTTGATAAATTTGACTAGTATCTAATTTTTTCTGGTTAAGTTCTGTTCGACAAGCTAAAAGAGCACCTAGTGTAATCAGTAAATAGTAAACTTTAATCTCTAAAATATCCGTGATTAAATAATCTTCTAGAGAAAACCGTTGATAATGGAAGCCTAAATAGATAGGAACATTTAAGAGAACTGAAACAATATAAAGGAATCCAAATACAACCAATGTAAAAATGATTCCTCTAATAACAAATTTAACACCATGAGAACCTAATAAAACATAAGATTCCCAACCACTACTCCGCTTTAATTTAAAGCGCTCAGGAAGATAATTGCTCGAATAATAATATCCGAGAATTAAAATGAGCATCACAATTAATATTGCCACTTAATGTTTTTCCACCGTGATTTTTTCAAGTGATTTCATATGTTTTTTAATATTATTTCTGACTTGCTCATCATTATAATTTAAAGAAACATTCCCATTTCTATGAAATACTAATGGACCATTCTCTACTGTTTCAGGAAGGATTTCTGATGGAAATAATCTTACATAGATTTTATTAACTAAGTCATTAGTCTTTTTTATTACAAAGTTGCTTGTGAATTTTTTCATCATTAACTCCTAAGATATCAAAAGCTCATCACTAAGATGAGCTTCCTTGCTATATGGTGTATGTTAAACTACTTTTGACAAGCATACAACATAAGTTATGTGATCTTATTCACAAATCTCACCTTACCCCAATTTATTGACTCCAATAAACCCACCATAATTGAGGGTGTTATGACGTAGCTGACAACCCCGCAAGCACCCTGAGCATTTATCTTTTTTGGGGTCGGTGGTCGGTTGGTCTTTTTCATCTGCAACAGGTCTGCCCGTATAACCGCATTCGGTTGAGCGATACACCCACGGGCACGTGACTAAAATCGTTCGCTTGTTAATCAAGGCATTATCAGTTTCGGTCGGCAACGCCAGCGTAAAGGTCGCCATATCTTGCGTGAGCGTGGTTAATTGCTCAATCAGGTAATAACTGACTCGCTCTTGCTGTGGATCGGCATTGCGATTACCCGCTTTAAAGTTTGCGGCATCTAAAAATTGGGCATACACTTGCCGTCTGCGTACAATCGCACCTAAGCATTGCTCGAAGTTGTTCGAGAGTGCAGTCACAAAGCCATCAAAATTGACGACCGTGAGCGTGGGTCGATTGCTCGCCCCCTGTCCTGACATTTCAAAGCCTTCTGCCTTGATGCCAAAGGGCGTATAGCGGTTGCCTTGCCAAATAATCGGCTGAGTGAGTTCATTCGTGCCCGCATAAAAACGGAACAGCTCGCCACGATTGCCATCCTTGCCCGTAAGCTGTCGCATATCGACTTCGAATAAGTCAAGCAACGCTGTTTGTTCGAGCTTTGCCAGTTCAAGCTGAAATGTTGGAGTGATATTTGCGGTCATGAAACGACCTCCTCAAACTCGCCAGTCAGTTGCCAATAGCTTTGTTGGTAGGTAATTTGATGCTCTTTACATTTATATTTCCCCTGTTGACCAAAAGGTGGCGTCCAGAGAAAGGCTTGATAGCCGCCGTGGCGAGTGAGGAAATCATCAATCTGCTTGATCTTGGCAATATTGCCGCTAAAAGTTAGGCTAAAGGTGGCTCGATTATGGTTCAACCCTTGCGGGCGAGATTGGGTATAGCCATCGCCAAAATCAACTTCACTCAATTTCGGGCTTTGCTTTTTGCTCGCTTGATAATCAGGACTAAAATTTAAGGTTTCCATCAATGCTCCATTTGCGTGTTGAGATAAATTAAATCCAATTGCTTAATCACATCAATTTCCCAACTGTCGAGCTTCATTTTATAGAGCCTGCCCCACGCCTCTATTTCCGTAAAAGTCAGCGGGTTCAAGCTCATTCCGCACTGTCTCGCCGTGGAAAGTTGTTGGAAATAACCCAATAAATAAGCCACCGCATCGTTCGGTGGCTCATTTTCAAGCTCGACGGGCATTTCACCTGTCTGCTCATATAGCGAGAGTAAATGTGCCCGTAAGGTCGCTTTACTCTCTTTGGGATGTTTATCCAGCTCAAACTCTTTTTGGGCATAACGCAGCAGGTCGTCAATTAAGCCGTCAAGAACTTTCCCAAATCGTTGGAATGCTCAAGGATTTGGTCAATCATCCAATCGCATTCACTCAATACTATACGGGCATTCTCTTCGCTAAAGGCAAGCGGTTTACCTTCCCACTCTAAACCGTCCCAATTCTCTAAGCGGCTTAAGGCAAGCTCTAAGGTTTCTGTGCGTAATTCATCTAAACCTTTTAATTGAGGCTTGCGACTTTTGGCATTTTCAATTTCACGCAATTGCTCTTTTTTCAGTTTTTTCTGCAAGTAGGCAAATGCCTTGTCTGATTTTGCCGACACCACACTGATTTTTACCCCCAATTCATCACTCGTTTCAGGATGAAGCAAGTTAAAGGTAAAGGTTTCTGCTAAAGCTGATTTTGATAAGTTTTTTAAGTCCATAAAATTTCCTTATGTTGCAAAAAAACGGTCAACATTGACCGCTTGTAAAGGTATTAAGCCAACGTATCTTGCACAATCATTGTCGTAGCCACTTTTACGCGGTCATCAATCGTGCTGGCTGCATCCCACACCCCTGGGAAGGCATCAAAATTGAGTGTTTGCATTAAGTTTTTTGCCCCGTCGTCAATTTCAGAAGAGGTGACTTTAATCGCTGGCAGAATAATCGCCATGTAATCGCTGTTGTTCGCGGTTTCTGCATCCATACGCAAGGCAAGTGAAAGGTTAGTGCCAAGACGTACCGCATCAATCATCGCTTTATTTTGCAGATACATGGTAAACGAACCACTGACGGCAACGGTGCCAATGAACACATCGGGAGCATAAGTCGCCCCTAGCACGGCTTCACTGGATGCATTCAAATCAATATCGAGCTTAAACGAGGTAATCAGTGCCATTTGTTGTTTATTCACTTGTAGCGAACCTTTCACGCCCGCTAATTTACCTGATTGAGCGATATTCGGTGGGTTTGTAAAATATTGCGTTGCACTTTCTTCACCACGTTGCCCTAAAAAGGTGACGGTAACAGAGGCAATGCCATTCGGCTCCACTTCCAGTGATAATTTTGATACACGGCAACCAAGATATTGACGGGATAAACCAATATCTTTAAACCAATCTTCAATCGTGAAGCTGTCGGTGGTGTGTGCCATTTGTGGTACAACTAAAATCTTGCCGTTTTTCTCACCTTGCCCGTTTGCGGTTTTCTTGATAATCGGCGGTTTCGCTTCAGCACCAAAAGCACCCCGTAAAGCAGCCGCAAATGCCCACGCCCATTGCCCTGCGGCAAGTTCACCTTTTACATCGCCTTCGACTTTTTCAAACCCGACAATCGAAGCCGCACGTTGCATATCGTCGCGAATTTCTCCAGACTGGAATGACTCAAAATTAACGTTAAGTGAAGTTTCAATGCGAGGCAATAATTTCGCACTATTTTTGGCAGGTTTCGTGCCGAAGGTGGTTTCTTTAGACAGTGCCACCGAACGCTGTGTCCCTTGTGAGTTTGCCATAATTAGTTCTCCAATTCGTAGGCGGTAAAATGGATGGTGATCGGCAATGCAAGGCTATTGCCTGATAAAAAAAGCCCACCGATTTGCGGTGGGTGATGAATAATCAGCTGAATGTGGGGTTCAACCACACTCAAGCCGTAGAAATGTTGGCGTAGCTGACTCGCTCTCTGCTCAATCGCTTTGGTGCCTTGCCCGTTGTCAAAAAATAAAGTGAGCTGCAAAAAGCCTGTTTCTGTCGCAAGCGGTTTATCGGAAATCGTACTGGTCTTTGCTGTATTGACCGTTAAATAGACCGCTTGATAAGGCAGTTTAGGCTCTGTTTTCACGCCTTCCCAAGCGGTCGGAAAAGCATCCAATTTTGCTAAATGACTTTCTAAAATGCGTCGGATTTGCGGTTTCATTGCCTACCTCACAGCGTTGAATGTTGAGCATAATACGCATTGATTTCATCCACGGAAATGCGAATCATCCCTTGAGGGGCTTGCACAGAATAACCGCGTTGTGTCTTCCCTGTTTTGGAAGGGCTAGGATATAACCCATACTCCAGCATCGGGGCGTAAGGTTTATCCGTCGCAATCACTATCGTATCGGACAACTGAGCCTGAGCAATGGCGATTTGGCTGCCATCGTAATCTCGGTACAGCATTCAAGGCAACCGTCCACGAACGTCGCAACGCACCACTATCAACAGGGGTTTTCTTCTGTACCTTGTTGAGGGTATCTAACGCAATTTTGCGAAAGCCTTGTGTTTGAGCCAATAATGCGGAATCCACAAAATTCCCTACCGTGGCACTAAATCTACCCATAACGTCTTCCTTGTGCTTGATAATAAATCGCTTGTTGTGCAGGACGAATCGGCTGCACCCGAATCACTTGCCACTTTTCGCCATTGACCGACACAATGTCGTTCACATCCGCTTTTTCAGTGAGTAACATCAACACATCGCCCACTTGAACATCAGCATGCGTGGTCTGACGGCTAAAATCATAGGCAAGCGTATCAAATAAACAGGATGCCGATACACGGCGTTTTGATTGGCTCACTTCGCCCGTCTCGGGGTTATATTTGCCCGTTTTTACTTGTGAAATCACACAAGGGCTGCCAAACTGGCGAATAAGCTTGGTCGATACTTGCTGTAAGTTTTGATAAAGTTGCATTAGCCACGCTCCAATTTCACTACGCCAAAGCTACTGCGATCTAACCAAGCGACTAACAGTTGTCGCACATAATCAAAGCGGTTACTGCTATCGGCAATCGTTGCACGGTTGTCATAATTGACCGATAAACTGCCGACTTTCACGCTGGTCATCTTCTGCTCTGCGTTTTGGTTGAGATTTTCTTGTAATGCCAGTTCACACACGGCATAGATAATAGCGGTAGGGATTTTTAACGATTCAAATCCTTTACGCGGAAATTGGCGTAGCTGCATTGGGTCGGCTTTTTCGCCCATAAAGCGGTAATTCACATCTAAGAAATCTGACGCACTCACCAAGCGGCGAGCCTTTTCCTCTTCGTCTAACGCGGCCCACGCCGCTTTGCTCATTCGCAAATTGTGATACGCATTGGCTTCTTCTACGGAAAGATAAGCGGTCATTTTTGCTCCTTAACTTACCACCATTTGATCGCGGCAATTAAATTCGCCATCGCAAAGGTAAAAGCAATAAATAAAACAGCCCAAACAAGGACTTTAATTTGCGTATGCTCTAAATACATTTTCAGCATTTTACGCACCTCTTTAATTAAGATATAATTCACGGGTTATTCCTTCTTGTGTTGGAAGTTGGAATGAAAGAAGCCCCGTGTAATTCTCTGTTACACGGGGCTTCGCTTTTGTAGCGATTACTTGGTTTTCACCAACACGCCTGCAGTATCTTTCAATGAAGTTGCGGTTTTACGCCAGTTGGCTGAAGCCCCTAATTTAGTATCATCAGGCGATTTCCCGCCTGCAGTCATATCCCACTCATAACCGAGAATACCTAAGTTATAAGTCCATTCTGCTTGATAAACGGCTGCGATATTTTCACCGCCTAATTTCGGTTGCATTTCGCTGTTGAAATCGTTGTTACCGCTCACCATCACCGCATTTTCTTGTAAACCTAGCGTGTTATAAGCCGCACCAGTGCTATCCACTAATGCAGGGCTGTCTGTAACCACAAACAAGCGACCAAACGGATCACGCATCACACTCACGTTATCGTAAGTAAACAAGCGTTCTGCGTTGGTTAAGGCATTGTCGTACAAGGTGTGTAAGGTGGTTGAATGCACAATCCACGCTTTTAATGCACTAGAGCGGTCGCCAAATAACGCCGCTGCTTTGTTGAGTGTGCGGAAATTCGGGGCATTTTTCTTGTCGTCTAACACGGCTGTAGTTTGACCGCCAATCGCAGCAACCGCCCCTAAAATTGCGGTGTTTAACATATCCGCTAAACGGGCTTTTGCTAATTGCTGACCGATTTCTACCGCCGCAAGCTCAGGGTTTTGTAATACCCAACGATATTGTTGCGGTTCGTACTCAATCGGGTGCGTACCTGCAGCCACTTTTACTGCGACATTGAGTAATTGCTCTAAGCGTTTCGCTTGCACCGTACCACTGCCATACGCATTACGACGACGCACTAAGCCTTGAATCGCTTTAAAGCTCGCACGAATATCAAAATCCCCTTGCGTGGGGGCGTTTTGCAAGGTAATCACGCCACCTGAGGCTTGATTGAATTTTTCAATATCCTGATCGACGGTTTCAGTTAACGCTAAATGCGTTTGTTTGTTGAAGACTTGTAAGTCAAAAGCCATAATAAGCTCCTATGTTATGGTGCGATTGCACCGTAAATAAAAAAGGTGCAATCTCTTGCACCCGATTATGAATGTTGTTGCATATACGCAATTTTTTCTGCGTCAGTTTTACATTCGGTAAGGGATTTCGGGGCATTGCCACCGCCTGTTCCTGTGCCTGCACCTGAACCTGATGTGCCTGATGGTTTTAAAATCGCATCTTTATTTGGATACGCCCCGACTAACGCCTCTAATGCTTCCTCAAAATCGGCTTTTTCACCTGGGCGTGAACGGCTGTAAATTTCATTGCCATCGGCGAACTTCGCCACCACTTTACCTTCATCTGAAATACTGAAATGCTTACCAAAGAACGCTTGCACCACATCAGAAGGTAAATTTAAATGTTCTGCCGCATATTTAGAGCGAGCAAACGAACCACCAATGAGTTCTGCGTGCAATTGCGATTGCAGTTTTTCAGCGTGAGATTTGGATTCTGCCAGTTGTTCATCAAAGGTTTTACGCATTTCTGCTTTCACCTTTTCCACTTCGCCCGCATCAATCAGCTTTTTATCATCGAGATTTTTCACCGTTTCCAAGGCTTTGATAGCGGCTTTCGGATCGTCAATCCCCTCAAAGGCTTTCAATTTGGCTTCCACCGCCTCTTTTGCCTCGCGATATTGTTTCGCTTCGCCGTTTAATTCTGCGATTTTGACGGTTGCTTTATTCGCATCAAAGGGAATTTCCTTTCCATCTGCGTGAACATACACAGGCATTCCGTCTTTCACCACCACATTGTTGTTTTCATCAAGTTTAAGTTTCATTGTCATCATGGATTTCCTTCCAGTTTAGTGAGAGTTGCCTTTTCCAAGGCGTAAAAAAACCGCCTGTAACTTTCGCTACAAGCGGTTGATAATGTTTGTTAGGTTAAGATAATAAAAATGCCATGGCTGCTAAATATTTTTCTTTACGGAGAATATCTTCTTCTTTGATTCTAGGCAATCGAGAAAGATCGGCATTATGCTGTAAGTCTGCTAATTTAACTGAACGTGCTAAAGCATTTTGCTTAACTCTAATTAAATAATCTTGGTAGTCTTCACCTTTACGTTTTGATATAGCCAAGATGGCATTTGCGATCACATTACCAAATTGTTCTTGAATTTCATCAATGCTAATCGCCGTGTCTTCCACGCTATCGTGCAACCAAGCAACAGCACGCATTTCATCTGTTGAATTGTCTAAATGCTCTACAACAAATTCCAAATGCTCTATATATGGCTTACCAGCTTTATCTTTCTGACCGTAATGCAAATATCTTGCCAATACTTCAGCTTTTTCTGCCCACATTAATGCACCTTGATAAATTGAATGGCTTCTTTTTCACTAATTTCACGATAAGCATCAAAATCGCTAACTAAGATTTTATCCGCCCAAAACGAACCAAACTTTTTATCCCAATCTTCTTTATGAGGTTCATAGGTCGCAAATGAAAGTAAATTATTACCCATACCACGAATCAATTTTTGCTGATTGTCATCTAACTGAGCTAAGTAGTATTGATACATTATTTTACTCCTTTGATTTTTTGAATATCTTTTGGCATAACTAATTTAGCACTTAATTTCTGCATTTCAATATACAATTTTTCTTTTTCTTCTTGCTCGGTATTTGGGTCGCGAAAACGTTCATAAAGCTGATGTAATTCACCATTTTTTAACGCAAAACTTTCACTTGTATGATATTGCATCTCGAAAATTACATTATCTTTCTTTACAAGAGTAGTGATGAATGTATTAATGCCTTTATAAACAGTACCGTCCTTCCAAGTGTTTTTAACAATAATTGTTTTATACCCTTGTTTTTCTAAAGCGGATTGCATTTCCCTATATTGTGTTACAAAATTTTCAGGCGAGAATATTGCTGTATAGCGAATAACATCTTTAATGTTATCTATTGCTTGTTGTTCAGAAATCCCTGCTGTCATTTCCGTTTCTATTTTACGCTTCAACGAATCCATTGATTTTAAGCGATATTCAAGTCCAGCGACCTCACCATCTACAGAAGCGATAATAGTTGTCACAGCTTTTGTGATTTTGGGTTCTATTTCAACCGCTTGCTGATATTTTTTTATTACATCCATAGGATTATATTCTTGCGCTAAGTTAGATAAAGTATCGTTACGGATTTTATCGAGAAATTCGTGCCCTTGCCAAGTCAGCCCCGTGACATAAAAATCAAACTGCCCAATCGAAGAGCTATCCATTCCTTCGATTAAGCCTGCTTGATGCAGTAATTTAAAATGGTAAGCGACAGTTACACGATCAAAGCCTTGAATCTGATCGGACATCAAAAAATCTTCAGGAACAGCCTTTTCTTCCAGTTTAAGCAGAATGCGACGGATTAAATCCCAATTGCGTTTCATTGGATTGCCTTTATTTTCTTACCTTCGCTCGAATACGCTCAATCATCTTCTCAGCGGTGACTAAATTTAGCCAATATTTCTTTTATTTGTTCAATAACCTCTACTTTTTCTTGTTGAGTAATATTATCACTTACAAACTCAAGTAAATTCCAAAGGTTACCTAACATTTCATAAGTTTCAGAATTGTACTCTATATCATTATCTTCGATTTCAACAATCCATTCAGCTAAATTAGTAGTAAGAATAAAGAATAAATTATCATCAGCATTAATAAACATAAAATCAAAGCGTGCGTGATAATCCTGACGTTCTGCTGGTAACAATGGAAAAACAGCTAATAAGTCATTATCATTTTTAGCAACTGAAAATTTTTCTATTGCATTAATTAAAGAGGCTAAATCTTTATCCATTCATCTTTTCCTTCTATCTTACCTTTCTTAAAAAAGGAAATTATTTGCCCATCTTTATTTGATTGAATCACTGCGACTTTTAAAACTTCATCAAAAATAACGAAACGCCCGTTACGAGAATCAATATAGTTAGGCTTGTTATTCTTAACAAATTCAATAGCCTCTTCAAGTGAAAGCCCTGTTTTTGCTAATCTATCTCCAAATCTACTTAACCCGTGGTAGTCAATAATAATCCCTTCTTTCGCAAAAGCATAGTAAATACTTTCCGTTTTCGCTTTAAATTCATCGCTCCAATGAGTTCGTCTTATTGCTCTAATCGCTTCGGGTATATTGGAAAGCTCATCTAACTCCCTCAACGTCAACGCCCTGCCAGATTGGTCTAACATATCCGAAAACGTAATTACACCACGTTGCCATAAATCGGCTTTACCTTTACCCAGAATCTGCTCTTTCTCTTCAGCTGTTTTACTGTTGAGCCAACTCTCATAGTTAACCCGCTCATCGACCTGCCCATTCATTGAAGCACGGGTGCTGGTGGGTATTTCTTGCATTCCTTGCACGCCTAATTCTTCCCAGCTCTTGGTCACAAGCTGAAGAATGCTGCGACAACGTGGGTGCAACGGTGGGCGTTTGTAGGGAATGTTATGCCCGATTGGCTTTTTGTCTAAATCCCATCGCTTGCCATCACGCACTTGGCAAACGGTAGAAGTCCGCATATCCAAGGTAGAAAGATGCTCTTCACCTTGCAGAATATCAAGATTGGCATCACGCAAGGCTTCGTGAGCTGTATCAGCCACTTTTGCCACTGCGGTAATGACTAAAGTCTCTGCGGTACGACGGCTAACGCTCATTAACTCACGCACTTCGGTAGCAAGTTGTCCGTTTTGTTTGCCTTCTGCTACACCAGAGCGGATAATCCCCTCAAATTTAAAGGCTAAATCGGCACGCTGTTTATTCCACCATGCTTCTAACGGTTGCCCTTCAATCACGGCAACGTTTTTAATCGCTTTAATCCGTTCTTTTGGTACATCATTAAACAAATCAAAGCCGATTTCATCGTTATAAAGCTGGCTGATTTTGGCTGCTTCAAGCGATAAAAAACCGCTTAACTCGTCTTGCGTGTAAGCGGTCGTTTCTTGATACGTTTTTGCAATTTCCGTTTGCAGTTCGGTGAGCAGTTTATCCAGTTTTTTAGCGGGCAAGGCTTCGATACCGATAGCACTGATGCGGTTAATCAGCAATTTTTGCAGTGCATTTAACCGCTTGTACACCTGTTGTCGCAAGTGGGCATCATAGCGAAAATGCAAGATTTTGCGGTCAGTTAAAGCATGAGCAATGCGTTGTCTAAGTGTTTGTTTCTGATGTTTCTTCGAGGTCAAAATGCATTCCCTCCGACTGCAGGCGTTCTTGCTCTGTATCCCATTCTAAGCCGTCTGCCAATAAGCCACGGCGTTTGGCTTCGTCAAAGGTGGATTGATTCGAAATCACGCCCGCATTACGCAACTGAATCACACTTGCCATTGAAGCAGCAGGGTCAAGGTCGTTTTCAATGTTGCCCGAAATCTGCACGTTACCCACTTGCTCTTTGACAATGCCAAGCCAATGCCCTGTATATTCCAAGGCTAAATCAATCGCATCTTCAAAACGATTAGCAAGCAATCGTAATTGGGAAATTTCTTTACCTGCTTCATCGCGGGCTTGGCTGTCGGTCATTGCTAAGGCGGTTTTGGTCAGCAACTTCGCCCCTGCAGTTTTCATTTGCTCTTCTAAGTCTTTCAGGCTTGCCATTCCTGCTTCAATCGCTTGTCCAGAGTGTTCGACAAATTGCATTGAGCTGCCTGTTGGAAGATGAACCGCACTTCCACCAATCACAAGTTTATTCACCTCTTCATTAGAAAAAACGGCTAACAATGGCACGCGGGCGGTATTGGTGATGTTGTCCTGATCAGATTGGCTAGACCAATGCTTGATATTCAAATACGCCAACTCCATTAAAGGCGGCTCAATAGCATTAGTGAGTTCATTACGCTTGGTGATAAACGGCACAACAGGCACAAAATCAAGCGGTCGATTTTGTGCCGTCAGTTGCAATTCCGATTCAAAACGAAATTCACCCTCTGCTTCGCTAAATTTCCGCACTTTGCCGATTTCATACACATAAACGTGCTTCACGGTTTTCACGCCAAATTCGCCATCCTCAACCTGTTCATTGACAACATAGCGAAATTGAGTAATTGCTTGTTTACCATTGACTCGTGCAGTTTTAATGCCCAGCACTTGATGCGGTTTAATATGCACCCAATAAGGACGGGCATTTAAGGCTTTCTCTTCCGCACGGCTTTTCACCGCTTCAACACGCGCGAAATCAATCAAAGCAAAAGAGCAACCATACGCCAAGGCGGAATAAAACCAGCGAGAAGCAAACACATCAAGGTTATTGCCGACTAAATCCACATCATCAAAAAGGGCTTGTACTGTTTCTGTTACATCGGCAACGTCAATCGGGTTGAAGAACACACGCCCTGTCATTTGCGAAAGGGTTTCCGACAAAGCAGGATAAAGCGTTGAACGCTCAAGGCGTTTGCGGTAACTATCGGGCTCTTCCATTTCCATTTGGAAAAGGTAGGTTTGTGCGGCTTTTCGCATTGTTGCCGTGCCACCGAGTAAATCATCAATGATTTTGGTTTTCTTGGTTAATTCCACCATTTCAGCGGTGGGAAGATGAACTGACATAGTGAATCCTTAATAGAGTTTGAGGGCGGTTTGTTTGAGCACATCACGTCTAATTGGGGCAAAGCACATTACAAGTGCATCCGCTTTATTCGGCGACGGAATGCCACGCTTACGCATATCTTTCTTACTTTCTACCCGTACTTTGCCGTTATTATCGTAATCTACGCGAGGGCGAGAGAGTTCTGCTTTTAAATAGTCCAAGTCAGGTATATCGCTACTGAGTGAAATCATTTCATCAACGGGATAAACATCACCATATTTGATCGCACGATAGGTCTTATAAAAACGGTCTCGTAATTGCCACCATGCTTGTGCTTTAATATTGGCGAACATATCGCCGTTTTTCTTGCCTTGTGTGTAAAAGGAATCAGGGTTAAACACCGCAGCACCCGCATTAAAACCGATACAGTTGATCTGATTCGTCTCAATTTCTCGGTATTTTGCTTTCACACCTGCCCCCACACCGATAGAGTCGAAAACAATCTCATCTGCTTGCCATTCCACTGCTTTTGAATGGGTGCGTAATGCGGATTTAATCACATCTTCGCCCCGCCACTCCTCTAAACCAAGCACCACAGAACCGTGTGCAAAACAGATAGCATTCGCATCAGCCCCATCATCGGCAACGTCAAAGCCCACAATTTTTCGACCGCTTGCGGTAAAGTTCAAACGTTTGTGAGCATCAACAGCACATTCAATCCAAACAGGCTTAATAATTGCCAAATCACTGTCTGCAACAGGCTCGCCAAGCCAAATATGACGGTAAAGCTCAAAATCTCGCTCTTTGCAGCTTTCCATCTCAAGCCGCAATGTTTCGGGAAAGTAGGGGTTTTCAGTAAAATTGACCTTCTGGATAAAGGCATTATGTGGAGGGTTAATCACAAACCGTTGGTAAGTTGGATCAAGCAAGTTTTTCGGGTTAAACGTAATCCAAATTTCAGAACCCTCTTTACGAATAGTTGGGATCAAGATATTCCAACTTTCATCAGAGACGTTTTCGGCTTCTTCAATCCAAACTAAATCAATCCCCTCAAGTGATTTAATTTTGTTCGGGTTATTTTTGATGCCATAAAACATAAATTCAGCACCCGTTTTCAAGCAATAAATCGCATTGCGTTGTACTTCAAAATCAGCCAAATAACCTAAATCTTCGATCGTGTCCGCAATCAACTTAATCACCGAATCACTCATCGAATTTTGCAACTCACGCCCACCATAAAGCACCTTATAGCGAAATGGGCTAATTAGCGGTTGTAGTATCGGATTTAGTTTCTGTCGCATCGCCAAATAACTCCGATAGTGATGGTAGTTTTTGTTCTTTTTTTACTTCAATTTCAAGTTGATTACCTTCTTTCCAACCGCCTTGTGTTTTTAAGTAAAAAATCTGAGCAGTAATATTGCCTTCACGAGCTTGTTGAATGAGAGATTTTGCAACCGTACCGATCGCATTTGTTCGCCCTTTTTTATAGCGTACCGAAACCTCTTCTTGTCGTTCCATAATACGATGAAATGTAGTTCTACCAATGCAGAAATAATCTGCTATCTGGTCTAAAGTAAGAAATGATGCTAATGCTTCTACTTGAGCAAGTTGATCATCATTTAAAACCGTTGCAGGACGACCACCTTTATTTTTCTTATCAGCCATCAGAACCTCGCTTCAATCCTTGCAATGCAGCTGCACTTACCCAACTTTCGTGAGCAGGAATTTTCATACTTTTGAGCAATTCTCGCTTTTCTTTTTCGTCTTTACACACCACAACAAAATAGAACTCCGCAGAGTTAGCCTCTTTTAATTTTTCCGTACTCTCTTTACGGTGAGCCTTAATCTCGTCGAGGGATGCTTTCGTCTCTTTAACTTCTGGATCATCTTCAAACAACTCACTGAAACGACTATCTCCATCAAATAATAAATCAACATCCAAACGGTCAAAACCCATATCATCAAACGAAACACCAAGCTCTAAATTGATTTCCGCTAATAAATCAGTTTGCCAACTTCTTACCTCTATCGTTTTCTCACCATTAGCGATTAAATGTGCCCAAGGTTGTCTTACAGATAACGCTTTCATATTTTTACCTTATATTAAAAATTTGAGATTATTTTAGCAAAAAATGTTTGCAATGACAACATAAAGTACTATAATAGCCACATCAACAAGCAATAGGGCTTGTTAGATATTCACACGCTAACTTATCAAATAAGGAAAAGATTATGTCAGTAATGATTTTAAGCAACAACCACATCAATGCCATTGTTCAATATGCAGAATACTGCAAACTAGGCTTTTGGTTCAAAAATAACTATTATCAAATCAACAATAAAAATGATGCTGCAGAAATCGCAAAACGCTTAATGAATGCAAACATCAAATCATATAACAGAAGATATAATGACAACGCATTGTTGATTGAAAAGTTTAAATTCGGCTTTAATTATAAATACTGGCTTACTGGCATTGCACTTTATAAAATCTGCGATGCTTACGCATATAACACCTGTGAAATGCCACTCTGGGACGGCTCAATAGAAAAAGCATTCATTGAAGCAGTTAAAAAAGAGGCACTTCAACGATCTGAAGAGTACAACCAAGCACAATGGACAATTTAAAACCCAACGCAGAAATCTACCACAACCCTAGCCGCGAATATATTTCGCGGCTTTTGACCGAGCTTCAACAACACATGTCTACATCACAAATTGCCAAACGGCTCGGCGTTAATCGCAGTACAATATACAATTACCTACGTGAAGAAACAGATCAACGCTTTACGCCTTGCCCATACGCAGTACAGTTTACTCTAGAAGTGCTCTTAAAAAGCTTAAAGGATTAAAATGGACAATTTAAAACCCAACGCAAAAGAATTTTATAACCCTAGCCCTGAATATATTTCGGGGCTTATTGCTATCATTCAAAATAAAACAGGTTTCTCACTCGCAAAAATTGACTATATGCTCGGTTTAAGTCGCGGAACATTAAGAAATTATATGCGTGACCCACAAACAGATGAACGCTATCGTCCACATCCTTATACCGTTCAATTCACCCTTGAAGAACTAATTAAAAACTTGCAAGCAGAAAAATCAGAATAAGCCCTTATTGGGCTTTTTTCTTACCTACCACCAACGAATTGCAGTAATAATGCTTGGCAATGCCCAAGCCATACCAAAGACGAACGCAAGAATAACGACACAATAAGCGAATTTGCGGGCTTTTTCCGAGCGGTCGATTATTTCTAACATTTTGCGTATCTCCTCAAATATGTTAAAATTCATTCAAATTTATATCCTCTTAGGTAGAGTAAGTGGATATGAAAAAACCCCGAAAGTTCGCACCTTTCGCAGGGTTTATTACATTTGTTGGGTTAATAAATTTTCATCAATGTCTGATCGGGCTATTTAGTCCTAACAAATAGACAAACTGAAATTATTTTAAATTGCTGCGGCTAATCTCAATCCATTTACGAATATTATCCACCTGGGCCGCACACAAATCCCGCTCGCTCATTACTACAACCAGGTAATCTATTGCATCTCCGTAAGTCTCGCCTGTAAACGCTGTTTGCGTGCAAGGAATTAAATAGGCTTGTGGTGGTGCTAAGTACTCAGTCTTTATTGTTACTCTTTGACTGCAGCTGCTCAATAGCAGCACGAGGCATAGGCACACGAGCACACGGCTCTTTAACCAAAATCGTTTTAATGCTTTCACGTTTTACCTCTGCTTGTTTGCGTAACTCAATTGTCATCACTTGCTGATGTCTGACCGCTTCAATCTCTTGTTCCAGTTGAATGGTGAGATTGGCATTCGCTTGTTCTTGCTCAACAATCGTTTGGGCTTGTGTGAGGTTTTCGGCTCTTAAGTGTAATACCGTCTGATGCTGACCCCATAACCCAACACACAAGCCCAAAATCACTGCGGTTAACGCGACGTTAAATCGGCTAAACATAGTGCTTTCTCTTTCTCACGGCGTGCAGCTAAACCAGGTAGCTTACGCCCGCCAGCATAGACCCAACGAGGAAACTCATTGCACGCTTGCTTGTAATTGCCTGTTTGTAAATGCTTAAACATCGTGGACCTACTTACTGCACCGCAACCTACATTAAAGGTAATCGACACTGCAGCATCAAATACCGATTGTGGTAGCTGTTTACCATTGCCATATTTATTCACACATTGCTCGGCAATCACAACATCGTTCTTCCAACGCTCGGCAATTTCCAAATCAGAATATCTGTGTTTTGGATCGATTTTCTCACCGCTTGCTGCTGTTGAACCAATCCCCACCGTAAGTACATCCGCTAGGCATTGATACGGGTCTCGTCTACACCCTTCTGCATCGCCAATAATTTCCAAACCTTGCTTAGAGGTGCGAATTTCACCGCCAAAATTGGCAAACAATAACGGAATAATCGCCCCCACAGAACAGACACCCGTGCCGAATCCTAAAGCGGTTCTTGTTTTAGGTAACTTCATCATCTAACCCCTTTCTTAAGCAAGCCATTCTAACTTGGTGCAATTCTTCTTTTCGCTCATCTTCGCGTTTTAACATTCTGCCTTCAGCACATTTTGAATACGCATTCACCACCGCTGTGATAATACCAATTGTGATACTGAGCAACATCAGGTTATTCTGATCGCCCAACCACGCAAGCAGCCCAGAAAAACCCGACCAAAGATAACTTTGATTTCCTGGGTCTTTAAACATTGATTTCATACTCCACCCCGTTTTCGAGGCAATAAAAAAGCCCCGACTGGAAAACCAATCAGGGCTGTAAAATTCATTTATTGCGTTTACGCTTGCTAATATCGCAAGATATTACAAATATATACTTTATCGTTAACGGCGTCAATCACTTATTTTGAAATTCACGCCCTTTGCAACTAAAAAGCCACTTACCATATGCTTTGAGTATCGAATATAACTACAATAAGTGCCGTACTTAATCCGATACTTCAAATCACGCACCGCATCGTTATCTTCCATACGAGCTACAAATTTATGATCTAATACCAACGCATAATCTGGCTTATGCTTCTTTAGCCATCGCATAAACTCATCAATCAACAAATACACCTCATCGGAAGGCGTGTCCAAATAGCGAGGAACATAAGACATAGGCACAAACGGAATAGAAGGTGTAACGCACGGATATTCAGTTCCAATTCGACACTTTGCCCAATTTTTCCCCCACGCTTGCAAAATTTCCTCAATCGTTAAATTTTCACAACTACGCATCCTGCTTCAACCCCCTTACCTTTGCCCGATACACCTTAATCAGTTCTTTGATTTCCTCCACCGACAACTTCAATGGGGGATGGTCTTTGCGTTCTAAGAATTCCACCCGTTCCAGCCCGATTTTCTCAATCAGCCCCAAACGATATTCCAAAATGTTCCCGATTAAATGATTGTTGCAAGCGGAACATTGTTTGTGAACATTATCCTCATTAAACCGCAATTCAGGACACGCTCCCACGCTGCGATAATGCCCTGCGTGATATTGCCCTTCGTGATAGCGACCACATGAAATACACGGCAAATCTTTATCTCGTAGCCGAATAAACTCATTAAACGCCTTTTGAGCTTCCTTCAGCCAATCAGAGCGACTTTTCAACGCCTCTTTTCTCGCTCGTATTCTTCGCCCTGCTTCCAAGCAGTCAGCTTTTTCAAGTTTTTTGCGTTTTTCTTCCGCTTTCCGCTTGCTGTATGCAATTGCACACTTCATCGAGCAAACCTGCTGCGTAGACTGCTTTTTAATGTAATACGCCCCGCACTCATTACATTTATGCTGTTTGGGTGGTTTATTCATTGATAATTTCCTCTTCCTTCCACTGCATCCCACAGCGGAACCCCGTGCATTCAAACGGCTTGATTTTGTCAATTTCCGATTTCTCGCTAAATTCCCGCCAATCTTTCAACACCGCACCGCAAGCGGGGCAACGGTACGGATCGTTATTGTTGTTCATTTTTTCCCCTTAAAGATTTACTTAAAAGTATAAATAACACTTGAATTTTTATACTTATGCGTATAAAATGACCCCATCTTAAACAAACACAGGAGATTAAGTGAAACCCAGACAATTTCTGAAATACTTGCAAAGTCAAGGTGTGGAAATCCAACAAGGCACGAAGCATTACCGCTTATACCGAAATGGCAAAAACACACAACTAACAAGAAGCTCAAAAGATATTGCCGATGCAACGGTCAGCAAAATCAAAAAGCAGTTAGAAATTGAATAATCCCAAGCCCTCGAAAGGGGGCTTATTTAGGCACTTAATCACCAAACACGGAGAAAATAATGCGTTATTACCCAGCAACCCTCGAACAACTCGAAGAAAATGGCAAAACTTACTATCTTGGTTCATTTCAATTTAGTGAAAATAGCTTTGCCAACGTACAAGGCGATACAGAAGCTGAAGCCATTGCCGAATTAGAATCAAGCCTCATTGGTGCAGTGGAATTTGCGATCAAAGATGAAGAAATCTTCCCTGAACCTAGAAAGCCCCAAAAAGGCGAAATCCTTGTTTTAATGCCTACGCTGGTTGAAGCCAAAATGCTCATCAACAACGAACGCGTAAAGCGTAAACTAAGCAAAACAGAACTCGGCAAACTCGCAGGCTTTTCCCCTGCAGAAATGCAACGCTTGCTTAACCCGTGGTATAAAAGCGGCATTGATAAGCTCGACCGCTTAGCTCAAGCCCTTAACTTGACCTTTAACTTAACCCTTAACTAGGTATGGAAAAATAATTTGTCACTTTTACCTCCTGCATAATTGCATTGTGCAATCGTTTAATATAAAATGTTGTTATCTACAACCACAATGAAAAACTATGATTAACCTAACCGCCTCACATTTTCGTGATGATTATCTCTACCGCTTTTACCAATTTGGCGAAAGTCACAGTAAAATTCCTGCGAACCTAACCAATGTGCTTGCTCGCAAATTGGATATGATCAACGCAGCCGAAAACATCAACGATTTACGAGTGCCACCAGCTAACCACCTTGAACTACTCGAACCGAAAGAGAATAAAATCTATTCCATTCGAGTGAATAAACAGTACCGTCTGATTTTCAAATTTGAAAACGGCACACTGTCCGATTTATTTTTAGATCCGCATACATACGCACTATAAGGACGAACAATGAACATTACAGAACGCAAACCAACCAGTGTAGGCGAAATCCTACTAGAAGAATTTTTAGAACCACTTAACTTAAAAGTAGGCGATTTAGCTCAAATTCTTGACGTACATCGCAACACCGCCAGCAGCCTAATCAATAACAACACTCGCATTAGCTTAGAAATGGCGGTTAAACTCTCGAAAGCGTTCAGTACCAGCCCTGAATTTTGGCTGAACCTACAAACTGCCGTGGATTTATGGGAACTCAACCACAACAAACGCTTTCAGCAAACATTAGCGAACGTGCGAGTAGCGAATCAATGGCAAGCAATGCCAGCTTTTGCAATGTAAATCCCCCTACGCTTGACAAGCTCCTCGTTCAAGCGTAGGATATTTCTCACAGGGTCTCAAAAGCCCTTATAAAGCACGGTTATTCACCCCGTCAGCGTGATTTTTTTGTGCCTGCGATTTAGTGATCTAAGCGCTTACCATTACTTAGCTCATTACAAGCGGTCAAAAAATACAAATTATTTTCAATGGTCGAGAGTGTGAGGAATACAACACCGCAAGGGAATAACTCCGCTCGATGCTTTACGAGTTTTGAGCTCTTGACCGCCCAATTATTGGGATTTCCCTCAAAAGGAATAAAGCGATGACTACTCAAGTTCAATTCTCAACATTCAATTTCCACAATTTTCCCGTTCGTACAATTACTGATCCAAAAGGCGAAATCTGGTTTTGCGGCACAGATGTTTGCAACATTCTCGGTTATCAAAACTCAAGAAAAGCATTGCAAGATCACTGTAAAGAAGCTGGTGTAACGAAACGTTACACCCCTACCACAAGCGGAAATCAAGAAATTACATTCATCAACGAACCCAATCTTTACCGCTTAATCATCAAATCTCGCAAACCTGAAGCAGAACGATTTGAAGCGTGGGTCTTTGAAGAAGTCCTCCCCCAAATTCGCAAAACAGGCAGCTATTCGCAAAACGTGGAAGAAATCAGACCGCTTGAAATCACGCTCAAAGTACAAATGCTTGATAACCTCTACTATATGGCAAAAAACGCAAGCGAACTTTGTCACCAATACCGCAAGATGATGAACGACATCATCAACGCATTAAACATCGAATACTTCCGACCATCGAAACCTGATTACAAATATCAGTTGGTCTCAGATATGCAATTCGCCCTTGATGATGTAGAAGTTATCCTAAAAACGCATACACGAGAGCAAACCGTAAAAAACATCGAACTCGCTAAACTACGCCGCTCATTCTAACCACACCGCCCTACGGGGCGGTTTTTGTTTAATAAAAAAACGCATACAAGCGGTCTAAAATCCGCTCATCATTGCAACCTTTGAAAATATTTTGCATTGCCGCATTGATTAACGCGGAATAACACCGCTCAAATTCGTCTTGTTCCATATTGCCGTAAGAGAGTGATTGAGCTTCCACCCGCATTCGCCCGTCAATCGTATAACTCGCCACCTTGTAGCCCGCTAGCACCGTCAGATTTTTGCGGAAGGTGTCGAATTGAGTACGTTCATCAAAATATCGCCATTCGGTTTTATCCGCTGCCCAATGGTCAAAACAGAACTTGAAGAAAGCGAATACCTTGCGATGAAAAGCAGGATTGCGAACCTGTTTAATCTCCACTTGGTACTGCTCCCCCGTCTTGAACTTCATCAAGGCTTCGGCTTGCATATCATCCAGCGGAGCAAGCATTCCACCTGCCATTTTGAGCATTTCAAGTTGCATTATTTTCTGTAACTCTCCCAATCAAACGCAATCATTGCACCGCCACCTTCTCGCATACGGTCAACAATTCGCTCGCCCACATACGCCCCAAGTTCTTGTTGTGATAGGTTGCTGATTAAAATTGTCGGTTTCATCGCTTCGTAACGCTCATTGATGATTTCAAACAAAATGATTTTTTCCGCTTCGCTCCCGAACTGCACCCCAATTTCATCAATCACCAGCAAATTAGGAACAATGTAGGTTCGCATCACTTGCTCTTCGCTCTCTTCTGCGTTTTTGTTCCACGAGGATTTCACTTTACGGGCAATACGTAACGCCGTGGTAAGCAAGGCTTCGTCTTGGTATTGCTCGATTACGTGATTGATAATCGCACAAGCTAAATGGTTCTTACCCGTACCAGGTTTCCCGCATAAAATCAGCCCACCACCTTTCGCCTTACGCTCTTGCCACTTGTTCGCATAGGCTTGGCAGAATCGTTTTGCTTTAGCATTCGCCTCCGTCTGCTCGTAGTTCTCAAAGCTCGCTTTCTCAAAACGTTTTGGCACGCCAGAGTGATATTTCAAATCAGCAATCAAGCCCACTTGCACCCGTGCTTTCCGCTCCGCTTCACGCTGTTTTAACCGAGCAATCTCGCCTTGCAAGCATTGCGGGCAGTCGGTTCTGGTTGTCCGTTCAATCGCATCAAATCGGCGTACCCATTGGCGATAATGACCGTGATGTTCACAGCTTGCCACCGATTCTGATGTCACACAGCCATCCAACGGTTTAAAACCTTGCGTTGCTGCTTGCAAACGTACCTCAAGGTTTTTGAGGTCCTCTTGGAATTTTTCTTCAGGGGTCATACCCAGTCCTTAGCCCAATCAGGCGTGTCTGTCGTGCCATAATCTCGCTCTGCAAAGCCAACGTGGGCATTTGGCTTGGTGGAAGCGGTCGAATGTTGTGGCGATGTTGCAATCGATGGGTATTCATCCAACCAACGCCAGTTGTTCAGGTATGTGGTCGGGTGTAGCTTGTCAAAGCCAAACTGGTGCAATGCTAACCGCTTGCGAATATCGTCCACCAGCATCTGCGTAAAGTCCTCCAACGTGGTCGGATATTTAGCCTGATGGCTCTCGTAGGCAGATTTAAAACTCTTCAGGGATTTTTGCTTGTTCACCTTCGTCATCCCTGCTTGCCAAAATTGTTCGAAGTGCACCTCGAAATTTTGCACCGTTCGCACAATATTATTTTGGTTAATTGACTGGTTAATAGAGTGATTGGTTATGGGTGAAATATTTTCACTAGGGGGTAGTGAACCATTTTCACTAGGGGGTGAAATTCGTTCACTAGGGGGTGCAATATTTTCACTCCCCTTTTCAAGGTGCAAAATGTACAAATTCGAACTTGAACCGTCCTGATTTTTGCGTGATTTTTTCTCCACCAATCCCATTTTGATAAGTGCATCGATGTGTGAAATCACAGAACGACGACTTACCTCGCAATGATCTGCAATATGCTGATAACTTGGAAAGCATTCACCTTTATCATTCGCATTGTCCGCTAATTTCAGCAACACCAATTTACGAGTAGGATTGCCCACTTTTAATTTCATTGCCTGAGCGGTTAATAACATACTCATAATCCCACCGCCTTATCTTGTGTAAATTCACCGTTCCAATTGGATTTCATTGTTAATTTCTGTTGCGTGTACCACTTATAAATTTTGGCTGCCCCTTTTTGTAGCAACACAGGGCGATAAGTGAAAAACGGCTCTTTGCCGTGTGGCGAAATAGGCACAGGCTCTTCCGTCATATAGCGATCACGTGCGTAAGAAGTCACCCGCCAATCATTATTGCCATCTTTGTAAAGCCATTTCACCTGCTGTAAATGATCGTTAATTTTCTGAGAATTCACGCCATTCAAGCCTTTCGCAAATTGCGGTGCAGTGATGCCATTGCGGAAATAACTTTCCATCGAGGTAATCTGTGTTGATTGTTGCTGGTTCTCGAGCAATAACGCCTGTTTTTGTTCTTCCAAATCTGCTGCCAAACGCAAGGCTTCCGCAAAAGTCTGCGGTAATTGCACCGCTTGTTTTGCTTCTAACTCTTGCCAGCGATCAACAACAGCGGCGGTAAACTCAGGAGATAAGCGAGCGACAACAACAAAAGTATCTCGCTTGTTTAATTCGTAATAATCAAACCATTGATTTCTATACTCAAATTTTAGCGGCTCAATTTGAGCGACTAAATTTTGCTCAATTAAATCACGAATAACGCGTAATACGTTTTTATGCTCTTTATGTGTAAGCCCCGCAATCTCACGACTACTCATCGTTAAGCTTGCATTTTTTTCTGTAATCGGTAATAATTCTGTCACTTTCATTAAAGATTTATTCCTGTATAGAACCCGTGTTACTGCACGGGTTTTTTATTTGCCTAAAATCCACCGCTTATTTTTGTGGGCGGTAAAGTGAGTGCTGAACTTTCAACTGCCCTTTTGTAATCTCTTGCAAGCGATACGCATTCTTTTCTGGAATAATTGTTCCCCATTGCGAAACAGCAGAAACACTAATCCCTAACGCTGTAGCGACTTTTTCTAGCGTTCCAAAGTATTCAATGACTTCTGGTTTATACATTTCGTTGATCTCTTATAAATAAAATTTAAGCATTCTTAAATTTACTATTAAAGACAACTTAAGTCAAGAAGTGTTAAGATAACTTAACAAAACAACCACCAGTAAAAGGGAATTTGTTATGAGTACTCAAACGATTGGCGAAAGAATTAGACTTCGTAGAAAAGAATTAAAATTAACCCAGAAAGATGTTTCCTCTGCGATCAAAGGCGTGTCAAACGTAGCTGTATCACAATGGGAAAGTAACACCACAAAACCCAATGCTGAAAACATTCTTGATCTTGCATTAGTTTTACGTTGTGATGTTAGTTGGCTTTTACGTGGTGAGGGAGAATCCAATATCGCACCTGCTGATATTGGAATGAATAAAGTCCCTCTCATTAGCTACGTTCAAGCGGGCGTATGGACAGGTGTTGAGGAACTCAGAGAAACTTGTGGGGATTACGATTATATCCTGACTGATTTAAATGTCTCAGAAAACGCCTTCGCCCTTCAGATTGTGGGGGATTCGATGGAGCCTGATTTTATTGAAGGTGATGTCGTGATTATCGATCCGCAAGAACAACCGCTTGCAGGCGAATTTGTGGTTGCAGTCAATAAAGAATATCACGCCACCTTTAAAAAATACCGACCACTTGAAGATATCGATCAATATGGCAGACGACATTTTGAATTAGTGGCGCTGAATCCAGACTATCATAAACTTTCAAGCCGTAAGCAAGAGATCCGCATTATTGGCACAATGGTAGAGCACCGTATTTATCGTAGAAAGAGATAGGAAGCTGAAATGAGTAATAAAAGAACAGAGCAAATTAAAAAACTTTTAATTTCAGCTCAACAATCAAATAGCCCAAAAGAGCAATTATTAAATGATGTGGCAGAAGGTAAAATTCGGCTATTATCAGCAAAAGATATTTACCAACGCTTGAATTTATCAGAAGATGAATTTACGAATTTAGTCAGAAATAACGATCCGACTTATTCGCCAACACAGCAGAGCAGGATAGACGACTTAACAGACATTTTAAACCGCCAAGTATTTGAAGCAAGAAAGAATATTATCAAATTAGACAACCGCCACCAATATAGTTTTCCTGCCCCTGATTTATATATCGTAGGCAAAGCAAGATGGACGGAAGACACATTAAAGCAATGGCTTTTACAAGGAGCAAAATGAAAAATGGCGAGATTTCTCTCGCCACTTTCAGTTAGGGACTGAAACCCTAACCGCCCTTTACAAAGGTTAGTGGCTCATACTGTCCACGCCTTCGGACCATTGTCAGTGCCAATATAATACAATAAGGTAGCGTATGTTACAAGAACATATTCAGCATATATCTCCAAGCCGTCTTTCGACTTACTTAAATCATTTTTATTTAGGCGATCAAACAAAATTAGCGGAAGCTGTGGTACTTTATACTGCAATACAGCACCGTTCAGGCATTTTCTTTTCGCTCATTCAAGAAATTGAAGTTGCAACACGCAATGCAATGGCGGATTGTTTGCGAACCATAGCCCCCAATAATGATTTAGCTGCCTATTTCTATTTTTTAGCTAATGACAACAAAAGCCCTTTAAATAAAAAAGCAAAAGGCTTACTTAAAAATAGTATGGCAAAAACCAAAAATGAAAATGATATTATTGCCAATATCACTTTTGGCTTTTGGGTTAATTTACTTGATGTAAAAAACGCAACATTAAGAACTGCATTTCGCCAATTATTCCCAAAAGCTTTTCCTAATTTTCAGACAATGTATTTAGAATTAAAACAAGTGTGCACATTCCGCAATGACTTATTTCATCAAGATAAGGCGTGGAATAGAAAACGAGTGAAAAAAATTGAATATATCTTAATGGATTATGTGCGAACTTATCAACATTTTGAAGCTATTTTAGGCAAAATAGCCCCTGTTCGTTTAGCCTTACGGAATAAAGCTGCTCTCAATAATTATTATAATCAACTCAATTTTGACTTAGAGGTATTTAATTCAGAATTAGTGTGGTTGCTACAACATATCTAATCAACAAAAAAGCTACGTATCTACGTAGCTCTTTTTACTTAAAAATGTTTCCACTCTAAACCCTGTGTATCAAAGGTAAATTGCCCTTTGCCATAATTGTAGAAACTCCCTTCCACAATCAGCTTTTTAGATTTTTTCAATTTATCCACAAAGGTTTTCATCGCTTTGGGGCTTTCAATAAATAGCGTACTGTTATCGCCACTATCAGAACCAACCACACGATAGCTTTCTAATTTACCGCCATCAAATTTTACCGTAATTTTACAACTCTCAATCATACAACCATTAAATTGCCCATTTACAGAAAAAATCACATCATTGCCATATTTAGGGTCTTTGCGTAAGGTCAAATCCATTGACGAACCATTATAGGGAAAGCCAAAATCAATGGTATTGCTAGAAATCAACACTGCAGTATGCGTTGTTGCATTCCTCAGTTCATCTTTTGCCTGTTCGTATTTCCATTGAGAATTTTCTTCTTTTGCCTCATCGGCTTTATTCTCTTTTTCCACAAAAACACTATCGTAGCATTCAAGACGTTTCGTATTATCTTCAACCTTGGCACAGCTTTCGCCTGTTTCTGTCGCAAAAGCAATGGCAGGGAAAAGGCATAAAGTAGTAAACAATTTTTTCATAAGTCCTCCATAAGTTTTTCTATTCTTACAAAAATAGTGATTTCAATCAGTGATCAAGCTCACAAATCCAAATAACCACCCAATAATCGAACAAAAATTAAGCAATTAAAAATATCTAACTATTTGAGATTTAAGTATTCTTAAAAATAAAGTTAATTTATCTTAAATTTTACCTTGACATGAAATTTAAGTTTTCTTAAACTAAGCCCATCAAAACAAATCACCTTAATAAGGAATAATCAAATGAACATCAATAGCCAATCAAATGAAAACACAATGACTACCTTAGCAGATGCAATCATCGCAGGAATGACCAAATACCAACACGCACAACCAATGCCAGAAGCCGAATTAAACGCTTTAGATGTAAGAGTGCAACAAGAAACAGGTTTTAGCTTAAATGACCTATTCAGTGCTACAACATGAGCAACATCACTTACATGAACATCGGCAAAGATTTTGACAAATTCGCAGCACACCTTGCCGATGCAGAAAAAGAAGGTTTATTAGCCTACTACGCAGAAGAATTTGTAGAGATGATTCACTAACCAATGCCTCTACGGAGGCGTTATTTAAAACGGCTTTAACAGAGAGTGAGGGAAAGGTTCATCAATGAGGCAAAGCCTACAACGACCAACCTGCCCCGAAACGAATGGAAGACTAAAGCTGTTTTAAATAATCAACTTAATGCTCTTTAACAATTTAAACACGCATATCGCCAAACCAACGATGAAAGTAACGCTCGGCAGACTGATTGAGTTAGTGTAAGGTCAATTCGCACAATCAGCCAACGGGTTCTAAGTAGCAACGGCAAAGACCGCCTACTGCCTTAGCCAGCGAGAAACGGAGAACGTGCAACGATATGCCGCGTAGGATTACAAGTTACAGCAGCCGTCTTGGACGAGCGAAGCACAATAAGACCTACGCATTCTATGAAGATTTTCTGCTGAAATGCAGAAAAGGGGGCAATGATTTAGCCACAAAGCCCACACTCTCTTTGAAGAGCTTACCTAATCGGGGTGGCACCCCAACCGTTTGAAGGCTACTCCGCCCCAAGCCGCAGGGCACAAAATAATGCGGCACCTTTAGACTCTAGGTTTCACCCTTTGCAGAAAAGGGTAAGTCAAGGTTGATATAGCATAAGACTGGGTGCAACTCCCACTAGAGCCACCATTTAAAACAGCATACGTAAGACGTGTGTTTTTTTAATGTTTGGCACGCTGTGTGCTGTTTTAAATGGTAAACAAGGAGCAACTTATGATAGGTTACGAAGATTACAACGCATTAGGCTTACCGCCTGAATATGCAATGCAAGACCGCATTGAGCGAATGGAAAATAAAGTGCTTAAAAGGCTGAAATCATCAGGTTTAGGCATCTTAGCCGACAAGCTGATAGATACAGAAGTATGGCATAACGCCATTGATGCGATGATTGAGGCGGAGCGGGTTTAACCAATACCCAAAGTATTATTTACATTGACATCACGCCTTGTAGTTTTATAATGCAACGTAGGTTTTAAAGAAATCTTTCAACAAAAGGTAATCAATATGAAAATGACAAAGCATAAATGTGTTGCCAATCTTCTTATTGGTTTTGGCTCAATTTTGAACATCGCCCCTGTTGTTGCCGTATCTCCAACCGTTGCGACAAACGGGCAGGCAGAGGCAAATAAATTGATTCGTGCATCTTGGGAGCGTGTAGGCGAAAGCTTGAAACAAGCTCGCAGAATGGAAACTCAAAATGAGCAATAAACTCAAGCCGATAAAACATCAAGACATTATCGAAGCAGTAAAACGAAATCCAACTATCTTGGAAGAGCCAGAAATTCAAGCTGTAATGGTTCATCAGCAAAAAGTACATTCTGGTCCGCTTCCTGCTGCTGAAGATATTGGCTTATATAATCAAGCTATCCCTAACGGTGGAGACCGCTTGATGAAAATGGCTGAAAAATCATTAGATATTGCAGATGAAACACAAATGGCTGAAATCGAAATGCGTAAAGAAGAGCAACGCATTCAAAAACGAGGTCAATTATTGGCTTTTGGCGTTGTAGGGCTCTTTACAGGATTATCCGCTTATCTCGCTTATTTAGGTGATACCACCTCAGCAGCACTATTGATGGGTGCAGGGTTAGTAAGTATTGTCGGTGCTTTCCTGTATTCCAACAAAAAATAACTCAACCTGCCCCGAAAATTCGGGGCTTTTTATTGACAACCGCCCCTACTTCAGATTAAGATACCCCCACTTTCAACAGAAAGACGGGAATTGGCGTTCCTGAATCATACGGGCGGTTAGAAAGACAGTCGCTCAAAGCGGCTTTTTTTATAGCCGAAAATCAGAAAATCAAACCTTTCAAAGGGCGATCCGAATCGGATACCCCTTTCAAAAGTTGTCAATGATGGACTGATTGAGAGGGTCGAAAGACCCGCCGTTTCTCGTATGACGGTACGCCAATCTTGATCAGTTCATCACCAGTAATTGGCGTTACTCGTGATGAGTTTTTTAAACTTAATACGAGAAAATCAAAATGACAACTCTAACTTTTCAAAACACTACTCTTTCGGTTATCAATCAACACAACCAAATTTACATCACAGCAAGCGATCTTGGTTTAGCTTTAGAATACGCAAATCCATTGAGGGCAATCTCAAAACTCTACAATAGCAACGCAGACGAATTTACCGCAGAAATGACCGCACTTATCGAAATGCCTACCGCAGGCGGTATTCAAAAAGTGCGTATCTTCTCGCTTCGTGGTGCACACCTGATTACCATGTTCGCCCGCACCAAAGTCGCCAAAGACTTCCGCAAATGGGTACTCGATATTTTAGATCGTGAAGTTTCGCAAAAAACGAAAGAAATCCAACCGCTTGTCGAACGCAAATACACCTTTGAATTTACCGAATACGAACTCGAACAGCTCGTCTGGTTATGGTGCTCCCACAGCCAAATGAACACCCTACTCGGTCAACTCGAAAAACCGCTTGAGGCAATTGGCTCACGTTTCAGTGCAATGACTTACAGCCACCACCACGAATACAAACGACACTACCTCGAGACCAAAGACATCATCGCACGCCTCGTCGAACCGTTCCAACAATCCGAACGCCTAAACTGGACACGTGCTATCAGCCTCATTGAACGAGCAGTTATTAAGTAATCCTTAAATACTCCCACCGCCTCACCCCACTCAAGACCTTAAAAAGGTGTGGGGCGGTTTTTTGCATCCTAAATTTAAGCTTTTGATGAAATTTCCACCGAAAGAGGAAAGAAAAATGAACGCACAACAAGCCCTTAAAAAATACCAAATCGCTTTGAAGTTAGCCCAAAGAAACTACCAAAGCAATCCCACCTACGCCCGCAGACTCGAAATCTACGAGCTAGAAGAATTAGTTAAACACGCCCAGAAATGGGTGCATTGAGGAGAGAAAAATGCAAACCTTGCTTAAAGTCCTGACAGGCATTTTCTTCGCCCTGCTTTTTTGTGCAGTCTTAAGTCTTGGGGGTTGCCTCGACAGCCAACCTGAGCCCGTGATTCCCCAAAACATCCCCGCTTGCCATCTGTGTGAATTTAGGAGCCCCGCATGATTGACGCCACCTGTGAAATCACCCATCGAAACGGAGGGCGTTATTGGTACGCACGGGTTCGATACAACGGCATCATAGTGTACAACTCCAATCTCAAAAGTAAAGAAGCCGCAATAGTAAATCTTGCCCGTGAAATCGAAAGACGAAACGCCCTCGACGGCTTTCGTTTCAAGCAACCACTTGAAATGCCGCAATCCAGAAAAACGCCCGAAACAGGCGTGATTGCCAAACGACCACCACCACTCCCAAAATGGGATAACACTTGTTATTCGGTCAATCCGATAACGGGCGAACGCAAACCATTGTAAGAATTTAACTGCTTGCTTTCCCTTAAACTTAATCAGCTTGATAGTATTAGTAAAATTGTAACGGGCAAGCGGTTAATCCAATTAAAAGGAAATTAAAATGACAAACCAGCTTCAACAAACCAAACCGCAACAAGACAAATTCCCGATTAAAACCTTGTTTGAAAGCCCCGCGGTAAAACAAAAACTACAAGACTTGCTTAATAAGAATGCAGCAAGTTTCACAACTAGCGTACTTCAAATTGTGAATAGCAACTCAATGCTGCGTAATGCCGATCCGATGAGCGTATTTAACGCCGCTTGTATGGCAGCCACTTTGCAGTTACCGATTCAAAATGGTTTAGGCTTTGCCTACATCGTGCCTTATAAAGGGCAAGCTCAATTCCAACTAGGTTATAAAGGTTTAATCCAACTGGCCCAGCGTTCTGGGCAGTTTAAGCGATTGGTTGCTGTGCCTGTGTATGAAAAGCAACTTATCGAAGAAGACCCGATCAACGGCTATGTGTTCGACTGGAAACAAAAGCCAGAACCGACAGAAAAGCCAATTGGCTACTACGCTTATTTCCAACTGGTTAATAGCTTTACCGCTGAATTGTATATGACCGCTCAAGAAGTAGATCAGCACGCACAACGCTATTCGCAAACTTACCGCACCTACCTTGAAAAACAAAAACAAGGTAAATGGGCGACGAGTGTATGGGCAGACAACTTCGAAGCGATGGCATTGAAAACGGTGATGAAGCTCCTGCTTTCCAAACAAGCACCGCTTTCTGTTGAAATGCAACAAGCTGTGTTAGCCGATCAAGCGGTCGTAAAAAATGTGGATAACGCAGAATTTGACTACCCTGATAATCAAGTGGAAGAAGCGGATTTTGTAGCGTTGAATGTATCGGATGAGCAATTTGAAAACTTCAAACAAACCATTCAAAACAAAGAAACCACGCTCCAAGAGCTTTGTGATAACGGCTACGAATTCAGCAAAGAACAGTTCCAAATTTTAGAGGCAATGGAAAATGCAGCACCTGTATCAAATGAAAGCTAGATGCTCAATGCTACATCGCTTAATCGGCGAACCGAAAACGAAAGCCGACCGCGAAGCGGGTAAAATTACCGACACAGCAAAATCTGCCGTGCGAGAAATTGCCAAGCTCGACCTCTTCGGCTGGCAACAATTTGAAGGTAATAAGTTCACCGAAAAAGGCTTAATGCTAGAAAATGAAGCGATCAAACTTAGCGGCTTAAAACGTGGCTTACCGTTGAAAAAGAACATCGAAAGACGGGAAAACGATTGGATTACAGGCGAGTGCGATATTTATGTGCCCACCCGTAAGCTGATTATCGACACCAAATGTTCATTTGATATTGGTACACACCCATTCTTTGCTGATGAAGCGGAAGACAAAGCCAAAAAAGCAGGCTACGACATTCAAATGCAAGGCTATATGTGGCTCTGGGATTGTGAAGAGGCACAAATTGATTTCGTGCTTTTCCCTACGCCAGAAGAGCTATTAGGTTATGGACAATCAGCAGAGCGTTATATTGATTTAGTTGAGCAAATCCCCCAAAACCAACGCATCACCACCGTTACCATCAAGCGAGACGAACAAATCATCGCCAAAATCCAAGACCGTGTGAGTGCTGCTAAAACCTATTATGATGAATTGATTAAGCAGATGGTGAGTTAAATGAATTTGACAGCAAGCGAACAAAAAGCCTTAAACCGAATCGGTATAGCAGGCTTTAGAGGTGTAAGAGCAAGTGGACAAGCAAAAAAGCCTTGGCTTGCAGAGTTCACTCATAAAGGGAAAACCTATTATGGGGGATGTTACGAATCTGCAAGAGAAGCCGCAATAGCTTACGATAATCTAGTCATAAAAGTTGTAGGAGATAAAGCCATTACGAATAAAAAATTAGGTTTATTCGAAGAAAATGAAATAGAAAAGACTGATTTAAGTGATTATTTATTAGAAATCGCAGGAGAATTTATTTCATATTTGGATAAAAGAAAGTCTAAAACAGGTAAATTTCTTGAGTTTTCTAAAGCTAAATTAAGAAAAAAAAATATCACTTAAAGAAGTATGGCAAATCCTTTTATATCTGGAAGAGAAAGGATTAGCCCTGTTAAGCAATAAGCAACAACAACCTAACCTCATTGTAGTTCGCTTTATCAGTAAACCATTAAAACAATATATCGAACAGCAGAAACAAAAGGAAACGACTATGGAAAAAGTAACCGATTTAACTCAATTGCCGATTGAATCTTTAAAAATGTTAGCAAAACAAGCGGAAGAATTAGCAAGAACAAAAGAGCAAGAAGGAGTTGAAAAAGATGCTTTGCGTAAAACGCTTAACCCTCTTATCTTAAATGCAGTGCAAGCAAAAGGAAAATATGAACGCAAGCTAAATGAATTGCTAGATATTTCAACTGAACTTGATAATGCCTTAAATGCATTAAAAGATGCGTTAAAATAACAATAATTAACAAAAGAGCCCTCACGCGAGGGCTTTTTTTACCCAAAGGAAATATTCTCATATTAAAAGCATACAAGGAGAATTAAAAATGACACAGAAAAAATATGAATTACTTCAAAACGACACTCTCACTACGCCAAACGGAAAAACACTCTACCGCATTAAATCCCTTATTAATTTTGGTGTAGTTGTAGCTGGCTCTCTGGGTGGCTATATCGAAAAAGAAGATAACCTAACTCATACTGGCAATGCTTGAGTGTATGGTGATGCTCAGGTGTCTGACAATGCTCTGGTGTCTGACAATACTCGGGTGTGTAGCAAGAAAGATCTTGTTTGGTTTTCAAATGTAGGGACTGAATATGGTACGCTGACCGTTTTTAAAACGAAAGAAGGTAAATTATTTGCTTCACGCGGTTGTTTTAAAGGCACGGTTGATAAATTTCTTGAAAAATCTGCGGAAGTTCACGATGAACGAATCAAACGAGAATATCGACTACTCATTGAAGTTGCAAAATCTCGCCTTCTTGGAGAAAGCTATGTACCTACTTAAATTCACATCCTGTGAAAAATCCGATTATTCACACTTTGGTTGGATTGAACCGCTACACAATTCAGGTTTATTAGCTCATCAAGCAAGCGGTCATATTTTGCTTGTTTCTTGTAAAGAAGAGAAGAATCTTCCTGCTTATGTAATTAAGCGGGAAACCGAAAAACGCATTATGGAACTGGAAGAGAAAGAAGATCGTAAATTACAGAAAATCGAAAAGCTGACAATCAAAGATGGTGTGGTAAGTAAATTGTTCTCTCAAGCCTTCAACAAGTTCACACACACCGCCATTTGGATTGATACTAGAAAGAACTTGATTTTTGTGGATAGTTCCAGTGCGAAAAGAGCTGAAGATGCTCTCGCTTTATTGCGTACATCACTCGGTAGCTTGCCTGTTGTGCCGCTGAGTTTTAATGCTGATATTAGTGCCATTATGACCGATTGGCTGAACAATGAACCGCCTGAATGGGCTACGCTGCTTGAGGATTGCAAACTTAAGGATTTCAACATTGATAATGAAATTACATTTAAACGCCAATTATTGGAAGTTGAAGAAGTCCTCAATTTAATTGGAGCGGGCAATCTTGTAATTAGCTTAGCCCTTCAGCGTGAAAACCACTTGAATTTTACGCTGAATGCAGACGGCACGTTGAGCAAATTAAAATTCGATGATGTTGTTTTAGAGCAGAACGATGATATTTCAAACGAAGAGGCCCACCAACGCCTTGACGCAGATTTCCTAATAATGACAAGTGAGTTGTCGCAGTTGTTTGAGTTATTGGAAAAAGAATTTAATGGTATTAAGGAACGACTATGAGCAAAGAAAATAACGGTTGGATTAGTGCGAAAACCCAACCAGTCCCTTCTGACGGCTATTTTTTAGCTTGTACTAATAAAAAGGACATAAAGATTTTATTTCGAACATCTGAATATGAATGCCTTGTTAAACATAATTCTCTTTATACAGTAGATGTGAAAGATATCACCCACTGGCAACCACTCCCAGAATCGCCAAGAGATTAAACAGATTGAAGAGGAAATGAAAAGAGGGGCGTTTTATTTGCTTAACCATTAACAACACCGCCAAAATCGGATTATGATTACCGCACTATCTATTTCAGTCGGTTATTAAACGCTCCGATCAAAAAGTGTTTTTTTTGTACCTAAATTTTGCAAATGCTTATATTTAAGCATTTAGTAAAATCAATGATCGGGTCGAGAGAGCCTAATACAATACCTACGGGAAATAAGTTCCGCCGTCTGAAATCGGTAGTTGAAGCCCGATCAACCATACTAAAGTTGATCAATTACTAACTAAAATTTCAGGTACAAAAAATGTCAAATCAAATCTCTACTCAAACTATTTCATTCAACAATCAATCTTTAGTTACATTCAAGCAAGACGGTGTCCATTACACTGCAATGAAACCGATTTGCGAAAATATCGGTTTAGCGTGGGAAGCTCAATTAGCCCGTATTAAGCGTGATGATATTTTAAATTCAACTATGATCGTGATGATCATAGTTGCAGAAGACGGTAAAAACCGCGAAATGGTCTGCCTACCCATCGAATACTTAAACGGCTGGTTATTCGGCATCGACGTAAACCGTTGCAAACCCGAAATTCGTGAAACCTTAATCAAATACAAAAAAGAGTGCTATCAAGCATTGCACGACTACTGGTTTAAAGGAAAAGCCGAACGCACGATTAACCCAGAACAACAGCAAGCGATCCAAGAGGCAGTCGTGAAAGCTCATCACCGAACAGGAATGAGTTACGCAGAAATCTATCGCCAACTTAAAAGTCTGTTTAAAGTGGGCAAATACGACCAACTCAAACCCTCACAATTTGAAGGTGCTATCAACTTTCTAGCCACACTCGGCAACAGCTACGCCCCGATTGACCGAATGGATAATCTGGAGCTAACCGAACAAGAATGGCTCGACTGGCAGAACTTCTACTACGCCGTCACAAGATTTTCCGAAAGCGTAGAAACCCTAATGCACGCATTACGCCCATTCCGTAGTCATCAGCAAAACAGCGTAGAATTTAACTTGGAAGTGGTTCAGCGATATATTCGCACCACCAACCCAGCCGTCAGAAAAATTAACGACCGCTTGCAATCGGACACTACAACGAATCCGCAACCTCAGTCGCAGTATTTAAATAAACCTTAAATACTCAACCGACCTCACCTGAAATAACGTGAGGCAGTTTCCCATACCCAAAATTTGAGGAACGCACCATGACCGAAAAACAACTCCGCCTACAAATCAAATGGTACTGGCACAACTTCGCCCAAACAGGCAACATCGAATACTGGTACAAAGGCTACAACGCCTTTAACCAACTCGCAAAAATAATTCTATAACCCAACGCCCTTAGTTTTAAGGGCGTCACAAAGCGTGCAAATGTGCTTTGTTCAGCTTTCCCTACTGGGCATTCCCGCAGAAATTCAACACGCTAACCCCTTCACAGGTGAAGTAATGGATTGTTACTTTACCCCGTTTTATTACTTACAAGGAGCTTAAATGCCCAAATACCAACTCACTCTTACCGAAAAACAAATGGGGGATGTTGGCGAAGATTTCAGAGCATATCGAGCTTGGCGACGAGAAAAGAAAAAATCTAATGCTGAACGGTCGTTAGCTAAATTAGATGAGTATGGTATTAGCTATCAAACGAAGAACTATACGCATTACATTATCACACACAACGGCAAAACGTTGGATTACTATCCATCGACTGGTTTATGGTGGGATAGAGTGAATAAAAAACAACGCAGAGGAATACGACAACTACTTAATCATTTAGAGATTAAGCGGGTTGAAGAGGAAATGGAAAATGAAAATTGAAGCAACATTATTTTGTGAATACTTAAAGTCCGCTATTTCGTTAACCGAAAAAATCGGATACAACAGAAACGAACTGATTTACGCTAGTATTGCTGAAGATGGAGCAAGATTAGAAATTAGAGTAGTCGCTCAAAGCTCTGACACATTATTACGCTTCACTTTCCCCTGTCCTGTATCAAACTAACCCAACGCCCTTAGTTTTAAGGGCGTTATTATTTGGAGGGAAATAATGGAACAAATAGAAAAACAAGAACTTGATGAACAACCAATCAGCAACAACCAGCTTTTTGCCAAACTTTGTGAGGTTGAAAAACTGCTCATTACGCCAAAAGTAGAAAAAGGCTTATGGACAATTCAAGATATTGCAGATTATATGGGATTTTCTTACGGACACGTTTTTAAAAACATTATTCCCGATCCACGTTTCCCTGCACCTGTCGATATTGAAAGCCGAACCAACAAAGACCCGAAAAAACTCTTTGTAAGCGAGGAAGTAAAGGCTTTTTTTACCCGCCACAAACGGAAAAAATACACCTAATCCAACAACCCCGCCACATCACTCATATCTGGGGCATAATAGGTATTCAGCAAAATCTTAATATCTCTATGCCCTGATATTTTGGCAAGCATCATCACATCAACTTTTTTTGCTAAATGAGATAATGCCTCTCTTCTCGTATCGTGAAAATGCAAATCCTCATCAGCTAGCCCTGCCAACTCTTTCATTTTGCGGAAAATTGTATCGTGCGAACCTGATTTAACCTGAAATACGGTAGGGTTTCCCTCGTTTTTCACACTTTCCAAATGTTTTAAAATTTTCACCGCCATTGACGAAAGCGGAATAGTCCTAGCAAACCCGTTCTTTGTTTTCGGTAAAAAGGCGGTGGATTTCTCAAAATTCACATCCTCCCACGTCAAATTACAGATTTCGCCTGCTCGCATTGCCGTTTCAATCGCAAACAGAACAGAAGCTCCTACACGGCTAATCATTGTTTCAGATGGTTTCTCGAAATCAAAGCCAGATACAAACAACAAACGGTCGATTTCTTCCTGCGAATAACGCCTTGTGCGTGGTGGTGGCTCTTGAGGCTTTTCCACCAAGGAAAGCAGATTGTTTTTCAAGTATTCCCATTTAATAGCTTGAGTAACTACCGCTGATAAACTTACCCGTTCACGCAACACGCTTAATACCGACACTTCGGTCAAACGTTTTTCCTGCCATTTTTCAAAGTCCGCTTTACTCAACTCTTCTAACAATACTGCACCTAAAGGTGTTTTTACAATCCGATTTAACCGCAACGCCTCCGATCTTGCCCCACCTTTACTCGGTGTTACCTCTTCCACATACTTATCAATCAACTCAGCAAAAGTCATTTTAGGCACAGGCGAATATTCCCCCGCATCAATCTGGCTCTCAATAAACAAAGCCCATTTTGTCGCTTCTATTTTGGTAGAAAAAGTAGCAGATTTACGAATACCTTTCTTCGCAATTTCTACCCTCCAACTTTCTCCACGCTTTCTAATCGTAGCCATTACAAACCTCCCCTTGGCGTAATTGATGGCGTAATGCAAGTATAAAACAGAACAAAATGGAAATAAATAGAACAAATAAGGTACAAAATAATAAATATAAAAACAGTGGATATTAGATCAAATAGTTAAGATAAGTGATTGATTTAGAAAGGATTTTAGATAATAAAAAAGCCTAGTTTTATGGCTAGGCTTTTTATAGTTGGTGCTCTGGGCGAGACTCGAACTCGCACATCCTATGGACACTACCCCCTCAAGATAGCGTGTCTACCAATTCCACCACCAGAGCAAAATTTGTATTTTATTGCGGAATATCGTTATTTTGTGTTTTGACTTCCACTGGCTGTGTAATGTTTTGTTTTACATCACTTAAGTCATCAAATTGACTTGTTGGTTTAGTTTGATGTGTATTGATATTTCCAATAATCAAGCTAATAGCAAAGAAAACTATTGCCAATACTGCTGTTGTTCTTGATAAGAAATTTGCAGAACCAGCTGAACCAAATACTGTTCCTGCTGCACCAGCACCAAATGATGCCCCTGCGTCTGCCCCCTTACCTTGTTGCATTAAGATAAAACCAACTAATGCAATCGCAACAACAATATAAATAACTGTAAGAATATTTAACATTGATACTTCTCTAAATTCTGACGCTAATGAATTGCGATGGCGTAAATATTACTAATTATTCGAATGCTTTGCAATAAGAAATTTCACATTGAATTGCCATTTGTTCTATTTTTCAACACTTTGCATTTTTTTATTAAAATTCGACCGCTTGTTGTTAGTTTTAGCATATTGATAACGCACAGGTTGTGGAATTTTACCTAAATTTTGCAATTTATCTCGTTCCGTATACAGTAATGTTGGCAATTGCGTAACTAATTCATGTATAAATTGCTGGTAGCTTGCTTGTTTTTTACTGATATCTGTCAATTGCATTTCCCAATATGCGGTCATATCAGGAAGTGTTGCCGTTTCAGGCAAGGCGGATATCAAAATCCGCCCAGCTTCCGTGCTATGAATATTTCTCCCGCGTTTAATCAGAAAACCGCGTTTAAACAGCAATTCGATAATGCTGGCACGTGTTGCTTCAGTGCCCAAGCCATCCGTTTCACGCAGCACTTTTTTAAGCCGCTTATCTTGTACAAAACGGGCGATTCCCGTCATTGCAGAAAGCAAAGTCGCATCTGTAAAATAGCGAGGTGGTTGCGTTTTTTTACTCACAATCTCACCGCTATCACAATGCAAAACTTGCCCTTTTTTCACCACAGGCAGAAGTGGCAACATTACTTCATCGCTATCTTCTCTGCCAAGCAAACTTTTCCAGCCTGCAGTTAATAGACTTCGTGATGAAGCACTGAATTTTCCACCTGCAATTTCAAGCTGAATCTGCCCTTTGCGATATTCAGCATCCGGGCAAAATTGCATCAAATATTGGCGTGCAATTAGTTGATAAATCCGTTTTTCATTTTCGGTCAGTTGCACATTGCCTTGTCGAGCAGTCGGAATAATTGCATGGTGAGCCTCAACCTTTTTATCATTCCAACAACGATTGCGAATATTGGGTTCAACAGCTTCGGGTTTCTCCGCATATTCAGGCAGATGATGGGCAATGGCTTCCATCACTTTAAAACGATCGTTATAATGCTCATTCGGTAAATATCGGTTGTCCGAACGAGGATAGGTAATCAACTTATGTGTTTCATACAGTTTTTGACAAATATCTAATACCGCTTGAGCCGATAATCCAAAGCGGCGAGCGGCATCAATTTGTAGCACCGAAAGCGAATAAGGCAGCGGAGCGGTTTCCGTTTCGATTTTATCTTGATAATCGGTGACGGTCGCAGGCTGGTCGGTAATACGTTTAACCACATTTTCCGCTAAACTGCGGGAAAGCACTCGTCCATCTTCGTCTTGATAATCTTCACAGGCTTTGCTTGGCTGCCATTGGGCTTGGAAAGTCTCATTTGTTTCAGGCACACAAACACTCGCCATCACCTCGAAATAATCTTTTGGCTCAAAATTTTCGATCTCAAGATCGCGTCGCACAATCAGCCCCAAAACTGGCGTTTGTACTCGCCCAACAGAGAGCACTCCTTTATAGCCCGCCTCTCTACCTTGCAGTGTGTAGGCGCGGGTCATATTGATCCCATAAAGCCAATCTGCTCGCGCACGGGCAAGCGCCGAAGTGGCAAGCGGTATAAAATCACGGTTATTTTGCAATTTTTCAATTGCTTTTTTTACCGCATTCGGGTTGAGATCACTAACCAAACAGCGTTGGATCTGACTACGCTTTTCTAGCGGAACATTAAGATAGCTAAACACTTCATCTACCAACAGCTGCCCTTCGCGATCTGGGTCTCCCGCGTTCACAAGAATATCTGCTTTTTTAACTAATTTTTCGACCGCTTGCAGTTGCTTTAAAGTTTCTTTTTTCGGCACGAGTTTCCATTGCGTAGGCACAATAGGCAGATGCTCCATCCGCCACATTTTGAACCGTTCATCATACGCATCAGGTTCAGCCTGCTCCAATAAATGACCGATACACCAAGTTACGACATCATTGTCACCACATTGAATATAACCATCACCTCGTTGATGCGGTTTAGGCAACACATCAGCAATGGCTCGGGCAAGACTGGGTTTTTCTGCAAGAAATAATCTCAAAACTGTTTTTCCGTGTTTTTATATTCGTGTATTAGCGATAAGTCTGGGTTCTTTCCGCCAAAAACGCCTTCAATAAATTCTCTGGCGGTGGTGGCATTTGTAAATAAAAACCTTGTTGCTCAATGGCTTGTAAAACATCATTGTTTTTCACCCGCTTGAGCGGCTTTTCGCCAACAAGATTAAACAACATGACAAATTGCGGCTTACCGAATTGTTGCATTAAGGCTTCAGGCACTGCATCAAATTGGTCTCGTTTTGCAACATAGAGGAACATTCCGTCTTTACGAGGGCTACGATAAATCGCACATAAATTCGCTTTGCTCATTTTATCCTCGATCATCTTAATCTTCTCCATTCCAATCGGCACCGCCCGTATAATTATCAAAGCGGGAGAATTGCCCTTGGAAGGTTAAACGCACTTTACCAATCGGCCCATTACGCTGTTTACCAATGATAATTTCAGCAATACCTTTATGCTCAGAATTGTCGTTATACACCTCATCACGGTAAATAAACATAATTAAGTCTGCATCTTGTTCAATCGAGCCTGATTCACGTAAATCCGAATTCACAGGACGTTTATCAGCTCGTTGTTCCAAACTACGGTTAAGCTGAGAAAGTGCGACCACAGGCACTTGCAACTCTTTTGCTAATGCTTTGAGGGAACGAGAAATCTCTGCAATTTCAAGGGTTCGGTTATCAGAGAACGCTGGTGCACGCATTAACTGCAAGTAGTCCACCATAATCAAGCTCAAGCCGCCATTCTCTTTATAGACACGTCTTGCACGAGAGCGAACTTCAGTTGGGGTTAAGCCTGAACTGTCATCAATAAAGATATTTTTGCGATCTTGCAAAATTGAAATCGTCGTCGATAGTTTCGCCCAATCTTCATCATCGTGCAGCTGGCCTGTACGAATTTTAGTCTGATCTACACGAGAAAGCGAGGCAAGCATACGCATCATAATTTGATCGCGAGGCATCTCAAGACTGAAAATCAGCACTGGTTTAGCAGGCTTTTTCTTCGGATTTCCATACTCATCTAAATCGTTAAGATCCTCAACATCTGATAACGCCACATTTTCACACAAATTCATCGCAAAGGTGGTTTTACCCATTGATGGGCGGGCAGCGATAATAATTAAGTCTGATGGCTGAAGACCTGCAGTTTTTTTGTTGAGATCGATAAAGCCTGTGGTCACACCTGTTAAACCACCGTTGTGGCGATTTTTCGAGAGCAATTCAATTTTTGAAAGTGTCGTCATCAACACATCATCAATATTTTGCGGCCCCTCATTGGCACTATTGCGTTTTTCAGCAATTTCAAAAACGATGCGTTCGGCTTCATCCAGCACCTCTTTTGAATCTCGACCTTTGGTATGATATGCCATTTCTGCTATTTGATTACTTGCACTAATTACACTACGTAAATCAGAACGATCGCGAACGATATCCGCATATGCCAGTATGTTCGCCGCACTTGGCGTATTTTTTGAGAGTTCGGCTAAATAAGCAAATCCACCCACATCTTGAGCTATACCCTTATCTTTCAGAGCTTGCTCTAAGGTAATGATATCAATCGGGCTATTGGCTCGCACCAAGGATTCCATTTGCTCAAAAATAACACGATGGGCATGGGTGTAAAAATCGTTTGCTTGAATACGCTCAACCACATTATCCCATTGATCGTTGCTGAGCATAATCCCGCCCAATACAGCTTGTTCCGCCTCAATTGAATGGGGAGCAATATTGATCTGTTCAACTTGTTTATCTTGTTTTTTTTCGTTTGATCGTGGATTGTAATCAGCCATAATTTCCTGCTTTTTAATTATCCCATCAAGGTTTTATTGGGTTCTCTCGCTATTTCTCGCACCAATTTCGGCACTAAATAACCTGAACTGATTTTTTGCAATGCTTGATAAATTTCAAAGGCTTGCTCATCTGGCAACCAGAAATGACTTGCCCCCTCAACCTTATCTAATAGATGCAAATAATAAGGTAAAACACCAACAGAAAAAAGTTTGTCGCTCAAGGCTTTTAAAATTTGTGCGTTATCATTGATGCCTTTAAGTAACACCGATTGATTCAGCAAAGTAACATCAACTCGTTTTAAATCTGCCAGTTTTTCAGCCAAAATATCATCAATCTCATTAGCGTGGTTGATGTGTGAAACCAGTACAATATTTAAGCGAGATGCTTGTAATCGTTGGCAAAATGTGTCAGTGATTCGGTTTGGAATAACCACATGAAAACGGCTGTGAATACGCAAGGTTTTAATATGCGGAATTGCCTCTAATCGAGTCAGCAACCAATCAAGTTCTTCATCTTTTGCCATCAGCGGATCACCGCCCGACAAAATAATCTCTTCCAGTTCAGTATGCTGTTCAATATACGCCAAACTCTCATGCCAAACTTGCTTACTACTTTTGACTTCGTGGTAAGGAAAATGACGGCGGAAGCAGTAGCGGCAATTCACTGCACAGCTATTTTTTAGCATAAATAACAAGCGATTATGATATTTATGCAAAATATTCGGGGCGGGGCTATGCTGCTCTTCAAGCGGATCTCGGGTAAATTCTGCCACTTGCAGAAACTCTTGTTCAGCCGACATTACTTGCAAAAACAGTGGATCTTGCGGGTTGCCTTTCTCCATTCGTTCGGCAAAACTTTTTGGCACACGCAGTGGAAACAGTTTACGTGCTAAAATCGCCTGTTCAAAATCAGCAGGATTAAGCTCAAGAAAAGTCAGCAATTTAACAGGCTCATTAAAAGCCTCGGCTAAATCTGTTAGCCATTGCGGTTTGGTTTGAACGGTATGAATTGAAATTGATTGCATAGCAATAAATAAGTAAAACGGGCGTGCTTAACACGCCCTAATATCGGAGTTTTTTGATTTTATGGCACTAAACGGCATTCAAGTGGGCTGCCATTTGATTTGACCATCACGACGGGGGACGCCTGTACGGTTTGTCCTGCCAATGCAGGGATTAAATATTGCACACCTTCAATGCAGTAACGACGATAACCATCTGTTTTTTCGATTAAGAATGGATCGATTTGACCGCCAATGCTCTTAAATTGGGCTACTTGCACATTTGCAACTTCCGCTGTTTTTTCTACCGCTTGTGCAGCACTCGCAGTTGGTTGAGCAGCTTGTTGAGTAGTTTGATTCGCTTGTGCCGCTGATGGTGTGAGCATTTCACTTAACACATAACCTGCTGCTGCCCCTGTTGCAAAACTCGCTAAACGGCTACCACCAGCTTGCTGTGCTTGAGCCTGCGGCTGAGCACTTTGAGCAGAACGCGTGTTATCAAAAGTTGCATCGTGTTGTGTTTGTTGCTGCGTATTTGTTTTTTGTTGTGAATTCATTTTCATTGGCTGAGCGGGTGCACTAATGGTGCGGCCAGAAACAGAACGAGAAGAACGCATCCCTTTTGCTTCCACAACAGATGCCACAGATAATGCTAAAATCGTTGAAAGAGTGATAAGTTTTTTCATTTTCCATCCTTTTTGAAAGAGTTTCGAATTATACCGTAAAAAAATTTAGAGATCTTTGAATATTTGCGGTATTATATGGGTCTTTTTGAGAAACCCAATAGTGGGCGACTTAATTTTGTTAATTTTTGTAAACATTGAGGAAACCATGGCTAACTATAGCACTACTGATTTCAAACCAGGTTTAAAATTTATCCAGGATGGCGAACCTTGCGTAATCGTTGAAAATGAATTCGTAAAACCAGGTAAAGGTCAAGCATTTACTCGTACTAAAATTCGTAAATTGATCTCTGGCAAAGTTTTAGAAATCAACTTCAAATCTGGCTCAACCGTTGAAGCGGCTGACGTTGTTGATTATAACTACACCTACTCATACAAAGACGAAGATTTCTGGTACTTTATGCACCCAGAAACATTCGAACAAATTTCTGTTGATGCAAAAGCATTAGGCGACAACGACAAATGGTTAGTAGACCAAGCAGAATGTATCATCACTTTATGGAATGGCTCTGCAATCTCTGTGACGCCACCAAACTTCGTAGAATTAGAAGTAACTGACACAGATCCAGGCTTAAAAGGGGATACAGCAGGTACCGGCGGTAAACCAGCAACATTAAGCACTGGTGCTGTTGTTCGTGTTCCATTATTCGTTCAAATCGGTGAAGTAATCCGCGTTGACACTCGTTCAGGCGAATATGTTTCACGTGTAAAATAATCTCATATAAGATGAAAACGGCTAGATGATAAAATCTAGCCTTTTTTTATATCATTTTTATGGATTCAAAGAAAAAGATTTATCAGTGGTACTATAACGAAGACCAGAATGTGAGCCTTCAGCACCATTTAAATAAATATTTTTTGATTGAGAACAAGCAGCAATAGAGAAAATGCTCATCAATAAAAAGATGTTTTTTTCATAGTGTTACCCTTTAACGTTAAAATAGGGTTGTCATTATAAAGACTTCTATCTTCTTTGTAAAAATAGGATTCAAAGAAAAAGTGGTCAAACAAGTAATATTTATATTGGGAAGAATATTGACAACCTATCCCTATACTATGATAAAGTCCAAATTGCTTTTTAACACAACATCAAGGAGATAAAAATGCAACAAAAACTAAAAAAACTCGCCTACTCACTAGGTCTAGCCACAACAGCATTACTTGCTTCTCATAATGCACAAGCAGAAGGACGCTTAACCATTTATTGCACAGTGCAAAATGCATTGTGTGAAGATGTAGCAAAACGTTTCTCAGAAAAATATGATGTACAAACCTCATTTACGCAAATGAGTACTGGTACAATTTTAGGCAAATTAAAAGCAGAAAAATCGAATCCGCAAGCCGATGTTTGGTATGGCGGCACAATTGAACCCCATTTCCAAGCGGCTGAATTAGGCTTATTAGAAGCATATCGCCCGAAAAATCAAGCAAACATTTTGCCACAATTCCAAAAATTGATGGCATCGGACAAAGGAAACTATACTTCGGCAACCTATATGCTAGTACTTGGCTTAGGGATAAATAGCGAAAAACTGAAAGCATTAGGGTTAGAAATGCCGAAAAAATGGGAAGATTTACTCAATCCTAAACTCGCTGGCGAAGTGCAAATCCCAGATCCTCGCTCATCTGGCACAACCTATACGATTATGGCTACCCTTATCTCACTTTGGGGGGAAGAAAAAACCTTTGATTATCTCAAAAAATTAAATGCCAACATTTCACAATATCCGAAAAGCAACCTAGTAACATCTAATCTTGTGCGTGGCGAAGTAGCAGAAAGCATTGGTTTTACACACGCCTACATTACTGAAAAAGAAAAAGGCAATCCAATTGAATATGTAATTCCAGAAGGTAAAGTGGGCTACGCATTAGGCGGAACAAGTATCGTGAAAAATGCACGCAATCTAGATAATGCTAAACTCTTTACAGACTTTGTACTTACCAAAGAGATCCAAGAATTGCCTTGGCGCAAGCATCATCTTTACCAATTACCATCCGTTATAGGTGCTGAGGTTTCACCATTGATGCCAAATGTGAAGCAATTAGATTTTGTGGAATACGATTTCGATAAATTTGGCTCAAGCGAAGAAGGAAAATATCTAATCAACAAATGGATAGAAGATGTAAAATTAGGCGATAAACTCGTAAAATAATCACAGAGACCAAATACAAGGCATTAGATATTTCTAATGCTTTGTATTCCTAAGACTCTCTTACTAAAAACATCCCTTCCCTCTGAAAAATCAAGCCATATTGTTTAATATTTGCATCATACTCTGCAATATCTGCATAAACGATAAGCGGTTGATTTTGCCAGAGAATTTGCAACTCCCAATAGCCTCCCATGTAAACTGCATTGTGTACTTCACCGATATGTTCGGCATTTGTAAGATCTTGCGATAATTTCACCGCTTCTGGGCGGATACCAAGTATGTATAGTCCATCCGCTTGCGGAAATTGATCTTCATCAACAACTAAAAGATGTTCGCCGATTTTAAGCTGATTTCCCTGTTTTTCAGCGGGCAATAAATTCACTTCACCCATAAATTTTGCCATAAACGCATTTTGAGGTTGGCGATAAAGCACTTGTGGCGAGCCTTGTTGCACGATTTCGCCTTTATTCATCACAATCACCTCATCCGAAACCGCAAAGGCTTCCGCTTGATCGTGTGTGACATAAAGGGCGGTGATGTTAAGTTTTTGCTGAAGATGGCGAATATTTTCCCGCATCACTCGGCGAAGATTAGCATCGAGATTACTCAAAGGTTCATCAAAGAGTAGCACTTTCGGTTTTAAAATCAATGAGCGTGCTAATGCCACACGTTGCTGTTGACCGCCTGAAAGTTGGTCGATCATTCGTGCTTCCAAGCCTGATAATTCCACTAAGGCGAGTGCTTCTGCGACTCTCACCTCCCTTTCTTCTTTTCCAAAACCCTGCATTTTCAGGCTATAACCCACGTTTTCCGCGACGGTTAAATGAGGAAATAAGGCGTAAGATTGGAACACTATACCGATATCGCGATCTTGTGGTGCAGCTTGAGTAATTTCGCGATTTTCCAAGAAAATTTGACCGCTTGTCGGCAGATCTAAGCCTGCGATTAGGCGAAGAATGGTGGTTTTGCCACAACCTGATGGACCAAGCAAGGTCGTCATTGAGCCTTGTTTTAAATGTAAATTAAAGCCTTTGATAACGTCGGTATTGCCGAACGATTTATGGATATTTTCTAATCTCAAATAACCTTGCATTTCACAAACCTTTACGATCTATTAATTTATTAAAGCCCAAAATTACGAGCATCATTACTACTATAAGTGTCGAGCCATATGCAACCGCCATTCCATAATCGCCATCTTCTACACGGTTTAAAATATAGGCAGTCGCCACTTGTGTATTCGGCGTAACCAAGAAGATGATCGCACTCATTGTAGTCATGGAACGAACAAAACTCGTCACCAATGCTGAAAGCAACGCTGGGCGAAGCAGTGGCAAAATAATAAACAGAAACGTTTTAAACGAGCTGACTTTAAGCGATTGTGATGCCTGTTCCAGATTTACATCAATTTGTGCTAGCCCTGCTATGGCGGAACGCATCCCAATTGGCATATTTCGCGTCACCATGGAGAGCACGATAATCACTGCTGATCCCGTGAGGTAAATCGGTGCATCATTGAATGCCATTACATAAGAAACGCCTGCTACCGTGCCTGGAATCGCAAAGCAAAGCAAAGCGATAAATTCAAAAAAGGATTTGCCTTTGAACTGTACGCGTATAGTTAAATAAGCAATCAGCACGCCAAGCAGTGCCGTAATAGGCGCAGCACAAAGTGCAAAAATCAGCGTATGAATCAGCGATGGAAAACCCCCAAAATCCAAGCCTTGCCCAAATAAACGGAGATAATGTTCGAGTGTAAAGCTGTGATTCACGCCCCAATTGACTACAAAACTGCCGAAGAAAATCGAACCGTACAAAATCGCATTAAAGGTAATCCAAACGAGCAAAATGCAAGAAATCAACCATTTTAGACCGCTTGAGAGCGGTACACGGCTGACCTGATTGCCTTTGCCCGCTAAGGTTGTATAAGAGCGTTTACCAAGCCATTGATATTGAATGAAAAAACTCGCTAATGAAAAGGCAAGCAAAATCACGCCCATCGTGCTTGCGGTGGTGTAATTAGGTTGTGAGCCCACGATATAGAAGTAGATTTGGCTTGCTAATACATCATAATTTCCGCCTAAAACAAATGGCGTGCTGAAATCGGAAAGTGATTGGATGAAAGTAATCAAAAAGGCATTCGCCAAAGCAGGTTTCAACAGCGGAAACAAAATATAGCGGAAAGTTTGGCTTGCTGAGCTTTTGAGGCTATAACTTGCCTCTTCCAAATTGGCAGGAATAAATCGCAACGCGCCTTCAATAATCATAAACGCCATTGGTGTAAGAGCAAGTGTGTGCGACAGTAAAATGCCGTTAAAGCCATAAAGCCAGTTTTTACTGATACTGAAATGTTCAACTAAAAAATGGGTGATCGTGCCATTTCTCCCCATCAATAGCACCACACCAAGCCCAACAACAAAAGGCGGGGTCACAATCGGCAAGATTGAGAATAACTTACTGATAAATTTCATTTTTTTCGCAATGCGAGTTGTGTAAAGAGCAAAGCAAAGCCCAAAGAAGGTGGAAAGTAAACCAACGCTTGCCGAAACGCTAATAGATTGCCAAATCACCTTGAACAAATGCGGTTGTTGAAAGGTTCTAAGTGCTTCATCTAGCGAAAATGTATCGTCTATATAGATAATTGCACTAAAAATCGAAAACATCGGGAAGAGAACGAAGGCACAAAGTACAATCAAGCTAGCAAGTAACGCACCGATAATAAAACGATCGCCCCGTAAAATGCCAAGCTTTGCGATGTTTTCAGTTAACAAAATAAAAATGGAGAGAAATAAAAAAAGTGTTGCATATCCAAAACTGGTTGCAGTGAGTTTGGCTGAGAGAAAAATCATCCCTAAAAAGGCGACTAAAAAGCCGATTTTTGCTTTTGGAACTTTAAAAAATAAAATTGACAATAGAGGCAAAAACCAGAGCCACGTGATATTGACGCTACGCCAGCCTACTGCAGCCAAAATTTCTTTTGAGGTGGAATCAAAAAGCCCATAGTGCAACGCCTGTGATGGAAACATGAGAAAGGCAAGCAAGGGTAAAATCAACCAAAATCGGGATTGGGTAGAAAACATCGGTATTAACGTTATATTTGCACAAAGAGAAAGCGGTTAAATTTCTTTAAAATTTTGCGAATTCTAACAGAAATTTAACCGATTGAGTAAGTTAGTTAGATGAGTATTATACTCTAAATCTACTTAAACTATATTAAACCTTAAATTTCTTAATCCCTAACAAGAATATTTAAAAATAACCTCCAAAATAAATTAATCGTCCATACGTGAAACATCATGTAACGATTCTACTCGTCGGATAGTGTGAGAACGACCACGGATTAACAGCGTTTCAGTAAATAGCATACTGCCTTTGCGATGAACACCTTTAAGCAAATCACCTGTAGTAATGCCCGTAGCGGCAAAAAGCACATTATCATCTTTCACGATCTCTTCTATTTTCAGCACTTGATTAACAAGCACTTGCATTTCCGCACAACGTGCAATCTCTTTTTCCGCTGCAAGCATATTTTCTGGCGTATTGCCTTTTACTTGATTGCGAGGAATCAGTCTGCCTTGAATCTCTCCCCCCAATGCTTGAACTGCCGCTCCTGTTACTACACCTTCTGGTGCACCTCCAATGCCGTAAACAAGGTCGATTTCGCTATCTGGTAAACAACATTGCACTGATGCAGCCACATCTCCATCAGGAATAGCAATCACACGCACGCCCAACTCTTGCACTTTTTTGATAATTTCATCGTGGCGAGGTTTAGAAAGAATCGCTACCGTCATTTGTGAAAGCAATTTGCCTTTTTTCGACGCTACACGGCGAATATTTTGTTCAAGCGGTAGATTTAGGTCAATCATTCCCTTCGCTTCGCTGTCTACCACTAATTTTTCCATATACATATCAGGTGCACGTAAGAAAGTGTTTTTTCCGCCTACAGCAAGAACCGCAATCGCCCCCGCCTGCCCCATTGCCGTCATTCGAGTACCATCAATTGGATCGACTGCAATAGCGACCTCTTCATCTTGTGGTTCAGAACGCCCTACTTTTTCACCAATATAGAGCATCGGTGCCTCATCAATTTCGCCTTCACCAATGACAATCTCACCGCGAATTTCCATTTTATTAAGCAGTGCACGCATTGCTTTTACTGCCGCATCGTCCGCCGCATTTTTATTACCCCGCCCAATCCAGTTAAATGCAGCCAGGGCGGCTGCTTCAGTCACACGAGAGAATTCAAAAGCAATTGAACGTTTCATATTAATTTTCCTCAAGTTAAACACCAAAATCAACCGCTATTCTACCAATTCGCAAACGATTTCGTTATAAAAATTTAGGAAATTTGACTCAAACAAACAAATTTCCAAAAAGTCGCGAACTTTTCAATGAAATCAATATCTTAATGATGTATACTATTTCAAAATTATCCATTTAATTTCAGAGGTAAATCTTATGTCATTAACAATTCTTGATGAATTAGAAGCAAAAATTAAACAAGCTGTTGAAACTATCCAATTACTTCAATTAGAAATTGAAGAATTAAAAGAGAAAAATGAAACAGCGAAGAAAGAAAATGAAACGTTACGCCAAGAACACGAACAATTAAAAGCTGAACAGCAAAATTTCCAAGATCGTTTACGTTCACTTTTAGGTCAAATCGAAAACGTTTAATCTTCAATCCCAACGGCTAATATTCAATTAGCCGTTTCTTTTTCGTGCTACATTTCCAATTCTTATGGCAAAACTTTATTTCTACTACTCTTCAATGAATGCGGGAAAATCCACCACGCTACTTCAATCATCTTATAACTATCAAGAACGCGGAATGAATACACTTATATACACCGCTGCCATTGACGACCGTTATGGAGTTGGTAAAGTAACTTCTCGTATCGGTATTTCTCAAGATGCTAATTTATTTAATCAAAATACACAACTTTTTGATGAAATCAAGCAAGCTCATCAATCAAAATCCTTACATTGTATTTTGGTTGATGAAGCTCAGTTTCTCACTAAAGCCCAAGTTTATCAACTTACCGATGTAGTAGATAAACTAAATATTCCCGTGCTTTGTTATGGTTTACGTACAGATTTTCAAGCCGAACTTTTTGAAGGCAGCCATTACTTACTTGCTTGGGCAGACGAATTAGAAGAACTAAAAACCATCTGCGATTGCGGTCGAAAAGCTCACTTTGTGATTAGAATGAATGAGAAAGGTGAAGCGGTAAAAGATGGCGTTCAAATCCAAATTGGTGGCAACGATACTTATCTTTCTGTTTGCCGTAAGCATTATAAAGAAAGACTAGGTTTGCTGTAACCTAAAAAAAGCATAGAAAACAAGAAATAATTTGTTCTCTATGCCTATTTTATTTTATCCCTTCGCTAAAATCTCTTTTAAAAATCTTGCTGTATGAGATTTTTTATCTTTAGCTACTTGCTCTGGCGTGCCTGTAACAATAATTTGCCCACCACCAGCCCCCCCTTCAGGGCCTAAATCTACAATCCAGTCTGCAGTTTTGATCACATCTAAATTATGCTCAATCACCACAATGGTATTACCTTGATCACGCAGTTTATGTAGAACAGAAAGAAGCTGTTTAATATCGGCAAAATGCAAGCCTGTTGTGGGTTCATCTAAAATATAAAGCGTTTTGCCTGTATCGCGTTTGGAAAGCTCAGTTGCTAATTTCACACGCTGAGCTTCACCGCCCGAAAGCGTGGTTGAAGATTGCCCTAAGCGGATATAAGAGAGCCCCACATCCATTAAGGTTTGCAATTTACGTGCAATGGCTGGAATTGCATCAAAGAACTCACGGGCTTCTTCTACCGTCATATCCAACACTTGATGGATCGTTTTGCCTTTATAACGAATTTCTAGCGTTTCACGGTTATAGCGCTTCCCTTTACAATGGTCGCAAGGCACATATACATCAGGCAAAAAGTGCATTTCCACTTTGATCACGCCATCGCCTTGGCACGCCTCACAGCGCCCGCCACGCACGTTAAAGCTAAAACGCCCTACGTTATAACCACGTGCACGTGCCTCTTGCGTGCCCGCAAAAAGCTCGCGAATTGGGGTGAATAAGCCCGTGTAAGTCGCAGGGTTTGAACGCGGAGTTCGCCCAATCGGACTTTGGTCGATATCGATGACTTTATCGAAATGTGCCAATCCTTCAATGCTGTCGTAAGGTGCAACATCAGTACGTTCCGCTCGGTTTAACGCATTTTGAGCTAACGGGAATAAGGTGTCGTTAATCAAGGTTGATTTGCCTGAACCTGAAACGCCTGTAATACAAGTAAACAAGCCTACAGGCACATCCAACTGCACTCCTTTAAGGTTATTACCTCTCGCCCCTTTTAAAGTCAGTACCTTACTTTCATCATAAGGCATACGTTTTGCGGGAATTTCAATTTTCTGTTTGCCTGATAAGAATTGCCCCGTAAGCGACTCTTCCACCTGCATAATTTCTTCTGCTGTTCCCTGTGCGATCACATTACCGCCGTGTACGCCTGCACCCGGCCCAATATCCACGATATGATCAGCAGCACGAATTGCATCCTCATCATGTTCAACCACAATCACCGTATTGCCTAAATTACGCAGATGAATCAATGTGTTTAACAAACGTTCGTTGTCGCGTTGATGCAAACCGATGGAAGGTTCATCCAACACATACATCACGCCCACTAAGCCTGCACCAATTTGGCTTGCTAAACGGATACGCTGTGCCTCACCACCCGAAAGCGTTTCTGCTGAACGAGAAAGGGAGAGATAATTCAAGCCTACATTGACAAGGAAGGATAAACGCTCACGAATTTCTTTCAGAATTTTCTCCGCAATTTTGGCTCGCTGACCTGAAAGCTCAAGTGCTTCAAAAAATTCCAATGCTTCACCAATTGATTTCTCTGCCACCATTGGCAAATTAGTTTTATCTAAGAAAACGTAGCGAGCCTCGCGGCGTAAGCGTGAACCACTACAGTCTAAACACGGGCGATTGTTGATATATTTCGCCAACTCTTCCCGTACCGCATTCGATTCGGTCTCTTTATAACGGCGAGCCATATTGTTTAACACACCCTCAAATGCGTGCTTGCGTTTAATCTTATCGCCTCGATCGTTCACATAAACAAACTCAATTTCCTCTTTCGAGCCATTCAAAATGATGTTTTGGAATTTCTTGCTTAACTGGCTAAACGGAGCTTCTATATCAAAACCGTAATGATCCGATACCGATTTCAATAAACCAAAATAGTAGAAACTTCTGCGATCCCAGCCCTTAATTGCACCGCTTGCAAGCGATACATCAGGATTTTGCACCACTTTATTGGAGTCAAAAAACTGCTCTACGCCCAAGCCATCACAAGTTGGACATGCACCCGCAGGGTTGTTGAATGAGAACAAGCGAGGCTCTAGCTCGTGCAACGAATAACCACAATGCGGACAAGCAAAGGAAGAAGAGAAAATTAATTCTTCCGCATTAGGATCGTCCATATCCGCAATCACTGCGGTTGAGCCAGATAAATCTAATGCCGTTTCAAATGATTCCGCCAAACGCGTTTTAATATCTTCACGCACTTTAAAACGATCTACCACCACTTCAATAGTGTGCTTTTTCTGTAATTCTAACTTCGGTGGATCAGACAAATCGCAAATTTCGCCATCAATACGGGCTCGAATGTAACCATTAGCGGTCAAATTTTCTAAAAGTTTTACATGCTCGCCTTTGCGATCTTTCACCACTGGTGCAAGCAACATCAAGCGTTTACCTTCGGGCTCTTCCAAGACACGATCGACCATTTGTGAAATGGTTTGAGCTGTAAGCGGAATATCATGATCAGGGCAACGCGGTTCGCCCACACGAGCAAATAATAAACGCAGATAATCGTGAATTTCAGTGACCGTACCCACTGTTGAACGAGGGTTGTGAGAAGTCGATTTCTGCTCAATGGAAATCGCAGGCGAAAGCCCTTCAATATGATCCACATCGGGCTTTTCCATCAAAGAGAGAAATTGGCGGGCATAGGCAGAAAGGCTCTCTACATAGCGACGTTGCCCTTCAGCATAGAGCGTATCAAATGCCAAAGAAGACTTGCCCGAACCAGACAAGCCAGTAATAACGATAAATTTATCTCGCGGTAAAATCAGGTTGATATTTTTTAGGTTATGGGTTCTCGCCCCACGAATGTCGATTTGCTTCATACGATCCCTTAAAAGTATGGGTGGGAATGTTTCCACATTATATACTAAAAATAACGCTGTACAAAATATCAGTTTATTCTAGCTTTTTTCTTTTAAAGCGGTTAAAATGCTACTCAATTTTACTAATATGAAAAGCTTAGAGGATTTTATGGCTGGAGTAAATAAAGTAATTATCGTGGGCAATTTAGGCAACGATCCTGAAATGCGCACCATGCCAAATGGTGAAGCAGTGGCAAACATTAGCGTCGCAACCAGTGAAAGCTGGACAGATAAAAACACAGGCGAACGCCGTGAAGTGACTGAATGGCACCGTATAGTGTTATATCGCCGCCAAGCAGAAGTGGCAGGTCAATACCTTCGCAAAGGTTCGAAAGTGTATGTAGAAGGTCGTTTACGTACCCGTAAATGGCAAGACCAAAATGGTCAAGATCGCTACACAACTGAAATCCAAGGTGATGTGCTACAAATGTTAGACAGCCGTAATAGTCAAGGTAGTGATTTTGGTGGTAACACTGGTGGCTGGAATCAATCTAACAACCAAAGTGGTAACTGGAACCAAGCACCAGCATCAAATAACTACAACCAAGGTAATAGTTACAATAACAACTATTCACAAACATCACCAAAACCTGCGGCGAAACCAGTACAAGCTGAACCACCAATGGATAATTTTGATGATGATATTCCGTTTTAATCAATAAACAACACATTAAGGATATTTCATGAAAATTAGTGCAAGAAACCAATTAAAAGGTAAAGTTGTTTCAATTGAAACAGGTTCTGTAAATGCCATCGTACATATTGATATTGGTGGTGGTAATGTGATTTCTTCAACTATTTCTATCTCTGCGGTAAAGGAACTCGACTTAGAAGTAGGTAAAGAAGCTTATGCTATCATTAAAGCAACATCTGTAATGGTTGGCGTAGAATAACCCTTTGCTTAATACTACAAAAAACCTCGCAGTCTAAATGATTTGCGAGGTTTTCTTTTTGTTTAAATAAGCAACTGAATTGGCATAGTAGATAAAATTATTACTCAAAACCACCTAAAAATTGATACCTGAACATCATTATAAATAATGACCTTTTTATCGTTATGCTGGTATTTTATTACCAATGGATTTAAACATAAATAAAGTCATTTCATATCATCTTTTGTGATTACTTATCTGTGAAAACGATACTGAGCTTTAACAAACTCAGCAACTGCTTGTATTACTATGCAATGAAATACTCTAATGCTAAGAACCTAACCGTACTTGCGTAAAAACCTGCTTATCTTCCCACCTCACCATCGTGAGATGATTGCCCCACGCACAGCCTGTATCTAACGCATAAATATTTGGACGAGCACATTTTCCCATTAGACTTGCCCAATGCCCAAAGATAATATTTTGCTGTTTAAATAAAGGATTATCCAATTCAAACCACGCTTTTAATTCGGCTGGAGCATCTTCAATTGGCAATTTGCAAGTAAAATCTAACCGCTTGTCTAAGTAGCAGAAACGCATTCGAGTAAATACATTAACAATATAACGCCAGCGATCAATGCCCTGTAAATTGTTATCCCAATGATCAGGGTGATTCTCGTACATTTGAGCGATGTAATTAGCATAATTTTCGCTCTTTAACAAAGCTTCCGCTTCTCTTGCACACTGAGTTGCCGTAGATAAGTCCCATTCTGGGCTAATGCCTGCATGCACAAGCAGAAAGCCATACTTTGGGTGTTGCACCATAAGCGGTTGATTTCTGAGCCAATTTTGCAATTCATCACGATCTGGTGCCTTAAAAATCGGTTCAACTTTATCCGAAGGCTTAACCCGTTTTATGCCTAACAAGGTAGAAAGAAGATGCAAATCGTGGTTACCTAGCACAGTTTGTGCTTTTTCGCCTAAATTTTTTACGAAACGTAAACAAGCTAACGAATCATCACCACGAGCAACTAAATCACCCGTGAGCCAAATTTCATCTTGTTTTTCATCAAACTGGGCTTTTTCTAACAGCATTTGAAACTCTTTGAAACAGCCATGTAAGTCGCCTACGATATAAGTTGCCATATTATTCTTCCTTCTTCGTTTCTTTTGCTCGCTTCTGCTCTAACCGTCTTTTTTTAAAAAATGTACTCATTTTCTGGCTACATCTTTCTCGAAGTAACCCGCCTCGAATTTCAAGCAAGTGGTTCATTTTGAAATCTTCAAACAGATGAAAACGGGAGCCAATAGCACCTGTTTTATAGTCATTTGCCCCAAACACTAATCGCCCAATACGGCTATGCAGAATCGCACCTGCACACATCGTGCATGGTTCTAGTGTAACATAAAGTGTACAATCAAGCAGACGGTAATTTTGTAAAGATTGCCCTGCTTCACGAATCGCTAACATTTCTGCGTGAGCAGTGGGATCATTAAGCAAAATAGATTGATTCCAGCCTTCGCCAATTTTATTGCCCTCTTTATCAACTAACACCGCTCCAACGGGAATTTCGCCTATGGCTTCGGCTTTATCAGCAAGGTCCAAGGCATATTCTAACCAAAATTTGTCTTGTTCGGAATAATCTAGCGTACAGCTATTTTGAGTGGATTGAATGAACATAGTTAAAAATCTGTGTCATCTGGTTACAAAAACAGCCCCAATGGGGCTGTTTCAATGTGTATAGACTAAGGCTATAAATTAACGACGACCACGATCGTTAAAACGTTTCTCTTTAAAACCGCCTTTTTTGCGGTCGTTAAAACCACGATCACGACGTCGATCATTACGTTCACCACGGCCTCGTCCTTCAAACGGTTGGCTGTTTGCACCATCAACAGGACCTAACAGCGACATCTGCATTTGCTTGTTCAACACGCGTGCTTTTTGGGCAAAGTGTTGCACCAAGTGGTTTGGCATACCTTGCGGAAGCTCGATGGTTGAATAAGTATCGTGCAATTTAATGTGGCCAATGAAACGGCTACTAATATCCCCTTCGTTGGCAATTGCCCCCACGATATGACGCACTTCTACGCCATCTTCACGACCTAATTCGATACGATATAAATCCATCGCTACGCCTGTGCCTTCGCGTTGTTCGCGTCCACTGCGGCGATCATCACGGCGATCACCACGTTCATTGCGGTCACGGCGACCACGTTCGCGACTTGGTTTAACCACTGGATCTGGAGGAAGAATCAGTTTTTGTTTTTCTTGAAGTAACATCATCATTGCAGCAGCAAGTTCTTCGTGATCTTGATCTCCAGTAAATAAATCTTCCAATAATGCACGATATTTTTCTAAATCATGGTGCTCTAATTGTGATTCAATACGTGCTTTGAATTTCTCACGGCGCTTTGCCATTAGAATTTCGTGGTTTGGAATCGCCACTTCATCTATTGGTTTCTTGATAAGATGCTCAATGTTGCGTAATAAACGACGCTCACGTGGTTCAACAAATAACAATGCACGACCAGAACGACCTGCACGACCTGTACGACCAATACGGTGTACGTAAGATTCTGCATCAAGCGGAATATCGTAGTTTACCACAAGGCTGATGCGTTCAATGTCGATACCACGTGCAGCTACGTCTGTTGCCACTAAAATATCTAAACGACCTGATTTTAGTTTATCTAAAGTCTGCTCACGGGCTTGTTGGGTCATATCACCGTTTAACGCTGCAGTGCGATAGCCGTTGCGTTCGCAAAGTTCCGTAATATCGATAGTGCCTGTTTTGGTGCGAGTAAAAATAATCGCTGCATCAAACTCCTCCACTTCTAAGAAACGTAGTAATGCATCATTTTTACGGAAACCGTTTACCATCCAATAGCTTTGAGTAATGTCTGGTGCTGAACGCTGAGTCGCTTTGATTTTCACTTCTTGCGGATCGTTCATAAAGCGTTTGGTAATACGGCGAATTGGCTCAGGCATTGTCGCAGAGAATAGTGCCGTTTGGTGCTGTTCTGGTAATTCTGCCATCACCGTTTCAACATCATCAATAAAGCCCATACGCAACATTTCGTCCGCTTCATCTAATACGATGAATTTAAGTTGTGAAAGATTTAATGTACCGCGATTGATATGGTCAAGAATACGACCTGGTGTGCCCACCACTACTTGTGAGCCTTGTTTTAACGCACGAAGTTGAATGTCGTAACGTTGTCCACCATAAACGGTCACAACACGAACACCTTTCATATTTTTAGTAAATTGCTCACACGCGTCTGCTACTTGAATCGCAAGTTCGCGAGTTGGTGCCATCACTAACATTTGTGGATGGCGAGCTTCAGGATCAATTTGTGCAAGAAGAGGAAGAGAGAACGCTGCCGTTTTACCACTGCCTGTTTGTGCCATACCTAGTACATCGCGACCATTTAATAAATGTGGAATACACTCTTGTTGGATCGGCGATGGGGTCACAAAACCCATATCGTTTACAGCATCAAGGATAGATTGTGGTAAGCCTAAATCGGCAAAAGTCATTGTTGTTTCAGTCATAAAATTCCAAATAAAAAGGAAGTTCCTTCAATCAATTTGAAGAAACGAGTCAAAATAATATTGTTGAGCTTTAGGCAAGAAAAATAAATAGAAAGCAAACCAATGCTTTTTATAACTTGTCATTTGAGTATAGCAGTTAAATTTGCATAATTTTTTGCAAATTCGACCGCTTGCGTCCCTAATTATCCCCAACAACGGTGGGTGTTTGAACATTATTGATGCTTTCGTTATTACGAAGCTGTGAGAGTTCAAACAAGGCAAAACGATACTCAACAAAGTTAAACACTTGATTTGCTAAAGCAAGACGGAAGAGACTGATTGCCTCATCTTTTTGATTCAATTTGAGTTTTTGTTTTGCTAAATAAAAGTAAGTTTCGGTAAGCATTTCCGCATAAGCTGCCGTATTTGGCTGAGCTTGTGTTTCCATTTTCTTCCGAAGTTGTTTCAATGAGATATTACCTAAAAAATAATCCACCACATTTTTACCCCAAAATTCATCAGAGATTTTTTTAGCACGAGCAATTAAATTATTTTTTGCTTCTTGTGGAGTTAACTCCAACTCATTGAAATAAAGCCATAAAACACGGTATGGGTCAGCGGGATTTTCATTATAAAAATGCAATAAATCACGCTGAGCTTCTGAATATCGGCCGCTGTAATAAAATGCTAAACCTCGGTTGAGGTAGGTATAAGCATAATCAGGATCTAAATCTAACACCGCATTGAAGGCATCAACCGAGCTATCGTAATCATCTTCTAACAACAGATATAAACCCATATAGTTATAGGCAGCTGTCATTTTCTGATTAAGCGAAATGGCTTGGTTGAAATCATAACGTGCAAGCGACCACAATCCCAAGCTATCGTAAATCACACCCCGCTCAAAATAGAGATCTGCACGGTCATCGTCCGTTAATTTTGCTTCTTGCAACACTTGGGTTAAACGTACAATCATCACTTCTTGATCAAAACGAAGTTGCGGATTTAACTCAGCTAACGCCAATTTATCTGTTGAAATCATTTCTGATGAACGGTTAGCACAACCTGCCAGAAATAAAATAATAAATAAACCGAGTGAAAAAAAACGAAAAATTTTAGTCTGTTGTAACATAAGTAATAAACAGCCTTAAAGTCACTACCCTAGAAAATAAGCCCTAGAAAATAGCTAAAAATGATCAACCCCTTGTTGCCAAGAGGTTGATCGATAAGCTGGTTATTCAGCTTGTTCTTCAACTTGAATTGCAACTTCCGCTTCTGCGTTGTTTACATCTTTCATTGTTAAACGAATGCGGTTTTGACGGTCAATTTCAACCACTTTTACCATCACTTCCTGTCCTACTGAAAGGTAATCTGCAACACGTTCAACACGTTCATCTGTGATCTGTGAAATGTGAACCAGACCTTCTTTGCCGCCTAGAATCGAAACAAATGCACCGAAATCAACCACTCGAGTCACTTTACCTTTATAAATTGCATTCACTTCCACTTCTGCCACAATTTCTTCGATACGAGCCATAACAGTTTTCGCTGCATTGTTGTCCGTTGCTGCAATTTTTACTGTACCATCGTCGTCAATGTCGATTGATGTGCCAGTTTCTTCAGTTAATGCACGAATAGTTGCACCACCTTTACCAATCACATCTTTGATTTTCTTCGGATCAATTTTCATTGTATGAATACGCGGTGCGTAGTCTGAAATATCCGCACGCGGAGCTGGAATTGCCTGTTCCATCACGTTTAAGATGTGCATACGTGCACCTTTCGCTTGGTTCAATGCAATTTGCATAATTTCAGGGGTAATACCTTCAATTTTGATGTCCATTTGAAGTGCAGTCACACCTTCACGTGTACCCGCCACTTTAAAGTCCATATCGCCTAAATGATCCTCATCACCTAAAATATCTGAAAGCACTACAAATTTCTCTTCTTCTTTTACCAAGCCCATTGCGATACCTGCAACTGCTGCTTTAATTGGCACACCCGCATCCATTAACGCAAGAGAAGCACCACACACAGATGCCATCGAAGATGAACCGTTAGATTCTGTGATTTCAGACACCACACGCACCACATACGGGAACTCTTCAGCACTTGGCATTACCGCTAACACACCTCGTTTTGCTAAACGACCGTGACCGATTTCACGACGTTTTGGCGAACCGATACGACCTGTTTCACCCACTGAGTATGGAGGGAAGTTGTAGTGGAATAAGAAGCGGTCTGATTTCTCGCCGGTTAATTCATCAATGATTTGTGCGTCGCGTTCTGTACCTAAAGTTGCCACTGCTAATGCTTGAGTTTCGCCACGAGTAAAGATTGCTGAACCGTGAGTGCGTGGTAATACGCCTGTGCAGATATCTAATGCACGCACGGTATCAACGGTACGACCATCAATACGAGGTTCGCCTGCAATGATACGGCTACGTACGATTTGGCTTTCCAATGCAGTAATAATATCAATAATTGCACCTTCAGAAAGGGTTTCATCTTCTACGGTTAAAGTAGCAATTACTTCTGCTTTGATAGTGTCGATTTGTTCGTAACGTGCTTGTTTTTCAGTGATACGATAAGCATCACCGATACGGCTTTCTGCCAACGCTTTCACTTTGTTGATCAAATCTGTATTTGGCTCTGGTGCAACCCAATCCCAGCGTGGTTTGCCTGCTTCTTTTACGAATTCTTTGATGTTCTCAATCACCACTTGTTGTTGTTGATGACCGAATACCACCGCTGAAAGCATTTGCTCTTCCGTTAAAATATCCGCTTCAGATTCCACCATTAACACCGCTTTGTCTGTACCTGCCACAACTAAGTCTAAACGGCTTAATTTTTGTTCTGAAGTGGTTGGGTTTAATACGAATTGATCGTTAATGAAGCCAACGCGAGCTGCACCGATAGGCCCATTGAAAGGTACGCCAGAAAGTGAAAGTGCTGCTGATGCACCAATCATTGCGACTAAGTCTGGGCTGATTTGAGGGTTAACAGAAACAACTGTTGCAATCACTTGAATTTCGTTGAAAAAACCTTCAGGAAAAAGTGGGCGAACTGGGCGGTCGATTAAACGAGCTACTAATGTTTCGCCTTCAGATGGACGACCTTCACGTTTGAAAAAACCACCAGGGATACGACCCGCTGCGTAAGTGCGCTCTTGGTAATCAACGGTTAAAGGGAAGAAATCTTGACCTTCTTTAACCTCTTTTTTTGCCACAACAGTCACGAAAACTGTTGTATCATCCATACTTGCCATTACTGCCGCCGTTGCTTGGCGTGCAATTGCACCTGTTTCTAAGGTCACAGTATGCTGACCATATTTAAATTGTCTTACAATTGGAGTCATAACTAAATCCTTCAAATAAAATTAAAATTTAGTTTTATTTCTTACAAATTGCGACTAGCAAAAACAATCTCGCAAGATCACTTTTGATAGCCGCCTCTACAAATTCGAAATAAAACGCTCGTAGTATACCCCTTTTTTCTTACAAAATCGCCTACTATTTTTGCTTTTTACAAAATTCACCGCAAATCGCCCTGTTTCTTGCAAATTTCTGCCCAAATTCGGCCGCTTGGCTTTTTATAATGGACAAATATCCACAAATCATAGAAAATAAAACGTTTTTGTTAAAAATATAAGCAAGATTATGAGCAATACCATTATCAATTACGAAGGCGTTGAACAAATGCCAATTAAGCGTTTTACCGAAGACGCTTACCTCAATTATTCAATGTATGTGATTATGGACAGAGCATTGCCGTTTATTGGCGATGGCTTAAAACCTGTACAACGTCGCATTATCTATGCTATGTCTGAGCTAGGCTTAAATGCCAATGCAAAATATGCCAAAGCCGCTCGCACGGTGGGTGATGTGTTAGGTAAATTCCACCCGCACGGTGACTCTGCTTGTTATGGTGCAATGGTGGGAATGGCACAAGATTTTACCTTCCGCTACCCGCTAATTGATGGTCAAGGAAACTGGGGTAGCTTAGAAGACGATGCCGCAGCATATCGTTATACTGAAGCACGCTTAACAAAATTTTCGTCCGTTTTACTTTCTGAAATTGATCAAGGTACGGTAGATTTCAAACCGAATTTTGACGGTTCAAAAATCGAACCTGTTACCTTCCCTTCTCGCTTGCCACATATTTTATTAAATGGCTCAACAGGGATTGCCGTTGGGATGGCAACCGACATTCCTCCTCACAATATTAATGAATTGGCGGATGCCTGTGTGATGTTGTTGGATAATCCAAATGCAACATTAACGGATATTTTAAGTGTAGTGCAAGGCCCTGACTACCCAACGCTAGCAGAAATTATCACACCAAAATCTGAGATAGTAAAAATCTACGAACAAGGACGTGGTTCAATCAAAGCTCGTGCAGTTTGGCAAAAAGAAGATGGCAAAATTGTAATTAACGCACTGCCATATCAAACCTCACCATCAAAAATCATTGAGCAAATTGCTGCTCAAATGAAGAACAAAAAACTGCCAATGGTAGATGATGTTCGCGATGAATCAAATCACGAGAACCCGATTCGGATCGTGATTATCCCTCGCTCAAATCGTATTGATTTTAATGCATTGATGGATCATCTATTTGCAACAACAGAGCTAGAAAAAAGCTTCCGTATCAATATGAATATGATTGGTTTAGATGGAAAACCTGCAGTGAAAAATCTGCACACTATTCTGACCGAATGGCTGAGCTTCCGCCGTGCAACGGTCACCCGTCGTCTAAATTACCGATTAGATAAAATTTTAGACCGCTTGCATATCATTGAGGGGTTAATCATTGCGTTTTTAAGCATTAACGAAGTAATTGAAATTATCCGCAATGAAGATGAGCCTAAAGCCACGTTAATGGCTCGTTTTGGGTTAAGCGAAATTCAAGCCGATGCGATTTTAAACCTACGCTTACGTAACTTAGCCAAACTGGAAGAAACCACGCTTAAAGCAGAACAAAATGCACTAGAAAAAGAGCGAGATGAATTACAAGTTCTATTAGGTTCAGAACGTCGCTTAAATACACTTATTAAAAAAGAAATTCAAACTGATGCAAAAACATTCGCTTCACCACGCAGTTCAATTTTTGTAGAGCGTGCGGAAGCAAAAGCGATTTCAGAGGCTGATCTCACACCAACTGAAGATGTTACCGTCATTTTATCGGAAAAAGGTTGGGTACGTTGTGCGAAAGGGCACGACATTGACGTAAAAGGCTTAGCATACCGTGCAGGCGACCAATATCTGGCTCACGCTCACGGTCGTAGCAATCAACCTGTAGTGTTCTTAGATAGCACGGGACGAGCTTATACGATTGACCCAATCTCACTACCCTCTGCACGCTCACAAGGCGAGCCACTTACAAGTAAGATTACCTTGCCAGAAGGTGCAGAAATTCAGCAAGTCTTAATGGGACAACCTACCGAAAATGTCCTGATGGCATCCAACTCAGGCTATGGTTTCCTTTGTACTTTTGAAGATTTAATCTCTCGTAACAAGGCGGGTAAAGCGGTCATTTCTTTAACAGAAAATGCAAAAACGCTCCCACCACAACTTGTCTCGCTGGAAGAAAAATGCTCTCTTGTAGCGATCAGTAATGTAGGTAGAATGTTAGTATTCCCATTAAGCGAACTACCGACTCTTTCCAAAGGCAAAGGAAACAAAATTATCAATATTTCAGCCCAAGCAGCAAAAGCTGGCGAAGAATATTTGGCTCATTTATTATTACTTAAACCAAATCAATCGCTTGTGTTTGTTTCAGGCAAACGCAAAATCACCCTAAAACCTGCCGATATTGAGAAATACCGCGGAGAACGAGCGAGAAAAGGCACTCAAGTGAGAGGTCTAAACGAACACTCTATCATTGAAATTTTAGACTAGAACGAAAAATCCCACGCAAAACGTGGGATTTTTTACTTCTAATGATTTACAAACTAGAAACGAATTTCAACCGCTCCTGCAAAATTGCGACCTGGGGCATAGAAACGTTCTAAGCCTTTGCGTTGTGGGTCAACGGCATTGGTTGTGCTGAATTGGTTGATGCCACGTAATACGTCCCAAGTATGGTATTTACGGTTTAGAATATTGTAGATACCTGCACGTAAAATAACGTGTTTGTTCACTTTATAGAAACCATATACGTCAAATAACGTTGCTGAACCATTGAGATATGGATACGTTTTCACTTCTTTTCTTAATGAAGAATAATCGATAATTTGTGCATCTTTAGCCTTTTTCGCACCTAAATAGGTTGCTCTTGCATTTAAGCCCCAACGGTCTTCAGGATCTTCATAACCAAAACCTAAAATTACTTTAATTGGTTGAATAGAAAGCATGCTTGCTTCAGTGCCTTTTAAGCGACCTTTCGAATAACCTAAATTCGCCAAAAATTTCCAGCCTTCAGGAATAAAAGATACAACTTGATCTAGATTCGTTTTAGTCGTTAATTCCACACCTGATACAGTTGCCCGATCAATATTGATGGCTTGTTGAGCAAGCGTTGTATAAAATGCAGCCCCACTTCTGGAATCTTCGAAATAGTAAGGGTTAATCTTTTCAAACACAGATTCTTGTTCAGTTAAGAAATCTTTATAACGGCTATGGTACAGGTTTAAATTATATGAACCCAAACGATGCTCTGCCTGAATATGAATCGAATTATTGAGTGCTTGTTCCGCTTTTAATTTTGGATTTGGGAACCAATTTCCTGCTGGGTGATTAAAGGAAAAATACATTTCTGAAGCAGTTGGTACTCGATAACCTGTTGAAATATTGTAGCCCACTTTCCAAGTTTCATTGAGTTGTGCGTCAAGTCCTAATGAGCCGCTTACACTTTGGAATGTGTTAGAAGCGGGTTTTGCAGAGCAAGCTCGGCACGTTGCTTTTAAATCTTGGGGTACAAGTTGCTCCCAGTCATAACGTACACCTAACTGGCTAGATAAAATATCATTCCAAGTGACATTATCTTGTAGTTGTGCCATAAAAGAGCGTGTTCTTACTGGGTGCTGGATACTTTCTTCAGTTCGTTCTCCAGTATAAAAAGTTTTGTTATTTTCATTTTCAAAATCTTTTTGTGAAACTGAGGTTCTTACTGTGAATTGGTGTGTGCCCCATAAAATTTCCCAAGGCATAGAATCAGCACGTAACGAAGCCCGTTTGAACTTGTTTTTCATATTCGTGGTTTGAATTTCATTTGCGTTTCTTTCAGGTTTCAACGGTTTTGGCCAATAAGGTACAGAAAAATCATATTGCTGATCCCCTTTCGTATTTTCAGAACCAATGTCAGTTTGTTGCAAATCGATATCTGCTTTAATGTAGCTTAACAAGCGGTTATTTTCTGGAAAATATTCGTAAGCAAGGTTACTGTTATAACGCTTCCCAAAATCTCTGACTTCACGCCATGAACTTTGTGTCAAGCTGTAAGACTCTTCATCCACCCAATTGTTATCACGTTGAGCATTAAACGAGAGGCTTACTTTATGCGATGGCGTAATAAAATAGCCAAATTTTGCTAAATAACTACGGTTTTTGTGTGTGGCAGGATCAGGCACACCACGTTCACGCCCCCGAATAGCCTCACCAGTGCCATTGCTTTTCATCTCGTGACCATCACGATAAGAATAGAGCAATGCCATATCAAATTTTTCATCTTTATAGCCTACCCCTGCCGTATGTGTCCATTCACGGTTTTTGCTTGCATAACTATTTTTCAGCAATACACCCCAGTTGTTTTCAGGGAAAACAATATCATCCGCCCCCAGTGTACGATAGTTAACTGAACCACCTAATGAACCACTGCCCGAATTAAACGAATCCGAGCCTCGCATAATATCAATGCCTTGCACTAATTCGGGATCGATAGCTAAACGTGAGCTGTTGAAGTTTCCGTAACGAGCATAAAGTGAATTTTCTTCAGAATCAGGCAGATTTACGCCATCGACACTAATCCCAACACGGTTGCCCTCAACACCTCGCATTGAGAAACCTTTTGTACGACGCCCGTTATCGCTAATCCCCACATCGGTTGTATAACGTACTAAATCGTGGTTATTTGCGATTAATTCTTCTTGAATTGCTTTACGCGTTTTTTTGATTTGTGTTGCTTGAGTTTGAGTTCCATCCACGTGGACAGTGCCTAATGTCGCCTCTTCAGCATAACTATTTAATGCCACCGCAACACAGATTGCACCTAATGAAAGGGCAAATTGACGAGCCATATTTTCACCTAAAATGTAAAAAAGATATAAATTCAGTTTACGAAAATTTAATAAGTTTTACAAGACTATTGAAAATCATTTTTGTTTAGTTTAATCTATTTAAAGTTTTCTTCTACACTAATCACATAAAATAGGTCACTATTATGAATAAATTTAAATTTACTTTACTTACTGTATCTTGTGCTACTTTTCTAACCGCTTGTTCTTCAAGTTCTGGTGGAGCAGATAACTCTGAACAAATCCGCCAATCAGAAACAACCTTAACTAAAAAATTGGTTGAGCTAAATAAAAAAACAGCTGAAGAGCAAAAAGCACGTGAAGAAACAGAAAAACGTTTGAAAGAATTAGAAAATGGAAGTGCAGATGAAAAAGCACGAATTCCTGTTAGCGATCAAATTTTTGGTGGAAGAACAGGGGTTATGACAGATCTTATTTCTGGGGCTGTAATGGAGAATAGCACAATTGGACGCCCTCTTTCTCACGATATCTCGACGCTTGCTGTAGTAGATGGCAATAAGATCATTACGATTCCAAGCATTATTAAAACTGCAGGCGAACTTGACCCTTGGACTTATGAAGAATATGAAGATCCTTATAACTTGAGAAAAGATGGACAAACAATCCAAAGTAATAGCAATCTCAAATCAACCGCTTTCGGTGTTCATGTAGATAATTATACTGGTAAACAATATCTTTATGTTCAAGGTAATCCGACTGATGTAAAACAAATTCCGACAGCAGGAAAAGCAGAATATTTAGGTGGTGCGGTTTATTTGAAAGATGGTGCAAATAATGAACGTGCGAAAATGACAGCAACCGCAGACTTTGATAAAAAAACTGTAGCAATTAAGATCGATCAAAACCGAAATGCAGTACCTGAAATGAACTTCGGTGGCAAAATTACAGGCAACAGTTTTGCTGGTGAAGTAAATGGTGTTAAAACTCAAGGTGGTTTCTTCGGTGAAAATGCTAAGGAACTTTCTGGGGTATTTACTAATGATGCCGATAAATCACGCGGTGTATTTGGTGCAATCAAACAAGATGCAGCTCAATAAGCGGTAGGATTTTATTGAAAAATGACAAATCTCACAGAAAAGATCATCGCTTATATTGCGGAAAATCCACAGGCGATCACACTGGATATGGCAGCCCATTTTGGGCTGCCTGAAGGTAAAATTTTGGTGGCACTGCCAGAACAATTTGTGCGTGTGTTTGAGGCAAATCGTGCCGAAGAAATTTTTGCCCAAATCGCCCAATGGGGCACGTTTACCACTATTATTGAAAAATGCGGTTCGATCTTTGAAATTAAAGATCGTTTCCCCGAAGGTATTGTAGGACGTGGCTACTACAATCTGAATATGAAAGGCGATCAAGGTGCGTTGCACGGGCATTTGAAATTAGATGGCATTGCTCAAATTGCTTTTGTTAGCTTACCTTTCCGTGGTAAAGAGAGCTACAACATCGCCTTTATTGCTCACAACGGTGAGACCATTTTTAAAGTATATTTAGGGCGTGATGAGCAACGCCAACTTTTCCCTGAACAAGTGGAAAAATTCAATGCCTTTCGATAGGGATTTTTATTAAGGAGAAAACAATGACAGCTCGTCAAGAAGTACTACAGAACCGCTTAGGACCACAAATTCAAGAGTTGAAGGAACAATGCCGTACGATTATGTTGGCAACCTTAGATGAAGAAGGCAACCCAAACGTAAGTTATGCACCGTTTGTGATTCATAATGGCAAATATGTGGTGTTAATTTCAGAAATCGCCCGCCACGCCCGCAATCTGCAAAAAGTACACAAAGTATCGTTAATGTTGATTGAAGATGAGAATTTAAGCCGTCAAATTTTTGCCCGCAAGCGGTTAAGTTTTGATGCAATTTCGCAAGTGATTGATAAACTTTCAGAAGAAGGTCAAGCTTGTTTAGCCGAACTTAAAGCTCGTCACGGCGATTTAATTGATGAGTTAGCACAAAATGCTGACTTTAAACTCTTCGGCTTCACACCAAGCCAAGGCCTATTCGTTAAAGGGTTCGGTCAAGCCTTCCAAGTGAGCCCATCTGATTTAGTGGATGTGGTGCATTTGGAGATTGGACATATTAAAGAAGAAAATTAGAACTTAATTTAGTAAGACAAAAGAGTTGCTAATGTTTATTTTTCAAATATTAGCAACTCTTTTTATTTAAATGGTTTTTAAATCCATCATCACTAAAACGCCAATAATTACCAACCTTTCACTACACCGCCGTTAAATAATTTTAACGCTTCTTGGAATACCTCTTCGGTTTGGAAGGCTTTTACGAAGGTTTGCAAACGTGGGTCGTCTTTATTGTCTTCACGACTAACCACTAAGTTTACATATGGAGAATCTTTTGATTCCACAATAATGCCATCTTTTTCTGGGCTTAAACCTGCTTGACCTGCATAAGTGTTGTTGATAACCGCTAAATCTACATCATCTAATGAACGGGTTAATAACACCGTATCTACTTGTTTAATCTGAATGTTTTTCGGATTTTCGATAATGTCATTCTCAGTGGAGAATAAATTTTTCGGATCTTTTAATTTAATTAAACCATGAGCTTGAAGTAATAATAACGCACGACCTGTATTACTCGGGTTATTTGGAATTGCTACAATTGCACCGTCTTTTAGCTCACCTAAGTTTTTGATTTTTCTAGAATAAGCAGCAATTGGCCATAATAGAGTATTGCCGATTACAGCCATTTTATAGCCACGGTCTTTACTTTCTTGCTCTAAATAAGGCACTGTTTGGAATGCGTTAGCATCTAAATCTTTTTTATCTAATGCAGCATTTGGTTGAGTATATTCCGTAAATTGCACTAACTGTACATCTAAGCCATATTTTTCTTTAGCCACTTTCACGGCTACTTCAGTCATTTGTGCTTCAGGACCTGTCATCACGCCGACTTTTAATGGCTCTTGTGCCGCTGTTTTTTCTTCTTTACAAGCAGTTAATGCTAATGCAGAAACCAGTACTACACCTAATAATTTTGTTAATTTCATGTTAAATCCTTAATTCGAGGGAAAAATTAGCGGTTAAATTTTGCAAAACCTCAACAAAATTCAACCGCTTGAGTGATATTAATCGGTAAATTACCAGCCTTTTACTACACCATCTTTGAAGTGTTTTTGTGCTTCTTGGAACACTTCTTCAGTTTGGTATGCTTTCACAAAGTTTTTCACATTGTCGCTGTCTTTGTTATCTTTACGTGCCACGATGATGTTTACGTATGGAGAATCTTTATCTTCCACAAACACGCCATCATTTGCACTTAAACCTACTTGACCTGCGTAAGTGTTGTTTACTACAGCTAAATCTACATCATCCAACGCTTTTGCTGCCACTGAAGTATCTACTTCTTGAATTTTTAAGTTTTTCGGATTTTCAACAATGTCAATCGCTGTTGAGAATAGGTTTGTGTTGTCTTTTAATTTGATTAAGCCTTGTTTTTCTAACAAGATTAACGCACGTGCAAGGTTACTTGGATCATTTGGTACGGCAACCACTGCACCATCTTGTAATTCGCTGACTGATTTAATTTTTTTAGAATAACCTGCTAATGGATACACAAAAGTGTTACCCACGATTTCAAGGTTATCTAAACCTTTAGATGCAGTATCTTTATCTAAATAAGGCTTGTGCTGGAATGCGTTTGCATCTAAATCACCTTTGCTCACTGCTGTGTTCGGTAATGCGTAGTCGTTAAATAAAACGAACTCCACATCTAAGCCATATTTTTCTTTGGCGATTTGAGCGGCTTTTTCTGCCACTGTGTGTTCAGGGCCAGACATTACACCTACTTTGATTTTTTGAGTAGGTTGAGCTGCTGGAGCTTGAGCAGTTTCTGCTTTTTTCTCTTCGTTACAAGCGGTTAAAGCTAATGCTGAAACGAATGCAACACTTAATACTTTTTTAAAGTTCATAAATACCTCATAGAGATGTTGTGTTAAATAATAAATTGATCTTAGCGATGGTCATATTTCTTCGCTAAATGATCGCCTAGTTTTTGAGAAACCATTACAATCGCGACAATAATGACCGTTGCAATCCATTTCACATACACCATATTACGGTGTTCGCCGTAGCTGATAGCCAAGTTACCTAAACCACCACCGCCAACAGCACCAGCCATTGCTGAATAACCAATTAACGCTACAAGCGTTAATGTGATGCCGTTGATTAAAATGGGTAAAGATTCTGGCAAATAGAAGCGGGTGACTACCTGCCAATTTGTTGCCCCCATTGCTTTTGCTGCTTCGGTTAAACCCGCTGGAATTTCGAGTAACGCATTGGCGGTTAAACGTGCAAAAAATGGAATGGCAGATACACTTAATGGCACGATAGCGGCCGTTGTGCCTAATGTTGTGCCGACAATTAAACGGGTAAAAGGCAACAACACAATTAACAAAATAATAAACGGCACAGAACGACCGATATTGATAATAATATCTAAAATCTGGTGTGCACGTTGGTTCTCTAAAATCTCGCCTTTACCTGTTAAAAAAGCAAAAAAACCAATCGGCAAGCCAATCACAACAGAGAGCAATGTTGCAACAAAGCCCATATAAATGGTTTCTACCGTTGATGAAGCCACGAGTTGCCACATCTGCGGAGTAAGTTCATTGAGAAAATCATTCCACATAACCTAGCACCTCAACTTTTACATTATTATCAATTAAATAAAATCTTGCTTCTGAAATCGCCTCTTCTTCGCCTGTAACTTCTGCAATCACAAAGCCAAATTTCACGCCACCTGCATAATCAATTTGCGACATCAAAATGCTAAAATCAATGCCGAAACGTTTTGATGCGTGTGAGAGTAATGGTGCATCAACGGAGCGCCCTGTAAATTCAAACTTAATAATCGGTTTGTTTTTCTCTGAAGTTGGCTGGGCAGAAAGCTGTTCCATATACTCTGGCGGAAGCTCAATATGGAAAGTCGATTGAATAAATTTCTGAGCCAATGCGGTTTTCGGATTAGAGAAAATCTCACTTACTGAACCCGTTTCAATCAGCTGCCCTTTATCAATTACCGCCACACGATCACAAATGCGTTTGACCACTTCCATTTCGTGGGTAATCAACAAAATAGTTAAGCCTAAACGTTTATTGATGTCTTTTAAAAGCTGTAGGATCGACTGCGTGGTTGCAGGATCTAATGCACTGGTTGCTTCATCGCAAAGCAACACTTTCGGATTAGAAGCTAACGCACGAGCAATAGCGACACGCTGTTTTTGACCGCCAGATAAATTGCTTGGGTAAACATCTTTACGCTCGGTTAAACCGACTAACTCAAGCAATTCATTCACTTTTTTCTCTACTTGATCTTTCGGCGTATTATTCAAACGCAATGGTAACGCTACGTTCTCAAATACGGTTTGCGAAGAAAGCAAATTAAAATGCTGGAAAATCATTGCGATGTTACGACGAGCTAAAATCAGATCTTTATCCGACATTGCGGTTAGATCCTGCCCACCGACAATCACTTGCCCAATCGTTGGACGTTCTAATAAATTCACGCAACGAATCAACGTACTCTTTCCTGCACCAGAAGCCCCAATCACACCGTAAATCGTGCCTTGCGGAACTTCAAGGTTTACATTGTCAAGGGCAGTAATTTTTTTGCCCTTCACATCAAACTGCTTGCTGATATTTTTCAGCTCAATCATAAAGCTATCCACACACTTGTTAAAATATTTCGGTTATTTTAGACGTCTAGAATGCTATGTCAATTCACCTTGCTTATTTTTTTATTCAAAAATGGAATAATTTAAGCTATTTTGATAAATTTATTCTTTGTCCCAATAAAATATATAAAAAAATGCACTTACCAAAGCTAATGCCTAGATAAGCACATTTCATTATTCAATCAACTCATTACGCTTAATTTGCAGAATGTTCTAATTTTTCGACCGCTTGTGTCTCATATTTTTCTTCATCAAATTCGCGGTGTGGTTTGTGTTCTTGACCTAAGAAGGTGTAGATTACAGGTAACACGAATAAGGTGAAGAGTGTACCGATACTCAAACCTGCCACGATCACAATACCAATACTGAAGCGTGCAATTGCACCTGCACCAGAAGCTAACAATAACGGAATTAAACCTGCCACCATCGCGGCCGTTGTCATCATAATCGGACGTAAACGAATAGTTGCTGCGTGAACAATTGCCTCAAAACGAGATAAACCATTGTTTAACTGCTCTTCTTTTGCGACTTCACACATTAAGATACCGTGTTTGGTGATTAAGCCGACTAAAGTTACCAACCCCACCTGAGAGTAAATATTCAAGGTTGCCCCTGCCACTTTGGCAATACCTAATACATTAAGCACTAATAACGCACCACTCACGGCTAACGGTACAGATACCAAGATTACCATTGGGTCACGCCAAGATTCGAACTGAATCGCTAATACCAAGTAAATAATAACAACCGCTAAGCCAAAGGTCATTACCATTGCATTACCTTCTTGTACATATTGGCGCGCTTCTGATTTAAAATCGTATTGATAGCCTTGTGGAAGCGTGCGGTCTAATTCTGCTTTCGCCCAGTTTACTGCATCACCAATTGAACCTGACACAACACCGCCAATCGTTGCTGAGTTTAGCTGACTCATACGTGGTAATGAAGATGGTTCTGTGGTCAGCTCTAAGCTTACGATTGAGCTTAATGGCACAGCTTCACCGTTTGCAGCTGTTACGTAATATTTCGTTAAATCTTCTGGATTTAAACGATCTTTTCGAACCGCTTGTGATACGATCGGATATGCACGGGAATCAATATCGACACGGGTAATAATCGCACCAGAAAGATAAGCCCCAAGCGTGTTACTTACCTGTTGCATCGTGATGCCGTAAGCCCCCATTTTTTCACGGTCGAACTTCCATTTCATCGTCACTGTATCAAATTTCAAATCTAAGTTTGCAAAGAAGAATTGACCCGATGATTGTGCTTTTTTCAGGAATTCACCCGCCACATCGGCTAACTTGGTGTAGTTATCCGCTGTAGTAATGACCAATGAGAACGGTAAACCACTTTCACCTGTGGAAATTTCAGGGAAGGCGATAGCATTGATGTCCATTGGAACAACATTTTTTGCAATCGCGGCTACATCTTTTGAAATTTCTGCTCGTTCACGAGTACGCTCACTCCAATCTTTTAATGAGATGATAGAGAGGGCACTGTTCGAACCATTAAAGCCTGAAATCGTCATCATTGCAGAGACTTCTGGAATTTCAGCAACTTCTTTGTTGAATTTCTCTGTTGCCGCTTGGGTGTAATCTAAGTTGGTATTTGATGGACCACTACCGATACCCACGATAAAGCCACGGTCTTCGGTTGGAGCCACTTCGCTTGAAAGTGAGCCTAAAAGGGTTGGTAAGGTACCAAAAATCACTACCGCAAACACCACGATAGCCCAACGCACCGCCATAACTCCACGTAACATATTGGTGTAGCACGAGGTCATTTTATCCAACATACCATTGATGCACTTCGCAAAACGACTTTCGTGTTCTTCGTTGTGTTCTTTTAACACGCGGCTCGACATCATTGGAGAAAGCGTTAATGCTGCAATCCCTGAAATGAATACTGCACCCGCAAGGGTTAAGGCGAACTCTTTGAAAAGTGAACCTGTTACCCCTTCCATCAATGCCATTGGGGAATATACCGCCCCAAGGGTGATGGTCATTGAGATAACAGGGATTGCAATTTCACGCGTACCGATAATCGCTGCATCAAATGACGATTTGCCCTCTTTCACGTGACGTTCTACGTTCTCAAGTACGACGATCGCATCGTCCACTACCAAACCGATCGCAAGAATTAACGCCAATAAGGTTAATAGGTTGATTGAGAAACCAAACATTTGTAGGAAGAACAATACCCCGATAAGTGAAATTGGAATCGTGATAATTGGTACAATCATTGCACGCAATGATCCTAAGAATAGGATAATTACTACTAATACGATAACCGTTGCTTCAATAATTGTTTTATAAACTTCATTGATAGAGCTATTAATAGCAATCGTTTTGTCGTATAGAATCTGACCGTTAATTGTTTCAGGTAAATTTTTCTGCATTTGTGCAAATACAGGATAAATATCTTTAGCCACAGTGATGGAGTTTGCTGTAGTTGCAGCAGAAACACCTAAAACGACCGCTTCTTTACCATCAGCCACCGTACGAGAAGCATCTTGGTATTTGTCGAGTTCAACCGTTGCAATATCTTTTAACTTGATGGTTTTACCATCTGACGTGGTTGAAATCGTCACGTTCTCAAGTTCTGAAACAGATGGCGTGCTTGATTCTACTTTGTTTTTATAAACTGTGTAGTAGCCATTCGCATTACCTGCGGCAGTGTTCAAGTTGTTTGCCGTTAAAGCCGCTAACACTTGTGCACCAGAGAGGTTATTCCCCGCCATTTTGTCAGGATCTAACCAAATGCGTAAACCAAAGGTCGTCGCACCGAAAATATCAACACTTGATACCCCATTTACCGTAAAGAATTGCGGTTTAACCACTCGGTTAATATAGTCGGTAATTTGGGCTGTATTTAACTCATCAGAGACAAATCGGATATACATCAACGCATCGTTTGAACCTGATGAAACGCTGATTGATGGATCATCAATCCCGCTCGGAAGATTAGAACGAATTGCACTCACTTTCGAAGAAATATCCGCCAATGCCAATTGTGGGTTGGTGTTCAATTTCATTTTGATCGTGGTAGTTGAAGTGCTTGGTCCACTTGATGAAGTCACATAATCGATGTTATCTGCCTGTGCAACCGCTTCTTCAATTTGGGAAGTTACAAGTGCTTGCATCAAACTTGCATCCGCACCTGAGTAGTTCACACTCACGGTTACCGTTGAGATAGTCATCTCTGGGTATTCTCGCACCTGTAACTTATTGATAGATTGCAAGCCAAGAATCGTAATCAGCAAGCTAATACACACCGCAAGTACAGGGCGTTTAATAAATAGATCGGTAAATTTCATTGATTGCCTCAATTAAAGTTTACTACTTTTCGCAGGTACGGTTACACCAACAGCTTCTTGATCAGAAACAATGATAAGCGAATGGTTATTTAAACGCTGGAAACCGCCCGTTACGATAACATCACCCGCTTTCACGCCTTTCGCTAATTGTGCGTAGATACCGTTACGGTCTTTGGTTCTTACTTCCACTTGTTTCGCACGATACATTTTATTTGCATCTAATTTCGGATTTTGCTCTGCCATTTTGCTTACAAGTGCTTTATCTTCATCTGAAAGTTGCTCAAGCACATAAACGGTTTCGCCATACATCGTGTAAGTAACCGCAATTTGTGGCACCACGATTTGTGCTTTTTCGGTTGGCAACGCCACATTTAAACGCACAAACATACCAGAAAGCAATTTGTTACCACCTTCAGTAATCACCGCTTCAACGTTAATTAAACCGGTATTGCGATCAACTGCCGGGTCGATTGCTACAATTTCCGCTGGGAAGGTTTGCCCCACTAACGCATCCACTTCTACAGTCACTTTTTGCCCCACAAAAATATTCTCAACATCGGTTTGAGGAAGCGTGAAACGCACTTTCATTGAACTTTGATCTTCAACACGCACGATTTCTGTACCTGTTGTGATGTATTGACCTACGTTCACATTCACGATACCCGCAAAACCGCTAAATGGAGCATAAATTTTACGGCGTGCAATTGAAGCTTTTAATGACTCAATATTTGCTATTAATTGATTATAGGTTGCTTGAGCACTGTCTAATTCTGCTTTTGAGGCACTGTTAGAAGCCACCAAGTTACGATAACGATCTAACGTAAGTTTTGCGTTCGGTAATTGTGCTTGAGACGCTTTCAAAGTTGCCACTTCAACGGTATCATCAAGCTCCACCAATAAATCACCTTTATTGACACGCTGACCTGATTTCACGTTCACACTTTTCACCGTACCAGAAGACTCCGAACTTAACATCGCTCCTTGGTTCGGACGAACATAACCTACCGCTGAAAGATAAGGCGTCCATTCACGAGGTTGTACCTGCATTGCGGTGATTTCACTCACCGTTTCAGGCATATTCGCTGCGGCTTCCGCTTTCTTGCCTGCGATAAAACGTTGCATTCCTGCCACGCCTGCAAAAGCAACAAGCACAACCAATAGCGTTACTACAATAAGAAACTTTCTGCCACGAGAAGGCTTTTGGTTTTCTGTTGTCATGTTTTCTCCAATATATTTAAATAAAAAATAAACGATTTACACCGTAATTGCTTTCCAAGAACACAATAGCATTTGTTCTATTGTCTCCTTCGAATACTCTTTTTGCGTCAATTGCTGTAAATAAGCAATTTCCACCACAATACCAATGCCCAAAACGTGTAATAATTCCGCTGGCATTTGAGCGATGATGCCCTGCTCCTGCCCATCTCGCACAAATTTATTCCAGATAAAATCATCATCGTGAATCAGTCGCTCAATAATTTCATTGAATCCAAGCATTGCTTGGTATTGCGATAAATTCGTTGCGACCGTTGGGTTATCTCGCAAAAATGCCAACTTGTTTTCAAACATCTTGCGGTAACGATTAAACAGTGTGTCAGTTTCATCATAGCCATCTTGCACATAATGCGTAAAACGGTCACATAAATCATAAGCCAGCTTATTTAATAAATCGTCTTTGGTCTTAAAATACAAATAGAGCGTTCCTAAGGCTAGGTTCGCTCTGGTTGCAATTTTTCGCATAGAAAGGTTTTGAATGCCAATCTCTGCGATGAGTATTTCAGTCACGGAAAGAATTTGGCGAGCCATCTCATCTTTTGATGAACTTTGCACTTCGTTTTTTTGTATTTCCGTTTTCTGCATTTCACTCTCCACTTTCCAAAATGAACAGTTGTTCATTCTATATATTTCCACTTCTTTTTGCAAAGAAAAATATATTTTCGACCGCTTATTTCTCTCTATTTTGCTAAAAATATGCTAGTATTTGCCCAATTATTCACTCAAGAAAATCAACATGGCTGTAAAATCCAAATATCAAAACAATCAATTCGATACCTTATTACAAGACTTATTTATCGTATTAGAACAACACAAAGCACCTGCTGACTTATCGCTTATGGTGCTTGGCAATATGGTTACCAACATCATCCAAAACCGCGTGCAAGATGAACAACAGCGTGAACGCCTTGCTGAGGCTTTTGCCAATTCGTTAAAACTCTCTTTAAAAGCAAAATAACCTATGCTTAATCGCCTACGTCAATTATTTCCAACCAACACGTTACAATACCGAGAGCAAACCTCACAGCGTATTACGTGGGGGCATTGGTTTGCACTTTTTAATATTGTCGTAGCAATTTTAATTGCCTCTCGTTATGCTTTTAATGCCGACTGGCCGAATACGCTAGTCGGTAAACTCTACTTTTTCGTCAGCCTTTTCGGGCATTTCAGCTTCGTTGTTTTTTCCTTTTATCTACTCTGCCTTTTCCCACTTAGTTTTTTAATCCGCAATGAGCGCGGTTTCCGTGGCTTTTCGGTCATTTTTGCTACCATTGGGCAAACGTTACTCTTGGTCGATACCGAAATCTTTAAGCAATTCTATCTGCATTTATCACCGCTTGTTTGGGACTTATTAGTGAATCCAGATAACGGCGAACTCTCACGCCAATGGCAATTGCTGTTCGTGCCAATGCCACTGCTTTTACTTGCAGAAATGCTCTACTCCCGTTGGTGTTGGCAAAAATTACGTAGTTTCAACCGCCAAACTTGGGGTAAATATGTTGCGATGTTTTTCTTGAGTTGCTTTATCGCGACCCACCTGATTTATGCGTGGGCAGATATGAGCATTAACCGCCCAATTACTTCACAAAAGGCAAATTACCCGCTTTCCTACCCGATGACAGCGCGTAGTTTCTTAGAGAAACACGGCTTAGTGGATATGGAAAAAATGGAGCAAACCATTGAGCAAACAGGACGTTTAGATACTTTCTACTTGGACTATCCAAAACAAATGCTTCAAATGACCAAAACGCCTGAAGTAAATGTGTTGTTGATTAACGTCTCAGGCTTAACCAATCAAGCCATTGATGGGGAACAAATGCCGTTTGTTCGCAAAATAGCAGAAAAATCCTACCGCTTTATGCACCACTATGCGAGTGGCGATACGCCAATGGCAAGCACATTGGGGATTTTCTACGGACTAAGCGGGAGATACATTGATGCTGTATTGAACGAAAAAACCAGCTCACCGCTTATGACAGCCTTTAAAAAATATGGCTATCAATTCGGCTTATTCTCTGCAAACAATTTTGCTGAACCGCTCTATCGCCGAGCATTATTTGCAAATATGCCTTTAATCAAAACGGAAGATAATGAACAAGCACTGAATGCGTGGCAAACGTGGCTGACAAAACAGGAAGCAAATAAGCCATTCTTTAGCTATTTACAATTAGATATGACCTCTAAAAACCAGATTAATCAGCAAATTGAAACAATCTGGCAACAGCTTGAAAACAAAGATCTAATGGGTAGAACATTGGTGATACTCACTGCCGATTTAGCTAACGCAGAGAAAATGAAAAACAGCTTCTCAGCAGAACGATTAGAAGTGCCATTGATGTTCTATTGGCAAGGCGAAGGGCAATTATACAACCAGCTTTCTAGCCATTTAGACATTATGCCAACGCTCTTTAGCCAGTTCTTTGGTGTGCTTAATCCTGCGAATGATTACACCCAAGGCATCGATTTATCTAAACCAAACAACCGCCTTTGGGTGCTGGCTTCCAACCACCAATGGAATGTTGCCATTATGTCAGATGGCGAACAATTCCACTTAGATCGCCGCGGGCAAGTTGAAAACTTCAACGCAGAAGGTGTCCAAATTAAAAGCGAAAAACCACCGCTTGCCCTGTTCTTACAGATGATTAAATTAAGTAATCAGTTTGTGAATAAATAAAAAATGCGTAGGGTATTAAATCCTACGCATTTTTCTTTTATCTAAAAGATTAATCTTGATGAATCCGACTTGACACCGCACTTTGTTGATTTTTATATTTTGCATCTTTTCGGGCATTATATGGTTTAGCGGCATGTCCGCTTAATACCTCAAAACTTAATGCACCGATTGCCATATTAGGGCGAAGTGCAAGCGGTAATTTTCCTGCATTGAAAAACTCAAGTACGATACGCCCTTCCCAACCTGGGTCAATGCGGTGAGCGGTCACGTGAACCATTAAGCCAAGGCGTGCCAAGGAAGAGCGACCATCTAACCAACCAACGATATTAGAAGGCAATTTTACCGATTCAAGAGTAACTGATAATGCTAACTCACCTGGATGAAGGAAAAAGGCTTCATCATCACCGATAATAATTTCCTCACTCATTACACGCTCAAGTTGAGCGGTTACCGCTTCGCGAGGACCGCTTACATCAATATAAGGGGTTGAGTGTTCACGGAAAATACGGAATGAGTTGCCTAAGCGAACATCAACGGTCGCTCCAGAAATTTTATCATTCGCAGGTCGTGGCGTGATTTCAATCAAGCCTTCATCTAAATAACGCTCAATGTCAGTATCACACAGACGCATCTTATTTTTTCCCTAATAGTTGCTGAATTTGAGCTTTTAAAATATTGATTGCACTACGATTTTTCCCACCTTTTGGCACGATAATATCCGCATATTGTTTAGACGGTTCAATAAATTGTAAGAACATTGGTCGAACCGTTTTGCGATATTGAGCGATTACGGATTCCATGGTTCTACCACGTTCTACCATATCACGTTGTAAACGGCGGATAAAACAGATATCTAGCGGTGCATCTACGAAAATAGACACATTGATTTCGTTACGAATCTCTTCATCGGTAAGTAATAAGATACCTTCAAGAATGATGATTTTTTTCGCATCAAAGCGAGTGGTGGTTGTTTTGCGGTTATGTTCCGCATAGTCATATTCAGGAATATCGATAGATTTGCCTTGTTTTAATAGGCGTAGATGTTCAACTAATAAGTGGTGGTCCATTGAGTTGGGATGATCGTAGTTCGTTTTAACGCGCTCATCCATAGTGAGATGACTTTGATCTTTATAGTACGCATCTTCAGAAATAATGCCGATATCATCTGAGCCGAGCTCTTCTTTTAATTCTTTATAAATGGTTGAAGCAATTAAACTTTTGCCAGAAGCCGAAGCCCCTGCGATGGCGATGACAATACATGCTTGGTTTTCAGTAATTACAGACATTTTCTTTTCTCTATATATCAAAATAAAATTCGGGCAATTATACCCCAAACAGTAAAGCGAGGAAAGGTAAGAGAAAAAGGCAAATTTGTCAAAATAGGTGGCTTATTTGGTGAAAATGTAAATTCAGAGTACAATACGTCCTATTTTCCTTACTAATAGAGAATTATGCAAGAAAAAGATCTTTCAACATTTAAGACGTTTAAGCGTTTGTTCCCAACGATTAGCCAATATAAATGGGGCTTAATTGTCGGAGCTGTAGCATTGGTGCTCAATGCTTTGGTCGACTCAGGGCTGATTTATCTGCTTAAACCGTTACTGGATGAGGGCTTTGGTCAAGCAGATCACGGCTTTTTAAAATTGATGGCGGTGTTAGTGGTGCTGTTCATCCTTGTGCGTGGTATCACAAACTATATTGCGAGTTATTGCTTGGCGTGGGTGTCAGGCAAAGTAGTGATGACGCTTCGCCGCAATATTTTCCAGCATTTGATGTATATGCCTGTGAGCTATTTTGACCAAAATCCTGTTGGTCGCTCACTTTCACGTGTCACTTATGATACGGAAATGGTAGCGAATTCGTCTTCACACGTATTGGTTACGATTGTGCGTGAAGGCGTTTATTTGATCTCACTCTTTGTGGTGATGATCTATACTAGCTGGCAACTTTCGGTTGTACTTTTCGTGCTTGCACCAATTATTGGTATGTTAATTGCTATTGTTTCTCGCCGTTTCCGTCAATTAAGCCGTAATATTCAAAGCTCGATGGGTGATTTGACCGTAACAACAGAACAGATGCTCAAGGGGCACAAAGAAGTCATCTCTTTCGGTGGTCAACAAGTCGAAAAAGAACGTTTTGAACGTGTAAGTAACGATATGCGTGTGAAAGGAATGAAAGTGATCTCTGCCGATGGGATTTCTGATGGTCTAGTGCAGCTTATTGCCTCTTTTGCTCTATCGGCGGTGCTCTATCTTTCGACGGTAAAAGGCTTGGATATTGAGGATTTAACTGCAGGTTCATTCACGGTGGTATTCTCTTCAATGATGGCAATGTTGCGTCCGCTGAAATCACTTACTAATGTCAATTCTCAGTTCCAACGCGGAATGGCTGCGTGTCAAACCTTATTTGGATTTTTAGATTTACCGACAGAAGAAGATAAAGGCAAGATTGAAATTAAGCGTGCTAAAGGCGATGTTGAGTTTAAAAATGTCTCTTTCACTTATGAAGGCAAAGAGAACCCAGCATTAAATCAGGTTTCATTTAGCATTCCTAAAGGTAAAACTGTAGCGTTAGTTGGACGTTCTGGCTCGGGTAAATCAACCATTGCCAACCTTTTAACTCGGTTTTATAACATTGATTCGGGAGAGATTTTGCTTGATGGGGTAAATGTTCAAGATTACACGCTAGCGAATTTACGTGAACAATGTTCAATTGTCTCGCAACAAGTGCATCTGTTTAATGACACGATTGCTAATAACATTGCCTATGCGGCAACAGATAAATTCTCGCGTGAAGAGATTATTCAAGCAGCAAAAGCAGCACATGCAATGGAATTTATCGAGAAATTAGATGATGGTTTAGATACTGTTATCGGTGAAAATGGGGCAAGTTTATCAGGCGGACAACGCCAGCGTTTAGCAATTGCTCGTGCTTTATTGCGTAATTCGCCTGTATTGGTGTTGGATGAAGCAACTTCGGCACTAGATACCGAGTCAGAGCGTGCAATTCAATCTGCCTTGGCAGAACTACAAAAAGACAAAACAGTGCTTGTGATTGCACACCGTTTATCAACAATTGAAAAAGCAGATGAAATTTTGGTAGTCGATCAAGGTAAGATTGTCGAACGTGGCTCGCATAGTGAACTGATGGCACTTGATGGTGCTTATAAACAGCTTCATAAATTACAATTTGGGGCGTAATTAAAGCATAATAGACATAAAGCGTTGCTAATATTTTCAAAATATTAGCAGCCCTTTTTATTTAAAAAGGCTTTATCAATATATCTTTGAAAGATGCTAATCGAACTATTTTATGACAAACTGTGAATAATGTGTTTTAGTTTGTTGCTAATTTACTCTATTTTTAACATGCAAGGGACAGGATTTATCCTCCCCCAGAATAATATGAAGTAATCCCGCTATATTTTGAATTTTGGTTGTCAGCCTTGTTTATTACATAACGAGGATTTTTTATGTTCATCACTTAAGCTTTTTTATTCCATACGCATAGCCTATGCTTTCTTATAGCCAAACGTTGTCCATCTATAATAAAAAACGATAAGAATCCAAACAGTCAAATTTACAATTTATTTTGTAATGTAAAATAGGTTAAGAATTTGACTGCTTGGTTTATGCATGATGTTAAACGTTTCGCATTTTAGGGATTAATGACGGAAATGTCTCATTCCTGTTAATACCATCGCCATACCGTGTTCATCTGCTGCATCAATCACTTCCTGATCACGCATTGAACCACCTGGGTGGATTACGCAAGTAATGCCCACTTTCGCTGCTGCATCAATACCATCACGGAATGGGAAGAACGCATCTGATGCCATCACACAACCTGCTACTTGCAAACCTTCGTCTTCAGCTTTAATGCCTGCGATTTTCGCAGAGTAAACACGGCTCATTTGACCTGCACCAATACCGATGGTTTGTCCGTTTTTCGCATACACAATCGCATTCGATTTCACATATTTCGCAACCTTCCAGCAGAAGAGTAAGTCTTCAAGTTCTGCTTGAGTCGGTTGGCGTTTAGAAACCACTTTCAAATCTTCAATAGCAACAGAACCTTGATCTGCTTCTTGCACCAATAAACCACCATTTACACGTTTGAAATCTAAGCGTTTTTGCGGTTGACTAAATTCGCCACATTCTAATACACGTACGTTTTTCTTTTTCACTAGAGCTTCTTTTGCTTCTGCTGAAACGGTTGGTGCGATGATCACTTCCACGAATTGACGATCTGCAATGGTTTGTGCTGTAATGCCATCTAACTCACGATTGAAGGCAATAATGCCTCCGAATGCGGATGTTGGATCGGTTTGATAAGCATGATCATAGGCTTCTAAAATATTTTCGCCTAATGCCACCCCACACGGATTCGCGTGTTTCACTATTACACAAGCTGGTTGCTCAAACTCTTTTACGCATTCAAGGGCGGCATCTGTGTCAGCAATGTTGTTGTAAGAAAGGGCTTTACCTTGTAATTGTTTCGCAGTAGAAACCGATGCCTCTTTCACTTCATTTTCCACATAGAATGCTGCATTTTGGTGAGCGTTTTCACCATAACGCATCGTTTGCTTACGTACAAAATTGAGGTTTAACGTACGCGGGAATTGACCGCAAACTTGGGTTAAATCTTCCTCTTCCGCTCCTTGATAAGGTGGCACTTTTTGCCCGAAGTAGTTGGCAATCATATTGTCATATTGTGCAGTATGTTCAAAAGCTTTAATGGCAAGGTTAAAGCGAGTAGCTAAGGTAAGGTTATTTTCATTTTGATCCATTTCTGCCAAAATCGCATCGAAATCGCCATTATTCACCACAATCGCTACATCTTTATGGTTTTTCGCCGCAGAACGCACCATTGTGGGGCCTCCAATGTCGATATTTTCCACTGCATCTTCCAACGTACAATCAGGTTTTACCACGGTTGCCGCGAATGGGTAAAGGTTCACCACCACCATATCAATGCATTCAATGCCGTGTTGGTGCATCACTTCATCATCTGTACCACGGCGACCTAAAATCCCACCGTGTACTTTTGGGTGAAGGGTTTTTACGCGACCGTCCATCATTTCTGGGAAACCAGTGTAGTCTGATACTTCAGTCACGGGCAAGCCTGCATCAGCAAGTAATTTTGCCGTTCCGCCCGTTGAAAGCAATTTCACACCACGAGCTACGAGCCCTTGTGCAAATTCCACGATGCCTTTTTTATCAGACACACTTAATAACGCTTGTTGAATCGCCATTTTGAGTTCCCTTTAATATAGATTAAAATAAAAAAATCGGGCAAGATTATAAAGCAAACGTTTGCTTTTTTCATTAGCAAGCGGTGAAATTCTGCAAATTTTTTACAAGATGAAATTTTTAGGAGTAGGCTATGCAAATTATTCATAACGAAGAACAGGGCGAATTTAGTTATCTTGAAGGCGAAGTAAAAATGGGCAAATTACGCTATCGTTATATTAAAGATGATGTGATCGATGTTTTCACTACAAAAGTGGATGAAGCCTTTCAGGGCAAAGGAATTGCGGGGAAACTCTATTCTGCAGTAATTGAGTTCGCTAAACAAAATCAGCTTAAAATTAAGCCAAGTTGTAGTTATATTGATATTAAAATGCAACGAAATGATCCTGATTTAATTGCATAAATATTAGATGAAAAAAGGGCACCTAAAGGTGCCCTCAATTTTTATCTAAACTTTAGCATTAAAGTGCAGATTTTGCTTTTTCAACTAATGCAGCGAATGCTACTTTGTCGAATACAGCGATGTCAGCTAAAATCTTACGGTCAATTTCAACAGAAGCTTTTTTCAAGCCATTGATGAATTTGCTGTAAGATAAACCGTTTTGACGTGCTGCAGCGTTGATACGAGCAATCCATAATTGGCGGAATTGACGTTTACGTTGACGGCGGTCACGGTATGCATATTGACCAGCTTTAATTACTGCTTGGAACGCAACACGATAAACACGTGAACGCGCACCATAATAACCTTTAGCAGCCTTAAGAACTTTCTTATGGCGTGCTCTTGCAATAACACCACGTTTTACACGAGCCATTATTTAATCTCCTAATGTATATTTAAAAACTAAAATTCACTAAAGTACATCTTCACGCAAACGCTTATGCGTATGGTAAACACGCTACTACTAATACTTGGTCTGCTTTCGCTACCATTGATTTGTGGCGTAAGTGACGTTTACGTTTAGTGGTTTTCTTAGTCAAAATATGACGTAAGTGAGATTGTTTACGTTTGAAACCGCCTGAAGCTGTTTTCTTGAAACGCTTAGCAGCACCACGTACTGTTTTAATTTTAGGCATTGTTTTAAAAACTCCGCATTGTTTTGTTAATCATTAGTAATTAGGCGAGCATTATTACTAATGCTGCTTGTTAAGCACTAATTACATCTCAAGCAATAAATATATTGCATTATTTAAAAGCGACTCAGGCTGCGTAGTGTGCCTGTTGTCATCTTTGTCTTCTAGCAAAAGAAAACGGGCAGATTCTACTGAAATATTGCTCGTTTTGCAAGCGGTAATTTTTGAAATAAAAAATGCAAGCCCATATTCTCTGTCAGCTTGCATTCATTTAATTCATCGGAATTAGAAATTATTTTTTCTTAGGTGCAATAACCATTACTGCTTGACGACCTTCTAATTTACCTGGTGCAGATTCTACTGCTGCAATTTCAGCCGTATCTTGTTTTACACGCTCTAATACATCTAAACCGATGTCTTGGTGAGCCATTTCACGACCACGGAAACGCACGGTAATTTTGACTTTATCACCATCCTCTAAGAAACGTACGATACTACGTAATTTAACTTGGTAGTCGCCCTCATCTGTACCTGGACGGAATTTAATTTCCTTCACTTGAACGACTTTCTGTTTTTTCTTCTGCTCTTTTGCCGCTTTTTCTTTCTCATAAATGAACTTACCGTAGTTCATAATACGACAAACTGGCGGTTCAGCATTTGGGCTGATTTCTACTAAGTCTAACTCAGCTTCTTCTGCTCTCGCCAAAGCATCTTGAATTGACACGATACCAACTTGCTCGCCATTTTCATCAGTTAAGCGAACCTCCTTCACGCCACGGATTTCTTCGTTAAGACGGTGAGCGCGATTTGACTGAACACGTTTTACAGGTTTAATAGTATTATTCCTCTAGTTAGTTTATATGTAAGCTGCATCAAAGCAGGTTTTGTTTAAATCGTTTGCCTTTTAAGATAAAAACGGGCGGAATTCTAGCGGATCTAAATTGATTATGCAATAGTCAATCGATTGAGGCACGAAAACTTCTGACAAAAATAGTATTTAAGCATAAGGCTCGCTATAATAAGCCGTTCTAATTTGAGGTTTTTATGAATTTACAGTGGCAAAAATATCCGCATAACGCGAGAAAACTTTTTAAACTTACTATCCCCATTTTTATCTCCCAACTTTCCGCCTCAGGTATGGGACTCGCTGATATTGTAATGGCAGGCTTAGTCAGCGATGATGATGTTTCTGCTATTGCAGTCAGCAACTCAATTTACTTTCCACTGTTCCTTTTTGTGCTCGGCTTACTCAATGCGATTACGCCAACCGTTTCTTATTTGAATGGTTCGAATCAACGCCACTTTATTGCTCACCAAGTGCGACAAGGCTTTTGGCTTGTGCTGACTATGTCTATTCCACTGATTTTGATTTTCTGCAATAGCCATCTGATTTTGGACTATATGCATACGCCCGAATCGTTTTCGAGCAAATCACAGCAATATTTGATGATTATGGCAATCGGCATCGTGCCCGCCCTGCTTGCCATCAATCTTCGCTGTATGAATGACGGCTTGTCGAACCCAAAACCTGCGATGATTATTACCTTCTTTGGCTTGCTACTGAATATTCCGCTTAACTACATCTTTATTTTTGGTAAATTTGGCTTGCCTGAAATGGGTTCCGTTGGCTGTGGTATTGCGACTGCCATTGTGAACTGGGTGATGTTCTTGATGATGTTCTATTACTGCTACACCAACAAATCGCAACGCGATATTGGCTTATTTAGTAAATGGATGGAAATGCCAAGCGGTCAAACTTTGCTAAAAATTTGCAAACTTGGTTTACCCATCGGTTTTGCGACTTTCACCGAAGTGATGCTGTTCTCCACTTCAGCACTCTTCCTTTCACCATTAGGTGCACAGGTCGTGGCAAGCCATCAAGCCGCATTACAAACCAGCTCGCTCTTTTTTATGATCCCAATGTCATTTAGCATCGCAACCACCATTGTGATTGGGCAAACGTTAGGGCAAAAACGCCTTGATGATGCAAAAGTATTAAGCTATCACGCCCTGCTAACAGGTTTTATGTTTGCCTGCCTTGCGGCGGTTGTGATTGTGCTATTAGATAAATACATCCCGCTTGCATTCACGCGTGATCCGCTTTCGATCTCTATTGCTGCGAACTTGCTTTTGTTTGCTGCGGTATACCAAATCCCGGATGCACTCCAAGCAGTGGCTAATGGCGTATTACGTGGTTACAAATACACACAACCGATCTTATATGTGACAATTTTTTGCTATTGGATTGTTGGAATGCCGCTCGGTTATATTTTGTCCAGAACGGAGCTTATCGTTGAACCAATGGCAGCCCAAGGTTTCTGGCTAACTTTCTGCATTAGCTTGAGCTTTGCAAGCGGTCTATTAATTTGGCAAATTAGCAAAATTCAGAAAGTGCCGCACGAAGTGTTAATTCAGAAATTGGAACGGATAAAATAATCTATGCAAACGCTCAACCCTCTCACACTTCCGCTTAACTGTGCCAGCCTGATTGAAGCCTCGGCTGGCACGGGCAAAACACATACAATCAAAAACCTCTATCTTCGTTTATTACTGGGCATCAGCCACGATGGTGAACCACTAGAACCATTAACAGTTGAACAAATCTTAGTAGTAACTTTTACCAAAGCGGCAACTGAAGAACTTAAAGACCGTATCCGCCAAAATATTCAAGATTGCTACGCCTATTTTTCGGCAAAACTCACCGAGCAAGCGGTGAAAAATGATGATTTTTTTGCAGAACTTTTCGAGAAAGTCGAAAAGAAAGAGGAAGCGTTGCTCCGCTTGCGAATTGCCGAACGAGAGATTGATTTGGCGAGTGTGTTTACCATTCACAGCTTCTGCCAAAAGATGCTCTATCAATTTGCATTCGATTCGGGTATCAGTTTTGAGTTTGAACTGCAAAAAAACGAACAGCAATTGCTTGAACGCCTTGCCCAAGAAGTTTGGCGTGAGCAGTTCTACCCGATGAATTTGAGCGAAACAAGCATTGTTGCGGATGAGCTTAAAACACCACAAGACGCATTGGATGCGGTGCGAACTTATCTGACAGAAACTTTGCCTGAGTTAAACGACGATCAACAAGGCATTAACCAACCTTTTGCCGAGCATTTAAAAGCCTATCAACAATTATTGACAGAAGTTCGCCAATATTGGCGTGCCAACCGTGAGGAAATTGTAAGCCCAATCATCAATGAACTGGATAAAAAATATAAAACTGGCGTGAAAAAAGCATTAAATCGCCGCTCATATCAAATGCGTTATCTGGAAAATTGGTTAAAATCGGTAGACGAGTGGGCAGAAAGTGAAGCCATTTATTTCCCCGCAGAGCATTTTTCACGCTTTTGCCAAACAAGCCTTATTGAAAAAGCAGAAGAGGGAGCAGAACCCCTAACATCAACGCATTTCGCAACCAATCAAGCATTTTTGACCGCTTATCAAAGCCAATTTGAAGCAAAACAGAAATCAGTCTTGCTTTATCAATTTTTAATGCGTTTGCGGGAAAAATTGGCTGCTTATAAAGCCACACACCCTGAAAAAAGTTTTGATGACTTGCTGATTATGCTTAATCAGGCGTTGAAAAACACACGAGGAAAACAGCTCGCAAGCCAAATTCGTCAACAATATCCGTTTGCGATGATTGACGAATTTCAAGACACCGACCAAACTCAATACGAAATCTTTAGCCAAATCTATATGGCAGAAGAGGCTCAAAATCAGGGTTTTATTATGATTGGCGATCCAAAACAGTCGATCTATAAATTCCGTGGAGCAGATATTTTTACCTATTTGAAGGCCTCGGAGCAAGCGGATGAAAAACGTACCTTAGATAAAAACTGGCGTTCTTTGCCGAAGGTTGTTGAAGCAGTAAATCAGATTTTTACCTTCCCAGAAAATAGCGGAAACCATCCGTTTTTATATCAAGGCATTCCATTTCAAGCGGTAAAAGCCAAAACGCCAGAGGCAGAATTAATCGGTAGTGAAAATGTGGTTTGCTATTTGCAGCCTGAATTTAAAGAAAATGAAGCGGCTGAGCATTGTGCCGATCAAATTCAAAAGCAATTGATGGCAATGCAAGCGGACGAAATTTATCTACAAAATGTCCAAAGTGGAGAGAAAAGTGGCTTTGAGGCGAAAGATATTGCGATTTTGGTGCGAAGCAATAATCAAGCTAAATTGATGAAACTCGCCTTAGCTAAACGAGGTTTGAAATCCGTTTTTCTCTCTGAGCGTAGCCGTGTTTATGAGAGTGAAGTTGCACCAGAATTAGCGTGGGTATTAAAAGCCTGCTTAAATCCGTATCAACAGAAAACCTTGCTTTGTGCCTTGGGTTCGAGCTTGTGGGGCTTAACTGCACAAGAGATTTATCAGCTTAAAAATGATGAGCAGCAATGGGAAAACTATGTCGATAAATTCGTTCATTATCAACAGATTTGGCAATCGCAAGGTGTGCTACCGATGTTACATCAACTCTTCTTGCAAGAAGGTGTGGTCGAACGATTGAAAGCCCGAGTAAATGCAGATCGTTTATTAACCGACCTATTCCACCTTGCAGAAATTTTACAATCGGCAATGCAAGAGGTGGAAAACGAGAGTGCGTTAGTGCGTTGGTATGAACAGACGTTAAACGATGCCGAGAATGGTGACGATACCCACACTTTACGTTTAGAAAGCGAAGAGGCGTTGATTAAAATCGTGACTATTCACGGCTCAAAAGGGTTGCAGTATCCTGTCGTTTGGCTGCCGTTTATTGGTAAAAACAGCACCAGCGTAAAAGCATTTGCTCTTTCTATTTACCACGATGAGAATGCTCAAAAGCAATGGGATTTTGGCGGAAGAGAGGAAGCCATCCAACAGCTCAAAAACCAAGCAGAATATGCGGAAGATCTACGTTTGCTTTACGTTGCTTTAACCCGTGCTGAGTCGCAACTTAACTTGATTTTGCCAACTCAATTTGGCAAAGGTTGGAATAGTATTCACTATTTGCTTAGCAATGGCGAAATCGGTTTAACGGGTACTGAAACCAGCAGTAGCACAGAAACCTATTTTGCAGAGAAAGGATTAAATTGCACGTTACAAACGCTTGCAGAAAGTGCCGAAGAACATTTTTGGTCGCCAGAGCAAGAAACGGCAGAATTATTACAAGTGCGTGAATTTAACCACACAATCCCGACAGTTCAAGGACAGATCACGAGTTTTAGTGCTTTAAGCAACTATAACGATTGGGCATTAGAAAGCCACAATAAGGCTCAAACAGATTACTTCACCGAAATCAACGATTTTGCACAAGATTACGATAATCAGACCGCTTACAGCGAGCCATTAGTTGAGGTAGGCATAGAACAAGCGGGCGATTTTGTGGAAGAAACTGCAAATAGTTTAAACGCTTACCAGTTCCCGCATAGCACCAAAGTAGGGAACATTTTGCACCGTTTTATGGAGCATTGCGACTTCCAACAAGCAGTTAAAATTGAAGATATTTTGCCAATTTGCGAACAGCTCAATTTAGGTGAAGAGTGGCAAGCACCCGTGCAACACTGGATAGAACAAGTCCGCACTACACCATTTGCGGAGAATTTAGCATTAAGCGATCTTGCCAATGAATATCGCTTAAATGAATGGCAATTCTTCTTATGCCTAAAAAATGAAGAGGGCTTACGCAAACTCAATCAGCTATTACAAGAACAGAGTGAATTGGCTCGTCAATTACCACCATTGCGATTACCGCAACTTTCAGGCTATGTGCGCGGTTTTATTGACTGTATTGCCAAAGCGAATGGCAAATTTTATGTAATTGATTATAAATCGAACTTCTTAGGCTATTTGCCGCAAGATTACCGCCAAACACGCCTTGCGAAAACAATAGGACAATACCGCTACGATTTACAATACTTGCTCTACACCCTCGCGGTACATCGTTATCTACGTGCTCGCCTAGGTGAGAGTTACGACTACGACCGAGATTTTGGCGGCGTTGCTTATTTATTCTTACGTGGAATGAATGGCGAGCCGAATAGCGGCGTGTATTTTGATAAACCTAGCAAGGCATTGATTGACGGAATGGATTTGTTGTTTAGTTAAGATTTAAGCGATTAACACCCGAATAAACCGTCGCTTTGCCTTTGCGGGTAAAGCCGAGTAAGCTAAATCCATTTTCTTGTGCCATTTTGGCTGCCATTTCAGTGGTAGCGGAAATGGCACATAGCATTTCTATTCCTGCTGCAACGCATTTTTGTACCATTTCAAAACTGGCTCGACTTGTTACAAACACAAAGCCAAGAGGTTCATTGTTTGCAACATACCAACCAATGAGTTTATCTAAGGCAACGTGTCTACCAACATCTTCTCGAATGGCAAGTAATTCGCCTTCTGGGCTAAAAAATGCGGCTGCATGGCTTGCACCTGTTTCTTTGGAAAGCTGTTGTACTTGTTCTAATTGCTCAAGTGCGTGATTAAAAATAAGTGGGTTGATGTTTGATAAGCGGTCAGATTTTTTAGCTAAATTACAACTCTGTTTAATTTGTTCTAATTGTTCTACACCACAAATGCCACAACCTGTTCTGCCTGTCATTGAGCGGCGTTTTTCTTTTAATTCAACAAAACGACGGGTGCTAATTTCTAATTGAACCTCTATGCCATCACATTGCGTAATAATATCTATGCCGTAAATTTCTGACTTGTTAGAAATAATACCTTCCGAAAGTGAAAAGCCAATCGCAAAATCTTCTAAATTATTTGGCGTACACATCATCACTGCGTGAGAAATGCCGTTATACACTAAAGCAACAGGTATTTCACGAATAAGACTATCTTCACACGGATATACTGTTATGGATTGATCCGCTATATTTAAACGAGTAGCATTTATTTTATGTGAGACTTTCATATATTTTCAAAATATTTAAACTTGCGTAAACAATAATTATTCTCAATAACATTAATTTAATAATTAAATAAATTAAATTTTAAATAGATCAAAGAATAATTAGATTTATTAAATTTACTAAACTTTGGGTATGGTTTATTATATCCAAAGGTAAAATAATTGTTAAAGATTACAGTCAATAAAATTGATTTGTATATAACTATATATTTTACAGTTTAAACACCACATTAGCAAAGTCGTTAATGTTATTACTTAGGAGTGATTTATGCAGGTCTCAAGACGTAAGTTTTTCAAGATCTGTGCAGGTGGTATGGCAGGGACTTCTGCTGCAATGCTTGGTTTTGCACCAAGTGAAGCGTTAGCAGCCCCTCGCGAGTACAAGCTTTTACGAGCTAAAGAAACTCGCCAATCCTGTACTTATTGTGCCGTAGGCTGCGGTATGTTGATGTATAGCCTCGGTGATGGAGCAATGAATTCACGTGGTAAATTATTCCACGTGGAAGGTGACCCAGACCATCCAGTTAGCCGTGGGGCATTATGTCCAAAAGGTGCAGGGGTGTTGGATTATGTAAATAGTCCAAATCGTCTTCAATATCCAGAATATCGTGCACCTGGTTCTGATAAGTGGGAACGCATTTCTTGGCACGACGCCATTCATAAAGTTGCGAAATTATTAAAAGAAGACCGTGATGCCAACTGGGAAACCACCAATGCGGAAGGTACGCCAGTTAATCGTTGGGCAACAACAGGTTTCTTGACAGCTTCTGCTGCAAGTAATGAAACGGCACTTTTAACCCAAAAATTTGGTCGTGCCTTTGGTATGTTGGTTTTAGATAACCAAGCGAGTACCTGACACGGACCTACGGTAGCAAGTCTTGCTCCTAGTTTCGGTCGCGGTGCGATGACCAACCATTGGGTTGATATTAAAAATGCGGACGTTGTGGTAGTAATGGGCGGTAACGCTGCTGAAGCTCACCCTGTTGGCTTCCGTTGGGCTATTGAAGCGAAAAAACAAAATGGTGCGAAGTTAATGGTGGTTGATCCACGTTTTAACCGTACGGCTTCTGTGGCAGATTTCTATTCTGCAATTCGTTCAGGTACAGATATTACACTTTTATTAGGTGTGATTAAGTATCTTTTAGATAACGATAAAATTCAACATGAATATGTAAAACATTACACCAATGCAAGCTTCTTAATTCACGAAGGCTTTGGTTTTGAAGATGGCTTATTCACAGGCTATAACCCAGAAACTCGTTCTTATGATAAATCAACATGGTCTTATCAATTAGACGAAAATGGTCAGCCAAAACGTGATATGACACTTCAAGATCCGCGTTGTGTTATTAATCTTCTGAAAAAACACGTTGAACGTTATACCCCAGAAATGGTGGAACGTATTTGTGGCACAAAACAAAAAGCGTTCCAAGAATTTGCAGAAACCATTGCGTCAACGGCTGATCCAAAACGTACAACGACATTCTTGTACGCATTAGGTTGGACACAGCACACAGTTGGTACGCAAAACATTCGTTCAATGGCAATGATCCAGTTACTTTTAGGTAATATTGGGATGTCTGGCGGTGGTGTAAACGCATTGCGTGGTCACTCAAACGTACAAGGTACAACAGATATGGGCTTATTCCCATCTATGTTACCAGGCTATATTCCATTACCAATTGAAACAGATACTACTTTAGATGCTTTCCTAAAACGTATTACACCAAAAACAACGGTGGATGGTCAGACAAACTACTGGCAAAACACCCCGAAATTTATGGTGAGTATGCTTAAAGCCTTCTATGGCGAGAATGCAACTAAAGATAACGAATTCGGCTACCACAATTTACCGAAACAATATAAGAAAAAAATGGATCATATGAGATTTATCGAATTGATGGATCAAGGCAAAATCAATGGTTATATCTGCCAAGGTTATAACCCATTAGCCTCTTATCCAGATAAGAATAAAATCTCAAGTGCGTTACGTAAATTAAAATTCTTAATTATTTGCGATCCATTAGCAACAGATACCTCAGAATTCTGGCAACATCATGGCGAATACAACGATGTAAACCCAGCTGATATTCAAACTGAGGTTATCCGTTTACCAACCATCTGTTTTGCTGAAGAAGATGGCTCAATTGCGAACTCTGGCCGTTGGTTACAATGGCACTGGAAAGCAGCTGAACCACCAAAAGAAGCAAAACCAGATGTAGATATTTTAGCGGAAATCCGTGAAGTGATGCTTGAAATGTATCATGAAGAAAAAGCTCAAGGTAAAACGCCAGTTTCACTTGAAACTATTGAAGCCATGACTTGGAATTACAAAAATCCATTAGAACCGAAATCGGAAGAGCTTGCTAAAGAGAATAATGGTTATGCACTAGAAGATCTTTATGATGCAAGCGGTAAATTAATTGCGAAAAAAGGCGAATTGCTTTCAAGCTTTGCTCAACTTCGCGATGATGGTTCAACTTCATCAGCGATTTGGATCTACACTGGCCAATGGACAGAAAAAGGTAACCAAATGGCGAACCGCGATAACAGCGATCCATCTGGTTTAGGTAATACATTAGGTTGGGCATTCTCATGGCCTCTTAACCGTCGTGTACTTTATAATCGAGCCTCTGCAGACTTATCAGGTAAACCGTGGAACCCGAAACGCCAGCTTGTAAAATGGAATGGCAAAAACTGGAACTACATTGATGTGGCAGACTTCGGTACTGCACCACCAAATAGTAATGTAACGCCATTCATTATGAATAATGAAGGTGTGAGCCGTCTATTTGCATTAAATAAACTGACAGAAGGTCCGTTCCCTGAACACTATGAACCGATTGAAACACCAATTGGTACGAACCCACTTCACCCTAATGTGGTTTCAAATCCAACGGTTCGTATTTTAGAGAGCGACAAAGATCGTTTCGGCGATGCAAGTCAGTTCCCTTATGTGGGTACAACTTACCGCTTAACTGAGCACTTCCACTTCTGGACCAAACAATCTAACCTCAATATGATTGCTCAGCCAGAACCGTTTGTGGAAATTAGTGAAGAGTTGGCAAAAGAGAAAGGCATTGAAAATGGTGATGTAGTAAAAGTAACTTCAAAACGTGGTTATATTAAAACTAAAGCCGTTGTAACAAAACGTGTTCGTTCAATTGATGCTGATGGTAAACGTATTCACACTGTGGGTATTCCAATCCATGGCGGCTTTGCAACAGTAGGCAAAAAATCATTCTTAGCCAATACGCTCACTGGACGTGTAGGTGATGCAAATACGCAAACACCAGAATATAAAACGTTCCTTGTAAACATTGAAAAAGTAACGGAGGCAGTATAATGTCAGGTGTACAAGATCAAAACATTATTAAAATTTCTGCTACGTCCTTTGTTACCCCACCACCTCAATCTCGTGATCACGTGGTGGAGGTCGCAAAACTTATTGATGTTTCAACCTGTATCGGCTGTAAAGCTTGTCAGGTAGGTTGTTCAGAATGGAACGACATCCGTGCACCGCAAGAAGATTGCGTGGGAGTTTATGATAACCCTCGTGATCTGAATGCAAAACAATGGACGGTCATGAAGTTCAATGAAGTGGAAGAAAACGACCGCTTGGAATGGTTAATCCGTAAAGATGGTTGTATGCACTGCGCCGAACCAGGCTGTTTGAAAGCCTGCCCATCACCGGGTGCGATCATTCAATATGCAAACGGTATCGTGGATTTCCAATCTGATAAATGTATCGGTTGTGGTTACTGTATTGCAGGTTGTCCATTCAATATTCCACGTATGAATGATGAAGATAACCGTGTGTACAAATGTACCCTTTGTGTGGATCGCGTGAATGTAGGTCAAGAACCAGCTTGCGTAAAAACCTGCCCAACAGGTGCAATCCGCTTTGGTTCGAAAGATGAGATGCTTCACTACGCAGAAACACGAGTGAAAGATCTGAAATCTCGCGGCTATCCAAATGCAGGCATTTATAACCCTGAAGGTGTGGGCGGAACACACGTAATGTACGTGTTGCACCACGCAGATAAACCTGAGCTTTATTCTGGCTTGCCGAAAGATCCGAAAGTTGATGTGACGGTTGAGCTTTGGAAAGATGTGCTTAAACCAGTTGCAGCGATTGCAATGGGCGGCTTAGCACTTGCTGAGGTTGCTCACTATGTAACCGTTGGACCAAACGTTGAAGAAGATGTGGAAGATCACCACGAACACGCAGAAGGTGAACATCAAGAAAAAGGAGGCAAAGATGAGTAAAAAAGTGGAAATCACGAATGATACCCGTATTATTCGCCACAAACCTGTTGCTCGAGTGAGCCACTGGTTCTTGGTTATTTCATTCTTTATGACAATGTTCACAGGGGTTGCGTTCTTCTTCCCAGATTTTGCATGGCTAACCGAAATTCTTGGTACGCCACAATTAGCTCGTGCAATCCACCCATTCACGGGGATTGTGATGTTTATTGCCTTTATCATTATGGCGTTGATTTACTGGGATCATAACATTCCAGAAAAAAATGACCTAAAATGGGCAATGAACGTACACGAAGTGTTAAAAGGGAATGAGCATGCAGTGGCTTACAATGGTAAATATAACTTTGGTCAAAAAATGTTATTCTGGACATTAAATTTGGCAATGTTTACCTTGTTAATCACTGGAATTATTATGTGGCGAAAATATTTCTCACATAATTTCTCAATCCAAACCTTACGAATTGCTATTTTGCTTCACTCAGCAAGTGCCTTTGCGTTATTTACAGGGATTCTCGTTCATATGTATATGGCGTTCTGGGTCAAAGGTTCAATCACAGGAATGGTTGAAGGCTGGGTTACCGTCCGTTGGGCGAAAAAACACCACCCGAAATGGTATAACGAGGAAGTGAAACCTGAGCTCGAAAAAGAGCTGGCTGAACAAGCAAGTAAAGGCTAATTTCCAAACCAAAGTGCGGTATAATTACCGCACTTTTTGTTTATTCTCTTCTCATTTAAGGACACAAAATGAGTATCCGAATTTTACCTGATACTGAAATCAAACAAGCGGCAAGTTCTTTTGAACATCCACCGCTTTTATTTGCTAACCCGAAAAACTTATATGCCCGTCGTGCGAAACGCTTACGCCAATTGGCAGAACATAACCCATTCAAAGATTATCTTGAATTTGCAGCAAACTTGGTTGAAGTGCAATTAGATCTTCTTGAAAGCCAGCCAATTGCAAATGAACAAGAAAAATTGACTGCTTGTATTACTCAAACACAAGGTAATAAACCGCTGAACGCCAAAAATTTTCCACGCTCAAACGAATGGCAGAAACTTTTGCTCGCACTCATTGAAAAATTCAAACCTTACGCTAATGAAACTACCTTACCGACATTGGAATGGTTAGAAAAGGCGGCATCTTCTGAGCTAGAAAAATTAGCAACAGACTTGCTTAATGAGCATTATGAACAAGTAGGAGCAGATAAAGCGGTCTTTTTATGGGCGGCACTTTCACTTTATTGGGTGCAACTCACTCAACAACTGCCACGCAATACCATGACCGAAGTAGGTGAACGCCATACCTGCCCTGTATGCGATGCAGCACCTGTGGCAAGCATGATTCATTTTGGCAGTGAACAAGGTTTACGCTATATGCACTGTTCGCTTTGTGAAAGCGAATGGAATATGACCCGTTCACAATGCTCAACCTGCGATCAAAGTGGCAAATTAGATTACTGGAGTTTTGATAATGTCGATGCAGGCGTGAAAGCTGAAAGCTGTGGTGATTGTGGAAGTTACTTAAAAGTAATGTACCAAGAAAAAGATGCCTATGTTGAACCTGTAGCAGATGATCTTGCCACCATTTTGCTTGATGCTGAAATGGAGCAAAAAGAGTTTGCTAAAAGCGGATTAAATCCGTTTCTTTTTCCTTAATATGTTGAAGCGGGGTTTATCCCCGCTCTAAGTTTATTTTTCTAAAAATAACACAAAATCCGCTACGGTATGGAATGAGCCAAAGACTAAAATAATATCTTGTTCTTCGGCTTGTTCAAATAATATTGGAGCAATCGCATCTACATTCTCATACACACAAGCGGTTGCATTTGGTAATACATTTACCAATTTATCAAACACGGCTTGACCACTCTGTCCCCGCCAACAATCTAAGCCAACACAATGCCATTCGTCAATAACCTCTCTTAATGGCTGAACAATGCCCGAAAGTCCCTTATCTTCCAAACAGCTGAAAATCGCAAAAATTTTTGCTTTTTTAACCGCTTGCAAGCGTTCGGCAAGATAGCGTGCGGCGTGAGGATTATGCCCCACATCAATAATTACTTGTGCTTTTGGTTTTTGTCCTGAGAAATGAGCAAAATCTGCGGCTTGCAATTGTTGGAAACGCCCTGTCATTTGAGCTTCTTGCAAAGTCTCACGAATCACTTGTTCACTCACATTAAATGGTGTTTTTAGTAATGTAGCAATTGCCGAACCTGCATTTGGAATAGGAATGAGCGGCATTGGCAAGGCATTAAATTGTTGCGTTTTCGATTGCCAATAAAATGTTCCATCGTTCACTTCATATTGCCAATCGACATTACGTTGGAATTTTTGAGCATTCAGATCTTGTGCGATCGCTAAGATTGATTGTGGACAATCAGGCTCACCAATGATCACAGGAATATTCGCACGGAAAATGCCCGCTTTTTCTCTACCAATATCTTCGCGGTTATTACCTAAAAATGCTACGTGATCAATATCAATCGAGGTGATCACAGCAAGATTAGGATCAACAATATTTGTCGCATCTAATCGCCCACCTAGCCCTACTTCTAAAATTACTACATCCAACTTGGCATCTTTAAAAAGTTTCAATGCTGAGAGTGTGCTGAACTCAAAATAGGTCAAAGAAGCGGTCTTGTTCTGATCGATTTCTGTAAAACTATCAATATGTGCTTGATCGTCTAACAATTGTCCGTTAATTCGCACGCGTTCATTATAACGAAGAAGATGCGGAGAGGAATATACGCCCACTTTCAAGCCAAGTTTCATCAGTGCGACTTCCAGGAAACGGCAAGTCGAGCCTTTACCGTTCGTACCTGCCACAGTAATAACATAAGGGGCAGGATGAAGTAAATCCAAATTTGAAGCGACCGATTTAATACGATCCAAGCCCATATCAATCGCTTTAAAATGCCCGTGTTCTAAATAATCTAACCACGTTTGCAGATTATCTGCACGGGTTGGTGTTTGTGAGTTCATTTCATTTCTTCCATAAAGAAAAATCCCTGTAAACAGGGATTTATATCATTTTCTATTTGCTACTCTTCAATAATCAATTCTACTGTTTTAAACGGTGTAGGTTGATGTGTCAATTTAGCACAAATTCGACCAAGTGTATCACGCATCTCTTTTCTGTGTACGATCATATCAATCGCACCATGTTTCAGTAGAAATTCTGCACGTTGGAAACCTTCAGGCAATTTCTCACGAACAGTTTGCTCAATAACTCGAGGGCCAGCAAAGCCAATTAACGCTTTCGGTTCGGCAATGTTTAAATCACCTAACATCGCTAAACTGGCTGAAACACCGCCTAAAGTTGGATCAGTTAATACAGAAATAAACGGTACTCCTTGCTCTTTCATTTTAGCTAAAATCGCACTGGTTTTCGCCATTTGCATTAACGAGAACAATGCCTCTTGCATACGTGCACCGCCCGATGCGGAAAAACAGATAAATGGGATACGTTCTGCCAATGCTTTTTCTGCAGCCTGCACAAATTTTGCACCCACCACAGAACCCATAGAACCGCCCATAAATTCAAAGTTGAAAGAAGCTGTTACCACTGGCATTCCGTGTAGCGTACCTGCTAACACAATAAATGAATCTTTTTCACCAGTCTCTTTTTGTGCAGCAGATAAACGATCTTTATATTTTTTAAGATCTTTAAACTTCAACACATCTTGCGGTTCAAGCTCTGCTGCGATTTCTTGTGTAGAACCTTCATCTAATAAATTCAATAAACGCGTACGTGCGTTAATACGCATATGATGATCGCATTTCGGGCAAACTTGCATATTGCGTTTTAATTCTTCGCTATAAAGCACCTGATCACAGCTTGTACATTTTGTCCAAACTCCCTCTGGTACTTTCGACTTTCCTGTATTTGAAGAAGAGTCACGCCCCAAAATTCTATCTAACCAACTCATTTTTAAACCTTCTGTTGTTATGTTTAAAATAAAAAATCGCAATATTATGTAGTAGTTGAAAAATCAAACGATTAATCTGATTCTCTTAGAACAACTCTGCCACTACAGGCAAGAACGATACTATTTATATAAAAATGACTTTGTGTAACTGCTACATAATACCGAAAAATCGGTTTATTAAAGCACAAAATGCGATTTTTTAAAAGAGAGAGATGCATTATCCAAAGACATCAAACCAGATAAACTCTCGCTGTTTACAAACGAGAGTTGAATATCCTATTAAAATTACTTCTATTTCAAATATTTTTCGGTATCATTGACACTATTTCTTTACACAAACGATAGTAAGACAATGAACAAACAACAACTTGCCGCAACCCTTTGGGCTTCCGCAAATGACTTACGCGGGAAAATGGACGCTTCTGAATATAAAAACTACATTCTTGGTTTTCTTTTCTATAAATTCCTGTCAGAACATCTTGAAAATTATCTCATTAAAAATGAGGTAACGTTTGCTGATCTTGATGACGATTCCATTGAAACCATCAAAGAAGATTTAGGTTATTTTATTGCGGAAACTGATTTATATCGCACCTGGATAGCAAATATTGCAGAACGTAAGTGGAAACTGTCACATGTTACCGATGCCATTAACCACTTCAATGAGAATCTTTACGAAACTCAACGTGAAGATTTTGAAGGCGTATTCGCAGATGTGATTTTAACATCAGAAAAACTCGGTAAAGATCTAAGTGATAAAGAAATTGCTATCCGAAAACTGATAGAACTACTGAATAAAATCAACATCACTGGCAATCGTGAATATGATGTGTTTGGCTATATTTACGAATATTTAATCGCACAATTTGCTATGGCTTCAGGCAAAAAAGCGGGTGAATTCTACACACCACATCAAGTTTCTCGCATTATGGCGGCGATTGTTGCCGATGAATTACGTCCAAAAGAACAATCTGCTGTATACGACCCAACCTGTGGTTCAGGCTCGTTATTGCTTACCGTAAGCGATGCGGTAAACCACTACGAACACAAAGATAACATTCAATTCTTCGGGCAAGAAAACAATTCCACCACTTACAACATTGCCCGAATGAACTTACTGATGCGCGGCGTAAAACCTGCCAATATGATTTTACGTAATGCCGACACGCTCAAAACCGACTGGCCTTATGGTGAAGTTAATGGCGAAGATAATCCGTTATTTGTGGATTGCGTGGTGGCAAACCCGCCTTATTCCGCCAAATGGAACAGCGAACGTGCTGATAAAGACACCCGTTTTAAAGATTACGGCATTGCACCTGCCACCAAAGCAGACTACGCCTTTTTGCTCCACTCGCTTTACCATCTAAAACAAGACGGCATTATGGCAATCGTATTGCCACATGGCGTATTGTTCCGTGGTAATGAAGAAGAAAAAATCCGAACCAAATTACTCCAACGTCGCCAAATTGATGCCATTATCGGCTTGCCAGCAGGTATTTTCACCAACACAGGCATTCCAACCATTGTGATGATTCTGCGTAAACAGCCGAAGCATAACAATGTGCTATTTATTGATGCCTCGCAAGGTTTCCGTAAAGAGAAAAACAGCAATGTGTTGCGTGAACGCGACATTAAGAAAATTCTTGATACTTACCGTAAGCGTGAAGAAATTGCAGGTTTTAGCCACTTAGCAGATTTAGCGGAAATTGAAGCAAATCAGTTCAACTTAAATATTCCGCGTTACATCACACCAGCATCGAAAAACGAGAGCCAAAATATTGATGCACACCTAAACGGTGGTATTCCGAATGAGGATATTGATCAATTTACTGAATTTTGGCATGCCTTCCCGGCTTTGAAAAACAAGCTTTTTAGCCCCTTGCGTACAGGTTTTTCACGTTTAAATGTACCTGCAAATGACATTTTTAGCACCATTGAACAAGATGCTGATTACCAAGCCTTTATTGCAAAAATGCACGCCAATATTGAGCAATGGAAAGCGGAGGCAAGTTCGGCAATATTAGGGGATGAGGCAATAAAAAGCGGTAAAATTTTACCGACATTTGACGAATTGGAAACCAAGTTATTCCAACAGTTTGCTATTTCTGAATTCACCGACCCTTATGAAGCCTATCAGCTTTTTGTGGATACGTGGAATGAGACCATCGCGAGCGATTTAGAACAACTCGCTGAAAATAGTGGCTTTGATTACGCCCGCACACTCGTGCCAAATATGGTAGCAAAAGGCAAAGACGAAGAAGTGCAAGATGGCTTGAAAGGGGCAATTTTACCGAAAGATTTAATTGCTGAACGTTTCTTTACCACTGAAAAAGCACAACTTGAACAATTCAAACAAACTGCAAGTGAGAACGAAGAAACGATTAATGAGCATCAAAGCGAGCTCACCAATGGCGTGGAAAATGAAGAGGATTTAACCGCACTTGAAGCTATCATTAAAACCGCCAAAACCAATGCGAAAAAAGCTACCTCAGCATTAGCCGATTGGGCGACACAAACAGGTGCAGAGTGGGAACAAAGCGAATTGCAAGAAAAAATCGACCGCTTGCACACCATTCAAATCGCCAACCAAGCGATTAAACAAGCGAAAGATCAGCTTAAAAAAGCTGAGCCGATTTTTGATGCTCAAGTGGAGGCGAAATATGCGGAATTATCTTTAACCGATATTCGTCAATTATTAGCACAAAAGTGGTTGGTGTCGTTAGTGACAGAGTTGGAAAACATTACCCACAGCCATTCCAAAGCGGTTGCGAATCAGCTTAAAGCGTTAGATGAGCGTTATAAAGAAACGCTTGCCGAAATTCAAACCCAGCGTAAAGAGGCAGAAGATGCATTCTGGGCGATGGCGAAGTTGTTGGGGTAGAAATAAGAACTGCCACGTACGTTAGCAGAGGTGGCAGTCATTAGGCATTATTTGAAGCAGTGTAGGAACATTGTCAATGTATTGGGCAAAATAAATTGATAAATATGATTCAAAAATATATGTAGATTATATGAAAATCATTGGGCGGGGATAAACCCCGCCCCTACGAAATTGAAGCATCCAATATATCTCGTAAACCAAATAATGCCCGTAGGGGCGGGGTTTATCCCCGCCCGGATCGGAGAAAATAAAAAAATGACAGAACATAAAAAATTACAACCCGAGATAAGATTTGCTGGATTTACTGATGATTGGGAACAGCGAAAGTTAAATGAAATATCAATAAAAGTTATTGATAAAAATGTAAATAATGAATTTTGGGAAACATTCACAAATTCCGCTGAGTTAGGTGTAATTTCGCAAAGAGACTTTTTTGATAAGGATATTTCAAATTCAGAGAATATTAATAATTACTACATTGTTAAAAATAATGATTTTATCTATAACCCTAGAATTTCTAATTTTGCACCAGTCGGACCGATAAGACGAAATAAATTAGGCAGAACAGGTGTGATGTCGCCACTTTATTATGTATTTAGAACATCTGGAGTTGATCATCGTTTCTTAGAAACATTCTTTGAAACAACAAAATGGCATGATTACATGAAGTTAAATGGAGATACTGGAGCAAGAGCAGATCGATTATCAATAAAGGATAGTCTTTTTGAAAAAATGCCTATTATGTTCCCCTCACTTGAAGAACAAACCCAAATCGGCAACTTCTTCAAACAGCTTGACGACACTATCGCTCTTCATCAAAGAACGTTAGAAAAGTACCAAAAATTGAAGATTTCGTACTTAGAAAAGATGTTTCCAAAGGAAAATGAGCTATATCCAGAGCTTCGTTTCCCTAATTTTACGGACGCTTGGGAACAGCGAAAGTTAAATGAAATATCAATAAAAGTTATTGATAAAAATGTAAATAATGAATTTTGGGAAACATTCACAAATTCCGCTGAGTTAGGTGTAATTTCGCAAAGAGACTTTTTTGATAAGGATATTTCAAATTCAGAGAATATTAATAATTACTACATTGTTAAAAATAATGATTTTATCTATAACCCTAGAATTTCTAATTTTGCACCAGTCGGACCGATAAGACGAAATAAATTAGGCAGAACAGGTGTGATGTCGCCACTTTATTATGTATTTAGAACATCTGGAGTTGATCATCGTTTCTTAGAAACATTCTTTGAAACAACAAAATGGCATGATTACATGAAGTTAAATGGAGATACTGGAGCAAGAGCAGATCGATTATCAATAAAGGATAGTCTTTTTGAAAAAATGCCTATTATGTTCCCCTCACTTGAAGAACAAACCCAAATCGGCAACTTCTTCAAACAGCTTGACGACACTATCGCTCTTCATCAACGAGAAGTGGAAAAATACAAAAAAATTAAACAATCTTATTTAGAAAAGATGTTTATTTAATCGAAAATATAAATTTAAAGTAATAATAGCGGTTATATTTTGATATAGATTTGCAAAATCTCTGTTAAAAATAACCGCTCTTTTTTATCTGTTGGGTTGATTTTGTTTTTGGCAAGAGAAAGTGTGATTTAAACTTATTTTTGTCTATGTTAACGGTATGAGAGAGGATTGTAATCTATTGATTTTTAAAGATTAATTTTCCTGCCTTTTATATTCAATACAATAACTTGGGAACAGCGAAAGTTGGGGGAATGCTTTAATGAAAGAACTGAAAGATCCTCAATAGGCGAATTAATATCTGTTACAATGAATTCTGGAGTTATTAAAGCTAGTGACTTAGATAGAAAAGATAACTCTAGTAAAGATAAATCAAATTATAAGAAAGTTGAGATTGGAGATATTGCATATAACTCAATGAGAATGTGGCAAGGCTCTAGTGGAGAATCAACATTTAGAGGTATTTTAAGTCCTGCATATACAGTTTTAATACCAAATAAAGATATTTCATCAACATTTTTTTCATACTATTTCAAATTAGAACGTATGTTAGAAATTTTTAAAGTGAACTCTCAAGGATTAACATCTGATACTTGGAATTTGAAATATCCAACGATTGCTAAAATAGTGGTCTCTGTTCCTACACTAAAAGAACAAATCCAAATCGGTAACTTCTTCAAACAACTTGACGACACTATCGCTCTTCATCAGAAAGAACTTGCAAAATATCAGCAGATTAAAGCCGCTTGTTTGGAAAAAATGTTCGTGGAATGATACAATTTTGGAGGATGGGCAGGGATAAACCCCGCCCCTATGGATATATATTCGCACGTATAAAACTTATATAAATAATGACCCCTCGTAGGGGCGGGGTTTATTCTCGCCCTTTTAACATCAATAAATATTTTTAAACAGGATCTCCCATGCAAAAATCCCTATCCGAACTCGCCTTTGAAAAGGAAATCATTAAATCCCTTGACGATAACGGTTGGCATTATCGTCCTGATTTAAGCCACGGCACAGAAGAAAAATTATTATCCAACTGGCGTGAAGTTTTAAATCGGCAAAATGTGGAACGTTTAAAAGATACGCCTCTCACCGATGAAGAGTTTGAACAAATAAAATCGCAAGTTTTTGCAATAAATTCACCGCTTGAGGCAGCACGTTTTCTGTCCACTGGGCAGGTAATCATCAGTCGCGAAATTAATGGGCAAAAAAGTGATTTAATTTTGGAATGTTTTTGGTCTCACGATGTCGCTGGCGGGAAAAATAGTTATGAAGTAGTCAATCAGATTACGCGTAAGAAAAACCGTGCTACAGGGCAAGATCATCGTTTTGATGTGACACTTCTCATTTCTGGGATTCCTGTGATTCATTTGGAATTAAAGCGTGAAGGTGTTTCTATTGAACAAGCCTATTGGCAAATTCGTGATTATATGGGCAATGGCGATTTTGGCGGATTTTATTCATTAGTGCAGATTTTTGGGATTTTAAACGGCAGTGAATCGCGTTATTTTGCTCGCCCAACGGATTACCGTAGTTTTAATTACACTTTCTGTTTTGGCTGGGCAGATGAGAAAACTAATCAGCCGATTCAAGAAAGTAGCCAATTTATTAAGCACGCATTGCGTGTGCCGATGGGGCATAAATTGATGTCGCTTTACACCATCGCTGATAAGCCTAAAGGCATTTTGAAGGTGTTGCGTTCTTACCAAATTTACGCAGTGGAAAATATTTTGGCTCGTTTGCATAAATCGCAATTTAATGGTTCAGCACAAGATATTTTAGGCGGTTATATTTGGCATACCACAGGTTCAGGCAAAACAATGACGTCATTTAAAACAGCTGAATTAGCAAGCCAATTAGTCAATGTGGATAAAGTTGTTTTTCTGGCAGATCGTAATGAATTAGTGAAGCAAACGGTAACAGAATATTCGGGCTTCGTTGATGATGAAGAGGAAATTACTGCGACAAAAAATTCAGGCAAATTATTAACCGCACTTTTAGATCCGCATCAGAAGTTGATTGTAACCAGCATTCAAAAAATGGCGATTGTGGCAGAAAAAGGCAAACAGAAAAAACTAGAAAACACGAATATTGTGTTTATTGTAGACGAGGCACACCGTTCTACCGCAGGTGAAATGCTGATTCGCATTCGCGAAAATTATCCAACAGCGGTATGGTTTGGTTTTACCGGCACGCCAATTTTTGATGATAACAATAAAGGCACCAAAACCGCGGATCTATTTGGCAATCCGTTGCATGTTTATTCTGTCGCAGACGGAATTTTTGATAAAAACGTGTTGGGCTTTGATGTGCGAAAAAATTACCCGATTCCACTTTGCACACTGCGTAATGGGGTAGCGAAATGGAAAGATCCTTCAATGGGTGAAGTCTATCGTGATTATTTAGATAAGAAAAAAGTGAGCGATTTGGAAATCGAACAAGAGCTATCCAAATCACTCTATGAAAAAGAAAAATGGGTGCAGCAGGTTTCTAGCTACATTTTAGATTGTTGGGAACAAAATTCTTACAACCGCCAATTTTCTGCCATGCTGGCGGTAAATGATATTAAATCCGCAAACCGCTATTTTAAGGTGTTAAAAGATAATCCGTTGGGACTAAAAATTGCGGTGATTTATGATCCGAATGGCGAATATAACGAGGGTAGTTTTGAAGATATCTCAGATTTAGAAAACGCGATTATTCATTATAATCAACAGTTTGGCACGCATTTTGGTTTAGAAAGTGTTCCGCAATATAAAGAGGATTTAATGCGTCGTTTGGCTCGCCGTGATGAATTTAAGAAAATCACCACCGAAAATCACGATCAGCAATTAGATTTGGTCATTGTAGTTTGGCAGTTATTAACCGGCTTTGATGCCCCTTATTTGAATACACTCTATCTGGATAAAGTGTTAGATTACGCCAATTTAATTCAAGCATTTTCACGCACTAATCGCGTGCTGAATGAACAAAAACCTTACGGTATTATTGAATATTTTAGAAGCCCGATTTTAATGAGTGAAAACATTGAAAAGGCATTCAAACTCTATTCCAATAAAAATGCGTCAGGGGCATTTTTTGTGCCGAGTAAAGAGGAAAACATAGTGAAAATTAACCGTACTTTTGAAGAAATAAGTCAGCTTTTCCCTGAAAAAGTGGATACTTCAAGCGGTGAAATTCTGCCAAATTTTTACCAATTGCCAGAAGATGAAGAAAGCCAAAAGCAATTTGCAAAATTCTTCAATGAGTTTGAAAAAACGATGATTGCACTTCGACAACAAGGCTTTGCCTGGGATAACCCAAAAGAAACAAAGAAAGTGATCTTTTCAGAATCACAATATCGTGAATTGCAGGCACGCTATGCAGATTTAGACAAAATTAACCGCGAACCAGGTGTGAAAAAAGCGAAATTTGAGATTGATCCTAATCTGGTTTCAGGCACATCGACAATGATTGATGAAGATTATTTGATGAAATTAATCAATGAATTAGCTCAAGCCGAAACAAAAAGAGCCGAGGAAATTCAAGAGCGAATTGAACCGCTCTTTAATCAATTGCGTGAAAATGACCGTTTGCATGCAGATCAGATCGTCGATGATGTGAAAACAGGTAAGCTTGCCAAAGTGGATAGCTTCTTTGCTACCCTTGACCAATACCGAATGCGTGCAGAACACAACCAAATTCAGAATTTTATTAGCCAATTCGGGTTAGATCGTGAATGTTTCGGTAAGTTACAGGCGCATCACGTATTAGGCAAAGATGACTGGAAAGATTTTGGTTTGCTAGATAATTTAGTAAAAACCGCTGATATGGATTTGGTGACAGCACAATTTAGCCAAGAAAAATCCGACGAAAAACCTAATGCGTTGAAACTGAAAGGCTATTTACGTGACAAAATCAAAACGGAAATTGAACGGATTATTTTGGCGAGATAAGGTTAAATCAATATAAGGGCGAGGTTTATCCCCGCCCTGTTGCATCACAAAATATCAACACAATCCTGCCAAATGCCGCATCACAATATCCGTATCTTGGTTTTCCAATTCTTGAATAATATGCAAATAGGTATGTTGGGTTGTCGTCATACTGGAATGCCCTAATCGCCGAGCCACACTAGCAATGGAGACCCCAGCAAAAAGCAGAAGAGAGGCATGTGTATGACGCAAACCGTGAATAGTGATAGTGGAAATGTTTGCTTTCTTACAAAGTCTTGCCAATATTCCGTTTATCGTAGAGTTATAAATTGGCATATCACAGGGGAAGATCGGTTTATTAGTTGGCAATTCTTTAATAAGTTGAGAAAATTGAATCACCGTTTGCCAATCAAGTTGAATTTTTCGTACCGAAGAACGATTTTTTGTCGGTGAAAAGCCGCCTTTTTCTTTATAATTCCACGTTTTATTCACTTGCAAAGTTTGATGAGAAAAATCAAAATCTTCTGGTGTAATCGCAAGGGCTTCAGAAAATCGCATACCCGTTTTTGCCACTAACAATATAAACCAATCCCAATTCAATGTTTGCTCTAGTTTCAAATGATTAAGTAAGGCTTGCAATTCAAACTGATTGAGATATTTGATCTTTTTATTTTTAGGTGCTTTGCCTTTTATGATTGCTTTACGTGTAGGATCGGAGTCAATTAACCCCTCATCAACAGCATCTAAAATTGCCCCTTTTAGCTGATGATGAAAATCCATCGTCGTTTGACGTTCGTGTTCAAGTGCATAATCATTTAAGAGCTTTTGATAGCTAATGCGAGTAAGATCACCAATCCGCAATTTAGGGGCAAGAATTTCTAGCCAATGCAATGTTGCGTGGTATTTTTTCATCGTTACTGTGCGAATTGCACCTTCTTTATAAGTCGCAATCCAATCAGCAAAATAATGAGAAAAAAGTTGTTGGGTAAGTAATGTTTTTTTCATAACTAAATCCTTTGTTGAATAGCCCGAATTGGGCAGATTAGTTATAGAAGAAATTTTTTATTTTGAGTAAAAAAGAAAAGGTAAACAATCATAGACTGTTTACCTTTCTTTATTTTCTAATACAGATTACAGTGCATCGAAAGGCACTTTCACCACCAATTTTTTTACCGTTTGGCACTTACCATTAACGGCATTACCTGGTTTATGCGGTTCATAAGGTAAGAAGATCGCAAACATATTAGGTTTTAATACCACTTCATTTTTACCTTCTAACACTTCGGTTAAAGTGAGTTGGTAATCATCTTCACCACGATATTCATCATATTGAGCTAAATCAGGTTGAGCAACGCTATACTCAATCATCTCTTCGCCTGAAATCACAAGTTGGATGTCAATAAATCTGCGGTGCATTTCTGCTTTTTTGGTTTCTGGCAGCACGGTGTCAAATGACATTACGTTCATTTTAATGCCATCGATCAGCTCTTGAGATCCCTCTTCTAAATTCGCTAAATCTAAGGTTTTTAATTTTTCACAGCATTTTACAAACACTGCTGGAAGTGATTTTGCGTAATCTGCTCGAGATAAATCACCGTATAACATAGTAAATCCTCTTTCTTTTGTAAATCGTTCGTCAAAATTGCCCGCTTGTGAGTTTACACTTTTAGTTCGCCTTCCACTTACCATTTACTACGGTGCCAATGACGTTGTAATCTGGGCTAAATACCGCCAAGTTCGCGACTTTGCCTTTTTCAACCGAACCTAAACGATCATCTACACCAATCGCACGGGCTGGGTAAAGATTACTCATTCGAATCGCTTCCGCAAGTGGAATTTCGACATATTCTACCGCATTTTTGATAGATTCCATCATTGTAATGGAAGCCCCTGCAATTGTACCATTCGCATCGAAACAACGCCCTTCTTTGATGTAAATCGTTTTACCCACGAAGGTAAAACTTTCTAATTCTGGTGGAGCACCTGCTGCGGCAAGTGAGTCGGTTACGATGCAAAGTTTATCGCCTTTGACTTTTTTGTCTATACGAACATTACCATAATTCACGTGAATACCATCAACAATAATGCCTGTGTAAACATCACTGTCTAGCACAGCACCCACTACGCCCATTGCTCGACCAGAACTGATTGGCGACATTGCGTTGTGTAAGTGAGTCGCAAAACTTGCCCCTTTATGGAATGCCGCTTTTGCTACTTCATAGGTTGCATTCGAATGCCCTACCGAAACGATAATCCCCGCTTCCACAAAATCAGGCGTGTAATTGATGGTTGGGTTTTCAGCTGCAATGGTTACTTTGGTAATTACATCCGCATTTTTGCAAAAGAATTCTTTCATTTCAGAGGAAATTTCACGGATATATTCAGGGCGATGCACGCCTTTTTTTTCTACGCTAAGATAAGGCCCTTCAATATGTAAACCAAGAGCTTGATTTTTATGGCGATTAAGATATTCACGCATTACGCCTACTGCCATTTTGATGCTTTCATCAGGAGCAGTAATAAAGGTTGGGAGGAAGCTGGTACAGCCCGATTTCAAGTTGGTCGCCTGCATAATTTCGAGCGTTTCAACGGTGGTTTGGTCGTTAAACATCACCCCGCCACAGCCGTTTAATTGTAAATCAATAAAGCCTGCGGTTAAATTATTGCCTTGTAAATCAATGGTTTTGATGTCCTCTTCTAGTTCAGTTTGCGGGATCACTGCTTCAATAGTTTCGCCATCAATTACTACCGCATAATCTCGTAGAATTTCGTATTTAGTGTAGATCACACTGTTGGTTAATGCGTATCTCATATTCTGTTCCTAATATCAACATCAGTTTAACGCTCTTAAACGTAGGGGTAATTTGCCCTCGTGATTGTTTGTGATTATAGGGCGAATGTAATTCGACCCTACATAAAGATGAAGAATAGATCTCTATTTATCCTGATAATCCGTACCTGCTACTGCACCTTCTAATTCGGTAAAGTATTTCACGGTTTTCACTTTTAGCTCTTGTTGTGCTGGCTCATCACAGACTAGCAAGAAATGACGGTGCATTTGTAAGGCACTCACCGTCCATAAATGGTTTACACTACCTTCCACCGCCGCTTGTACAGCAAGTGCTTTTTGATGACCTGTCGCTAAAATCATCACTTCTTCTGCGTCTAATAATGTACCCACGCCAATTGTAAGTGCATATTTTGGCACTTTGTTCACGTCGTTATCAAAGAAACGAGAGTTCGCAATTAAGGTATCTTGCGTTAAGGTTTTAATACGAGTACGGGAGCTTAATGATGAGGCAGGCTCGTTGAATGCGATGTGTCCATCCACACCAACCCCGCCCATAAAAAGATGAATTTTGCCGTAAGATTTAATTTTTTCCTCATAGCGACGGCATTCTGCATTATGATCATCAGTATTGCCGTTTAAGATATTGATATTTTCAGGCAGAATATCAATGTGATTGAAGAAGTTGTTATACATAAAGCTGTGATAGCTTTCTGGGTGTTCCACAGGCAAACCCACGTATTCGTCCATATTGAAAGTAACAACGTGCTTGAAGCTCACTTTGCCTGCTTGATGAAGTCGGATAAGTTCTTGGTAAGTTTTTAATGGAGTACCACCAGTGGGTAAACCCAATACGAAAGGTCGTTCGGTAGTCGGTTTGAAATCATTGATACGATTTACGATATGTTGTGCTGCCCATCGGCTTACTTGTTGTTCTGTTTGTAACGGAATAAAACGCATATTAGCCTTCCTTTATTATTAGCCGCAAATCAATAATCCTATTCATATCGTAGGGTGGGCTTTACCCTACCAATCTTATTGGATATATGGTGGGCTAAAGCCCACCCTACGGCAAAGGATCATGATAAGTGCAGTAATTTTCTATCTTTATGACAAAAATTTCGCTTTCAATTCTTTTGCTTTTGCAACTTGTTCTTCTGTTGCTTTTGATGTCATTGGCTCACGGCAATAACCTGCTTCCACACCTTCTAATTTAAGCAATTCTTTGATGGTTAAATATAAACCATTCGCTAAAATACCTTCGATTAAATCATTGGTTACGTGTTGGATTTCTAAGGCTTCTTTGAGTTTACCCGCTTTAGTTAATTCAAAGATTTGACGAGCACGTACACCGTTTACGTTAAAGGTTGAACCAATTGCACCATCTACACCAAGTGATGCTGCTGGTAACATCATTTCATCAAAACCTGCCCAAATTAAGTGGTTTGGATAAGCTTTTTTCAAGCGTTCTAATAAATAGAAATCGCCTGCAGTAAATTTCACGCCTAATACTTTCGGGTTTTTGTAAAGCTCACCGAATTGTTCTATACCCATATTCACGCCTGTTAAGAACGGAATGGAGTACACAATCATATTATTGCCCGTTTCAGCGATGATGGTGTCGTAATAGTGTTTGATTTCAGGGAAGCTGAATTTGTAGTAGAACGGCGTTACCGCGGATAAGCTATCGTAGCCTAATTCTGTGGCATATTTCCCTAATTCCACCGCTTCTTTTAGGTTTACGCTACCGACTTGTGCGATTAACGCAATTTGATCTTTCGCTTCATCTTTCGCAATACGGAAAATTTCTTTTTTCTCTTCGGTTGAAAGCATAAAGTTTTCGCCCGTTGAACCGCCCACATATAAGCCGTCCACTTTCATTTTGTCGATGTTGTGGCGAATAATTTGGCGTAAACCTTTTTCATTGATTGTGCCATCTTCGTTGAATGACACTAATAATGCACTGAAAATACCTTTTAAATCACGCATAATATTCTCCTAAATTTTTACTTTACACGTTGTTCAAGAATGACATTGAGGGTTTTTTGCTTAATTTTAGCAGCCTGTTCTTCTTCACTCTGCACCAATAAAGCGTAAATTAAATCTAATACAAAAAGTTGGGCGATTTTGGTTCTAATCGAATCGCCTTGTAATTTGCCTTGTTTATTGCCGTTGGCAAGCACATAATCGGCATATTCGGTCACAGGCGAACGCAAACTGTGCGTAATCGCGACAGTCTTTGCTCCATTCTGTTGAGCAATTTTTAATGCGTGTGCGGTTTCTTGCGAATAACCTGAATGGCTAATGCCGATCGCCACATCATTCTCTTTCAACAACGCAGCTTGCATATACATAAAGTGGTTATTACCCGTTGCATCCACAGGAATGCCAATTCGCATCAATTTATTTTTGGCATCTTCTGCTGTTACACCCGAAGATCCCGCACCAAAAATAAATACTCGCCCTGCTTTTTTAATCTCACCTACCACGCTATCAAGCTGTTTTAAATCCAACAGATTGATGGTTTCATTCACTACGCTTGTAATGGAAGCTTGTAATTTTTGTGCAATAGTAAAAGTATTGTCTGATGCTAAAATATCAGTATCTAACATCATCTCATCTTGGCTCTCTTTTGTTGCCAATTCGATGGATAACTCCAATTTAAAGTCGCTAAATCCTTTAAATCCAACGGTTCGACAAAAACGTACTAAAGTTGCCTCTCCTACATCCAAATGTTTAGCAATTTCAGAAAGCGGACTTTGCACGACTAAATCAGGTGAAAGTAAAATCGTATCTGCAATTTTTTTCTCTGATTTTGTTAAGCTATGATAGAGCGAACTAATGGTGCTCAATACACTAGATGTTTTTGTCATCGTTTTCTCTCCCCTGTTAATTGTGCGAAATAGGCTCTTTCAAAAATAACACGTCTTTCACCCAATATGCGGCACCTACTAAGCCCGCATCTTGCCCAAATTTTGCCGCTTCTAATTCACAACGATATACAGCAGGCACTTCTTGTAAAAAGCGTTCTACTAAAGGCAAATAACCCTCTGCTAAACCAACACTACCGCCAATCACGATTTTTTGAATATCTAACCCGATAACTAAATCCGCCACCAAATTTGCAATCGTTTTTGCAGAACGTTCAACTAATTCAACCGCTTGCGGATCTTGTTTTCTAAAGCGTTCAAACACTTCTTTAGGATCGCAAGGATTTTCCCATTTTGAAGAAACTGCCTCAATCGCACGCCCTGCTGCAATCGCCTCAACGCAACCTCGTCTGCCACAGCCACACACAGATCCATTCGGATCAGCCAACATATGCCCAATATGCCCCGCAATACCGTGAGAGCCTGTCTGCAAGGATTGGCTTAACACAATGCCTCCGCCAACACCTGTTGAAACGGTAATAAATGCGAAGTTCGACACTTGTTCAGGATTCTGCAATTGATATTCTGCGTAAGTCGCTGCTTGTGCATCATTTAACAAGCCAATCGGCTTATCGGTATGTTTTGCAATGCTTGCTTTAAGCGGAAATTCCGCCAAACCGCCCAAATTCTTTGGATTTAATGCGGTTAATACACCATTATTGATAATGCCTGTTGAAGCAACTGCCACATAATCGAACTGCCCTGCATAATCGGCAAGCAGTTTCGCTAACGCTTGGTGCATTCCCTCTACCACATTTTCATGCGGCGTATGAATTTGCTGACGTTGCTCAATTTCGCCATTTTTTACAATCGCTGCAGCAATTTTCGTCCCGCCAATGTCTAGTGCTAAACATCGCATAGTTTTGTCCTTTATTTTCTTGCTGATTTAATTGCTGTTGCAAACCAACTTACAATATGTTCCAAACGAGTTAATGCAGAACCCACGGTCACACAATCTGCACCAATTTCAATCGCCACTTTCGCAAGCTCTGGCGTGTTGTAACGACCTTCCGCCATCACAAAACAGCCTGCGGATTTCAAATCACGCACTAGTTGATAATCTGGTTCTTCAGGCACTTCGCCCCCTGTGTAACCTGACATCGTACTGCCGATAATATCAAAACCAAGTTCTTTACAATATAAGCCTTCTTCTAAATTTGAACAGTCTGCCATTGCTAAACAGCCCATCTCATGAATTTTTTTCACTGCACTGGCAATATCAACAGGACGAGGGCGGCTCGTCCCATCTACCGCAATAATATCCGCTCCTGCATTGGCTAAATCTTCAATATCTTGTAAGAATGGAGTAATACGCACGGGGCTATCAGGCAAATCGCGTTTTACAATCCCGATAATCGGAATATTCACAAAAGGACGGGTTGCTTTAAGATTATCTACCCCTTCAATACGCAAGCCAGACGCACCGCCTACCACAGAAGCCTGTGCCATAGCAGAAACGATTTCAGGTTTATCCATCGGGCCATCATCGACAGGTTGGCAAGAAGAAATAAGACCATATTGAATTTGAGAAAGCACTTCTTGATGAGATAATTTCGACATATAAAACTCCTTGAGATAAGAACCATTTTGGAATAAGGAATGCCTAAAATTTTGATTTCCCGTATTATATGAAAAGAAAACTCCATTTTAAATAGATTTTTGAAGTGGATTTTTAAAAGTGTGATCTAGGTCTCATTTTTGAGGAAGGAAAGGTAAGAAATGGAGTAAAATGATCTGCCCCCAAAAAGTTGGACAGGTTAGTTAACTTAAATATTGAGCTCGGTATTGCACTGGGCTCAATCCTTTTAAACCAAGTTTAATTCTTTTTTGGTTGTAATACACTAAATATTCTTCAATATCAGCCTGTAATTCAGCGATTGAATGATAAGTCCGTGAGTAAAAACACTCTGATTTTAATATTGCAAAAAAGCTTTCAAGAGAGCATGAGAAATTTGATGAAGTTTAGCCACCTCACGGATACTATAATCCTGTTCGGTGACAAGTTTGATAATTTTCAAACGAAATTGATAAGAGTAGGACATAATCTGCACCTCAAATTAGGTGTCCAGGTTTTGGGGTGCAGATCATACTTTTCTATAACACTTGGCTCATATACCACTGATTCAACAACACCCCGGTATTTACCGCAACATTCAATCCGCTTGCAAGAGGGTTATTTACAGAAAGTTGCACGGTAGTATCTTCGCTGTATTCAATATGGTTGGAAACAACTTCGCTTAATACAAACACCACTTTTTTCGCTAATTTTACTTTCGCAAGCGATAGGGCTTGTTTGTGGCGGGTGAGGTGCACGATTTGATAGCCCGCTTGGCGTAATTGTTGCAGGGCGATCTGTTTATTTTTAGTTTCAAGTGTATGGACGAATTCCAAACCACCTTCGGCAACGCGAGCTGCAGAGCTTGAGTTTAAACATTCGCCATTTTCGCTAATAATACCTTTCACACCGTAGAAAGCACAGGTGCGGACGATACCACCGATATTTTGGGCGTTGTTTACGCCATCTAATAACACAAGGCAATCTTGAGCGTGTTCTAATTGCAAGTAGCCTTCCAAGCTGTAAGTGCGGTTTTTCTTCACAAGCAAGCAAACATCGCCGTGATGCTCTGAGCTTGTTACTTTTTCCATCTCTTCGCGAGAAACGATGTGATAAGCTTTTTTGTGTTCAGCAAGATAGCTCAACATATCGCCTAATTTTTTCGCACCCTCTACCGTTGCCCAAAGGCGAACAATTGAAGTTGGGCGTTGTGCGAATAGGGTTAAACAGCTATTTTCGCCATAAATTTTCATCTCTTCTGCACGGTTTTTCTTGATTTTTTCTGGTGCTCTAGGCGAAAGCGGCCCTGTTTTTTTCTCTTTTTGAAAAAAAGCAGATTGTTTCACATTAATTGTTACCTGCCCTTGCCCGTTGGCTTTGCGTGCTTCGGTTGGGTAAATGTTTTCTGGCGTGATACGCTGATTTTGGCGAGAAAGCGACAGCTTGCCTTTTGGTGATCTTTGCAGGCGATCAGTTGAACATTCTTGAGATCGTTCATTACGTTTAAAACTTTTTTCTTCAGCAGTTTTGAATTTTGGCGTGCGTTCATTAAATACCGGTTTCATCATTGGTTTCCATATAAGAGATAAAATTTGCCGAATTATAGCAAAGTTAGCCCAAATACACTGATATATTTTGATCTTTTACCGATATTCAGTAAAATCGTTCCCCTTTAAATTTTCATAAAAATTCACGTTTTGAAAATTTTTTACACTTTTTTGAACTATTGCCAAAAACGATACACTAAAACGGTGAAAGAGATGGCGATGATTAAAATAAATCGATTATATATTTAGGAGTCCGCAAATTGAGCGAACAAATCACCGACCAAGAATTAGTTGAAAAAGCACAACAAGGTGATAAAAAAGCATTTAACTTATTGGTAGTCCGCTATCAAAACCGCGTAGCTGGTTTACTTACTCGTTATGTTTCCCGTGATGATATTCCTGACATTGTGCAAGAATCTTTCATCAAGGCTTATCGCTCTTTAGCTTCATTTAGAGGCGAAAGTGCATTTTATACTTGGCTTTATCGCATTGCGGTAAACACGGCAAAAAATCATTTAACTGCATTAGGTCGCAGACCGCCAAAAGAAGATATTTTGGCAGAAGATGCGGAAAGTTATGATGCTGGCACGCAGTTGCGTGAAACGGACACCCCTGAAAATTTAGTTTTATCGAATGAGTTAAAACGGGTAGTGTTTGAAACAATTGAGAATCTGCCTGAAGAATTAAAAATGGCAATCACGCTTCGTGAAATCGAGGGGTTAAGTTATGAAGAGATTGCTGAAGTGATGAGTTGCCCTGTCGGTACAGTACGTTCGCGTATTTTCCGTGCAAGGGAAGCGATTGATGCCAAAATTCAACCGCTTATGGCAGCCTAACCCTTTTTTAGTGTTGAAAAACACATCTATTTCAAGTTAATTGGAGTTTTTTATGCAACAAAAAGAGACCTTGTCAGCTTATATGGACGGGCAAGCGAATGGCATAGAGTTTGCCGATACGCTCACAAACAGCCCTGAATTAAAAGCAAAATGGGCAAGCTATCATACGATTCGCAACGTGATGCAAGGCGAAGAGGTGTTACTCGGTGCAGATTTCTCTGCCAAAATGGAAGCCTTGCTTGAGAACGAAACCATCGAATCTGCACAAGAGAAACCTCGTGGTTTAGTGCTGAAGCTTAAACGTTGGGCAACCCCAATTATGCAAGCTGGGATTGCGGCATCTGTTTGCTTAGTTGCACTTGTAGGTGTGAATATGATGAACAGCACAGACGAAGTAGCTCAAACAGAACCTGCGTTGCAAACAATACCATTTAGCAACGCGGTGCAAGCGGTAAGTTACAACGCACCAAGCAATGATTTAGTTACCCCAGAAAAACTTGAGCAACAACAACGCCGTTTAGATTCATTATTGCAAAATTATGAAATCCAACGCCGTACTCAAAATGTGACTTTAACCGATGAAGAAAAAGCGAAAACGCAAACCTCTTCAACCACAACAGAAAAACATTTACAAAAATAATTCAGGTAATAAATAAATTCTGCCACTCATATATACTTATATGAGTGGCTTTATTTTTGCCCAATTGTGTTGCTTAATTATCTGCAAGCGGTAACTTTTTGCGATTTTTTTACAAATTTTTGGTAAAATTCTACCGCTTATGCCTCAATGTTTATAAGAATGAAAAAGGCTAATATGAAAAAATTTATTTTATTCTGTCTCACATTTCTTTTTGTTCTGCCTGTGAAAGCAGAACTGACTCATCCAATTGATCTGCTCAATGCAATGATGGAAGCACATAAAAATCGCAACTATGAACTCCATTATATTCTCCAACACAGTGATAATATCAAATCGATGAAATATCATCACGCACTGGAAAATAATCACGAATTTGCTCAGCTATTAAGCCTTGATAACGCTTACGAAACTATCTTGCTACGCAATAATGCAATTAGCTATTTAGGCTTTAATTTCACCCCATTTAGTTTAAAAGGCACAAAAATTTTAGATGCCTTACCTGCGGTTTTTCACGCCAATTTTAACGAGCTAAACCATTACGATTTCGTGCCATTGGGTAAATCACGCGTGGCAGATCGTATCGCGAATGTAATTAAAATCGTGCCTTCCGACGACACTCGTTTTAGTTACACACTTTGGATTGATGAACAAAATTATCTATTGCTTAAAAGTGAACTGTTCGATAATCAAAACACACTGTTAGAACAATTTAGAGTGATTGAACAACGCGTAAATGACCAGTTCGACAACCTGATCCCGCAACTGAAAACGATGCTATTGCCGCCTGTGAATACGCAAAACAGTTTGGTAAATACACCGCTTGCATGGCAGGTGAATTGGTTACCTGTTGGCTTTAAACCTATCTCCAGTTCTCGCCAAGTCATTCCCGTTGGACAGGGGCAAGAAGAGGTCGAAAGCCAACTTTTTAGCGATGGGCTCTCAACCTTTACAGTCTATCTGCGTTCGCAAGGTGATGAAGCGTTCAACAACCAATTCGCTCGCCAAGAAAAATTGATTTTGTTCACCCATGTACTTGGTAATCGTGAAGTGGTGGTAATTGGTGATATTCCAATGAGCGTGGCAGAACGCATCGCACAAAGTGTAGTATTTCAACAATAAGGAGTGCAATATGATGATTGAAAAAGCCACGGTACTGAGCTACGAAAACGGCAAAGCCTTAGTGCAATGTTATGCCAAAAGTGGCTGCGGCGGTTGTGCTGCACAAAATCATTGTGGAAGTAAAGCTTTATCAGGCTTATCTGGCGAGAAAACTGCACCACGCTTTGAAATTAAAGTTGACCAAGCCTTAAAAGCAGGCGATCAAATTCAGCTTGGTTTGGCAGAAAATACGCTTTTAATGAGCGTGTTTTGGGTTTATTGCGTGCCTTTAATAGTACTTATTGGATCAACACTCCTTTTTTCTGCTCTTTTTAGCAACGAACTTCTGGTTGCAAGTGGTGTAATTTTTTTAACCGCTTGCAGCTTTTGGGCGGTGAAACTGGTTACTGCCTATCAACCATTAACAAAATTTACCCCGATTTTCCTAGGCAAATCTAGCACTTTCGGGGCAGGAGACTAAACAACAATGGAAAAAATTTGGTTTGATAATTACCCACCTAACGCAGAAAAAACGATTGATGTAACGAAATATGAATCTCTCGTAGAGATGTTTGAAGCAGCCGTAAAACGCCATCCTGATATGCCTGCTTATATCAATATGGGGCAAGTTTTAACCTTCCGCAAATTAGAAGAACGTAGCCGTGCTTTTGCTGCTTACTTACAAAATGAATTGCGTTTAGAAAAAGGTGATCGAGTCGCATTAATGATGCCAAACCTGTTGCAATACCCGATTGCCTTATTCGGTGCATTGCGTGCAGGTTTAGTGATCGTAAACGTTAATCCACTTTACACACCACGCGAATTAGAACACCAACTCAACGACAGCGGTGCGAAAGCGATTGTCATCGTCTCTAACTTTGCCGCCACACTCGAAAAAGTGGTCTTCAATACCCAAGTAGAGCATGTGATTTTAACCCGTATGGGCGATCAGCTCTCGTTTGGAAAACGCACGCTAGTGAATTTTGTGGTGAAATACATCAAAAAACTCGTGCCAAAATATAAGTTACCACACGCAGTAAGTTTCCGCGAAGCCTTGAGTATCGGCAAACAGCGTCAATATGTAAAACCGAATTTAGAGAGTAGTGACCTTGCTTTCTTACAATATACAGGTGGCACAACAGGCGTAGCAAAAGGTGCAATGCTCACACACGCCAATATGGTTGCCAATGTATTCCAAGCCAAATGGGTAGCAGAGCCATTATTAAAAGATGCTAAAGTTCGGGTGGCTGCCATCCCGTTACCAATGTACCACGTGTTTGCCTTGTCGGTAAACTGCCTACTCTTTATCGAATTAGGCGTAACAGGCTTATTGATTACCAACCCGCGTGATATTCCTGGTTTTATCAAAGAGCTGAAAAAACAGCGTATTGTGGCACTTTGTGGCGTGAACACGCTGTTCAATGCCCTCCTGAATAATGAACATTTCAAAGAGGTAGACTTCTCGGCACTGCGTTTAAGCGTTGGAGGCGGAGCAGCTATTCAAGGAGCTGTGGCAAAACGCTGGTTTGAAACCACAGGTTGTCACATTATTGAAGGCTATGGGATGACTGAATGTTCACCATTGATCGCTGCTTCTCGTTGGGATTCCACCGAACACACAGGCTCCATTGGCGTGCCTGTGCCGAATACGGATATTCGCATTATGGACGACACAGGCAATGAGATGCCAATAGGTGAACGTGGAGAACTTTGGGTAAAAGGTCCTCAAGTGATGAAAGGCTACTGGAACCGCCCAGAAGATACCGCGGAAGTCTTGCACAACGGCTGGATGGCAACAGGTGATATTGTCGAGATGGGGCAAGATCTCAACTTACGCATCGTCGATCGCAAAAAAGATATGATTATCGTGTCAGGCTTTAATGTCTACCCAAACGAGATCGAAGATGTGGTTGCACATAACCCGAAAGTGAATGAAGTGGTTGCCGTCGGCGTGCCCCACCCTGTTTCTGGCGAAATTATCAAAATTTTTGTCACCAAAAAAGATGAAAGTTTAACCCGTGAAGAGTTGCGTTCTTACTGTCGCCAATTCCTCACAGGTTATAAAATCCCGAAAGAGATTGAATTCAGGGATGAATTACCAAAAACCAACGTGGGTAAAATCTTACGTCGCGTGCTTCGTGATGAAGAAATTGCCAAGTTAAATATCAAATCCTAGCCAAATCCAGAAAGGAGAATGAAGATGAAAATTGTTGAAGTAAAACACCCGCTTGTACGCCATAAATTAGGCTTGATGCGTGCTGCTGAAATCAGCACTAAAGATTTCCGCCAACTTGCTACTGAAGTTGGCAGCCTTTTAACTTATGAAGCGACTAAAGATTTAGAAACAGAAAAAGTAGAAATAGATGGTTGGTGCGGTAAAGTAGAAGTTGATCGTATTAAAGGTAAAAAAGTGACCGTGGTGCCAATTTTACGTGCAGGTTTAGGCATGATGGATGGCGTACTAGAACACATCCCAAGTGCACGTATCAGCGTGGTGGGTATCTACCGTGATGAGGAAACTTTAAAACCTGTACCATACTTCAAAAAATTGGCAAACGATGTAGAAGAACGCTTAGCTATTGTGGTTGACCCAATGTTAGCCACAGGTGGATCAATGATCGCAACCCTTGACCTACTTAAAAATGCGGGTTGTAAACACATTAAAGTGTTAGTGCTTGTTGCAGCGCCTGAAGGTATTGAAGCCTTAAAAGCAAGCCATCCTGACATCGAACTTTACACGGCATCAATCGACAGCCACTTAAACGAACACGGCTACATCGTGCCTGGTTTAGGGGATGCGGGTGATAAGATTTTTGGGACGAAATAATTTGCATTAAAAAGCAACCAAAATGGGGGCTAGAACCTTATAATAAGGCTCTAGCCTTTTTACATAGAATAACGCATCAAGGAACATTATGAGCAAACAAGGCAAACCTTTTATTCTGCATAGTCCATTCAAACCCTCTGGCGATCAGCCTTCTGCGATTGCCAAATTAACCGAAGGGCTAAATGATGGCTTGGCACATCAAACTCTATTGGGGGTAACAGGTTCGGGTAAAACCTTTACCATTGCCAACGTAATTGCCCAGTTGAACCGCCCCGCAATGTTGCTTGCACCGAATAAAACCCTTGCCGCTCAACTTTATGCGGAAATGAAAGCCTTTTTCCCCGAAAATGCGGTGGAATATTTCGTTTCTTACTACGATTATTACCAGCCAGAAGCTTATGTCCCAAGCAGCGATACTTTTATCGAAAAAGATGCTTCGATCAACGAACAGATTGAGCAAATGCGACTTTCTGCAACCAAATCTTTCCTTGAACGTCGCGACACTATTGTAGTGGCTTCCGTTTCCGCTATTTACGGCTTAGGAGATGTAGGAGCTTATATGCAGATGATGCTGCATCTACAAGTGGGCGATATTATCGACCAACGCACCATTCTTTCCCGACTTGCTGAGTTGCAATATACCCGTAACGATCAAGCCTTCCAGCGTTCAACCTTCCGTGTTCGCGGTGAGGTGATTGATATTTTCCCTGCGGAATCAGACGAGGTCGCTTTACGCGTGGAGCTGTTTGACGACGAGATTGAAAATCTTTCCCTGTTCGATCCGCTCACTGGGCATAGTTTGGGGCGTGTGCCACGTTACACCATCTACCCGAAAACGCACTATGTAACGCCTCGAGAACGCATTTTAGAAGCGATTGAGCAGATCAAAGTAGAGTTAGTGGAACGTCGCGAATATTTCATCAAAGAGAATAAATTGCTGGAAGAGCAACGCATTACCCAGCGCACCCAGTTTGATATCGAAATGATGAATGAACTCGGTTATTGCTCGGGTATTGAAAACTACTCCCGCTATCTCTCGGGTAGAAAAGAGGGCGAACCACCCCCGACCTTATTTGATTATATGCCAGCGGACGGCATTTTGGTGATTGATGAATCGCACGTTACTGTGCCACAAATTGGCGGTATGTATCGTGGCGACCGAGCACGAAAAGAAACGCTCGTGCAATACGGTTTTCGTCTACCTTCAGCATTGGATAACCGCCCGCTCAAATTTGAAGAGTTTGAACAGCTTTCTCCACAAACTATTTACGTTTCTGCGACTCCTGGGGCTTATGAATTAGAGAAAAATCCTGATGTGGTGGATCAAGTGGTACGCCCAACGGGCTTACTTGATCCGATTATCGAAGTGCGCCCAGTAACAACCCAAGTAGACGATTTACTTTCCGAAATTCATAAGCGAGTGGCGGTCGATGAGCGGGTGTTAGTCACCACTCTCACCAAAAAAATGGCGGAAGATTTAACCGATTATTTGGACGAACACGGCGTACGTGTGCGTTATTTACATAGTGACATCGACACCGTCGAGCGGGTGGAAATTATCCACGATTTGCGAATGGGGATGTTCGATGTGCTAGTTGGGATCAACTTATTACGAGAAGGCTTAGATATGCCAGAAGTCTCGCTGGTGGCGATTTTAGATGCCGACAAAGAGGGCTTCTTGCGTTCCGAACGTTCGCTTATCCAAACCATCGGACGTGCCGCACGTAACCTCAACGGCAAAGCGATTCTTTACGGTGATCGCATCACCAATTCAATGCAAAAAGCGATTACCGAAACCGAACGCCGCCGAGAGAAACAGATGAAATACAACGAAGAACGCAGCATCGTCCCACAAGCGTTAAACAAAAAAGTGGGAGAACTGCTCGACATCGGTCAAACCGACAAACCAAAACGTGGCAAAAAATCTGCAAAAGTTTCCGAAAATTCTACCGCTTCCTACACACCAAAATCACGTAAGGAATTAGAAAAAGAACTTAAACAGCTAGAACAACAAATGCGAGATTTTGCGAAGGATCTGGAATTTGAAAAAGCGGCTGCTGTGAGGGATAAGATTCAGCAGATTAAGACGTATTTATTGGAGATTTAATATATAAGTCTCAAAGGCGTTTTATTTTTGAGAATTATTTTCACCAAAGTGTGATATACATCACTTTTTATCTGAAAAAGCTAGGGTAATATGTAATTGCTCTCTTATAAAAAAGAGCAAATGCAATATGGATTGTCATAAAAGAGATTTATTATGAAAACGTTAAATACACTAGAAGTTGCATTGGTTAGTGGTGGAATGTCTAATGCTGCTTGGATGGTTATGGGTTGGGTATTAGGTGAAATTATATATAATCCTATAAGTGCCGCAGCAAAAGATCATTATGGGGGATTAAATCAAGGTTTAGTAAATAACTTCAAACATGATCCAAGCTCAGTTTACCATCGCTTTAATTCTAATGGAGATTTATAATTAAATAACTAGATAGCAGCATATATTTATATGCTGCTATGTTAATATAAAAGGAGTTTATATGAAGAATATAAAAGCTAAAGTAGTTTATGTTCTTGCAGTAGGTGCTATATTTTCATTTTCTTCTTCTTTTATTTATCCATTAATTCCTATTGAAATAAATAAATATATAATGGATTTTATGTTGGGTATTATTATACTAATAGTAACTCGCATGCTTAGAATTAAACTCTGATCTCTGGCTGATGCTAAGAGTCTTATATTTTATTCGCAAGCGGTCACTTCCTTCGAAAATTTTGCGAAACAGCTAGGGAATCCGACCGCTTTTCATTTCTAAAACAGATGAAATTTTGCTCCAAGCATGCTATTGTCCTAGATCTATGCAAACAATATCGTTCTTAAAGGAGAAAATAATGAAAAACGTATTGTCTATTCAATCGCACGTTGTGTATGGTTATGCAGGCAATAAAGCCGCGGTGTTTCCGATGCAGTTGCTTGGGGTGGATGTTTGGGCGTTGAACACGGTGCAATTTTCCAACCACACTCAATATGGCAAATGGAAAGGAATGGTGATTCCAAAAGAGCAAATTGGCGAAATCACGCAGGGGATTGATGATATTGATGCTCTACACGAATGCGATGCGATCTTATCAGGCTATATTGGGGCTGCAGAGCAAGGTGCGGAAATCTTGAAAGCGGTTGAAAAAATCAAAGCGAAAAATCCAAAAGCAGTGTATTTTTGCGATCCTGTGATGGGGCATCCTGACAAAGGTTGTATTGTTGCTCCTGGTGTGGCGGAATTTTTACGTGATGAAGCAATGGCAAAAGCCGATTTAATTGCCCCGAACTTGGTAGAATTGCGAGAGCTTACAGGCTTACCTGTAGAAAACTTTGCTCAAGCAGTTGACGCAACGAAAGCGATTTTAGCGAAAGGGCCAAAACGCGTATTGGTAAAACACTTAAGTAAAGTTGGGCAAGATCCTAACCAGTTTGAGATGTTACTCGCAACTGAGGCGGGAATTTGGCATATCAGTCGACCATTGCACGAATTTGTTGGTCGTGATCCTGTAGGCGTAGGCGATTTAACAAGCGGTCTATTTTTAGCAAACTTGCTCAATGGTAAATCAGATTTAGAGGCGTTTGAGCATACGGCAAATGCGGTAAATGATGTGATGAGTGTTACGCAACAAAGCGGAAAATATGAACTGCAAATTATTGCGGCAAGAGAGTGGATTGTGAATCCGAAAAGTCAGTATCGTGCAGTAAAAATTAGTTAATAAATAAAGGCGAACACTATATAAAGTTCGCCTTCACTTTATCTATTATATTTCATGGGGTAATTAAGAAAGAATTTGCCTTACTCTTTCCAAATCCTCAAGTGTATCCACACCCACTTGCGGTGCTTCTTTCGCAAGTTCTACGTGAATTTTTTCACCATACCATAACGCTCGAAGTTGCTCTAATGATTCCAATTTTTCTAGCACCGTAGATTGCCAGCGGATATATTGGTTCACAAATTTTGCTCGATAAGCATAGATGCCGATATGACGCAGATATGGCTGGCTTGCGATAAAAGCGTCATTACAATCTGCGAAATGATCACGAGCAAATGGAATGGCGGCACGTGAGAAATAAAGTGCCATTCCTTTTTGATCGGTTACTACTTTTACGCAGTTTGGATTAAATAACTCTTCTTTGGTCTCTAATTTCACCGCAAGAGTAGCCATATTGACTTGGTTTTCTGCTAGGTTTTGAGCAACTTGTTGAATAATTACAGGCGGAATAAGAGGCTCATCACCTTGCACATTTACAATGATTTCATCGTCAGCAATCGCCATTTTTTCAATCACTTCTGCCAAGCGTTCAGTGCCTGAATTATGCTCAGTTGATGTCATACAGACTTCTGCACCAAATGTTTTTGCCACTTGTTCGATCTCTTCGTGATCGGTTGCAATAATGACACGATTTGCACCCGCTTGTTGGGCTTTTTCCCACACGTGTTGGATCATGGGTTTGCCAGCAATGTCTGCTAGTGGCTTGCGAGGTAAGCGACTAGAGGCATAGCGGGCAGGAATAATCACGGTAAAGCTCATTTTTTATCCTTCTTGAGCATCTAAGAAACGTTCTGCATCAAGGGCAGCCATACAGCCTGTGCCTGCAGAAGTAATAGCTTGGCGGTAGTTGTGATCCATCACATCACCTGCTGCAAAAACCCCTTTCACAGAAGTCGCTGTTGCATTACCTTCTAAGCCTGATTTCACTTTGATGTAGCCATTATCAAGTTCTAACTGTCCTTCAAAAATCGCTGTATTTGGTGCGTGACCAATTGCCACAAAGAAGCCATCAACGTTAATCTCTTCGGTTGAGCCATCTTTAGTTGAAACTAATTGCACACCTGTTACGCCTGCATTATCGCCCAATACTTCTTGCACGGTACGATCGGTATGTAGAATAATTTTTCCCTCTTCTACGCGTTTTGCTAAACGACCAAGCAAGATTTTTTCAGCACGGAAGCTATCACGGCGATGAACTAAATGTACTTCACTAGCGATATTGGCTAAATATAGTGCCTCTTCCACTGCGGTATTACCGCCACCAATCACCGCCACGGGTTTGTTGCGATAGAAGAAACCATCACAAGTTGCACAAGCAGAAACGCCTCTGCCTTTGAAAGCTTCTTCTGAAGGTAAGCCAAGATATTTGGCTGACGCACCTGTTGCAATAATTAACGCATCACAAGTAAAGGTATGAATGTCGCCTTTCAGAGTAAATGGGCGTTTAGAAAGATCAACGGTGTGAATATGGTCAAACACAATTTCAGTGTTAAATTTTTCCGCATGTTTGAGCATTTTATCCATTAAGCCTGTGCCCGTGGTATGTTCATATTCACCAGGCCAGTTTTCAATTTCATCGGTGGTGGTAAGCTGTCCGCCTTGTTGCATCCCTGTCACTAATACGGGGTTTAAATTCGCACGAGCAGCATAAACTGCAGCGGTATAGCCCGCAGGACCTGAGCCTAAAATTAATAATTTAGTATGTTTGGTTGTCATTTTTTGTCCTTAAAGTCTGTTTGATTTCTGGGGCTAATATAATTAGCCCCTACAGATAAATTGATATAATAAATGCTTAATAAAGCAACGAATAAAGCTGTCGTCTAAATTTCGGTACAATTGGATCATTACCCAATGCAGATAAAATCGCTAAAAATTGCGTTTTTAATTCGCCATTAGCAACCGAAAGATCAGCTTTCAACCAATCAAACAATAATGTTAATGCTTCTTCATTTTTGCCTGCTTGATGTAATTGGTTCGCCAGTTTAATCGCAACTTCAGGCGTTTTATTGCTTGCATAATCGGCTTGAAGTTGTTGTAACTCTGGCGATTCTGCCGCTTGTTCTAATAACTCAATTTGCGACTGCAATCCTTGCCAACGGCTATCTCTATCTTGAATAGGAATTGCTTTTAAGATCTCTTTTGCCTCTTCTACTTTTTTCATCACGATGTAAGTTTCAGCATAAAGCAAGGCGAAATCGCTGTTTTTCTTATCTGATAATTCCCACGCTGATTTTAGGAGGGGCAAGGCTTCCGCATAACGCTCATCTTGTAATAATTCTAAGGCTTGATTGAATTTTAAATCTTGCTCTTTTGGCAAAATATTAGCTAAACGAATGCGCAACTCTTGCTCACTTACCGCACCTTGAATCATATCGACAGGTTGCCCATCGGCAAACAGATACATCGTTGGAATGGTTTGAATACGAAATTGCAATGCCAACTCACGCTGCTCATCGCAATTCACCATTGCCAATAAAAACTGCTTCGGATGCTCATCTGCAAGACGGCGAAGCAGAGAATCCGTCTCAATAGATGCCACTTCACGCGGTGAAACAAAGTTAAACACCACAGGCATTTGAGAGGCGACTGCCCAAACTTCGCTAAAATTACTTTCGTTTACGTTAATGATGTAATCCATAAAATTTACTTTTGCTGTTTGTTGAGGAATACTCAACATATTGGGGTATTAATATGCCGTTTCAATAGGCAAGCCCGCATGTACCCAGCCATCAAAGCCACCTTTTACGCTATACACTTCTTCAAAGCCTTGCTCAACCAAAAACTGTGCAGTATTACGACTACTCACGCCATGATAACACATGATAATCAACGGCTCGTCATAATCTACTTCGTCTAATAGACGCCCATAGCTTTCATTGGTTAAATGAAACGCATCTTGAGCGTGACTATAGGTATAACGACGAGCATCACGAATATCGCAGAGCGTACCACCTTGATTTTCAACTAATTCAAACGCCTGTTCTGGCGTAATTTCAGTAAAGGTTTCCATATTAGCCTCAATAAAAATAATTAAAATATACCACAGAATAAGGATAAGAATTCCTATTATTTCAATTTATTTTAAGTTGAATTTTCGAAAATACGGCGTATAATTAAGAACAATTTTCAACTGCAACAAAAACCCCTTTATATTTTAAGGATTGAGGAATTTATGGATCAACTATTTCAATTTCTACAACACTATATTGACTACATCATTTTAGGCTTACTATCACTGATGAGTGTTATACTGGTTTGGAAAATCATCGAACGTATTATGTTTTACAAAAGCTTAGATGTGAAAAGCTACCAAACTCAAGAGGATCTCGAAATTGACCTCACAACTAATCTCACCACCATTTCAACTATCGGTGCAAATGCACCTTATATCGGCTTATTAGGTACGGTAATCGGTATTCTTCTGACTTTCTACGAATTGGGGCACTCAGGTGGTGACATTGTGCAGCTTCAATAATGGTGCATTTATCACTCGCATTAAAAGCAACTGCTGCTGGTATTTTAGTTGCGATTCCTGCGATGATGTTCTACAGCGGTTTCAACCGTAAAGTGGACGAAAACAAATTAAAATGGCAAGCATTGCACGCTCGTAAAGTGGCTTAACAAGCGGTCAAAAAATTTACGAGGTTTACCATGAAAAAATTTGATGAAATTAACATCATTCCTTTCATTGATATTATGTTGGTGTTGCTGGCCATTGTGTTAGTTACTGCCTCATTTATTTCACAAGGGAAAATTCAGGTTAATGTGCCGAAAGCAAGCACTACACAAACTGTAAAAGCAGATGATTTAGCGAAACTGGTGACCATTACTGCTGAGAACCAATTCTTCTTTAATGACCAGCCTGTTGATACCGAACAGCTAAAAAATGAAATCGGCACTTGGGCGAAAGACCAAAAAGTCACGCTGAAAGTGGATGGTGCGGTACGTTTTGATAAATTCGTCGAGCTTACGGATTTATTAGCTGCGAGCGAAATCAAAAATGTTGCAATTATGACTCGTAAGGATAACGGCAAGTAGGGCGATATGAATAAACGAAATTCTCGCATCGGCTTGGCAGGTTCTATCGTCTTTCATACTGTGATCGTCAGTACGATTTTAATTGCAACCAAGCAAACCGTGCTTAGCGAGCAGATTGATGATATGCAAGAAGTCAGTAGCATTTCAATGGAAATGTTAGCGGGTGTAGCTGAACAACCACAAGTTGCCGTTGCACCAGATATCGATGAAACAGCGAAAGAAGAAGAGGCAAAACCTGAAGAAAAGACCGAGGAAAAAATAGAAGAGCCTAAACCTGAACCGATAGTAGAGCCCGAACCTATTAAAAAAGTGGTTAAAAAAGAGAAACCTAAAGAACCACCTAAACCTAAAGAACCTCCAAAAGAGAAACCGAAAAAAGTAGAAAAACCAATCAAAGCATTGGAAAAAGGCAAAGAAGTTAAGCAAGGTATTGTAGCAAAAGCACAACCGAATATTCCTCAAAGCCAATCATTGAAAGAAGGCGTTGGGAATGGTAGCCAAAATAGCAATGTAGCGAAAGGAAATGGTAGTAGTACGGGAAATGGCTCAGCATCTGGCACTGAGATTAATGCCTATAAATCAGCTTTACAGCGTGCTTTACAACGCCAAGCAAATAATGCTTACCCAACACGTGAACGAATGATGCGAAAAATGGGGACGGTAACAGTTAGCTTTACCGTTTCTCCAACAGGGCAATTAACAAACGTGAGCGTGGTTAGCTCTTCAGGTAATAGTAACTTAGATGCAGCTGCGGTAAAAGCTGCTCAATCTACGAAAACATCACCACCACCAGAAGGTTTCCCGAATCATGTGACTGTACCAGTGAAATTTTCGATTGAGTAATGTCTAATAGAATATCATATAGATAAAAACAAAGTGGGTAAGAACCGTTATTCTTACCCACTACTTTTTTACAACAAGAAAAAGCTAGACTTTACGCCTAGCTTTTTTATCAGAGATTATAATTTCGGACCAGCCGCAACTAATGATTTACCTTCATCATTGGTTGTGTATTTTACAAAGTTTTTCACGAAACGACCCGCCAGATCTTCTGCTTTAGCTTGCCATTGTGCTTTATCTTCGTAAGTGTTGCGAGGGTCTAAAATATGGGTATCTACGCCTGGTAAAGTTTTTGGAATGGCCAAGTTGAATATTGGTAATTCACCCATTTCTGCTTTTTCGATTGAGCCATCTAAAATCGCATCAATGATACCACGAGTATCTTTAATAGAGATACGTTTACCTGTGCCGTTCCAACCAGTGTTTACTAAGTAAGCCTCCGCACCAGATTCTTCCATACGTTTCACTAATACTTCCGCATATTTGGTTGGGTGAAGGGTTAAGAATGCCGCACCGAAACACGCAGAGAAAGTTGGTGTTGGTTCAGTAATACCACGTTCTGTACCCGCTAATTTTGCGGTGAAGCCAGATAAGAAGTAGTATTTAGTCTGTTCTGGCGTGAGTTTAGATACTGGAGGTAACACACCGAAGGCATCAGCAGTTAAGAAAATCACTTTTTTTGCATGCCCCGCTTTTGATACAGGTTCCACAATGTTATCAATGTGATAGATTGGATAAGACACACGGGTGTTTTCTGTTTTTGATTTATCAGCAAAATCGATAGAACCATCTTCACGTACAACCACGTTTTCTAATAACGCATCGCGACGGATTGCACGGTAAATATCTGGTTCATTTTCTTCGCTAAGGTTGATGGTTTTAGCGTAGCAACCACCTTCAAAGTTGAATACACCTTCATCGTCCCAACCGTGTTCATCGTCACCAATAAGTTTACGTTTTGGATCAGTTGAAAGCGTGGTTTTACCTGTACCAGATAAACCGAAGAATACAGCGACATCACCATCATTACCTACGTTTGCAGAGCAGTGCATTGCAGCAATATCTTTAAGTGGTAAGAGGAAATTCATCATTGAGAACATCCCTTTTTTCATTTCACCACCGTACCAAGTACCACCGATAAGTTGTACTGCTTCAGTTAGGTTAAACGCCACAAAGTTTTCAGAATTTAAGCCTTGTTCTTTCCAGTTTGGATTGGTTACTTTTGAACCATTCATTACCACGAAATCTGGCTTGAAGTCTTTGAGCTGTTCTTCTGTTGGGCGAATGAACATATTTTTTACAAAGTGAGCTTGCCACGCTACTTCCGTAATAATACGAACGGCAATGTGATGGCGAGGGCTTGCACCACAGAAACCATCAATCACGAATAAGCGTTTGTTTGAAAGCTCGTGAGTGACTAACTCTTTCAAACTTTGCCACGTGGTTTGGCTCATTGGTTTGTTGTCATTTTTTACTTCATCGGTTGTCCACCAAATATGATCTTTGGTAGTTTCATCGTAGACGATATATTTATCTTTCGGTGAACGACCTGTAAAAATCCCTGTATCTACTGCAACGGCACCTAAATTCGTCAAGCAACCTTTCTCATAATCTTCTAAATTTGGGTTCATCTCTTCTTCAAAGAGTTGCTCGTAACTTGGGTTATGCACAATTTCTTTGACGTTAGTAATGCCGAGTTCTGCAAGTTCTTGTTCGATACGATTTAACATAAATCACCTCACTCCAATGTGTGTATTTAAGAATTAGGGCAATTCTACCCCGTTCTGATTAAAAAAAATGCCAACTACTTCACATTTTTGAAAAAAGTGAAAAAAATTGAAGAAGATTTGAAGTTTTTACTCCGTTTACATGAATGACTTTTCTGACAATAACAAACTTTTCCATTTTTTGTAAAAAGACGGTAAAATTCTACCGCTTTTTAAATAAGGAACAAGAAAAAGATGCGTGTATTAGTTGGTTTTTTAGCATTTCTGCTGATTTTCTTTCAATATAATTTCTGGTTTGGTGAGAATGGGTGGAATGATTATCGAGATGCCTCAGCAAGTCTAGAAGAAGTCAAAAAAGAGAATGGGCGCTTGGCAATGCGTAATGGTTTAATTGAAGCGGAAATTTACGATTTAAAACACGGTGTGAACGCCTTAGAAGAGCGTGCCCGTACAGAACACGAAATGGTGAAATCAGATGAAGTGTTTTACCGTATTATTCCTAAAAATGGGAAGTAAAATGAGCAGACAAATTTTTGCAATTATTCCTGCATCAGGCGTAGGTAGCCGAATGAAAGCCAATATGCCAAAACAATACCTAAAATTGCTTGGTAAAACAATTTTAGAGCACACGCTTTCTATTTTCTTAGTTCATCCACAGGTTGAAAAAGTTATGGTTGCTGTTTCAAAAGAAGATCAGTACTATCCTGAGATACTCTTATTACAAGATCCAAAAGTCGAGGTCGTTTTTGGTGGGGAAACCCGTGCAGATTCAGTATTCAATGCATTGCAAGAAGTGCCAGAAAACGCATGGGCATTGGTACACGATGCCGCACGCCCTTGCTTAAAGCGGTCTGATTTAGATAAACTTTTGCAAATTGAAGATGAACAAGGTGGCATCCTTGCTACCCCTGCTATTGATACGATAAAGCGTACCCAAGATGCCAAAACGATTTCACATACTGAAGATCGTTCAACCTTATGGCACGCATTAACTCCGCAATTTTTCCCTGCTCAGAGATTGAAAAAAGCATTATCTGAGGCATTTGCTGCAAATGCGGTAGTGACTGATGAAGCTTCTGCCATGGAGTTTCTCGGTTTCCATCCACAATTGGTTGCGGGCAGAGCTGATAATATCAAAATTACCCGCCCCGAAGATTTAGCGTTAGCGGAATTTTATTTAACAAGAAACGATTAAGATAGATTTAAGAGGATTACAAAATGATTCGAATTGGACATGGTTTTGATGTGCACGCTTTCGGACAAGATCGTCCATTGATGATTTGTGGCATAGCAGTGCCTTATCACACAGGTTTTATTGCCCATAGTGATGGCGATGTAGCGTTACACGCCTTAACAGATGCGTTATTGGGAGCTGTCGCATTAGGTGATATTGGCAAACTTTTCCCTGATACCGATATGCAATACAAAAATGCCGACAGCCGTAAATTATTGATTGAAGCTTATCGCCGTGTGCGGGAACAAGGTTATAAAGTAGGTAATGTAGATGTGACGATTATTGCACAAGCCCCGAAAATGCGACCTTATATCGACCAAATGCGTCAAACTATTGCTGATGATTTACAATGCGATGTAATGCAAGTGAATGTCAAAGCAACAACAACTGAAAAGCTAGGGTTTACAGGACGAGGCGAAGGGATTGCATGTGAAGCAGTAGTGCTTTTGACTAAAATCTAATAAGCAAAATTGCGGTATTATGTAGTGGCTTCATAAAGCTGAATTTACGATTCATGAGTCTGTCTAAGGATAAGTAATTCCATCTTTAAAATGCAAAAAACCAACTATTTTTTCCTACATACCTAAAAAAACCTCATATCTTTTAAAATATGAGGTTTTTATTTAAATGTAGTTAGGAATTAACCCATACCGTATTTTTTTAATTTTTTGCGTAATGTACCACGGTTAATACCAAGCATAGTTGCGGCACGAGTTTGATTACCGCGTGTATATTGCATCACCATATCAAGCATTGGATGCTCAACTTCAGATAATACTAATTCGTATAATTCTGTTGGATCTTCATTGTTTAATTGTGCTAAATAATTCTTTAATGCTGCTTTTACGTTATCGCGTAGTGGTTTTACTACTTGTTGAGCTTGTGCATTTAGCATCGTAACCGTTAATGGGTTGTTTACTGGTTGTTCGATCATTTCCTTTATCCACTTAATCTAAGAGATCTTCTACAAAACTTTCTAATGCATTGAGTTGTGCTTTCGTACTCTCTAATGCATTAAAAGCACGCTTAAAAGTTGAGTTTGGTGCTAAATTTTCTATATACCAACCGACATGTTTCCGAGCAATTCGATATCCTTTTTCTTCACCATAGAACTGATGAAGATCTTGGATATGTCGCAACATAAAGCGACATTTTTCTTCCGTTGGTAATATAGCATAATAACCATTCTCTAAAAAATCATTCACTTCCTTGAATATCCAAGGGCGACCATAAGCTCCTCTGCCAATCATTACAGCATCTGCACCCGTGTAATCAAGCACAAATTTCGCTTTCTCAGCAGAAGTAATATCCCCATTGGCAATAATTGGAATAGAAACTGCATTTTTGACCGCTTTAATGCTTTCATATTCTGCTTCTCCGTTGAATAAACAACTTCGTGTACGTCCATGAAGCGTTAAAGCCTGAATTCCCGCTTGCTCTGCAATTTGGGCAATTTCTACGCAATTTCGATTCTCAAGATCCCAACCTGTTCGAATTTTTAAAGTAACAGGTACATCCACAGCATTAACCACAGTATTTAAAATATCAGCGACTAAATCTGGCTCACGTAAAAGGGCAGAACCTGCCATTTTTTTGTTTACCTTTTTAGCTGGGCATCCCATATTGATATCAATAATTTCAGCACCATAGCTCACGTTTACCTTTGCTGCTTCTGCCATTTCAATAGGATCAGCTCCTGCAATTTGTACAGCATTAATTCCAATTTCTCGGTGATGAGCTAAACGCAGTTTAGACTTTTCGGTATGCCATACATCAGGGTTAGTTGACATCATTTCAGAGAAGGTAAGCCCAGCACCAAGCTGGCTACATAAACGGCGAAATGGTTGGTCAGTGACTCCTGCCATTGGTGCGAGGAAAATACGGTTTTTAAATTCATATTGTCCAATTCGCATGATTTCTCCGCACTCTTCTTAAAATATCAACGAAAAAAGATGCAATTCCATACTGCATCTTTTTATAATTTTGCTTAATTGTTATTCAACATTAGCAATCAAGGGAGCGTATCATACTCATTTTTCACGCGTTTGAGAAGAGTAATTTTTAAACAATTTAATAAAAAAGGTGAAAAAATCTGCTTGATTTTTTTGTTTAAGCCATTTTCTCTTGTAAAAGCACGCCTTTCAGCCCATTCCAATTGATTTCAGCTATCACAGCAGGGTAAAAATGTACGCTTTGTTGATATTGTGTGAATATTTGGACTAAATCAAATACAAGAGGTAAATGTGAAACAATAAGCACTTGATTTGCTCCCTCTTCATTTAAAAATGCCAAATAATCTTGGATCATATCAGGCGAACCATTTGGTGTAATCTCATCCCATTCCTCAGTAATATTTGCAAAATGTTGGGAAAAACCAACCGCTTCCATGCCTTGTGTGAGTGCTGTAAGTGTTTGCTGAGCTCGAACATAAGGGCTTACTAAGATTTTATCGAACTGAATATTTCGCGAAATACATTGTTCACTCAACCATTTGCCTTGTAAAAACGCTGCATTTTTGCCCTTTTCTGTTAAGGTTCTTTCGCTATCGGTTGGTGCATCAAAGCCTGCTTCGCCGTGGCGCATAATCCAGATGTTCATAAGCTGTTTCCTATTTTTGTATTTCAAGAATTATATTTTAGGCGTATAATACCCGCCGTTTTGTATGGTTATTGCTGTATCAAGAAAATTTTTTAAAATCTAACTTTCAATAATTGGAGTAATCAATGTCTCGAAAATTAAGAAGAACCAAAATTGTTACCACATTAGGTCCTGCAACTGACCGTGGCAATACTTTGGAAAAAATTATTGCAGCAGGTGCGAATATGATTCGTATGAACTTTTCTCATGGTGTTCCAGAAGATCACATTGAACGTGCAAATAAAGTACGTGAAATTGCGGCTAAATTAGGGAAAACCGTGGCAATTTTAGGCGATTTACAAGGCCCTAAAATCCGCGTTTCTACGTTTAAAGATGGCAAAATCTTCTTAAATATCGGTGATAAATTCACTTTAGACGCAGATTTGCCACGTGGTGAAGGTCACCAAGATGCAGTAGGTTTAGACTATAAAAACTTACCAAACGATGTCGTGCCAGGCGATATTCTTTTATTAGACGATGGTAACGTTCAATTAAAAGTATTAGAAGTCGAAGGCGTGAAAGTTCACACTGAAGTGACAGTTGGCGGCCCTTTATCAAACAACAAAGGGATCAACAAATTAGGTGGCGGCTTATCTGCTCCAGCATTAACTGAAAAAGATAAGAACGACATCAAATTAGCCGCGAAAATCGGTGTGGATTACTTAGCAGTATCATTCCCTCAATCAAGTGCAGACTTAAACTATGCACGTCAATTAGCACAAGAAGCAGGCTTAGATGCGAAAATCGTGGCGAAAGTAGAACGTGCAGAAACTGTTGCAACAGAAGAAGCGATGGACGACATCATCTTAGGTGCAGACGTGATTATGGTGGCACGTGGTGACTTAGGTGTTGAAATTGGCGATGCAGCATTAGTTGGTGTGCAAAAACGTTTAATCCGTCGTTCACGTAAATTAAACCGCGTAGTGATTACTGCAACCCAAATGATGGAGTCCATGATCAAAAAACCAATGCCAACCCGTGCAGAGGTAATGGACGTTGCGAACGCAGTATTAGATGGTACTGATGCAGTAATGCTTTCAGGCGAAACGGCAAACGGTGATTATCCAGTTGAAACGGTAAAATCAATGGCTGAGGTGTGTTTAGGTGCAGAAACAATGCCAAGCATCAACATTTCTCGTCACCGTATGGAAGGCACATTCACGCACGTTGATGAGGCAGCGGCAATGTCTGCAATGTACACTGCAAACCACTTAGAAGGCGTTTCTGCAATTATCGCATTAACTCATTCAGGTGAAACTGCTAAATTAATGAGTCGCATCAGTTCAGGTTTGCCAATTTTTGCATTATCGCGTAATCCACGTGCATTAAATCGTACAGCGTTATATCGTGGTGTAACACCTGTATTCTACGATGAAGAGAGCCGTACCATTGATGGTGCAAAAAAAGCATTAGCATTATTAAAAGAGCAAGGCTACTTATTATCGGGCGATTTAGTGTTATTAACTCATGGTGATGAGTTAAAAGAAGGTGGCACCAATACTTGCCGTATTTTAAAAGTTGAATAATCCCTGATAAGATAAATAAAAGACCCGTTTTGTGATGAGCTGCATCTTAAGAGTTGGACTAAGCAACCAGCTAATTAAGATGCAGATTTTTTATAACTAAATATCGCTAGCTTTTCGGCATATAGAACTAAATAAGTCTAACTTTTTGGGGGAAGTTCGATTTCTCTACTTGCCTTTATTTTTTTAAATCCCTATAATAACAACTCTTATGTTCGCAAGAGCATAATCCAATGGGGGTGTTATTGGTTCCTCGCAACGGTGTTCAGCTTACTTGGTCAGGTTCGGAAGAAAGCAGCCTGAGTTGAAATTTCTGTGTGCCGAGGGGTGCTGGTAACACCCCCACCTTTTTTCTATTTACCTGCCTCTTTTTTCTCTTCTTTTGGTAAACGATATAACTGATGTTTATATAAATAGCTTGGTAGCAAGGCTTGGGCTAATGCATCTTTTTTCGCTTCATCATCCACCTCTTTTGGCAGTAATTTTTCATTCGCTTTGTCATATTCAAAGCTCTCAATTGGCGTATTTGGACGCATTACAATCACATTATTGTTTGCTTTTAATACCGCTTGTGTCGCATCATATTGCATAATCGCACGATTTGGCTCAACGTTTTGGGTTAAGTCATAGCCTATCATTGGGTTTTCGCTGCTAATTCCCGCCACAGAAAGCAAGGTTGCAGGCATATCTAACTGGCTGACCAAGCGATTATCGCGTCTTGGTTCAATATGACTACCTAGCAATAACGCAGGAATATGGAAATGACGAATCGGCACTAAATCATCACCTGCTGCACGCGAGTCGTGGTCGGCAATAATTAAGAAGATGGTGTCATTCCAATAGTTCGATTTTTTCGCTAATTCGAAGAAATGCCCTATCGCATAATCGGCATATTTTGCGGCATTATTACGTGTCTGTTTTGGCTGTTCATACAAATCAATTTTACCATCTGGGAACTCAAACGGATCGTGGTTACTTGAGCTAAACACGAGGCTAAAGAACGGTTTGCCTTCATTGTGTAATTGAGTAAAAGTCTCGTTTGCTTTGTCGAATAAGTCTTCATCGCTTACGCCCCAAGTCGCTTTAAATTTGGGATTAGCGTAATCATTTTCATCAATGATACGAGTGAAACCATTGCCGTAGAAAAAGCTTGCCATGTTGTCGAAATGTTTTTCTCCGCCATAAATGAACGAGGTATCGTAACCTTGACGACGCAATAATTCTGCAATACTAAAGAAGTTATTTTGGCTTTTCGTGAGTTTCACGACCGCACGAGCTGGTGTTGGCAAGAAACCAGTGGTTGTTGCTTCAATGCCACGCACAGAACGCGTACCCGTTGCATATAGGTTTTCAAACAACCATCCCTCTTTGGCTAATTTATCTAAGTTTGGAGTTAATGGTTTGCCGCCAAGCGTGCCGACAAATTGTGCACCAAGGCTCTCTTGAAGCAAAATTATGATATTTTTCGGTTTACCCGTGTAACTTGCTTGGTTGTAAGTCAGTGTCGGAATTTCGCTTGAAATGTAATCTGAATCTGGACGACCACGCAATTTTTTCACACGTTCGAACATCTCTTCATCCGACATTTTGCCATATTGCTCCGCTGATTTTTCTTCATCTTTCAGCTGTTGCACCGCATAAAGCACAGAGTAGCCAGAGTTTAATACAAGAGAGTTTACGAGCGGATCGCTTGAAAATGCAACCATTGCTGGATTAATCCCACGGTGAGCAAAACTTGAACGCCCACCGACAAACACCAATGTTGCCACAAGCAAGGCAACAAGCGGTCGAATTTTCCAACTCATTTGTAAACTACGGGCAGAAACATTTTTCACCGCCCAACCTGCCAATTTCCAATAAGCAAAAATTGCCAATACCATCACAACAAGGCTGATAATCACCGTGGTTAAATGCCCGTGAATAAGCATCGTAAACACTTCTTTTGATAAGTCAGATATTCAATAAACAAGCGGTTCGGACGCAAATCAAAGGTTTCGATAAAGTTAGGCGTTGCTACTTCCATAAACAGAATGAATACGGAGCCTACAGTAAGCCAGATGCGTAAAACTGCTTGCCAAATTTTGCCAATTACATTGTTACTAAGCAATAGTACGCTAAATAAAGCAGGTAAACCAAATAGCCAGCAAAGGGCTGATACATCAATTCGAAAGCCTTGCAATATTAGTTGCGACCAGCCATCTACCGCATTTACTCTTTCTGCTTGCCATAAACCAAGAGAAAGTCGAGAAAGTGAGAACACGATTAAATTAATAACCACAAAAATAAAAAGTGGGAAAAGAAGCGAATGTCCTTTTCTTGGTGTTGATTGCTTCATAGCAATTCCTTAGTATGAAATGAAAATCCATCACATTTTATGCTATTCATTTTATAAACAACAGTAGCATGCGAAAATAAAAGCCATTTGCAAAAACAGACATAGAACGGTAAACTTTGTTCACACTTTATTAACGAGAGAAAGATAAATGGCTAAGAAACCAACACCCAATTTTGAAACAACATTACAAGAGTTAGAAAGCATTGTAACGCATTTAGAATCAGGCGACTTATCGCTTGAAGATGCTTTAAATGAATTTGAAACTGCGGTTAAACTGGTGCAACAAGGACAAGAATACTTGCAAAAAGCAGAACAACGCATTCAAATTCTTCTTAACAAAACACCTGAAGCTGAACTCACCGATTACTAATATGACTTACTCTCTCTCAACCGATCTTGCTGAAATCCAGCAACGCATTAACCACTATCTTTCTACTCAGCTTGAAATGCTTAAAACTACACAAGCACCGCTTGCCAATGCGATGGTTCACGCAGTCTTACTTGGTGGGAAACGTGTTCGCCCATTTTTAATGTATGCAACAGGAAGAATGTTGGGCGTAGACCTCACAAAAATTGATGCTTCAGCAGGGGCGATGGAGTCTATCCACGCTTATTCATTGGTGCACGATGATTTACCCGCCATGGATGATGATATGTTAAGACGCGGTAAACCAACTTGTCATATTGCCTTTGATGAAGCCACCGCAATTTTAGCGGGCGATGCATTGCAAAGTTTTGCCTTTGAACTGATTGCAGACGATGAACATCTTCCCCCTTTGCAAAAAATTCGCCAAATTCAATCGCTTGCAAAAGCCGCTGGGGCAAAAGGAATGTGCTTGGGGCAAAATTTAGATTTGCTTGCGGAAAACAAAGCAGTTTCATTAGAAGAGTTAGAATTTATTCATCGTAATAAAACAGGGGCGTTAATTGAAGCATCTGTGTTAATGGGTTTTAACCTTTCTGATTATGCGGAAGATAGACGTATTGAAATGCAGCTTCAACGCTATGCCCAAGCGATTGGCTTAGCTTTCCAAGTGCAAGACGATATTTTAGACGTCATTGGTGAAACAGATAAAATCGGCAAAACCGCAGGGGCTGATGAGCAACACAATAAAAGCACCTATCCAAAACTATTAGGATTAGAAGGTGCACAGCAAAAAGCCGAAGGACTTTATCAAATCGCACTTGATGCCTTAAGTGAGTTAAATTTTGATACTACAGCATTAAAAGAGTTGGCGAATTTTATTATTCATCGCGATATTTAAAAGAAAAGCATATAGATGTTCTATATGCTTAGACTCTACCGCCTAGCCGCTAAATGTGACTGAATTAAGTTCATAAAAGCATCGCCAAAACGTTCTAATTTTCGCTCACCCACACCGTTAATATCTAACATTTCCACTTTTGTGGTTGGCGTGAACTGTGCCATTTCTTCGAGAGTGGCATCGTTGAACACTACGTAAGGCGGGATGTTTTCTTTGTCGGCAATCTGTTTGCGTAAGAAACGCAAGCGAGCAAATAAATCTTTGTCGTAGCGGATGCTTGCCTGTTTTTGACTGTATGCAGAAGCCGAGAAAGTTAAGCGTGGCGTAGCCAGCTCCAACTTCACTTCTGAACGTAATACAGGACGTGCCTCTTCGGTAAGTTGCAAGGCTGAATTATTCACAATGTTTTGTTTAATTAAGCCTAAATGAATCAACTGGCGAATCACGCTTACCCAATAATCTTGGCTTTGCTCTTTTCCGATCCCATAAACACTGAGTTGATCGTGTCCGTATTGGCGAATTTTTTGATGATTTAACCCTCTCAGTACAGCGATAACGTGGTGCATTCCGAAGGTTTGCCCTGTACGATAAATTACCGACATCACTTTTTGTGCATCAATCAGTCCATCGTATTTACGTGGGGGATCAAGGCAAATATCGCAGTTTTTACAAGGTTCTCGGCGGGATTCGCCAAAATAGTTGAGCAAAACCAAGCGGCGACAAGTTTGTGATTCAGCAAATGCACCAACGGCTTGTAATTTGTGTTGTTTAATATCGCGTTGTTCGCTTTCTGGTTCTTCCAACAGCATTTTTTGCAGCCACGCATAATCGGCTGGGTCGTAAAACATCACCGCTTGCGAAGGCAAATCATCACGTCCAGCACGTCCTGTTTCTTGATAGTAAGATTCGATACTTCTTGGCAGGTCAAAATGTACCACAAAACGCACGTTAGATTTGTTGATCCCCATACCAAAAGCAACCGTTGCAACCACCACTTGAATGTTATCACGCTGAAAGGCATTTTGTACGGTTTCACGTTGTTGAACGCTCATTCCTGCGTGATAGCCCATGACAGAAATGTTTCTCGCACTCAATTTTTCCGTAATCTCTTCCACTTTTTTGCGACTATTGCAATATACAATGCCACTCTTGCCTTTTTGCCCCGCAATAAACTTGGCAAGTTGTTCCATCGGTTTAAATTTTTCTTGTACGGTGTAGCGAATGTTTGGACGGTCAAAACTACCCAAATAAGTATGGGGTTCATTCAAACGCAAATGCAACAAAATATCCGCACGAGTTGTTGGATCAGCTGTCGCTGTGAGTGCCATAAGCGGTATATTTGGGAAAGTATTTCGCAAATTGCCCAAAAGGGTATATTCAGGGCGGAAATCATGCCCCCATTGTGACACACAATGAGCTTCATCAACGGCAATAAAGCTGATTTTGCAATGTGAAATAAAGTGATAGAAACCTTGGGTCATCACTTTTTCAGGCGAAAGATAGAGCAGTTTCAACTGACCAGATAAGGCTTTTTGCTCAATTACACGCTGTTCCTCTAAGGTTTGAGAGGAGTTAAGATAACCCGCTTCAATACCATTGGTGAGCAGCTGATCAACCTGATCTTTCATTAAAGAAATAAGAGGCGAAATCACCAGCGTAATACCTTCCAAGCAGAGGGAAGGCACTTGGTAACACAACGATTTTCCACCGCCTGTGGTCATAATGACGAGTGTGTCCTTGCCAGCAAGCGTAGCCTCAATTACTTCTTGCTGACCTTGACGAAATTGCTGATAACCGAATACGTTTTGTAGTATGGTTTGTGGAGTGGAATGTGGTTGCATTGGATAATAAGAATGGTGTTATATTCATTTCTCTCGCTCGCTTGAGAGAGACAAACGGAAATTACGTTAAGCAATTTGCATCAGAAAGAGGACAAACGGTCAATTTTATATTATATGTTGGCAAATTCCCCTCTCCCATAAGCGAGCGAGTAGAAGTATTAGAAAAAGCTCACTTCTTCCCCATGTCTTGCAAAGGCTTCTTCTAGATGCTGCCAGAATGAACGCCCTTCCGTTGTTTTCCATTCACCATCAAGATATTTGAAGTGGAAACCACCTAATTTGCTGGCAAGCCAAAGTTCTAGCATCGCTTCTTGCTTATTAATGATAATTTGTGAGTCATCATCGAATGTTAAAGTGCAAACCGCACCTTGAATTTCGGTATCAACAGATAAACCTTCATCATCAATTTTTTCTTCGATTTCGTCCCAAGTTTGTTCAACAAGTTGATGAAATTGTGCTAAGTTCATTTTTTATTCCTTTATGTTTTGCAAAATTTTCTGAAAATCTGACCGCTTACAAACTTGGTAATTCCGTCATTGCCCAGCGGGGTTTTACACTCACACTTAAATCGGTTTGCTCACCATATTTTAAGCGAAGGAAGCCTGTGTAAGCGATCATCGCACCGTTGTCAGTACAGAATTGTGGTCGAGGGTAGTAAACCTCTCCGCCAAGGGATTTCATCATTTCAGCTAAATCAGCACGCAGTTGTTTATTTGCACTTACACCGCCTGCCATCACTAAGCGTTTATAGCCTGTTTGTTGTAATGCACGTTTGCATTTGATGAGGATAGTATCTACCACAGCTTGTTGGAAAGCGTGGGCAATGTCGCAGCGAGTTTGCTCGTCTAATTTACCGTTCTCATCTAAATTGGCATTGATGGTGTTCGCGGCAAACGTTTTTAAGCCCGAAAAGCTGAAATCTAAGCCTGGGCGATCCGTCATTGGGCGTGGGAAAACAAAGCGATTTGGCGTGCCTTGTTCCGCTAATTTTGAAACCGCAACACCAGCAGGGTAATCTAACCCAAGCAGTTTGCCTGTTTTGTCAAAGGCTTCGCCTGCAGCATCGTCAATAGATTCGCCAAGCAATTCATATTGACCTACGCCATCCACTTTCACTAATTGCGTATGCCCACCCGAAATAAGCAGTGCGACAAAAGGAAACTCTGGTGGAGTTTCTTCTAACATTGGGACGAGTAGATGCCCTTCCATATGATGCACGCCCAATGCGGGGACATTCCACGCATAGGCAAGCGAACGAGCAATAGTTGCCCCCACTAATAACGCCCCAACTAAGCCAGGGCCTGCGGTATAAGCAACGCCATCAATATCGCAAGCGGTCAAATTTGCTTCTTTTAATGCAGCTTCAATCAATGGCACGGTTTTGCGGATATGATCGCGTGAAGCCAATTCTGGCACAACGCCGCCGTAGTCTGCGTGCATCTCAATTTGGCTGTAAAGTTGATTGGCGATTAATCCTTTTTCTTCATCATAAATGGCAACGCCTGTTTCATCACAAGAAGTTTCAATGCCGAGAATTTTCATACTATGCTTTAAATACTAAAAAAGCCACAGAAGCATTGAACTGCTGTGGCAAAATAAAATGAAATTAGAACTGTTCGCCGTAAGCTGGTTTAGTTACGTTTGGATATTCTTTACCTTTATTCGCTTCAATCAAGGCATCTACTTTTTGAGCAGAATCATTCAAACCCATTTGTTCAAAGGCTTTTTTCATATAAGGTAACGCTTCAGCAGTGGCTTTTGTATCAGGATAGAAACGCATCATTTCTTCCACGCGGTTGCTCATTGCAACATAAGCATCACGTTTGTCATAGAATTTTACTACTTCAAGTTCGTGTTCTGCCATACGATTTAGCAAATAGCCCATCCATTGTTGTGCTTCAGGTGCATATTTGCTGTTTGGGAAATCACGTACGATGGTCTGGAAACTACCGTAAGCGTTACGCACAGCATCAATCGAGCGAGAAGCACGGTTTATACCAAAGAAATCCTGAATAAAATTGTCGCTTAAACGAGCATTTGAAAGTGCTGCTAGGTAGAAGACATAATCTGTATGAGCACTATTTGGGTAAGCACGCACAAAACGTTCTGCAATATCTAATGCTTTGTAATATTCACCCACTTTATATTGTGCATAAATCAAACTCAATTGTGTTTGTTCGCCAAATTGAGTATTTCCTTTTCCACCAATCGCATCTAAATAGCGGATTGCTGAGTTATAATCGCCATCTTGTAAGTAGATTTGACCTTTACTGTAAAGGTCTTGAGCAGATGCTTCTTCGAGCTCTTTGTTTGAGTTTGAACAACCCACAATGAGTAAACCAGCTAACATAAGCGAAGCAAGAGAAGTAAATTTACGCATAATAATTACCTTAAAGAGATAAAAAGTGTCTAAGATCAAAAGTTAATGTACAATACTTGCTATAGACCAAAGGCACTTCATTAAGTTCGTACGAATTGCCTTATTTTATAACACGCTCACAAATAAGCAATAGATATAGATTAAATAGGAATAGACAAATGGCTCAACAGATGACACTAACTGCAGAAGTTTCTGCCGATTTATTAGGAGCAAGGCTTGATCAAGCACTTGCTCAACTTTTCCCCGATTATTCACGTTCACGCCTTAAAGTTTGGATTGAAAACGATTTAGTAAAAGTAAATAGCAAAGTAGTCAATAAAGCACGTGAAAAAGTTTTTGGTGGCGAACTGATTGAAGTATTGGCAGAAATTGAAGAGGAAGTGCGTTTTGAGCCACAAAATATCCCACTTAATATTGTGTATGAAGATGACGATATTATTGTGATCAACAAACCGAAAGATTTAGTCGTACACCCAGGTGCGGGTAATCCAGATGGCACAGTATTAAATGCACTACTTTACCACTATCCATCGATTGCAGAAGTGCCACGTGCGGGTATCGTACACCGTTTAGACAAAGATACAACGGGTTTAATGGTAGTCGCGAAAAATATCCCTGCTCAAACTCACTTAGTAACTGCATTACAAAAACGCCAAATTACCCGTGAATATGAAGCTGTTGCGAGTGGCATTATGACCCAAGGTGGTAAGGTTGATGAGCCAATGGCTCGCCACCCAACCAAACGCACCGCAATGGCAGTACATCCAATGGGTAAACCTGCAGTCACGCATTACCGCATTATGGAGCGTTTCCGCAACTATACTCGTTTGCGTTTACGCTTGGAAACAGGGCGTACACACCAAATCCGTGTACATATGGCACACATTGCCCACCCGCTTTTAGGAGACCAACTTTACGGCGGTCGTCCTCGCCCACCTAAAGGTGCAAGTGAAGAATTTTTAGCAGTATTACGTTCATTTCAACGCCAAGCCTTACACGCCACGATGTTACGTTTAGAGCATCCTATCACAGGTGAACTCATGGAATGGCACGCCCCATTGCCTGATGATTTTGTGGAGCTTATCCAAGCCTTAAAAGACGATTATACGTTGTATAAGGATCAGTTGGATTATTAAAAGCTCCCTACTCTTTTCTTTATTGGAATAACAAACAACATTTATATAATCGAAGATAAAAAGCGGCAGATTTACCTGCCGTTAACTTCACTCAAATATTATTATCAATTAAGCGAATGGTTGTAATTCAGGATTGATAGGTGTTTCCGCAAGATTATTCACATAATTACAGAGTGTTGCTAAACTTACCCCTAACACAACATCAATCGCTTGTTCTTGCGTATAGCCTGCCGCAAAGAATGCATTTAATTGTGCTTCTGTTAATTTTGCTTTTTGTAACATTACTGCAAGCGTAAAACGTGCTAAAGTATCTAATTTGCTGTCACTTTCAATACGAGCTGTTGCTCGAATTTGGTTTACTAACTCTTCTTCTAGCTTCAACACTTTTAATGCGATCTTGGTATGACCCGCTACACAGAATCCACAACCATTAACCACTGCTGCGGTAATTTGCACGACTTCACGTTCTGTTGCAGTTAAGCTATTACGACCATTGATCCCACCTACAGTACGATAAGTTTCTAATGCAGTAGGTGCGTTGGCTAATACGCCAATTAAATTTGGAATAAAACCGTTTGCGTTTTTGACCGCAGTTAATGCTTCTTTTGCAGCTTCTGGTGCAGTTTCAATAGTATGAATTTGAAATTTAGACATTGTGTTCTCCTAAATAAATATAAATAGATGTATTTCGTGTGAGAAATAATACGAGGGTTTCGTAACAAATAAAAAGAAATAAAATGCACTTTATAGATTAAAAAGTTATAACTAGCGATCAAATTTTGCTAGAATACCGCAATTTTAACGACATTTGATAAGGTACTTTATGTCTGAACAAACTTTTATTACAGGTAAAGATGCAGCCCTTGAAGATAGCATCTCTACCTTCCAACACAAACTAAAAACCCTTGGCTTTAACATTGAAGAAGCTTCTTGGTTAAACCCTGTGCCAAATGTCTGGTCGGTGCATATTCGTGATGCAGACTGCCCACAATGTTTCTCAAACGGTAAGGGTGCGAGTAAAAAAGCGGCACTTGCTTCTGCATTAGGTGAGTATTTTGAGCGTTTATCGACCAATTATTTCTGGGCTGATTTCTATTTAGGGCAAGAGATAGCAAACGGTGATTTCGTGCATTATCCATCTGAAAAATGGTTCCCGATTGAAGATGAAGCTTTGCCACCAATAGAGATGATGGACGATTTCTTATGGGAATACTTTGACCCGAATGGCGAACTCACGCCAGAACTGTTAGTCGATTTACAATCAGGTAACTACGATCGCGGCATTGTGGCTTTGCCTTACGTTCGCCAATCAGACAACCAAACGGTTTACATTCCACAAAGCATTATCGGCAACTTGTTCGTCTCAAACGGTATGTCTGCGGGCAACACTAAAAACGAAGCCCGTGTGCAAGGCTTATCTGAAGTGTTCGAGCGTTTTGTGAAAAACCGCATTATCGCAGAAGCGATCAGCTTGCCTGAAATTCCGCAATCGGTGATCGATAGCTATCCAACCATCAAAGCCTCCATTGAAAAATTAGAGCAAGAAGGCTTCCCAATCCTTTGCTACGATGCCTCATTAGGCGGTGAGTTCCCTGTGATTTGCGTGATTTTGCTTAGCCCGCAAAACGGCACTTGCTTCGCTTCATTCGGTGCACATCCGAACTTCCAAGTGGCGTTCGAGCGCACCGTAACTGAGCTTTTACAAGGTCGTAGCTTAAAAGATTTAGACGTATTCTCACCACCTTCTTTCAATAATGAAGATGTTGCCGATCACGCTAATCTTGAAACCCATTTCATCGACTCAAGCGGTCTAATTTCGTGGGATCTTTTCAAAAAAGAGGCGGACTACCCGTTCGTTCACTGGGATTTCTCAGGCACAACCGAGCAAGAATTCCATAATTTAATAGCAATCTTCAACAAATACGAACAGCCTGTTTACATTATGGATTATGAGCATTTAGGCGTTTACGCTTGCCGTATCCTTGCCCCTGGTATGTCGAACATCTACCCAAGCGATGACTTAATTTATGCCAACAACAATATGGGGATGGATTGGCGAGAAATTCTGTTAGATCTACCGCATTTCCACCACGATGCGGAAACGTACCAAGAATTATTGGACGAATTAGATGAACAAGGCATCGACGATTTAACCCGTGTCCGTGAGTTTATCGGTATCGTTGCCGAGAAAGGTTCAGCAATGCAAACCTTACGTATTGGCGAGCTGAAATCTATGCTTCACTTAGCTCTAGGCAATTTAGAACAAGCGTTAGACTGGGCAAACTGGACGGCAAATATGAACGCTTCCGTCTTCACTGCAGAACGCAACAACTACTACCGCTGCTTAATTCAAACCATCGAATTATTCCTCGATGAAAACCGCAAGCCTGAACAATATCGTGCAGTTTTTGAGAAAATGTACGGTAAACAAGCGGTTGAATTTGCATGGAATGCTGCAAATGGTGGTAATCCGTTCTATGGCTTAACTGCTTCTGATGAAGCTTTAGAAAATATGCCAGCTCACCAAAAACTCTTGGACGCTTATCGCAAATTACAACGTGCAAAAATCACTCCAATTACACGTTAATTATTAAAAGATAAAAGGGGGCGAAGATCATTAGAATCTTTGCCCTTAATGTTATCTGCATTTTTGCAAAAAATAATATTTTCGATTTTTTGAAAAAAAGTGTAAGAAAAAAGGCTTATCTCCGACTAATAGAATAACTGGGAAATATTTCCTAGCATAATGAACTAAATAATTTCATAAAATAGGTAATCAATAAGAGGAAAAAGATGAAAGATTGTAAGATGCAAGGTATCAGTAGCGGCGTGAGTTTATTGATTTTACGCTTTTTTCTTGCGTGGGAGTTTTTAGAGGCAGGGTTAGAAAAATGGAATGGTCAAAATTGGTTTACTGAAATACAAGATCGTTTTCCTTTTCCGTTTAATCTTATTCCTGCTGATATTAATTGGCACGTTGCAATGGGGTCGGAATTAATTCTCCCCTTCTTGCTAATATTCGGGGTACTAACTCGTTTTAGTGCATTAGGTTTAACGATTTTAATCTCTGTTGCGTGGTATAGTATTCACGCTGATTCAGGTTATAACGTTTGTGATAACGGTTATAAATTACCTTTAATTTATGTGGTAACTTTATTAATCTTAATTACTCAGGGAGCAGGGAAACTCTCTTTAGACACGCTTATTAAGAAGGTTTATCCAACTAAAAGCTGGTTGAAATTCCTCTAACTATATATTCAATATCAAACTCTAGGAGACTCAAATGAAAAAATTATCTACTTTAGCCGCATTAGCAGGAGCATTAACGATGACAGTAGCTACTGTTGCACATGCTGAATCAAAATCAAGCAGTACAGATAAAGCTGCAACCCCTTGTGTGGGTGATAAATGTGTGAAAACAAAAGCTGCAGAAGGTAAATGCGGTGAAGGCAAATGTGGTGCAAACAAAACGAAAGCCGCAGAAGGTAAATGTGGTGAAGGTAAATGCGGTGCGAGCAAACCAAAAGCTGCAGAAGGTAAATGTGGTGAGGGTAAATGCGGTTCTAAATAATCGTATTTAAATCTAGATGCCATACATAACACTGGTGTAAATTTACACCAGTGTTGTATTAAAAGGAGTAAATAATTATGTTACAAGGTGCAGGATTAGGGTATCGTCGAGATTTAGCAGATGATTTTTTGAATTTATCATCAAATAATGCGATTCAGTTTATGGAAGTTGCTCCAGAAAATTGGGTAAAAATGGGGGGGGCTGCTCGTTATAAATTTGATCAGGCTGCTGAAAGATATCCACTTGCGGTACACGGACTATCACTTTCATTAGGCGGGCAAGCACCTCTTGATCGCGAGTTATTAAAAAATACTAAAGCATTAATGACTCAATATAATTCGACATTTTTTTCTGAACATCTGAGTTATTGTGAATGTGAAGGGCATTTATATGATTTATTACCTATGCCATTTACAGAAGAAGCTGTAAAACACGTAGCACAGAGAATCCAATATGTGCAAGATTTTTTAGGATTACAAATTTCATTAGAAAACACCTCTTATTATTTACACTCTCCCACCAGCACAATGAATGAAGTAGAATTTTTAAATGCTATTGCACAAGAAGCGGATTGCGGTATTCATTTAGATGTAAATAATATTTATGTAAATGGCGTCAATCACGGTTTACTTGATCCTTATGTTTTTTTAGATCAAGTAGATGTGAAACGTGTCAATTACATTCATATTGCCGGACACGACGAAGAACATTCTGCGGCACAAGTTGTGGAGGATTTAGAAGGAGAATCATTTAATAAAATAAAAGGGGCATATCGCCATTTACCCGAGTTATTAATTGATACGCACGGTGAGGCAGTAAAAGGTACTGTGTGGGATTTATTAGAATATGCCTATCAACGACTACCCGTCATTCCGCCAACATTATTAGAGCGTGATTTCAACTTCCCTCCATTTGCAGAACTTTATGCTGAAGTTGAACATATTGCACAACTACAGCAAAAATATGCTCAAAAAGAGGTAATATCCTATGCAGCCTAAACCTTCGCTTATTGAAACACAAAAAGCACTTGCCACAGCCGTTCGATTGGCTCATGCTCAACCTCTAAATGGTTATGCTCCGAATCGCCTCGCTGTTTATGCTCGCTTAGTTCGAAATAACATCTTTGGTTTTATTGACCGTTGTTTTGTTGAAGCACCTAAACACGTTTCTGCTGAGAGTTGGTCTCAGACGAAAGAAACGTTTGTATTAACAGGAAAATCACATTCGCCTTATTTTCAAGATATTGCTGGAGAATTTCTCTTATTTTGCCAAGAAAAAGAGCGTTTTGATGCCAATATACTGGCATTGATGGATTTTGAAAATACACAATTACTTGCAGAAGTTTCTTTAGCAAAAGTACCTGAAAAATTTGAGTGGAATAAGCATAGCGTAATGCAGTTATCTGATGCAGCTTATTTAAAAAGCTATGAAGTCGATTTTTTATCAAGCGATTTTAAACAATTTGATGAAAACCCTATGCAAGCTGTTATATGGCGGGATAGCGATTTTAATATTCTGCAACAACGCTTATCTGAACTTGACTTTTGGCTATTAAGTTATATACAAGAACAACCTTCGTCTTTAGAAGAGGTATTATCTGCCTTAAATACCGTAGTTGAAGATAGCACCCCCTTAATTCCATTATTGGAAAACACTTGGGTGAATTGGATTAATGCTGAAGTGCTTTATCCTAAAGAGGGATAAATTTTGTTCAGAAAAACATATCCCAATATTAGATAGGTGAAAAAGATATCTTTTTCACCTAATTTTTATTAGGTGCAATAGCTTATCACGACTTAACGTCATTTCCTCCTAGAACTTACTTACAAGCGGTAATTTTTTTAGCTTTTCTAACAAAGTTTGTTAAAATGCCTTATTCTTTTTTACGCTTGATTCTCTATGATAGACTTCCGTCCTTTTTATAAACAAATTGCCACCACGAACCTCTCTGCGTGGCTTGAAACCCTTCCCGCACAGCTCAAAGCATGGGAAAAAACCACCCATGGTGACTATGCCAAATGGGCAAAAATTGTCGATTTTATGCCAAATTCGACCGCTTGCATTAACTTGAAAGATAAAGTGGAATCCATTCCAACCGAACCGCTTTCAGCAGGTGAAACCCAACGCATTACCCATCACTTAAAACAGCTGATGCCATGGCGAAAAGGCCCGTATCACCTACACGGAATCCATATCGATACCGAATGGCATTCTGATTTTAAATGGGATCGCGTGCTCCCACACCTTGCACCGCTAAAAGATCGCACGATTTTAGATGTAGGTTGTGGCAGTGGTTATCATATGTGGCGAATGGTGGGCGAAGGGGCAAAAATGGTAGTGGGAATTGATCCAACTGAGCTGTTCCTTTGCCAATTTGAAGTCGTACGGAAATTGCTTGGTAATGATCGCCGTGCAAATTTGATTCCACTTGGTATTGAACAAATGCAACCACTTGCTGCCTTTGATACGGTATTTTCAATGGGCGTGTTGTATCACCGTAAATCGCCGCTTGATCATCTTTCACAGCTCAAAGCCCAACTGGTCAAAGGTGGAGAATTGGTACTAGAAACGCTGATCATTGATGGCGATATGAACACTTGCCTTGTGCCTGCCGACCGCTATGCGAAAATGAAAAACGTTTATTTCATTCCGTCCGTACCATGCTTAATTAACTGGTTGGAAAAAGTGGGGTTTAAAAATGTGAGATGTGTCGATCAAGCTGTTACCACGCTTGAAGAACAACGAAGAACAGATTGGCTTGAAAATGAAAGTTTGGTCGATTTCTTAGATCCAACCGACCACAGCAAGACTATCGAAGGTTTACCCGCTCCAAAACGTGCAGTGATTTTGGCGAATGCTTAGTTTATAATCTTGATACTTAAAAATAACAAACACAACGGAATCTTTATGACACAATTAGAACGAATCACGCTACAGCCTATCACCCGTGTGGAAGGCGAAATCAATTTACCAGGCTCAAAAAGCCTTTCAAATCGTGCTTTGCTGCTCGCAGCCCTCGCACACGGCACAACTCAAGTAACTAACTTGCTCAATAGCGACGACATCCGCCATATGCTCAATGCTTTAAAGGCATTGGGTGTAAGCTATCAACTTTCCGATGATAAAACCACCTGCACAATCGAAGGCGTAGGTGGAGCTTTTAATTGGCAAAATGGCTTATCGCTCTTTTTAGGAAATGCAGGCACAGCAATGCGTCCGTTAACCGCTGCACTTTGTTTAAAAGGAAAACACGATGCAGAAGTGATTTTAACAGGCGAACCGCGTATGAAAGAACGTCCAATTCAGCACTTAGTTGATGCACTACAACAAGTGGGGGCTGATGTACGTTATTTAGAAAATATCGGCTACCCGCCAATTGCAATCCGCAATAAAGGTTTGCAAGGTGGCAAAGTGAAAATTGATGGTTCGATTTCTAGTCAATTCTTAACCGCGTTATTGATGGCTGCTCCACTTGCAGAGGGTGATATGGAGATTGAAATTATTGGTGATCTGGTTTCAAAACCTTACATAGACATCACGCTTGCGATGATGAAAGATTTTGGCGTAACCGTTGAAAACCAACACTACCAAACCTTCTTAGTAAAAGGCAATCAGCGTTATGTTTCGCCTGAAAAATACTTAGTCGAAGGCGATGCGTCTTCTGCGTCTTATTTTTTAGCAGCGGGGGCGATTAAAGGTAATATAAAAGTTACCGGCATTGGTAAAAATTCTATTCAAGGCGACCGCTTGTTTGCTGATGTGTTAGAGAAAATGGGGGCAAAAATCACTTGGGGCGACGATTTTATCCAAGCAGAACAGGGAGATTTACACAGGATTGATATGGATATGAATCATATTCCCGATGCTGCAATGACCATTGCTACCACGGCTCTGTTTGCTCAAGGCGAAACCGTGATCCGTAATATCTACAACTGGCGTGTGAAAGAAACTGACCGCTTAACTGCAATGACAACCGAACTACGTAAAATAGGGGCGGAAGTGGAAGAAGGAGAAGATTTTATCCGAATTCAACCGCTTGCATTGGAGCATTTCAAACACGCGGAAATCTCAACCTATAACGACCACCGTATGGCGATGTGTTTCTCACTCATTGCGTTATCTAATACGCCAGTAACGATTTTAGATCCAAAATGCACCGCAAAAACATTCCCTACCTATTTTGCGGAATTGGAGAAGTTATCAATCAGATAACAAAGAAAGAGGAATAACCTCTTTAGGTTATTCCCTTTTAGTAAATACAAAGTTTATAAATCCCCAGACTTTTCCCTAAATTATTTATAAACTATTTTTGATAAAAAGAGTCAGTAAAAGTAGCTTATAAATAATATGATCATTAGGACTTATTATGTCAAAAAAATTAAAAACATTTCTTCTTGCCTCTTTATTATTAACTTCTTCTTTACCTGTTTTTTCGACTGATTATATTACTGAAAATCTAAGCACTTATATGCGTAAAGGTGCGGGAGATCAATACAAAATCTCAGGTTCAATCCAAGCAGGTGAAAAAATTACTCTCTTAGATCGTAAAGACCGATTTGTACTTATTCGTGATAGCCGTAACCGTGAAGGTTGGGTTTTAGCCTCCGAAATCTCACAAACTGCAAGCCCTAAGGAGCTAATTCCCCAATTACAACAACAAGTACAAGATCTTAGTGGAAGGTTAAGCCGTATTGATAACGACTGGCAACAACGTACAATCGAAATGCAGAGACGTAGTAATGCCGCAGAAAAACAAACAAGTGATTTGCTTGCCGAAAATGCACAATTAAAACGTGAAATTGAGGTACTAAAAAATAAGAATCGCAGTCTAGAAACAATGCAAGATAGCGAAAAACGGGCAATAGCCATTCAATATTTTATCTATGGTGGAGTTGTTCTCATTGCTGGTTTAATCTTAGGACTACTGATGCCATATATCCTGCCTCGTCGTAAACGTAATGGATGGGCTTAAAATAAATAAAGGGAGCATCTGCTCCCTTTATTTTAGGCTATTTTACCTGTTCAGCACTAAAACTGGTATTTAAGTCTTTTAACTCTTCTGAAAATGTTGCTTTACCCGCAACCTCTTCTGCTCTTGGTCCGTAGAATTTACCTTCATACTCGCCTTTTCGAGTCATCAAAATATGATTCTCTCCTGCAACGGCTTCACCTTTAAATCCATTACCTTGAATATCAGCCTCTTTTAGCGAAATATTTCGACGAAATAAACCATCAATTTTTAGTTCACCTTTAATTTTTTTATTTTCAAAATCTGCTATTAGCTCTGTCTCCCCAATATTTTTAACTTGAGCTGTCACATTATCGTAACGGCTTGCATTACCTTTATAAGTAACTATACCACTTTTAGGAATACTAGACTCTGGTGTTTCACTACCAAAATAGAAAATATCACGCTCTGGATTTTGCGTAGCATTATAAAGAGAAACGATCGCTTTAGATAAGCTAGAGCCTGTTAAACCACCTATTGCTCCAACTTTATCTGCTAATTTAAGTACTGTATTTCCTACAATAATTTTACCTAGTCCACTATCTTTTGATTTCATTAATGCTCCATTAAAAGAATATGCTCGATTATGACCAGATAACTGTGCAATTTCTTTACCATTTTGATCTAAGACAGGTTCTTTATTAATTTCGCCTTTTATAAAATCATTTTTATTCAAAGAAACACCTGTATTATTTAGCTTAGTTTCATCGGGTTTTGGCATAGTCGTAACTGGTGTTGACTGATTTGATGTAGTGCCTTGAGTTTGTTTAGACGGAGCAGCTTCGTGTGTCGCAGGTTTGTTTGAGGATGAATTATTTATAGTCGGTGTTTGTGTAGCTGTAGGTATTGAAATGGAAGGTTTGCCACCACTAGAACCACAAGCGGTTAATATTAATGATAAAGCAATGGCTAAAGATGTTTTTTTCATTATGAGTTCCTCAGGAGTTGGATTAAAAATTGTTGAAATGATATACTCGCTCAAATTTAAAAACCATTAACTAAATGTATGAAAAAACATACTTTTAGTTATGAATATTTTACTTAGAGAATCTAGTATGGAAATCCACGATAAAATTCGAGTCATGAGAGAAATCAACCAATGGTCACAAGAAGAAATGGCTGAAAAGCTTGAAATGTCGCCAGCAGGTTATGCAAAAATTGAGCACGGGAAAACGAATCTAACAGTTGATAAACTTAAGCAAATTGCTCAAATATTTCATATTGATATTGTGGAATTAATCTCTTCTCAAGATAAATCTTTTTTCTTTACCATTGGAGACCATTCAAATAATGGTTGTTCTTTTGGTTCAAATAGTATTCTAGCGATGGAAAATGAGAAACTTAAATTATTATTAGATGCAAAAGAGAATGAAATTATTGCATTAAAAGAGATCATTGAATTGCTTAAAACAAAAAAATAAAGTGATTAATATTATTTCAACATAGGGCAGAGTTTTCTCTGCCCTAAATCACTATATAAGATATATCATAGCGTAGTAAATAAGTAATATGCTTTATTTATACACCTATTACTAGTCAATTTTTCTAAATTTTTACTGGCTCAATAATCTCGCTTGGATAACAGCCTAGCACTTTTAAGAAACTGGTTACTTCTTTTAAGGCTTCCAATGCTTTCTGCGTGTTTTCGTTGTGCATATTGGCTTCAAGCTCAACATAGAACATCTCTTCCCACGGCTTGCCATAGATTGGGCGAGATTCTAATTTCAGCATACGAATGCCAAACTGTTTGAATACGACTAACGCATCGACTAAAGCACCTGCTTGTTGTGTCGTCGTCATCAATAGCAACGTTTTAGTTTGCACTTGTGGAGAAACTTTTACCGCCTCTTTTGCCACTACAATAAAGCGAGTAATGTTATTCACTTGGTTAGCGATTTCCGATTTAATACTGCTTAAGCCGTAAAGTTTACCGCCATCCTCATTGCCAATAGCCGCCACATTTGGTTTATTTAAACGTGCGACCATCTGCATTGCGTGTGAGCTACTTTCGCAATATTTGATATGCACGCGGTCAAGGCTTTGAATAAATTGGCTACATTGCTGAGCAGGTTGTGAATGCGTGTAAATAGTGTCAATTTCGGCTAAATCCACGTTGCCATTTACCAACAAGCAATGTTTGATTGGATAAGCCAATTCACTCACTAACGCCAGTTCCGTATGTTGTAATAAGTCATAAACTTCATTGATTGAGCCTGAAGTCGTATTTTCCAGCGGTAACACACCAAAATCAGCTTCGCCTTTTTCTACTTTGGCAAAAATCTCACCAAATGAGGCACAATTCAGCTCTACTAAATTGCCTTGGTATTTCTTCGCAAATTGACGAGCCGCCATATTTGAATAAGAACCACGCATCCCTAAAAAGGCAATTGAAAGGCTCTCTTCTTTTTGCTCATTCAATTTATTTTGTAGGTAATTTTGTTGCGTCAGAACAGAGTCTTCAATAATGCGTTGGAAAATTTGGGTTACATATTGCGGATCAAGCTGGTAATTTTCAGACTCAGCAAAATTTACAAGCTCTTGTAAAAGCTCCTTTTCGCGAACAACATCGCGAAGTGGCTTTTGCGTAATCTCTTTGCTACGCACTACATCAAACGCCAATCGATGACGTTCTGATAATAGCTTTAAAATATGGCGGTCAAGACTGGTAATTTGTGTACGGATATTGGTTAGGTCTAGGGACATAATTTTTCTCATAATCTCATAAAAATAATTGGATTATAATGATTTCAGCGTTAAAGAAAAGTAACAAATAAAGATAAAACCAGCAAAGACAAATTCAGTTTCCCCATGTCCATTTTATACAATATTCAACACTAATACCCGCGATTTCCGTTGATGATCATAATGTTCACGTTTATACGCAGGCAAATCTTCTGTGCCTTTAATTTCAAACCCCCGTTCTTGAAACCATTGTGTTGTGCGAGTAGTGAGCACAAAGAGTTTTTCAATGCCCATTTGAATAGCACGGCGTTTAATCGCTTCTAATAATACATCGCCACGGGAAGAATCACGGTAGTCTGGATGCACAGCCACACACGCCATTTCTGCCATTTTTTCGTTTAAATAAGGGTTCAAAGCCGCACAAGCAATCACAATACCATCACGCTCAATAATGGTATAACGGCTGATTTCAACTTCCAATTGCTCACGCGAACGTTTTACCAAAATACCTTGCTCTTCAAGCGGTCGAATTAGGTTAAGCAAACCTGGGATGTCATGCGAAGTTGCAATACGGATATGTTCTGAGCTCTCTTCGGAAAGCTGCGTACCGATACCATCACGAGAGAAAAGTTCTTGCAAGAGCGAGCCATCTTCTTTGTAGCTCAACAGGTGCGAACGCTTGATGCCTGCGTACGAAGCTTCAATTGCAGCTTGTAAAAAACGTGCAGCGGAATTGTGGTAATCGCCATTTTCAATAAATTTATTGAGGTAGCGTTTTGCTTCCCGTGGATGAATGTCAGAAATTACTTCACCCTTTTCATCCAGCAAACCTTGCTCACCACAAAAGCCAATCAACTTATCCGCTTTGAGTTTAATTGCCACTTGAGTCGCAATTTCTTCAAAGGGTAGATTAAACATCTCACCCGTAACAGAGGGTGCAATCGGTCCAATGACAACAATGGCATCTTGCTCTAGCTGTTGCTGAATGCTTTTAACATTGATGCGACGAATTTTACCACTTAAGCCGAAATCAACTCCATCAATTACGCCAAGAGGTTGAGCCAGAATCGCGTTACTGCTGACCACATTTAGTACGGGAGAGTTTGGCAGACGAAGTGAGAGTTTGGAGAAAATATCATAATGCAAACCGCCTACTGCTTGCTTAACGCATTCCAGCGAACTAGGATCTGTCACACGAATATGGTTGTGGTAGTGCGACAAGCGATTGTTTTTTGCCAATAATTCGTCAATTTGCAGACGCCCACCAAATACAATTACTAACTTGATGCCAAGGCTATGTAATAGACTCACATCATTGGCAATACTCACAAAATTGGAATGGGCAATTGCGTTGCCGTCTAGCATAATGACGAACGTTTTTCCTCTATGCATATTCACATAGGGTGTGGATTGTCTAAACCATTGGACTAATTCAGTATTACGCATAAAGATTTCCTCTCAAATTTTATGAGTAGTTATACATTAAACTGCATATTTATGCAAATTTAACGAATTTAAAATCAAACTCAACAAACTCGAAAATAAATTCTCTATTTTTGAAAAAAAAACTTGCATATTTTTAAGTATTTTTGCAATCTATGAAAGCAAGCCAATCATAATAAAAACAGGAGTCGAATTATGGCAATGCCTTTATTTCACGGTAGTATTGTAGCACTGATTACCCCAATGACACACGGTGAGGTGAACTACGAAGAATTAAAAAAATTAGTAGAATATCACGTTCAAGCTGGTACGCACGGGATTGTTTCAGTAGGTACAACGGGAGAATCTACTACGTTAAGCATCGATGAAAATGTGAAAGTGATTAAGAAAACCGTTGAATTTGCTGATGGTCGTATTCCTATTATTGCAGGCACAGGCTCAAATGCGACAAGTGAAGCAGTCACAATGACGAAATTACTTGCAAACAGTGGCGTTGCGGGTTGTTTGAGCGTTGTACCTTATTACAACAAACCAACCCAAGAAGGGATGTATCAACATTATAAAGCGATTGCTGAATCAACTGATTTACCGCAAATTTTATATAATGTGCCAGGTCGTACAGGCAGCGATTTAAAACCTGAAACTATTGGTCGCTTGTCAAAAATTGAAAATATTGTTGGCGTAAAAGAAGCTACAGGCGACTTAAGTCGATTACCGCTCATTAAAGAATTAGCTGGTAAGGATTTCATTTTCTTAAGCGGTGATGATGCAACAGGTTTAGCGTCAATGAAATTAGGCGGTCAAGGTGTTATTTCTGTAACCAATAACGTGGCAGCTGCTGATATGGCGAAAATGTGTGAGTTAGCTTTAGCGGGCAAATTTGAAGAAGCAGAGACGATTAACCAACGCTTAAATGTACTACACCACGATTTATTTGTGGAAGCAAACCCAATTCCTGTGAAATGGGCAGCTTATAAATTAGGCTTAGTGAGTGAACCAAACTTACGTTTGCCATTAACGACTCTCTCTGAAGAAGCTCAACCAAAAGTGTTAGCAGCTTTAAAACAAGCGGGTTTAATTGCATAATTTTAGTAAGGCGGGCTTTAGTCCGCCATTTTTGTAAATTTTCCGTTAAAAACCACCGCTTTTCATTCCTCTCCCGCTTTTTTTATACTATAATTCGCCATCTTTCTTCGTTCTTTAAAATCTGGTGGAAATATGAATCCAATGTTAAACATTGCTATTCGTGCAGCACGAAAAGCAGGCAATATTATTGCAAAAGGTTATGAGCAAGCACCTCAAGATACTGAGGTGGCTCGTAAAGGCTCAAATGACTATGTAACTGAAATTGATAAAGCCGCAGAAGCAGCAATTATCGAAGTTATCAAAAAATCTTATCCTGATCACGCTATCGTTGCGGAAGAGTCAGGCATTGTTGAAGGTAAAGATAACAGCGTGCAATGGGTGATTGATCCATTAGATGGCACAACTAACTTCGTAAAACGTTTACCGCATTTCTGTGTTTCTATTGCTGTTCGCGAGAATGGTCGCACAACGGTTGGCGTAGTTTACGATCCTATCCGTAATGAACTTTTCACTGGCGTACGCGGTGAAGGGGCAAAATTAAATGAATTCCGTTTACGTGTTGATACAAGCCGTCGTGATTTAAACGGCACCGTGCTTGCAACTGGTTTCCCATTCAAAAATCCAAAACATCGTCCTGCACATTTAAATATGCTCGAAGGCTTAATGAACAATGGCGTAGCAGATTTCCGCCGTACAGGTTCAGCAGCGTTAGATTTAGCTTATGTTGCAGCAAACCGTGTCGATGGTTTCTTTGAAATCGGCTTAAAACCTTGGGATTGTGCTGCTGGTGAGCTGATCGCTCGTGAAGCGGGTGCAATCGTAACCAACTTTGTGGGTGGCACAGATTACTTAAAATCAGGCAACCTTGTTGTTGGTCAAGCTCGTGTTGTGAAAGAGATTTTAAGCACCATTCAACCTGTATTAACAGAAGATCTTAAATAAGCCAGATAAGCGGTCGAAAGCCGTTTCATCTTTACATTACGCCCACATGGATTATCTTTTATGCAAAAATCATACCCTTTGCTAAGCCAAATCAATTCGCCTGAAGATTTGCGTTTGCTAAATAAAGATCAATTACAACCGCTTGCAGACGAATTGCGTGCTTATTTGCTTGAATGTGTAAGCCAGTCAAGCGGGCATTTAGCGTCAGGGTTGGGCGTGGTTGAACTTACTGTTGCCTTGCATTATGTTTATCAAACGCCGTTTGATCAGCTCATTTGGGACGTAGGCCATCAAGCTTATCCGCATAAAATCCTTACAGGTCGCCGTGACCAAATCAAAACCATCCGCCAAAAAGATGGTATCCACCCTTTCCCTTGGCGTGAAGAGAGCATTTACGATGTATTAAGCGTAGGGCACTCTTCTACTTCGATCAGTGCGGGCTTAGGTATTGCGGTAGCAGCAGAAAAAGAGAACGCAGGGCGTAAAACCGTTTGTGTGATTGGAGATGGTGCAATTACCGCAGGAATGGCATTTGAAGCCTTAAACCATGCGGGTGCATTACATACTGATATGTTAGTTATCTTAAACGATAACGAGATGTCGATTTCCGAAAACGTGGGGGCGTTAAACAACCACCTCGCACGCATTTTCTCAGGTTCGCTTTATACTACCATGCGTGATGGCAGTAAGAAAATTCTGGATAAAGTGCCGACCATTAAAAACTTTATGAAGAAAAGCGAAGAGCATATGAAGGGCGTGATTTTCTCGCCTGAAAGTACGCTGTTCGAAGAACTTGGCTTCAATTACATTGGTCCAATTGACGGGCATAACATTGATGACTTGGTGAAAACGCTGGAAAATATGCGTGACCTAAAAGGTCCACAATTCTTGCACATTCGTACCAAAAAAGGCAAAGGGTATGAGCCTGCAGAAAACGACCCAATCGGTTTCCATGGCGTGCCAAAATTCGATCCTGAAAGCGGAAAATTACCAAAAACGAAAACCATCCCAACCTATTCGGATATTTTCGGTAATTGGTTATGTGAAATTGCAGAGCAAGATCCGAAACTTATCGGCATTACCCCTGCTATGCGTGAAGGCTCTGGAATGGTGGAATTTTCTAAACGCTTCCCAGAGCAATATTTTGATGTAGCCATTGCAGAACAACACGCGGTTACTTTTGCAACAGGACTTGCGATTGCAGGCTTTAAACCTGTTGTGGCAATTTATTCTAGCTTCTTACAACGTGCTTACGATCAGTTAATTCACGATGTGGCAATTCAAAATCTCCCTGTCATTTTTGCGATTGACCGTGCGGGCATCGTGGGGGCGGATGGGCAAACCCACCAAGGAGCGTTCGACTTAAGCTTTATGCGTTGCATTCCAAATATGACGATTATGACGCCATCAGATGAAAATGAAATGCGTCAAATGCTATTTACCGCTTATTCAATGAATACGCCAACAGCAGTGCGTTACCCACGTGGCAATGCTCAAGGTGTAGCATTACAGCCAATGCAAACGTTGGAGGTAGGTAAAGGTCGTCTGATTCGAGAAGGTAAAAAAGTTGCGATTTTAAACTTTGGTACAATGTTGCACGAAGCCCAAATCGTTGCAGAGCATAACGACTACACCCTTGCTGATATGCGTTTTGTAAAACCAATTGATGGCGATCTAATTACACAACTTGCAGATTCACACGATTTATTAGTAACCATTGAAGAAAACGCTATTCAAGGCGGTGCAGGCAGTACGGTAAATGAATATTTGCAATCGTTCAACAAAATTAAACCGCTTGCAATGCTCGGTATTCCAGACCATTTCATTCCACAAGCAACACAACCAGAAGCTTATGCAGAAATTGGGTTGAATGCGGAAGGGATTGAACAGAAAATTCAGGCATTGTTGAGATGAATCCCATAAAAAACGGCTTAATAGTTTAAATATTAAGCCGTTTTTTTATATTTCATTAGCGAAAACTACTTACCATCCCAAGCCTGGATTGCATCTAAGCGAGCTTTGATTTTGCTTTGAGCATCGCCTTTAAAATAGCCTTTGGCTAAACCACCTTCCCAGCCACCGTAGTTAGGGTTAGGTAATACGATGTAAGTTTTACCAAATTTTTCTTGGTTTTCTTTTACAAATGCGCTGCGTTCTGCATTTAATTTACCGTACACTGTATCACCAAAGTCATCTAAGTTATCGCCTACATAAAGGACGATTTCATAGCCTTGTTTTTCAATTTCAGCAAAACGAGCAGCTTTCGCTGATTTATCTTTTTTCAAGTAAAGCACTGACTCATCCACACCTTCAAAGCCTAAACGTTTCATATCGTCAATTGTACCCGCTTTTTCGGAGCTATCTTTACGGTTGGTTACATAGAACATTTTACCTTTGTGTGAATTAACGTAGTTGTTAAATTCCACCGAACCAGGAACTGCACGAGATTGTCGAGCATCAACCCAGCGTGTCCAATCTTTACCATCAAAACCTTTATTATTTTGAACTTGCCAGCCAGCGTATGGGCTGTTGTCTAGCATCGTTTCGTCTAAATCTACTACCACCGCTTTTTTCTTACCTTTAGTCACTTTCGCGTGATCAAAGGCAGTTTTAGCCGTGTTATAAGCTTGGTAGGCAAGCGCTTTATATTCGCCCGAATCTTGCATCCAGTTAATGCCCATTACTGCTTGTTGTTGCAATTGAGCTTCCGCGTGTGCTTTTGCATCCATTTGATTATGTGCACAACCTGTTAAGACTAATGCAGATAACGTCGCTAATACACTTACTTTTAAAGTCATTTTCATATTTTTTTCCTTCTGAAATTAAATGACAAATTAGACAAATCAAGAGGAACTATATTTTCACGGGAATTTGCCAATGTTCCAAGTAGAAATGTTTGAATTTGTGATTTAGATCACATTTTTCCTTGATAATCCGCCCGATAATGAGCCCCTCTGCTCTCCTTTCGCACTAACATCGCTCTCACCACTTCTTGAGCGGTTTTCAAACTGTAAAAAATTTCAATACCTTGAAAATCAGCACTCGAGATTGGATCAAACGCTTGCTCCAAGCGGGCTAATTTTTCTTGTAATTTACAAAGATTCTCTTCAGTACGATAAACATTGGCAAATTTAGTCATTGCTTGGCGAATTTCACTGAGCACTTGCGAAGCTGTGAGCGAGTTATCTGCATTTTTATTGTGTAAACGGTTTAATGCCTGTTCTGCAAAATTTTTGGCATTTTCAACCGCTTGTTCGTCTATCGTTGCATCTTGGCAAGCGGTTAAATCTCGCTCAATTTTTGCCATTGCACGTTTGGCAAACACTAAACTTCCGCCCACAGAATTACCGCCCAAGCGGTTCGCTCCTTCAATGCAAGAAGAGACTTCGCCCACTGCAAACAAGCCTTGCACCGCACTTTCTGCGTTAGTGTTAATTTCAATGCCTCCGTTGCAGCTGTGGGCGAATGGTGCAATCGACACGCGATCAGTTAATAAATCGATCCCCGCATCGGCTTTCAGCCAATCTAAATAAATGCGGTAAAACTCCGTTTGGTCTTGATAAAGTGTTGGAGAATAGTGCAAATAAACGCCCTGTTCTTCCGGATGTTCAAGCAAATATTGCATAATGCGTAGATCGAATTTTACGCAGTCAAAATCGACCGAGAATGGTGCATAGGCACTACGTTCTGCAACCATTTGAGCAAATTCTTCTGCCGATAAATCAGGAAATAATGAGTTGCCATTTTTATCCGTTACCGCAGTACAATATTTCAGCGTATGTTCACCAAACAGCACTTTGTATTTTGGAGCAATAAACGAAGGAATAAACTGAATAAACTCTAAATTGGTTAACTTCGCCCCCGCTTGCAAGGCAAGAAAATGAGTAGAACCAATCACATCAGCGGGATAAAGATTATCTTTATAAAGCCCTGCAATGCCACCACTGGCAAGAATAATGGCGGAAGTGTGCACGTAAAAATAAACAATTTCTCGACCGCTCTTTTCTGGGTTTTGGTAAGCAAAAACTGCCCCCACTACACGGTGATTTTCAGTTGCGATATGTACAAGGCTAGCATTTTCAAACAACGTCGTCGTATTTTGTCGAGCAATAATCGCCTCTGCATTTTTACGTGCTTTTTGCCATTCGTTAATCAGATAAATCGGGCGAGGATATTCGGCAAAACAAGCGGGGCGGTTATCGTTACGTTTCCACGGACAGAAACCAATTTCATTCAATAATTCAACCGCCTGCGGTGAATCTTCAATATAGGCTTTGACGATTTCAGGATTGTTCATCCCTTGTGCAACACGTTCAATATCTTGCTGGAACAAGGCTTTATCACGCTCATCGCCTGTCACTTGAATGCCAAGGCTTGCTTTCAGTGGAAAAAAACTTGCCCCAGAACCAAGTTGGGTTTTAGTGATAAGAATGTGATTGATACTTTTTTTGTGGGCTTCAACGGAACAGCTCAAGCCACCAATGCCTGAGCCTACGATAAGGAGATCGGTTTTAAGGGTTTGGGTAATTTGGATGTTGGGCATTATAGATTTATCCTCTTATCTAGCCCCCGCTTTGCTAAAGAGGGGGTATTCTTTAAACATCAACATCTTGAAAAAACTCAGGCGAGTTTCCTCGCCTGTTATTCACTCTGAAGAGCGGTCAAATTTGCAAAAACTTTTGCAATCAATTACAACAATGATGGTGCTGCACCGAGCAATTTTTTGGTGTAGTCAATCGTTGGGTTTTCAAAAATTTCTGCAGTAGTACCTGTTTCCATAATTTTACCTCCGTTCATTACCACAATGCGGTCAGATACTTGGCGGACAGTTTGGATATCGTGCGAGATAAACACCATGGCAAGGTTGAGTTCTTTTTTCAAGTCTGCCAATAAGTTTAGTACTTGAGCACGAACAGAAACATCGAGTGCGGACGTCGGTTCATCTGCCACTATCAGGCTTGGATTTAACGCCAAGGCACGAGCGATCGCCACACGTTGTTTCTGACCGCCAGATAAGCGCGTTGGCTCAACCGCTGCGGCAGAACGTGGAAGCCCTACGCGTGAAAGCAGTTCATACACACGTTTTTCTCGCTCGTGCGGTTGCAGAATATTATGAATATCCATCGGATCTTTCAAAATATCCAACACTTTCATCCGTGGGTTTAACGCGGTGGCTGGGTCTTGGAAAATCACAGAGACTTGGCGACCAAAACGTTTGCGCGCTTCTGAGCTACCATATTCCATTTGTAAGCCGTTAAATTTTACCGTGCCTGAAGTCGGTTTTAAAAGACCGATCATCACATTCGCCAGGGTTGATTTACCGCAACCAGATTCGCCTACCAAACCGATGGTTTCGCCTGCTTTAATGCCTAAAGAAACGTTATTCACGGCAGTAAATTTTTTGCGATTAAACAACGAGCCATCGCGAGAAGGAAATTGCACCACAATGTTCTCTAAGTCGATGATGTTTTGTTCTTTGATTACTTTGATACTGCTCATCTTATGCCTCACTTGCGACTTTAGTTTCCGCTGCTTTGCCTGCTAGATGCGAAGCCCATAGGTGTTGTGCATCGCCTTCGATTGGCGTTAATACGAGTTTTTGGTTCGGGTCAGCTTCTGGGCGTAATGAACGGCTTGCGAAGCGGTCGCCAGTGGCGAAGTCATATGGAGATGGTACGCTACCAGGAATTTGGTATAAGCGTTCCGCACGCACTTCAGTTGAAAGCACAGAACCTAATAAACCTTGGGTATATTCGTGGGTTGGATGTGCCAATAAGGATGATGTCGGCGCAGTTTCCACGACTTGACCTGCATACATTACGGTGATGGAGTGTGCAAGTTGTGCGACTAAGGCTAAATCGTGGCTCACGAATACCATCGCAAAGCCGAGTTTTTCACGCAATTCGTTGAGCAATTTCACTACTTCTGCTTGAACAGTTACGTCTAATGCAGTGGTTGGTTCGTCTGCAATTAAGAGTTTCGGTTCGCGGGTTAATGCCATTGCGATTACCACTCGTTGGCGTTGTCCACCAGATAATTCGTGCGGATAGCGATTCAACACTTTACTTGGATCTAAGTGTACCCATTCCAACAATTTTTCAGCCGTATGTTTGCTACCACGTTTAATCAGTTGGTTCATTTGATCTTTGATACGCATTGATGGGTTTAATGCACTCAAAGAATCTTGGTAAATCATCGCGATTTCTGTACCGCGTAGATCCGCTAAATGGTTTGAATTTAACAAGCTATGTTGTTTGCCACTGCGGTCGGTGAAAAGAATTTCGCCCGTGATTTTCGCAGTTTTCGGCAATAAGCCCATAATGGAGAACGCCGTAATTGATTTACCACAACCAGATTCGCCCACCAATCCCATCGTTTCACCTTCGTTTACAGTGAAACTAATATTATCCACAAGAGGAATGTCGCCATAACGATTTGGGAAATGAATCGACAAGTTTTTCACTTGTAAAATTGATTTCGCATTGCTGTTAAGTTGCATACGGTCAGTGCGAGTAACTTCTTTATCGTGTAAGCGTAAGAGATAGCGTTTCAGTGCTAAACCTTCGCCCAATGCTTCTTGCACGTCAGTTGATAAACGTTCATCTGATTTGTGTTCAGATTTTTTTCCTGCTTTCAAACGTGGGTTCACTAATGCATCAGTTAAGCCTTCTGCAAGAATATTTAACGCTAATACGGTAAGTAAAATCATTACGCCCGCAAAGGTTGTTGCCCACCACGCACCGTTTAACACGATATTACGACCTTCCGACAACACGTTACCCCAAGATGGATGTGGTGGTTGTACGCCTGCACCTAAGAAAGAGAGTGAGGCTTCAAACACAATCGCATCTGCTACCATTACGGTTGCGAAAACCAATACAGGTGCCGCAGTGTTGCGAACTACGTGTTTGAGTAAGATGTAAGTGCGGCTACCGCCAATTACACGCTCTGCACGCACATAGTCTTCATCCCATTGAGAGACCACGTTTGCACGCACTACACGAGCAAGTTGTGGGGTGTAAACCACGGCGATGGTGAAGATAATCACTGGCACTGTGTTACCGAATGTAGCAAGTAATACAGCCGCTAATGCGATACCTGGGAATGCCATCAAGATATCCATCAATCGCATAATGATCTCATTACCCCAGCGGTCTGCGGTTGCAGCGGTTGCTCCGAGAATGCCCCCAAAGAGAATCGCACAACCTACTGCACCTAAACCGATAAAGAGTGATGTTTGTGCACCATAAACGATACGAGAGAAAATATCGCGACCCAAGCGGTCTGTTCCGAATAAGAAATCACCACTTGGTGGACGCATACGGGCAATTGCCGCTAATGGATCGTGCGTTGCGACCACTGGTGCAAAAACTGCCACTAATGCCACTAAAACTAAGAAAACTAAAGCGATTTTTGAAGCGGGTGAGAGTGCTTTGAAACGTGCTCCGCCCATCGCTAAACGCTGTGCTAAACCTTGACGAAACATTATAGACTCCGAATTTTAGGGTTGATTAGAACATACAAGACATCCACGATGATATTCACAATCACGAATGTAAATGCGATAGTTAATACCACACCTTGCACCAAGTTTAAGTCGTGGTTCACGATACCATTGAAGATCAATTTACCCATACCCGGTAAGTCGAAGATTTGTTCGATAACCACTGCACCACCTAATAAATAGCCTACGCGTAAACCAAGCACAGTCACAGGCGTAATTAAGGCGTTGCGTAACACGTTATAGCGAATCACGGTCGGATATGGCACACCGTTACCAATTGCAGTACGCACATAGTCTTTATCCATTTCTTCAACCATTGTAGTACGTACCACACGGATTAAAGACGCACATACAGGCACTGCTAATGCTAGTGAAGGTAAGATCATTGATTGCACATAACCGCTTGGATCTTCACCAAATGGCACAAAACCACCAGATGGTAGCCAGTCAAGTTCAAGCGAGAACCATTGAATAAGTAAAATACCGAGCCAGAAAGATGGCGTTGCGACTGCCGCCACAGAGATTAAACGAATCACTTGGTCTACCCAGCTGTCACGATAAAGTGCCGCTAACACACCAAGTGTAAATGAAACCACCGCAGCAAATACCACACCAATTAAAGTAAGTTGGAGGGTAATTGGGAACGATTTTGCAATCATATCGCTAATTGGAAGCTCTGGCGGCATTGTCATCCCGAAATCAAAGAAGAATAAATTGCCGAGAAAGCGGAAATATTGTACAAAAAGTGGATCATTTAAGCCGTGGCTTTCACGATAAAGTTCTTTTGCCGCTTCTGATGCACTTTCACCCAATGCAACAGTCGCTGGATCGCCAGGAGTAAATTGAAGTACCACAAATACAAGTGCGGTTACTCCCAAAATCATCACGGGCAATGCCATCAATCGGCGGAAAAGTAAGCGAAGTATAATTTCCATGTTGTCCCCTGTTATCACTGCGAATATAGAAAATATATGGCAGAGTTGTGTTTAAGAATAGAATGTGGATTGTTTATTTTCCTCTCCCACAAGGGGAGAGAGTGAATTAACAACCCAACATTTTAAAGAGCGGTTGATTTTGCCGAATTATTTACGACCAACACCTAAGAAAGATACCCCTGTTGTTGCCAATGGTTGATAACCTTCAAGTTTACTTTCATCCCACGCAGATGGAAGTTTGCGGTGAACGATTGGATAAAGTGGTACTTCAGCTGCAATAAGGTCGAATGCTTCTTTCCAAAGTTTGCGTGCTTCTTCGTGGTTTGCCGCACGTACAGCACCATCTAAGAAACCTTGAAGTTTCGCAAATTCAGGCGTATTGCTCCAACGGAAACGGCGTTTTGGCCATACATCACCACGATACCACCAGCTTAGTAATAAATCTAAGTCGTCACCGAATACAGATGGATCCCCGGGTGCGATACCCACACTGAATGAGCCCACATCTACGTTGTTTGCATAGAATGCTCCAGATTGTAAGTGTTGAAGCGTCACTTTCACGCCTGGGATTTTATTCCAAGATTCTAAAATTAACGGTGCACACTCTTTCACCCAGTCGTGGTCAGTTGAAAGTAATTCAAATTTGAGCTCAGTTAGCCCAGCTTCTTTTAACAATGCTACCGCTTTTTCTGGATTATATTCATATTGCGTTGCCGCTTTCATATAATCTGGGTGAGTGCTTTGTACATAGCAGGTTGAGGCTTCTGCATTGCCATCGAACACGAAGTCTACTAATTTTTGTCTGTCTAAACCGTAGTGTAATGCTTGACGTACTTTTGGATTGTCAAACGGCGCTTTTTCGCAGTTAAACATTAAGAATAACAAGCCGAATGATTGCACTGATTTAACGGTTTGTTTTTTCGATTTCAAGCGTGGAATGTCAAGATATGGCACACTTTCCATCGCTTGTGTACGTTTAGATTCTTGTGCAGTAACACGTGCTGCTGCATCAGATAACAAGAACCAAGACATTTTTTCCACTAATGCTGGATATTTACCGTTATAAGGCTCATAAGCTTCAAAGACGATTTTGTCATCTTTGACAGCTGAAACGAATTTATACGGGCCAGAACCGATTGGGTGAGCATCAAATTTGGATTGACCTACCGCTTCAATCACGTGTTTCGGTACAATTTTCACAATGGTTAAGCGTTTAGCAAATAACGCAAATGGATATTTGAGTTTGAACTCAACGGTTTTATCATCCACTGCTTTCACGCTCTCAACGAAATCAATAAACATCACGAATAAAGATTTATTCGCAGGATCCATAATACGATTGTATGAATACACCACATCTTCTACGGTAACTGGTTTACCATCGTGGAAGGTTGCCCCTTCACGAATCGTTACACGCCAAGTGGTATCATCAATTTGTTCTGGCTCTTTCGCTGCTAATGCAAGATAAGGCTCGCGAGTTGCAGGGTGTAAATCCACCAAGCCTTCAAAAATATGCAAGTTCGCTGCAAATGGTGAAGCACCACTTGATGTCATTGGGTCAAAACCAGTTGAAAGCGGGTATGCAATCCCTGCTTCAATGGTTTTACCTTTAATACCACTTGCCACTGCATTTGGCACAAATGTACCTAATGAACCACTAAAGGCAAAACCTGCAGTAACACCCGCTGCAACTTTAAGGAAATGACGACGAGACTCATTATTGAGGGAAGAACAATATTTAGTCATATTAGACTCCTTGTGTGTGATGAAAAACTCATTCTTTTAAAATGAAGTGAAGCAATCACTTTTTAAAATAAAATGATTTGGTTAAATCATATTTTCTTACGGGATCTCTGTCAATAAAGCAAAACGGTTAAATTTCTATTCTGTGATCAATGTCACACTCTTTTTATTTCTACCCTTTTAGGAATTTTTACAATATAAAATAAAATGTTTTTAGAGTATTACACCATTTTAGTAAATTAAATATAGTGATCAACTTCACAAAGTTATATCATTATTCTTGCTATTTTTAATACAAAACCAGTATTCTTTATCTACATTCAAAACAAAAGGAGCTTCTTATGAGTATTCTCAGCTATGCACAAAAAATTGGGCAAGCCTTAATGGTGCCTGTAGCAGCTTTACCAGCCGCTGCGATGTTGATGGGGATTGGTTATTGGGCGGATCCTGAGGGTTGGGGAGCAAATAGCCAACTTGCAGCCTTACTGATAAAATCAGGCGGGGCAATTATTGATAATATGGGCTTATTATTTGCTGTTGGAGTGGCATTTGGGCTTTCTAAAGACAAACACGGCTCCGCAGCACTTTCAGGTTTAGTCGGCTACTATGTAGTGACTACTCTACTCTCTCCTGCAAGCGTGGCTCAATTACAACATATTGATGCCAGCCAGGTGTCCGCTGCATTTGGTAAAATTAACAACCAATTTATCGGGATTTTAATCGGGGTGATTTCTGCTGAACTTTACAACCGCTTCTATCAAGTAGAATTACCAAAAGCGCTATCCTTCTTTAGCGGCAAACGTTTAGTGCCGATCATTGTTTCTTTCGTAATGATGCTTGTCTCTTTCATCTTACTTTACGTATGGCCACATATTTTCAACACTCTCGTTGCATTTGGTGAATCCATCAAAGATTTAGGTGCATTCGGTGCAGCAATCTACGGCTTTTTCAACCGCTTGTTAATCCCTGTTGGCTTACACCATGCATTAAACTCTGTATTCTGGTTTGATGTGGCAGGCATTAACGATATTCCAAACTTCTTAGGTGGTGCAAAATCTTTAGCAGAAGGTACTGCGACGGTCGGTGTGACAGGTATGTACCAAGCTGGTTTCTTCCCAATGATGATGTTCGGCTTGCCAGGTGCAGCCCTTGCTATTTACCACTGTGCGAAACCAAGCCAAAAAGCAAAAGTTGCCTCTATTATGTTAGCTGGTGCATTAGCTTCTTTCTTTACAGGTATCACCGAACCGCTTGAATTTTCCTTTATGTTCGTTGCACCTGTGCTATATTTGATCCACGCAATCTTAACAGGTATCTCCGTTTTCATTGCAGCAACCATGCAATGGATCGCAGGCTTTGGCTTTAGTGCGGGTTTAGTGGATATGGTGCTTTCATCAGGTAACCCTCTTGCCGTGAACTGGTATATGCTTATCCTACAAGGCTTAGTTTTCTTTGTAATTTACTACTTCGTATTCCGTTTTGCGATTAAAACATTCAACCTCAAAACATTAGGTCGTGAAGAAGAAAAAGAGGAAACCGAAGTAGTTCCTCAAGGACAAACAAATCAATCACGAGAAGAAAGAGCAGTTCAATTTATTGATGCACTCGGTGGCGCAGGAAACTTCAAAACTGTAGATGCTTGTATCACTCGCTTACGTTTAACCCTCGTTGATCACAACAACATTAACGAAGTCAAACTCAAAACCCTAGGCTCAAAAGGCAACGTTAAAATTGGAAATGATGGATTGCAAGTGATTTTAGGCCCAGAAGCGGAATTAGTTGCAGAAGCAATTAAAGCGAAACTTTAATTTCTATCACTAATAATAAAAACATAGTTTGATCTGCACCCCAAAAGTTGGACTAAACACCCACTAACTAAGGTGCAGATTTTTGATGACCAAATACAATTTTCTTTTTAAATTACTTACCTGAATTTAAACTGAACGTAATACAAGCGGTTAAAAATGGGCAATGTTCTGCAGAAACTGCCTGTTTATACTTTAGCATTGCTCATTCAGGGGAAACTAAAAGGACTGAGCCCTGTGAATAACAGAACTCAGTCCTTGAACTACATAAGTCTAACTTTTTGGAGGCAAATCAAAACTATGCCTTTTGCTTTATCCGTCTTCTTTCTAACGACTATATTTCCCCGCCATCGCTTGATACACTAAATTTTCATTTATTAAAATAGTATATTTTTGATTTAACAAAGAAATTTGTGAACTCAGCTCGGTATTCATCGCACTAATCCAATCGCGGAATTCTGCTACACCTTGGTTGTAACGGTTTTGGTAGTAAGTGCTGATCTTACGGTTTTTCTCGTAAGTTTGCTCTAATAAACCGAAACTGCTACGTGACTGGTTGTAAGTGTAGTAATAACTGTCAATTTCATTTAATGCAGTGGTAATCGTTTGTTCGTAGTTCATACGAGCGGTAGTGTAATCTGCTTCAGAGATTTTCACGTTATTTTTCACACGATTCCAATCTAAGAATGGCAGATCGAATGAGAACACGCCGTTTGCAATTGGGTTATCTGCCACATTTGATGCTGAACGTGCACTACCCGAGATTGCTCCACCTAAGGTTAAAGTTGGGAACCAGCTTTTTTCGGTTGCTGTTAAGGTTTTAAACGCACTTTGTAAACGATTTAAACGCATCGCCACATCTGGACGGTTTGCAATGGCGGAAACGGGTACATTAGTATCTACACCTTGTAATTTCACGTTAAGAATGTTTGGATAACGAGATGGAAGCGGTTGATTTGGCTGAAGATTTAGCAAATTACGCATCGTTTGTTCAGCGGTTTTTAAACTTGTTGCTAAGCCAACCACGCTATTACGAGCACTTAGGGTCGCTTGTTGAGCCTGCTCTACCGCTAATGGGTCGATTGCCCCCACTTTCAATTTATTGTTTAAGATATTGCTGATTTGCTCATAGTTTTTGATGGTGCGGTTTGTTACCGCAATCGCATCTTTGTAGTAAGCAATTTGGTAATAAGTTGCCACCACAGAGTTAATCAATGAAAGGCGAGCCGCTTTTAAGTCTTCTTGTGTCGCTTTATGTTCCCACTCTGCCGCACTTGCACTGTCTGCTAAACGACGCCATAAGTCGATAGTGTAGCTTAAGTTAAAGCTTGCGGTATTATTTACCGTTGAAGTGCCAACAGAATTGGTATTGTTACTTGATCCAACACCTTTTGATGCCGATGATGAAGCTGAACCGCTAAAAGTTGGTACAAGGTTTGCTCCCACTAAATTTGCATTATAAAGGGCACGATTTACTGCAATGGCACTTTTTGCAAGATCTAAGTTATTTTTAATCGCTTGTTCCACTAATTCATTCAGTTGTAGATCGTTATAACCGTGCCACCATTGTTCATCAACAGAGAATTGTTTAGTAATATATTGGTAATTTTGATAGGTTTGTTTTGCTTGGTCTAGGCTGCCATCATTGCTCATATTTGAACATGCAGAGAGGGCTAAACCGAGCACGACGGCAAAAGTTAATTTGGATAATTTCATTCGGTTTCCTTAATTGTAGGATGGGCTTTAGCCNNGGCTAAAGCCCATCCTACAGATCGTATATAGCTATACAATGATTACTTCGCCAAAAGCTGTTCAATCAACGCTTTATGACGAATTTCTTGAGAAGCTAATTTCAAGCGTTCGGCAGTTAAAATCGCTTTAAGTTCCGACAAAGCCTGTTGGAAATCATCGTTTACAATCACATAATCAAACTCGCTGTAATGGCTCATTTCTGATTCCGCTTCCGCCATACGTTTTGCGATGGTTTCTTCTGAGTCTTGACCACGTCCTACTAAACGTTTTTTTAACTCTTCGCGTGAAGGTGGCAGAATGAAGATGGTTTTCACATTCGGTACTTTTTGGCGAATTTGTCTTGCCCCTTGCCAGTCGATGTCTAAAAACACATCCACACCTTGCTCAAGTGATTTTTCAATCATTGGTAAAGATGTGCCGTAATAGTTGCCGAAGACCTCTGCCCATTCAAGGAAGTGATCTTTCTCAATCAGTGCCTCAAATTCAGCGTGAGTAGTGAAATAATAATGCACGCCATCTTCTTCCGCTGGGCGAGGATTACGGGTGGTGTGAGAAATCGATAAACGTACTTCGTTGCGAGGTAAATCGGCAAGTAACGCATTGATTAGAGAGGACTTTCCTGCACCGCTTGGGGCAGATAAAATATATAAATTACCTAAACTCATAACAACCTCAAGAGGAAATCAGATAAAGGGTGTAAAAAGAGAAAATGGGTAACGAATCCACTTCATTACCCATTTTGATGATTATTTTTTCGCAAGAGGTGGAACGAATTGGATGCCTAAATCCCAAGGCTGTTCAATCCAAGTTTCTTGAGGAATATCAATGACATAATCGTCTACTAACGGTGCACCTGCTGGTTTTGCGAATACGGTCACAAATTTCGCTTTTGGATACATTCTGCGAATTTCGCGAGCGGTGTTACCCGTATCAACTAAGTCGTCCACAACGATGAAACCTTCGCCATCCGTTTGTGCTGCGTGTAATACTTTTAACGCACCTTGGTTATCGTGATCGTAGCTTGCAATACATACAGTTTCAACGTGGCGAATGCCCAATTCACGTGCTAGCACTGCCGCTGGGAATAAACCGCCACGGCTTACGGCAATAATGCCTTTCCATTGTGAAGCAGGTAATAAACGCTCTGCCAATTTGCGTGCGTGCATATGGAACATATCCCACGTCACAACATATTTTTCATTTGTGTATTTTTCGCTCATAACTAGATCCCAAAATATAAAAAATCGACGAATTGAGGTTTCGCCGAATAAAAAAATTGCGTTATTCTAACCTAAAAATGACATTCGTGCTATTATTTCCCGCACATTCTTTCTCGCTTTTGAACATAAATATTTTACAAGCGGTAGAATTTTCTCGATATTTAACAGAAATAAACAAATGAGGTGTTATATGTCTGAAATTGCTTCTTTAAATCCACAAGCACTTTGGCAATGGTTCGATAAAATTTGTGCTATTCCCCACCCTTCTTATCACGAAGAGCAAATTGCTAATTTCATTGTAGATTGGGCAAAATCTCAATCCCTTTTCGTTGAGCGTGATGATGCAGGTAATATTTTAATTCGTAAACCCGCCACAAAAGGTATGGAAAATCGCCAAACTCTCGCCCTGCAAGCACACTTAGATATGGTGCCACAAGCCAACGCAAGCACAGTGCACGATTTTTTGAAAGATCCGATCCAACCTTACCAAGATGGCGAATGGGTCAAAGCTAAAGGCACAACCCTTGGTGCGGATAACGGCATCGGTTTAGCCTCTTGCCTTGCTGTGCTTTCTTCAACTGATTTAGCTCACCCAGAAATCGAGGTGCTTCTCACAATGAGCGAAGAAGTAGGAATGGAAGGAGCATTAGGCTTGCGTCCAAACTGGCTAACATCTAACATAATGATCAACACCGATACCGAAGATAACGGTGAAATTTATATCGGTTGTGCAGGTGGCGAAAACGTAGAAATCCACTTGCCTATTGAGTTTGAAAAAGCAGAAGGTCAAGCAGTGCAAATCACGCTGAAAGGCTTACGCGGTGGGCATTCTGGCTGCGATATTCACACCAACCGTGTGAATGCCATCAAGCTATTAATGCGAATCCTCTCAGATCTTTACCAAATAGAAGCCTTCCAACTGGTAAATATTGCGGGCGGTTCAGTACGCAATGCGATTCCACGAGAAGCTCACGCTACCCTTTTGGTTAAAGATGTGGCAAAAATTACCGCTTGCATTGAGCAACTACAAGCAAAATTCCAATCAGAATATCACTTAGCAGAACCGAATTTAACACTGGTTGCGGAAGCTACAAATTCAGCCGAAAAAGCCTTTACTGCAAAAGCAACCCAAACCGTATTGCAGTTCTTAACGCTGTTGCCAAACGGCGTGATCCGCAATAGTGATACGGTAAAAAACGTGGTGGAAACCTCACTCAGTATTGGCGTGCTTTCACTTCAAAATGAGCAATTAGTAGGCACGATTTTATCTCGTTCATTAGTTGAACACGGCAAAGAAGAAGTGCGTAGTCGCTTAAATGCCTTAGTACAATTAACAGGAGCAACGGTCGAATATTCAGGCAATTACCCTGGTTGGGAACCAGCACCAAATTCTGAAATTACGGCTCTCACGAAAAAAATCTATGACGAAGTGTTAGGCTATGAAGCTCAAATCAAAGTCATTCACGCAGGCTTAGAATGTGGCTTAATCAAAGAGGTATATCCAAATATGGATTTAGTCTCTATCGGGCCAACCATCCGCAACGCACATTCGCCAGATGAAAAAGTGCATATTCCGGCAGTACAGATTTATTGGGAATTGCTCACCAAATTATTGGCGAATGCACCGCAAAAATAAGGCAAAAAATCACCGCTTGTAAAGCTAGGTAATTTTTGTTGCCTTTTGGGGATTGTGCTATACAATCCCCATTTTCTTAACCAACTTTTACAAGGATAACTCAATGAAGAAAATTTTATGGATCGTACTCATCGCAATCGTAGGTTTAGGCGGCTACTCTATGACTAAATATAATGACTTAATGCGTGCCGAAGAAGATATTAACTCTGTTTGGGGTAACGTAGAATCTGCTTACCAACGCCGTGCGGATCTCATTCCAAACTTAGTCAATGCAGTAAAAGGGCAAGCGAATTTTGAGAAAGAGACACTAACCGCGGTAATGGATGCTCGCTCAAAAGCAACAGCGGTAACGATTAATCCAAACACCGCAACCGAAGATGAAATGGCGAAATTCCAAGCCGCTCAACAAGATGTAAACTCATCACTTTCACGTTTATTGGTGACGGTTGAGAAATATCCAGAATTGAAAGCTCACGAAGGTTTTTTAAACTTACAAGCTCAGCTTGAAGGCACAGAAAACCGCATCAATACTGAACGTAATAACTTCAATGCGGCAGTGAAAGAATACAACAAACAAGTACGTGAAATGCCAACCAAAATTGCAGCAATGATTATGGGCTTTAAAGCTAAACCACAATTTAAAGCCGAAGCGGGTGCAGAAAAAGCACCTGTGGTGAATTTTAATTAGTTTCCATTAGCGTAGGGCGTGTGCAACACGCCCTTACAAAAACAAATGATTGCTACAATACAAGGATTTTGCAATGCCCTCAATTCCTTTCTTCTCCAAAAAACTGCCCATTAGTACCAAACAAATCGAACAAGCTATTGCCCATTTAGAAACACAGACCTCCGCTGAATTACGTGTAGTAGTTGAGCGTAAAAACACGAGCAAATTCGATGCGATTGCTCGTGCCGAACAGCTTTTTGATGAGCTAAATATGCGAGAAACGCAAGATCATAATGGTGTGCTAATCTACCTTGCTTTTAAACCACATCATTTAGCGGTGATTGGCGATCAAGGTATTGACGAAAAAGTGGGGAAAGAGTTTTGGCAAGCGGTTTATGAAGCAATGAAAAAACAACTTCAATTAGGCAATTACACCCAAGCAATTTGCGATGGCATTGCTCAAATTGAAGAACAACTCGCCCGTTATTTCCCCTATCAAGCCAATGATGTGAATGAACTCCCAAATGAGGTGGTGATTAAATGATTAGCAAATTTTCTCAACATTTTTACCGCTTGTTTGGGCTATTTTTATTGTTTTTTAACTTAAACAGCTGGGCGGTTGATTATCCTAAAGCACCCGATCCGTTCTATTATGTGAATGATTACACCAACACACTCAGCCCTCAAGAATGGCGAACACTGGAAAATGCGTTGATTGAAAACCGCAATAAAACCAGCTCTCAAATTATTGTGGCGATTATCCCCACCACGCAAGGCGAAGAGATTGCTCAATATGCGACCAATTTATTCAACAAATGGGGCATTGGTCGAACCAAACATAACGAGAATAATGGTGTATTATTACTCGTTGCCAAAAATGACCGTAAACTCTTTATCGCAACAGGGCGAGGTATTGAAGGGGCACTGCCTGATGCAACGGTTTCAACCATTATTCGCCATAACATCACGCCTTATTTCAAACAAGAGCGTTATGCGGAAGGCATTGCCAACGGATTATCGGCAGTTATGGCAGCCATCAATGGTGAATACGCTGCTTACGACAGCTATGGCGAAGAACAACAACCGTTCGATGACATTAACGGGCTACTCTTTTTCTTAGGAGTGGGGTTGGTGATTTTTGTTATTTTCTATCCGCGTGGCAATAGCCGTTATGTTAGCCCAAGCACACTAGACCAATTAGGTCGAGAAATGATGCGAGCATCTCGCAGCAATAACGGATTTGGCGGCGGATTCAGTGGTAGCTTTGGTGGCGGAAGCCGTGGTAGCGGTGACAGCTTTGGTGGCGGATCTTCTGGCGGCGGCGGTGCTGGCGGAAGTTGGTAAATTCTCCCCCTCTTCCTCAAAGGGAGAGAGTAATAATACACTTTAACAACGAAGGAATTAATATGAAAAAATCCCTTTTCACACTTTTAACAAGTGCAATCTTATTAGGTAATACTGCTTTAGCACACAATCTCAAATTAGAACAATCTTTACCGCAAGTAAGCGTCTCAGATGAAGGTGAAATCGTATTGAAAGGCAAAGAAGTAGCATTTCAACCATGGAAATCGACCGCGTTAAATGGCAAAGTTCGCATTGTGCATCACTTAGCAGGCAGAAGTGCAGCCAAAGAGAAAAACCAAGCAGTCATTGATGCAATTAAAGCGGCTCACTTTAACCCAACCCAATATCAAACCACGACGATTATCAATGCTGATGATGCTATTGTAGGCACGGGTTTATTTGTTAAAAGCAGTGCAGAAAATGGCAAAAAAGAGAACCCTCATAGCCAAGTGGTGTTAGACGATAAAAGCTCTGTTAAAAACGAATGGGGTTTAAAAGGCAAAGAGAGTGCGGTTATTGTGTTGGATAAATCAGGCAAAGTGAAGTTTGTGAAGGAAGGTAAACTTTCGAGTGAGGAAATTCAGACTGTTATTGGTTTAGTCAAAAATTTAGTGCAATAATTGGTTTGCCCCGATAGATATTCTATTGTTCTGCACCCCAAAATCTGGACTAAACAACCAACTCACTAAGGTGCAGATTTTTTATGACCAAATACAATTTTCTTTTCAAACAATAAGTCATCAAATTTTATCTTCAAAATGGTAAAAACCGTTCACTCACCCGCAGGTATTTTCAATTTGCTGAAACAACATGAGAACGTTGGATTAACCAATTTAATCATAGTGGATTGGGAGTTTTTGTATGAAAATAGCGATAAAAGCGGTCTAAAATCAGAAAGAGTTTGCAATTTTTCACAACTTGGCGTATTCTTCTTATGTCAAATTTATAGCAGGAAGCTATATCTCCCACAGTAATATGATATCCAATCCTCATTATTTTTAACTTATCAAAAATTCCTATGCATCTTACTCAATTAAAAAATACCCCCGTTTCGGAGCTTGTCGAAATGGGTGAAAACCAAATGGGTTTAGAAAATTTAGCCCGTTTACGCAAGCAAGATATTGTTTTCGCCATCCTTAAACAACATGCAAAAAGTGGCGAAGATATTTTTGGTCAAGGCGTGTTAGAAATCTTGCCAGATGGTTTTGGTTTCTTACGTTCAGCTGATAGCTCTTATTTGGCTGGTCCTGATGATATTTATGTTTCGCCAAGCCAAATCCGCCGTTTTAATTTACAAACGGGGGATAAAATAGAGGGAAAAATCCGCCCACCTAAAGAAGGCGAGCGCTATTTTGCTCTACTTAAAGTTGATCTTGTTAATGACGACAAACCAGAAGTTTCTCGCAGTAAAATCCTTTTCGAAAACTTAACCCCTCTTCACGCCAACTCTCGTTTACGTATGGAACGTGGTAATGGCTCAACCGAAGATTTAACCGCTCGTATCTTAGATTTAGCCGCACCCATTGGTAAAGGTCAGCGTGCGTTGATCGTAGCACCGCCAAAAGCGGGTAAAACCGTTCTTCTGCAAAATATTGCACAAAGCATCACGCACAATTACCCAGAATGTGAGTTAATTGTGTTATTGATTGATGAACGCCCTGAAGAGGTAACTGAAATGCAACGTACCGTGCGTGGCGAAGTGATTGCTTCAACCTTTGATGAACCTGCAACACGCCATGTTCAAGTTGCCGAAATGGTAATTGAGAAAGCAAAACGTGCGGTTGAACACAAAAAAGATGTGGTGATTTTATTAGACTCTATCACACGTCTTGCTCGTGCTTACAATACCGTGACCCCTGTTTCAGGTAAAATTTTATCAGGTGGTGTAGATGCTAACGCTTTACACCGTCCAAAACGTTTCTTCGGTGCAGCACGTAATGTTGAAGAGGGCGGTAGCTTAACTATTATCGCAACAGCTCTTGTGGATACAGGATCGAAAATGGACGAGGTTATTTTCGAAGAGTTTAAGGGAACGGGTAATATGGAACTGCATCTTTCTCGTAAAATTGCAGAACGTCGTATCTTCCCAGCAATTGAATTTAACCGTTCTGGCACACGTAAAGATGACCTATTGATGAGTCCTGAAGAGCACCAAAAAACCTGGATGTTACGTAAAGTGCTTAACCCAATGGGTGAAGTTGAGGCAATTGAATGGTTAATTGATAAACTCAGTGTTGCAAAAACTAACGAAGAGTTTTTTGAAATTATGAAACGTTCATAGATAATAGGGGTGGGGATGTTATCCCCGCCCCTGATCATTTCTATTTTAAGAGCTTTCTAAGGTCTTACCCCTAAAGTATGACAAATCGCGTAGGTTAATTCTGAGCGGTTGAGGGTGTAGAAGTGGAAATCTTTTACGCCCTCTTTTGATAATACACGAACCATATCCATTGCGATGCTTGCAGCAACAAGGTTGCGTGTGGTTGGGTCATCATCCAAACCATCATACATTCTGTACATCCAATTTGGGATTTTTACGTTGGTAATTTTCGCCATTTTTTGAAGTTGTTTGAAGTTAGTCACAGGTAAAATTCCTGGTACGATTTCAACATCAATACCTACATTCACACAGCGGTCGCGAAAGCGGAGGTAGCTGTCGATATCAAAAAAGAACTGGCTGATTGCACGGTTAGCACCTGCATCCACCTTGCGTTTTAAGTTAATTAAATCTGCTTGTGCCGATTTTGCTTCAGGGTGAACTTCAGGGTAAGCGGCAACAGAAATATCAAAATCTGCCACTTCTTTTAATAGAGCCACTAAATCGGATGCATAAAAAGGTTTTTTCGCGTAGCCTTTGGGTTCATCACCGCGTAAAGCTACGATATTACGGATACCGTTATCCCAATAATCTTTGGCAATCTGGCGTAACTCGTCAGGCGTTGCGTCAATCCCCGTTAAATGCGGTGCAGCGATGAGCCCTGTTTCTTGTTGAATACTTTTTACGATGCTATGTGTGCGATCACGCTCGCCTGAGTTTGCCCCATAAGTAACGGAGACGAATTTCGGTTTAAGTGGTGCAAGACGAGAAATAGAATCCCACAGTAAATTTTCCATTTTTTCATTTTTAGGTGGAAAAAATTCAAAAGAGACGTTAATTTTTCCGTTTAAATCTGCGATGTTTTGGTTTAAGTGATCGATGTCTGTTGCAAAGCTCATAGCTACCTCGGTTATTCTGTAAAATCGAAATTAATTTCACTTTAAATGGATTAATTTATTAAAGCAAGCTCATATTTTTAGGATTTAATATGAAATCTATTCATACAAAATATTTTTTTTGATATACATCAAGAGTACCCATTTATTATTAGATTTTTGATAAAAAATCAGTAGAATGCTCAGGAATTATTTTTTCACTGAAATAAACCACTTTTGTTAATTTGAAATAAGGAACGCATTATGCAGATAACCAAAGCTGCCGTAGCTGGCACATTAGAATCTAGCGATGCACAAGTGCGAATTGCACCGGCTAATACGCTTGAAATTGAACTTAATAGTTCGGTAGATAAACAATTTGGCGACGACATTCTTGCCACTATTCACGATGTGTTAAAACAGTTTGAAGTCTCAAACGCCCAAGTGATCGTGGAAGATAAAGGGGCATTAGATTGCGTGCTTCGTGCAAGATTAAAAGCCGCATTATTACGTGCAACCGATGAGCAAATTAACTGGGAGAAAGTGCTATGAGCCAACCAATTAAATTAAGAAGAAGTATGTTGTTTGTGCCAGGTTCAAATGCTGCGATGATCAGCAATACTTTCATTTATAAACCTGACGCTATTATGTTCGACCTTGAAGATGCGGTGGCGTTAAAAGAGAAAGATTCCGCACGTATCTTAGTCGCTCACGCCTTACAACACCCACTTTATCAAGAGATTGAAACCGTTGTGCGTGTAAACCCATTAGATTCTGAATTTGGTTTAGCTGACTTAAATGCCGTTGTGCGTGCAGGCGTTGATGTGGTGCGTATGCCAAAAACGGAAACCGCACAAGATGTAATTGATATGGATCACGAAATCACTGAAATCGAAAAAGTGTGCGGTCGTAAAGTGGGATCAACCAAAATGTTGGCGGCAATTGAATCGCCATTAGGCATTACCCAAGCAAACCAAATTGCGACGGCTTCTAACCGTTTAATCGGTATCGCATTAGGGGCAGAAGACTATGTGCGTAACTTAAAAACTGAGCGTTCTCCAGAAGGTATTGAGTTATTATTCGCTCGTTGCTCAATTCTCCAAGCTGCTCGTGCTGCAGGCATTCAAGCATTCGATACGGTTTACTCAAATGCAAACAACGAAGAAGGTTTCTTAGCAGAAGCAGCGTTAATCAAGCAATTAGGCTTTGATGGTAAATCGTTAATTAACCCTCGCCAAATTGAGTTACTTCACAACTTATTCGCACCAACACAAAAAGATGTGGATCAAGCAAGACGCATTATTGACGCAGCAGAAGAAGCTGAACGTAACGGTTTAGGTGTCGTTTCATTAAACGGTAAAATGATTGATGCACCAATTATTGACCGTGCGAAACTCGTTCTTGAACGTGCAAAATCTGGTATCCGTGAAGAGTAAGGGGAATAAAAAATGACAACTCGTGAACAACGTATCGAAAAATTCAATGCAGGTCGCCCAGTTTATCAAGCGGTGCCAAAAGCAGAATCTCTTGCACGTACAGCAAAAGACCGCAAAATTTGCGATAGTCTTGAAGATGCTATCCGCCGTTCAGGCTTAAAAGATGGAATGACCGTTTCATTCCACCACGCTTTCCGTGGCGGTGATTTCGTAGTAAATATGGTGATGAACAAAATTGCGGAAATGGGCTTTAAAAACTTAACCTTAGCTTCAAGCTCGTTAATCGACAGCCATTTTCCAATTGTTGAGCATATCAAAAATGGTGTAGTCACCAAAATTTACTCATCAGGTTTACGCGGTCAATTAGCGGATGAAATCTCAAAAGGTATTTTGGCTGAGCCCGTAAACATCCATTCTCACGGTGGTCGTGTTCACTTAGTAAAATCAGGGGAGTTGAAAATCGACGTTGCCTTTTTAGGTGTGCCTTGCTGTGATAAATTCGGTAATGCCAACGGTTTCACAGGCAAAAGCAAATGTGGTTCATTAGGTTATGCACGTGTTGATGCGGAATATGCGAACAAAGTGGTGTTATTAACGGAAGAATTTGCTGAATATCCGCACCATCCAATCAGTATTGCTCAAGACCAAGTGGATTTAATCGTTCAAGTTGATGCCGTTGGCGATCCGAAAAAAATCGGTGGCGGGGCAACTCGTATGACTACAAACCCACGTGAATTGTTGATCGCACGTAAATGTGCAGAAGTGATCTTCGGTTCAGGCTATTTCAAAGATGGTTTCTCATTACAAACAGGTTCAGGCGGTGCAGCTCTTGCGGTAACACGTTTCTTAGAAGATAAAATGGTACGTGATGGTGTGACAGCAGACTTCGCATTAGGTGGTATCACAGCAAGTATGGTTGCCTTGCACGAAAAAGGTTTGATTAAGAAACTGATCGACGTGCAAAGTTTTGACTCTGTCGCGGCAGAATCTCTTGCTCGTAACCCAAATCACATTGAAGTATCTGCAAACCAATACGCAAACTACAGCTCAAAAGGGGCTTCTGTTGAGCGTTTAGATGTGGTAATCCTTTCAGCACTTGAAATCGATACCAAATTTAACGTGAACGTATTAACAGGTTCTGATGGTGTGATTCGTGGTGCATCAGGTGGTCACTGTGATACTGCCTCTTCTGCTCAGGTGGCAATTATTGTTGCACCGTTAGTACGTGGTCGTATCCCAACTGTAGTGGAAAACGTCATTACTTGCGTGACACCAGGGGAAAATATCGACATTTTAGTAACCGATCACGGTGTAGCGGTGAATCCAAAACGCCCAGATTTAATCGAAGCATTAACCAATGCGGGTATTCAATTGTTCACGATTGAACAACTTTGCGAACGTGCATATAGCATTACAGGTAAACCGAAAGAGATCGAATTTACCGATAAACCTGTTGCAGTCGTGCGCTACCGTGATGGTTCTGTGATCGATACTGTATATCAAGTAAAAGCGTAATTTTACGTATGACAAGCGGTATGATTTTCAGTAAATTTCGCAAAACGTTTTCATTGAGAGGGCAAACCATTTCTCTCGAGCAGCTGTTAGATGCTCGAGAGAGTCGTGCCAACTTACAGCAACAATGCCTTGAGCAATATGGCGAAACGTTGCTTTCGCTGACGTTGTTAGCCGTAGGTGGCGTGAAAAAGAATGCGTTACTTGATGAAATTTTTGCAAAAGCTTTAGAAAATCTAACCGCTTTATTTCAAACATTGGGCGTGGAAATTACCGCCCAATTTATTCGCCCGTTAGAAACAGGGCATGAAGCATTATTTGTACTGCCTATTGATGCCACATTATTAAAACAAGCTGCAATGCAATTGGAAGACAGTTCTCCACTTGCACGCCTTTGGGATATTGATGTGATTAACCGTAATGGCAAATTATTAAGCCGTGCGGATTTTGATTTTCCGCCACGTCCTTGCTTGGTATGCAATGATAACGCCAAAAGCTGTGCTCGTTCTCGTAAGCATAGTTTTGATGAAATTTTTGCAGAAATGCAACGCCGCGTGCAAGCGGTGGATTTTGCCGAGCAAATTGCAGAATTTGCTTATCAAGCATTAGTGAGTGAAGCTCGTCTTTCTCCCAAGCCTGGTTTAGTAGATAGTATAAATAATGGTTCGCACCGTGATATGAATTTACAGACCTTTGAGCGAAGTGCATTGGCGTTGAAGCCGTTTTTTGCTCGCTTTGTATTGGAAGGAGTGAAAACTGCAGAGCAGCCAAGTTCGCAAATTTTAGCTCAAGTTCGACCGCTTGGTTTACAAGCTGAAAAAGCAATGTTGCAAGCAACCCATAATGTGAATACGCATAAAGGGGCGATTTTTGCCTTTGGGTTAGTTTGTACGGCGATTGGGCGTTTGTATCAACAAAATAAACAGACAGAAAGCGTTGCGTTAATTTGCGAAACGGTGGCGGAATTGGCTAAAGGATTGTGTGCGGAATTGCAAAATATTACAAAAAATCAACCGCTTACCGCAGGCGTGCAATTGTTCCAACAATATGGTTTAACGGGGGCAAGAGGCGAGGCGGAGAGTGGTTTTGAACTGGTTCGCCAAACGATAGATTTCCTTGCAAATATAGAGGTAAATTCCCTTGAGCATCAATGGTTAATCGCTCTGGTTTATTTAATGCGGTTTAACCCCGATACAAATGTAGTGTATCGTGGTGGAATGGACGGACTTGTTTTTGTTCAGCAAGCAGCGGAAAATCTGCTTAAAAACCAAGCGGTATTATTGAACGAAAAGGCGTTAAAAACCGAATTAAGCCAATTGGATCAGGCTTGCATTGCGAAAAACCTCAGCTCAGGTGGCAGTGCGGATTTATTGGCATTACTGATTTTTTTTAAACATTACCTTAATCTTTAACTTTCAATCTTTTATAGAGGTGAACTTATGGCTTTATCTAAAGCTCAGAAAACCGCGGTGTTGCTTGCAATTCCCGTGATCTTCTTCTTGTTGCCTGCACCAGAGGGGCTGTCTCTGATTGCGTGGCGTTTATTAGGTATCTATATTGCAACTATAGTTGGTTTGGTGATCAAACCATTCGGCGAGCCAGTCTTATTATTGGCAGCAGTTGCCGCATCTGCCGCAACCATTGGTAATACAGAAGGGGCAAAAGAGCTTGTGAAAGTGAGCCAAACACTTTCAGGTTATCAATCAGGTACAACTTGGTTAATTTTCACTGCGTTTACATTAAGTTCTGCATTTGTGATTACAGGTTTAGGTAAACGTATTGCATACCATATGATTAACTGGTTCGGTAGCACCACATTACGTATCGGTTATGTGAGTATGTTCTTGGATTTATTATTATCTCCTGCAACACCATCAAATACAGCACGTGCAGGTGGTATTGTTTTCCCAATTATGAACAGTGTGGCGGTAGCATTAGGTTCAGATCCCGAAAAATCACCTAAATTAGCGGGTCGTTATTTAATGATGAACGTGTATATGTCGGTAAAAACCACCTCATACATTTTCTTAACTGCAATGGCACCAAACGCATTAGCACTTGAGCTAATGTCGCCAATTTTAGGCATCAAATTAAACTGGGTAGAGTGGTTCTTAGCCGCTTCTGTACCAGGTTTATTATGTTTATTCATTATTCCGTTTATCTGTTATATCATTGCAAAACCTGAATTAAAACAAGTAGATAACAAAGCGATTGCGAAAAAAGGCTTGGAAGAGTTAGGTCCAATGTCTTTCCGAGAAAAATCATTAGCGGTGTTATTCGTGCTAGCACTATTTGGTTGGATTTTCGCCGATTTCTTACACGTAAATGCAACAACCATTGCGTTAATCACCATGGTGCTTTGCATTGTATTAAGCATCGTATCTTGGGATGATGTGCGTAAAAACAAAGCCGGTTGGGATACCTTAATTTGGTACGGTGGTATCATCGGTATGTCAAGCATCTTAGATAAAGCAGGTTTCTTTACGTGGTTAGCAAAAACCCTTGAAAACTATCTTCAATTTGAAGGTCAAGGTGGATTAGCGTTAATCATTATCTTAATTTTAAGTGTATCTGTACGTTACTTGTTTGCATCAGGCGGTGCTTATGTTGCTGCGATGGTGCCAGTATTCGCAACAGTAGGTAAAGTGGCGGGTGCACCAGTTGAATTATTAGCGTTAGGCTTATTATTCTCTAACTCTTACGGTGGTTCTGTAACGCACTACGGTGGTGGTCCAGGTCCAATCACATTTGGTGCGGGTTACAACGACATCAAATCTTGGTGGATTGCAGGTGCAGTGGTTGCATTCGGTAGCTTAATCATTCACGCAACTTTAGGTCTTGCGTGGTGGGAATACCTTTTCAGTGCAGGCATTTTACCTTCAGTAAACTAATTATTTCTTAATCAACTAGCGGTGGAATTTTGTAAAAATTTTGCAAAACCTCACCGCTTTTTGTTATCTTATATATCATATTTAACTTATCTTTCTTAATTTGATAAAAACCTCTACATTCATCCCCTAACACAATAAAATAAGGACATAATATGAGCGATTTAAAACAAGAAGCCCTTGATTTTCACGAATTTCCAATCCCAGGTAAAATCTCTGTGACACCAACTAAAAACCTTGCAACTCAGCACGATTTAGCTCTTGCATATTCACCTGGCGTGGCAGAGCCTTGCTTAGAAATTGAAAAAGATCCTGCCACAGCAAGCCGTTATACTGCTCGGGGTAACTTAGTGGCTGTTATCTCAAATGGTACAGCGGTATTAGGATTGGGCAACATTGGGGCATTGGCATCAAAACCTGTTATGGAAGGTAAAGGCGTCCTTTTCAAAAAATTTGCAGGCATTGATGTTTTCGATATCGAAATCAACGAAACCAATCCTGAAAAATTAGTTGATATTATCGCTTCTCTTGAGCCGACCTTTGGTGGGATTAACCTTGAGGATATTAAAGCACCAGAGTGTTTCTACATCGAAAAAACATTACGTGAACGTATGGGCATCCCTGTTTTCCACGATGACCAACACGGCACAGCAATTATCGTGGGGGCTGCTGCATTAAATGGCTTACAAGTAGTGGGCAAAAAAATTGATGAAGTGCGTTTAGTAGTAAATGGTGCGGGTGCATCAGCTATTGCGTGTACCAACTTGCTTCGCTCATTAGGCTTCAAGAAAGAGAACATCACAATGTGTGACTCGAAAGGGGTGATCTTCCAAGGTCGTGGCGATAAAATGGATGAGACTAAACAGTTCTATGCTATCGAAGATAATGGTTGGCGTACCCTTGCAGATGCAATTAAAGGTGCAGATGTGTTCTTAGGTTGCTCAAAAGCAGGGGCATTAAGCCAAGAGATGATCAAAACGATGGCAGATACTCCGTTAATTCTTGCACTTGCAAATCCAGTGCCAGAAACAACTCCGCACGATGCGAAAGCAGTACGTCCAGATGCGGTTGTATGTACTGGTCGTTCAGACTATCCAAACCAAGTAAACAACGTGCTTTGCTTCCCATTCTTATTCCGTGGTGCGTTAGATGTTGGGGCAACCGCAATCAACGAAGAAATGAAAATGGCAGCCGCTCACGCCATCGCAGATTTAGCGAAAGAGCCTGTACCACTTGAAGTGATTTCAAACTACGGCCACTTATCATTCGGTGCGGATTATTTAATCCCAACGCCATTTGATCCGCGTTTAATCGTGCAGGTATCATCAGCGGTTGCAAAAGCTGCAATGGAAAGCGGAGTCGCAACGCGTCCAATTACCGATTGGAATGCTTATGCAGAAAGATTGAAAAAATTGACCGCTTAATCTGAATTTTGCAAAAGAGATAGCCGAAAAGCTATCTCTTTTCTTCATTTTCAGGCTTGGCATTTAGACGGAAAGTGTGTAAAATACGTCCCGACTTTTTGTCAATTATTCATGAAAATAGCTGGGTCGCCTGCTATTTTTTATTTTTAACGGAATGAAAATTCCATTTATTTAAAGAGAATTACACTATGTCATTCAAATTTGAAGCTGAAGTTCGTACAGCGCAAGGTAAGGGTGCGAGCCGCCGCCTGCGTCATGCTGGTCAAGTTCCTGCAATCATCTACGGTGGTAATGCAGAACCTGTATCAATCGTTTTAAACCACGATAACGTAAACAACGCACAAGTTCACGATGCGTTCTACAACGAAGTATTAACTATCGTTGTAGCTGGCAAAGAAGAAAAAGTGAAAGTACAAGCAATTCAGCGTCACCCAACTAAACCAAAATTAGTTCACTTGGACTTCAAACGTGCATAATGCGTAAAAAATCTAGTTAAATCAATAAGTTAACTAGAAAATCTTTTCCGAAACTATTAGCAATTTCTCTGATTTTTTACCTAATAAAATCAATATTTTGCGAAATAGTTTCGGAAATTTTTTTGGCATATAGTAAGCACACCTTTTAAAAACAAAAACGCCTTGCGTTTTACCGCAAGGCGTTGATTTTCAAATGGTTTTAAAGTATCTAACTTTGCTTTAGATATTAGCCTTTGTATTTCCTTAATGCCTTGTAAATCAATAAGTGCTGATTTATAAAGAGATTTTAAAGGTAAATAACAAGAAATAAAGGGAAATAGAAAAAGCTGATCGCCACTTAATCGCCACCGTTTTGGCGATTTTCTAGTGGGTTGAATGTTAATGCACTTTCTAGATGAGATGGGGCAAAATGTGAGTAAACCATCGTCATTTGTATGTCGGAATGACCGAGTATTTGTTTTAGCACCAATATATTTCCACCGTTCATCATAAAGTGTGAGGCAAAGCTATGCCGTAGCACGTGGGTGAGCTGGTTTTCTGGTAGCTCAATGTTTGCCATTTTTATTGCTTGTCTAAATGCAAAAGGAGTTGCTTCTTTGAAGAGATGTCCTTGTTTTTTAGGAAGTTCATCATAAAGTGCTTTTGATATTGGTACGGTTCTGTTTTTTCCACCTTTGGTTTTGATAAAAGTGACTTTATGCGGAATCAGTTGTGATGATTTCATATTTACCGCTTCCGACCATCTTGCACCAGTAGCAAGACAAAGTTTTACAACGAGCAATAAATCGTTGTTGATTTTTGCACAGGCGTTAAGTAAACGGTCGATTTCTGGCCCGCGTAAGAAAATCAGTTCTTTTTCCCGAAATTGTTTTAAGCCATTGAGTGGATTTTCGCCTTTGAATTTACCAAAGCGTTTGAGTTCATTGAACATAGCTTTAAAAATAGAATGTTCAAAGTTGATTGTACTTTCTTTTACTTGAGTACGATGTTTGGTATTTTTGAAAACAATTTCACCGTTTAACCGTTTTTTTCGGTAATCAGCAAACATTTCAACGGTAAAATCTTTAGCATAAATATCGCCAAAGGCTTGTGCCATTAAGGATAATTTTTCTCGATACATATCGCCCCTTGCAAGGGTTTGACCGTGTAGGTCATACCAGAGTTGCACCAGTTCTGATAGGCGCATCGGTTCTTCGTGTGTTTGAGTGGTAATGAGCTTGTAAAGCGGTGAATTTTCTTGTTTGATGGCGTTGTAATAGCGTAGTGCTTCGCTTTTGCTCTCAAACCATTTTCTTTTGCGTTTACCTTCAATGTAGGCTTCTGCTAGCCATTTTCCCTTTGTTTCGTCTTTGCGTACTGCCATGATTGCCTCCTAAAACTTTCCAAACCGATCTCGTTGCATATATAACTGCTCAAACCGCTTATTGGCCATATTCATCCCTTTTTCGCACTTTGCGGAAGGCGTTTTCGATGCGGATTTTGTGAAAGTGAACGGTTCGCCACGCATCACTAATGATCAAGGCTTCACAGGTTGCCATTCCGTAGTATCTGCCCGTGCGGAGGCTTAATTCATCCTCTTCGGTGGTGACAATCAATTCTCCTTTGATGAGGTTTACATCTTCAATGCCTCAAGCTGATTGATGTCGTCAACCGCTTCCTGTGGCAGGATTGCCGTATGGGTGAAAAGTGGGAGGGTTAAGAGGAGGTAGAGGGATTTTTTCATAAGAATTTCCTTATTACATATAGTAAAAAGCCCTCGTGGGATGTGAGCTAGCAAAAATTTTTGCATAGTTTCGCAAATTATTTTGCATAGATAATCTCCAAAACCCTATGCAAAATAAAATGCAAAAACCCTCTTTAAATTGGCTTTAAAGAGGGGTTAAATTTAGAACTTATAAATCATATTATCTTCATAAATTCCATCTTTGGAAGCAGATGCTTTAACCACAATTCGCTCATATCCCTCAAACGCCTGCCAATTATCTGTCTTGCTCTCCTGCATATAGTCCAGATAACGAATGAACTTACTTTTCGTACTGCTGAAGAAGATATAAGGCGGTTTGGTGAGGTTGATTAGGCGTAAAAAATCAATCAAATCAAAGTAAGTCGCTTGCTTATAACTTTCTTGACGCGTGCATAAGTAAGGCGGATCAAGCAATAACAACACCTTTTCTTAGATCTAATAGCGTGGAATCAGTTTATGAAATGACTCGCTGACAATCTCAATGCCATTTAAATAGCCATCAGCCGTGAGGTAATCACTTTGGCGAATACAGTTCTAGAAATCTTTAGCAAATAATGCCTCAAAACTACCAACTTGCTGACCTGAAAATAGCAACCAAGAAGCCAAGCAATTTAGGTCTTTATAACCATTAAATTATTGATTTTATTGATAATTTTCGCTTTGATTTCTTTGCTTAACCGCCCATTTTTTGGTATAATGCCATGTAAGTTATCAAAAATAATTTGGCGTAATCGGTTGATGTCGTCAATGTGCTTTAATCGCTCGGTGTAGCCATCAAAATCGTTATAAATCACAGTTGCTTTTGGTTTGAGCTGTTTTGCTGTATGGCTTAATAAACCACTACCACCAAATACGTCCACAATCGTCCAACCTTCACCCTCTCCATCAATATATTTGTCTAACACAACTTTGACATACTTGAGAAACATGCGTTTCTGACCTACAAATGGCAATGATGCAGCTTTAAATGTTGTTTGTTATTATCCCTTTTCTCATTTATTCAGACAAACGGGCTGAATAAATATGAGTGGTTAAAAAATGAGTTTAGGAAAAAATGGGAGGGCTTCGGAAATGAGATAAAATTGAGGTGTGTAAGTGTTTGATTTTATAGGGAAATTCAGAGCCAATATAATTGTTCTTTATTTTTCTTAAAAAGAAGCGTAAACTTCATCCAATTTTTAGTCGGGGTGCCGAAAGGCTGAGATGATACCCGTGAACCTGAAACAGTTAGCACTGACGTAGGAAACTAATATGCCACATATTCAACCTTTCTCTATCACGATTTTATCGTGTTTATTTTCCCAATTTTCTACATTTTATTACACCCGCTAATTGCTCACTGTGAATAGCGGGCGTTTTTGTTTATTTTATATTCAATACAAGGAATGCTTATGCAATCAATTTATCTCGCCAAAATCCGTGAGCAGAATCCGCTCATTCATAACATCACCAACATTGTGGCAGCGAATTTTAGTGCCAATGGCTTGTTGGCATTGGGGGCTTCGCCATTGATGTCGGCAAATATCGAAGAAATGCAGGAAGTGCCGAAAATCAGTCAAGCGTTAGTCATTAATATCGGTACGCTGATTGGCAAGGAGCGGGAGGCGATGTTGTTGGCGGGTAAAACCGCGAATGCGGTTGGGATTCCTGTGGTGTTAGATCCTGTGGGGGTGGGGGCAACCAGTTATCGCCGTGAGACCATTCGTGAGCTGTTAGCCGAGGTAAAATTTGCCCTGATTCGTGGCAATGCGGGCGAACTGGCTGCGATTGCAGGTGAGGAATGGCAGGCAAAAGGTGTAGATGCAGGGCTGGGCGAAGTGGATTTAAAAGCCGTTGCCGAGAAAGTAGCTCAACGCTATGGCTGTACGGTGTTGATTAGTGGGGCGGTGGATATTGTCAGCGATGGCACACAAACGGCGACCATTCACAACGGCACGCCATTGTTCCCGAAAGTCACGGCTTCGGGCTGTTTATTGAGTGCCGTGTGTGCTGCATTTTTAGCGGTAAGTGAAGGAAATTATTTTTCTGCAACATTAGAAGCCTGTGTAGCATACACCATTGCTGGCGAGCGTGCGGCACAAAGCTTAACCACACAAGTGGGGCAATTCCAAATCCGTTTGTTGGACGAACTTGCTGCCCTTTCCCCGGAAACCATTAGACAAAGAGGGCGTATTAATGAGTAACGTGAAACAAGTTTTAACTATCGCAGGGTCAGATAGTGGCGGTGGTGCAGGCATTCAAGCGGATCTCAAAACCTTCCAAATGCAAGGCGTGTTTGGTACTTCAGTAATTACGGCAGTTACGGCACAAAATACTCTTGGTGTGTTTGATATTCACACGATTCCGCTGCCAACCATTACCGCCCAGCTGCAAGCGGTCAAAAATGACTTCCAAATTGCAAGTTGCAAAATCGGTATGTTGGGCAATGCAGAAATTATTGAATGCGTCGCAGATTTTCTTGCTGATAAACCATTCGGCATGTTAGTGCTAGACCCTGTGATGATCGCCAAAGGCGGTGCACCGTTATTACAACAGCAAGCGGTAAGTGCGTTAAGCCAAAAATTGTTGCCGTTGGCGGACGTGATTACACCAAACATTCCCGAAGCGGAAGCGTTAACGGGGATTGCGATTGTGGACGACACCAGTATTCAACAAGCCGCAAAAGCGTTGCAAAAACAGGGGGCGAAGAATGTGATTATTAAGGGCGGACATTCGCTCAATTCGCAAAGTGAGCTGTGCCAAGATTGGGTTTTACTTGCAGATGGTCGTCATTTTACTTTGAAAAGCCCCCGTTTCAACACGCCGCATACACACGGTACGGGCTGTACCTTTTCCGCCTGTTTAACCGCAGAGTTGGCAAAAGGCGAACCGTTGCAAAGTGCGGTGAAAACAGCGAAAGATTTTATTACCGCTGCGATTTCTCACCCGTTGAATATCGGGCATGGACACGGGCCGACAAATCATTGGGCTTACAGTCACCTTTAAGGATTGAAAGATGAAAAATATTCAAAAAATCTTACCGCTTTACTTTGTGGCAGGCACGCAAGATTGCCGTCATTTGGGCGAGAACTTATCAGAAAATTTATTATTCGTGCTAAAACAAGCGTTAGAAGGCGGGATTACCTGCTTTCAATTTCGGGATAAAGGCAAATTTTCGTTAGAACATACGCCCTCAGCACAAAAGGCATTGGCGATGAGTTGTCGTGATTTGTGCCGTGAATATGGTGTACCGTTTATTGTGGACGACAACGTTGATTTGGCGTTGGAAATCGAGGCGGATGGCATTCACGTTGGGCAAAGCGATATGCCCGTTGCGGAGATTCGAGCTAAAACAGATAAACCGCTGATTATTGGTTGGTCGGTGAATCGTTTAGATGAGGCGAATATTGGGGAAAATTTAGCGGAAATTGATTATTTTGGAATTGGCCCGATTTTTCCAACGCAATCGAAAGAGAATCCGAAGCCAACACTAGGAATGGCGTTTATTCAAACTCTGCGAAATGCGGGCATAACGAAACCGCTTGTGGCAATTGGTGGAGTGAAGTTAGCTCATGTTAAAACCTTACGAGAATTTGGGGCAGACGGTGTGGCAGTAATTACAGCCATCAGTCACGCAAAAAATGTTAAAACAGCAACAAAAGCATTACGGGAGGCAAGCGATGAATACGCAAAATAGTTTAAAACAGGTCGCGACAGCGACAATGGTCGGCACCGCAATTGAGTATTTCGATAACTATATTTACGCAATGGCTGCGGTATTGGTATTTAACCATCAATTCTTCCATGCCGCAGATCCACTTTCAGGGCAGATTGCCGCCCTTTCCACTTTAGCACTCACTTTTATTGCTCGTCCTTTGGGAGCAATATTGTTCGGGCATTTCGGTGACCGTTTCGGGCGGAAAAATACTTTTGTGATGAGCTTACTGTTGATGGGCGTTTCCACTGTGGTTATCGGTTTGTTGCCAACTTATGACAGCATCGGTATTTGGGCGACAATTTTGCTCTGTTTATGCCGTATTGGGCAAGGTATCGGTTTAGGCGGCGAGTGGGGCGGTGCTGCACTAGTTGCGGTCGAAAATGCCCCTGAAGGTAAACGCGGTTGGTATGGTACTTTCCCACAACTGGGTGCACCGCTTGGCTTGTTGTTGGCAAATGGCGTATTCTTAGGCATTACGGCAATTTTCGGACAAGAAGCTATGGCGGAATGGGCGTGGCGGATTCCATTTTTATCTTCTCTGATTTTGGTCGCTATTGGCTTGTATGTGCGTCTAAAACTGACTGAAGCCCCGATTTTTCTCGCCGCACTCAATAAACCGCAGCCAAAACGCTTACCAATGTTGGAAGTCATCACTACTCATTTCAAGCCGTTTTTCTTAGGAATGTTGGTTTGTATTGCCGGCTATGTGCTGTTCTACATTATGATTGCCTTTAGCCAAATTTATGCAAAATCTGCCCCAACAGTATCAGAAGCAGGCTATGCGATGGGATTGGGATTTTCCCCGCAAATTTTTACCGCTTTATTGATGGCAAGTGCGGTTTCTTTGGCAATAACCATTGCCGCTTCGGGCAAATATATCGACAAAGTTGGTCGTCGCATTTGGCTGATTTGGACAACTGTTGGCGTTGCGATTTTCGGCTTAGCTTTGCCATTCTTCCTTGAAAACGGCACTACCGCCAGCCTATTTTGGTTCTTGTTTATCGGAATGGGACTTATCGGTATGGGATACGGCCCACTTGCTAGCTTCTTGCCTGAGCTTTTCCCAACTCACGCCCGCTATTCAGGTGCATCGCTCACTTACAACATCGCAGGCTTGTTTGGCGCAAGTGTTGCGGCAATCATTGCCTTACCGCTGAATGCACAATACGGGCTAAAAGGTGTCGGGATTTATTTAACCCTAAACGCTGTATTGAGCTTGGTTGGGTTGTGGTTTATGGAGGAGACAAGAGATAAAGGCTTAACGCATTAAACAGTAAAGACAATCCCTTTTCTTTTGGGTTTTAGGCTATAATACGCTAAATCTTTTAGAAGGAATCCAAAATGCAAAAAATAAAAGTCGTCCTTGCAACGGGCAACCAAGGCAAAGTAAAAGAGATGGCAGATGTATTGGCACAATTCGGTTTTGATGTGGTGGCTCAATCTGAATTTGGCATCCAAAGCCCAGAAGAAACAGGCTTAACCTTTGTTGAAAATGCGTTATTAAAAGCCCGTTATGCGGCAAAAATCACGGGGTTACCCACCATTGCTGACGATTCTGGCTTATCGGTTAAAGCCTTAAATGGTGCACCTGGTTTATATTCTGCACGTTATGCGGGTGAAGAGGGAAACGATGAGGCGAATCGTCAAAAATTGTTGCGTGAAATGGCATCCGTGCCGGCTCAAGACCGCCAAGCTAAATTTGTCAGCTGTATCGTCTTTTTAAATTACGAAACCGACCCCACTCCGAAAATTGCAATTGGCGAATGTTTTGGGGAAATCTTAACCGAAGAACGCGGCACAAACGGCTTTGGTTATGATTCGCTCTTCTTCTATCCACCGAAAAATTGCAGTTTTGCTGAATTAGAAACAGCGGAGAAGAAAAAAATCTCGCATCGTGCCATTGCTCTGGCTCAATTAAAAGCACAATTTGAGGACTCAAAATGATCATCACAACAACGCCCACGATTGAAGGAAAACGTATTAAAGAATATAAGGGCTTAGTGTTTGGCGAAGTGGTTTCTGGTGCGAATTTTATTCGTGATTTCTTCGCTAGCATTACCGATGTGATTGGCGGGCGTTCAGGTGTTTATGAAAGCAAACTGAACAAATCGCGCCAAGAGGCTTTAGATGAGTTAGCAGAAGAAGCACGTAAGGTAGGGGCGAATGCCGTGGTGGGGGTCTCGCTTGAATATCAATCTATGGGCGGCGATAAGAGTATGTTTATCGTGGTTGCAACAGGCACGGCAGTTGTCGCGGAATAGGGGGGATTTTGCAAAAAAATACCGAAATTGAACCGTTTTTCTGGCAGAAAAAGTCGCTACTTGAAATGAACGATGCCGAGTGGGAAGCGTTGTGTGATGGCTGCGGGAAATGTTGTTATCGTAAATATATTCAAGGGCGAGGCAAGCGTGAACGCCTTTATTATACCCGTGTGGCGTGTAATCTTTTAAATGTGAATACGGGGCGTTGTATGCACTATGCTAATCGCTTTAAGCGAGAGCCAGATTGTACTAAACTAACTAAGAAAAATCTGCCCGATTTTGGCTGGCTACCGAAAACCTGTGCTTATCGTTTACTTTATGAAGGGAAGTCTCTGTTTGATTGGCACCCGCTGATTTCTCACGATCCTGAATCAGTGAAAAAAGCAAATATTCTCATTCCCGAAGGTATCCATGAAAAAGAGGTGATTGATTGGTTTGAGTTTGTGATTGATGAGGTTTAATCTTATAAGAGGGAGTTTAGACTCCCTCTCTGATTCTCTTTAGCCTAAGCGAGCTCTCAACGCCTTACCTATTTCCGCTAAACTTCTTACACAAGTAACACCTGCTGCTTCTAAGGCTTGGAACTTCTCTTCTGCTGTGCCTTTACCACCGCTGATGATTGCACCCGCGTGCCCCATTCGTTTGCCTTTTGGTGCGGTTGCACCTGCAATATAGCTTACCACGGGTTTGGTCACGTGTGCTTTTATAAATTGAGCCGCTTCTTCTTCCGCAGAACCGCCAATTTCGCCAATCATCACTATAGCTTCGGTTTCTGGATCATCTTGGAACAGACGTAAAATATCAATAAAACTGGAACCTGGAATCGGGTCGCCACCAATGCCTACGCAAGTGGATTGCCCAAAGCCTTCGTCTGTCGTCTGTTTAACCGCTTCATAGGTCAGCGTGCCCGAACGCGATACAATACCAATTTTGCCTTTTTTATGAATACTGGCAGGCATAATCCCCATTTTGCATTCATCAGGCGTAATAATTCCAGGGCAATTTGGGCCAATCATTCGCACGTCTGTCTCGTTTAATTTTTGTTTAATGACAAGCATATCCAGCGTTGGAATACCTTCGGTAATACACACAATCAGCTGAATACCTGCATCAATAGCCTCTAAAATCGCATCTTTACAACCGCTGGCAGGTACGTAAATAATGGTTGCAGTTGCCCCTGTTTTTTCAACTGCTTCTCGCACCGTATTAAACACAGGCAAACCTAAATGTGTTGTGCCACCTTTATTTGGTGAAACGCCTCCAACTAATTGCGTGCCGTAGGCTAAAGCCTGCTCGCTGTGAAATGTGCCTTGACTGCCCGTGAAACCTTGGCAAATCACTCTGGTATTTTTATCAATTAAAATCGCCATTTTCTATCCTTTCTCTTTTTTAGTCTTTACGCTTGATTTGCAAAATTCACGGCAGAAATCGCCGCTTGTGTTAAGGTTTCAGCAACCGTTAGATTCAGCCTGCTTTTTGCTAAAATGGCTCTGCCTTGCTCCGCATTCGTACCTTCTAAACGCACCACTACAGGCACGTTTACGCCCACTTCATTTACCGCAGAAATAATCCCCTCGGCAATTAGATCACAACGTACAATGCCGCCAAAAATATTAACAAGCACTGCTTTTACTTGGCTGTCGGATAAAATCAATTTAAATGCTTCAGCAACACGTTCTTTAGTTGCACCACCGCCCACATCAAGGAAATTCGCAGGTTCGCCACCTTGTAATTTGATCATATCCATGGTTCCCATCGCAAGCCCTGCACCATTTACCATACAGCCGATATTGCCTTTCAGAGCGACGTAATTCAATTCCCATTGAGAAGCATAGGCTTCACGAGGATCTTCTTGGCTCTCATCTTCAAGTGCTTTCAGTTCAGGGTGACGATAAAGAGCATTGTTGTCAATAACCGCTTTAGCATCTAAACAGATGAGGTTTTGCTGTTTGGTCACCACCAACGGATTCACTTCAAGCAAAGCAAGATCTTTTTCAAGGAATAATTTAGCAAGATTCAGGAAAATCGCGGTAAATTGTTTGATTTCTGTCCCTTTCAAACCAAGCTTAAACGCAAGTTCACGTGCTTGGAAGGGTTGAGCGTTAGTGAGAGGATCGAGGCTAATTTTATGGATAAGCTCAGGCGTATTTCTAGCGATCTCTTCAATCTCCATTCCGCCCGCACTGGATGCCATAAACACCACTTTTTGCGAGCTACGGCCAATCACCGCCCCAAGATAAAGTTCACGCTCAATCTCGCAAGTTTCTTCCACATAAATGGTATTTACGGGTAAGCCTTTGCTATCGGTTTGGAAGGTCACCATTCTTTTGCCTAACCATTGTTCCGCAAACTGGCGAGCTTGCTCGGCATTTTTTACTAACTTCACCCCACCTGCTTTACCTCGTCCTCCTGCGTGGATTTGGCATTTCACGGCAAAAATATTACCGTTTAGCTGGCTGAGAGCTTGCTCTGTTTCTTCAATAGAATGGCAGGCAATGCCACGATTGATAGGTAACCCGTATTGGCTAAAGAGTTGTTTTGCTTGATATTCGTGCAAATTCATATGCTTTTTTCCTGTATAGAGTAGGATTGTGTTTGAGATATTTTAGAAAGAATGGCTTGAGATTACCCGAAAATGAAGGAAAAATGAATAGGAACATTTAACAAATTCTTGTTAAAATTCGACCGCTTCATTCAATTTACAGAATAAGGAATAATTATGTCAATGCAAATCACCCTGTTAAATATGCCCGCATCTGAAAAGTGGGGCAAAAAAGCCATTCTTTCTGCCAATGAAAATGGAATGACGATTCATCTTAACGAGAAATCTGCGAGCGAAGCATTTATCACTATTCAGCAAGCCGCTCGTAAAATTAAAAATCAAGGCATTTTATCGGTAACGCTTGCAGGCAAGGGCTGGGATTTAGAACAATGCTGGGCATTTCATCAAGGATACGTCAGCGTGAAAAATGCCGGCACAGTACAATATCCCAATTTGGGCGAAGCACAAGCTGAATTTGATGCACGCCTTGAGTGCACCACATTTACACGCTCGATCATCAATAAGCCGTCTGACCAATTAACACCTGTACAATTAGCTGAACAAGCGGTCGAGTTTGTTACTCAACAAGCGGTTAAAAAAGGCTTGAATTCTGCAATTTCTGCGGAAATTATTTTAGGCGAAGATTTAAAAAAACAAGGTTATTCAGGCATTTGGACAGTAGGCAAAGGTTCTGAAAATCCACCCGCTTTCTTGGCGTTAGACTTCAACCCAACAGGCAAGGCAGATGAGCCTGTATTAGCCTGTTTAGTCGGCAAAGGCATCACCTTTGACACAGGCGGTTATAGCTTAAAACCAAGTGACTCAATGTCTACAATGCGTACCGATATGGGCGGTGCGGCAATGCTTACAGGTGCATTAGGTTTAGCGATTGCACAAGGCTTGCAAAAACGCGTGAAGCTCTATCTCTGCTGTGCGGAAAATATGGTTAGCCATAACGCCTTTAAATTGGGCGATATTATTACCTATCGTAATGGTGTTACAGCTGAAGTTTTAAACACCGATGCGGAAGGTCGTTTGGTGTTAGCTGATGGTTTAATTGAGGCAAGCAAGCAAAATGCACAGTTGATTTTAGATGCAGCAACACTCACAGGTGCTGCAAAAGTGGCGGTGGGGAATGATTATCACAGTGTGCTTTCAATGGATGAAAACTGGATTTCAGCATTATTCACTGCCGCAAAAAATCAAAATGAACCTTTCTGGCGTTTGCCATTTGAGCCGTTCCATCGAACACAAATTAGCTCAAACTTTGCGGATATTGCTAACATTGGTTCTGTGCCTGTTGGAGCGGGTGCAAGCACAGCTTGTGCATTTCTCTCTTATTTTGTGGAAAATTATCAACAAAATTGGTTACATATTGATGCTTCCGCTACCTTCCGTAAGACCGCAAGTGATTTATGGGCAGCGGGTGCAACAGGGCTTGGTGTAAGAACAGTAGCAAATTTATTGCTTAGTGCTTAGGAAAAAGAATGGCAAAATCAAATTATATTACCCGCTCAGGCTGGCAGATGTTAGACCAAGAGCTGAAATTCTTATGGAAAGAAGAACGCCCGAAAGTGACCCAAGCCGTTTCTGATGCAGCTGCCCTTGGCGACCGCAGCGAAAATGCAGAATACATCTACGGCAAACGTCGTTTGCGTGAAATCGACCGCCGCGTGCGTTTTCTTTCCAAGCGGTTAGAAGTGCTACAAATCGTCGATTACCATCCGCAACAAGAGGGCAAAGTCTTTTTTGGTGCTTGGGTGGAATTAGAAAACGAAGCGGGTGAGATTGCAGAATATCGCATCGTGGGATGCGATGAATTTGACCCTGCGAAAAACTGGATTTCGATTGATTCACCCGTTGCCCGAGCTTTAATTGGTAAACAGGAAGATGATGAAATTACCGTCCAAACGCCAACGGGTAAAGTGATGTGGTTTATTAACCGTATTTGGTACGAAAAAGCGGGATTATATTGATGTAGTAAGAGGTGAATTTTCTGCAAAGTTTTGCAAGAAATTCACCGCTTGTTTTTTATAAAATGTGATCTTCATCACATTTTTTCACGACGAGTTGGAGTAATATTCCCTTAAAGTACTAAATTTATTAAGGAAATAAACATACATGCTAGGAGGCAAATATGTTTAAACAACTTCAACAAGTCGGCAAGGCATTTATGTTGCCGATTGCCATTCTTCCTGCCGCAGGTTTATTACTCGGTATTGGTGGGGCTTTATCGAACAAAGCGACGGTGCAGGCGTATCCCATTTTGGATAATTCATTGTTGCAAGGCATTTTCCAAATTATGTCGGCAGCGGGTTCGGTGGTGTTTGGTAACCTTGCCTTATTACTTTGCATTGGGCTAGGGATTGGCTTGGCAAAACGTGATAAAGGCGTGGCAGCCTTAGCAACGGTGGTTGGTTATTTGATTATGACAGGCACAATTGCCGCTCTTATTCCGCTCTTCTCACCTGAAACGAAAAGTATTGACACGGGTGTAATCGGCGCACTCGTGATGGGATTGATTACTGTTAAACTTCACAATAAATATCACAATATTCAATTACCGCAAATTTTGGGCTTCTTTGGTGGTTCACGTTTTGTACCCATTGTGACTGCATTTTCAGCTATTTTTGTAGGGGCGATCTTCTTCCTCATTTGGCCGACATTCCAAAATTGGTTAGTTTCAGCAGGTGAACATATTGCCTCAATGGGTGCCGTCGGCACTTTCTTCTACGGTTTCTTAATGCGTTTATGTGGAGCGGTTGGCTTACACCATATGATCTACCCATTATTCTGGTACACCGAATTAGGTGGTACAGAAATGGTCAATGGCGAAATGTTTGTTGGTGCTCAAAAAATCTTCTTTGCTCAACTAGCCGATCCTAACCATCAAGGTTTATTCACAGAGGGAACCCGTTTCTTCGCTGGTCGTTTTGATACGATGATGTTTGGTTTACCAGCATCTTGTTTAGCAATGTATCACTGCGTGCCAAAAGCACGTCGTAAAGCAATTGGTGGTTTATTCTTAGGTGCAGCTCTAACCTCATTCATTACAGGGATCACCGAACCGATTGAGTTTATGTTCCTCTTCGTCGCACCATGGCTTTATGTATTCCACGCCTTCTTAGATGGAGTTTCTTTCTATATCGCAGATATTCTCAATATCTCTATCGGTAACACCTTCTCAGGTGGTTTTATCGACTTCTTGCTATTCGGTATCTTGCAAGGCAATGCGAACACTAACTGGATTGAAGTGGTGATTGTAGGCGTATTCTGGGCTGCACTTTACTACTTCAGTTTCCGCTTCTTAATTACCAAATTCAATGTAATGACGCCAGGTCGCGGTGAAGAGCAAGAAGAAGTAATAGAGCAACAAACTTCATCTTTAACAGAGAACGCTCACGAAATCATTAAAGCCTTAGGCAATGCAGAGAATATCGAAAATGTGGATGCATGTATTACACGCTTACGTGTTGCAGTAAAAGATGTGAAATTAGTCAATAAAGCTCGCTTAAAAGCATTGGGGGCTATTGATGTGCTAGAAGTTGGTGGAGGCATCCAAGCGGTTTACGGTGCAAAAGCCGTGCTTTATAAAAGCGAAGTGAACCAAATTTTGGGGTGTGAGGATTGACGTGTCAGCAAATTCGAATTTTAGATAATGAATGGAATGGCGAGGTTAACTCGCCATTTTGTTGCTAACTAATGTCTTGCGGATCAATATCCATCGCTAGCTTAATTGAGCTTGGTACTGTTATTTGTTCCTTTTCAGCATCAAACATATTCAGCAATTTTTGCAAAGCCATTCGGGATGGGTGTTGAATAAGCAGTAACCAACGGTAATAGCCAGCTTTTTTCGCAAGCGGTGCAGCAAAAGGTGGGCGAATTTGCAAGTCTTGCAAGGCTAAATCATTTGCTTTTTGGGCAAAGAAATTTGCCATCTCTTGCAAAAATTGTACCGCTTGTTCGCTGTTTTTGCTCGTCGCTTTAAACAGCACTTGCGAGGAGAATGGCGGAAGCATCATCAATTGACGCATTTTTAGTGCTTCTCCTGCAAAAGCTTCGTAACCCTTTTCCACTAAATTTTTTAGCAAAGGATGGTCTGGATAATGTGTTTGTAAAACGACTTCCCCCTGTTTTTCAGCTCGCCCTGCCCTCCCTGAAACTTGTAAATAAAGTTGGGCTAAACGCTCTTCGGCTCTAAAATCAGTTGAAAACAGTGCTGAATCCACGTTGATAATCGCCACCAAAGTCACATTCGGAAAGTGATGCCCTTTTGCAAGCATCTGTGTGCCAATCAAAATCTGGCTTTTGCCCTCACGAATATCGTTGAGATGCGTTTCTAATGCTCCTTTGCGAGCGGTTGAATCGCGATCGATACGGCTAATTTTATAATCGGGGAATTGTTCGCTAAGTACTTGTTCAAGCTGTTCCGTGCCTAAGCCAGTTGTTACTAAATTGGTTGAACCGCAATGACCACATTGGCGAGGAATAATCCGTTGCGAAGAGCAGTGATGACAACGCAACACACGTTGTTTTTGGTGGTACGTGTAGGGTTTATCGCATGCTTCACACTGGCATATCCAACCACATTCGTGGCAGAGCAACACAGGGGCGAAACCGCGGCGGTTCAAAAATAGCATCACTTGGTTGCCTTTGTCTAAATGAGATTTCATTTTAGCAAATAGCTGCTCTGAAAGCCCTGCTGTCACTCGTTGTGTTTTTAAGTCAATGATCTGTTGCTTGACCGGCTCTGCATTACCCGCTCTAGCGGTTAAAGTAAGCTCAGTAAACTTACCTTTCTGTACATTTTGCACGCTTTCTAAACTTGGTGTGGCTGAACCTAAAATAATTGGAATCGCAAGATTTTTTGCTCGAATGACCGCTAAATCACGAGCGTGATAACGCCAGCCTTCTTGCTGTTTGAACGAGCTATCGTGTTCTTCATCAATAATAATTAAGCCCAGATTTTGGAATTGAGTGAAAAGTGCTGAGCGCGTGCCAATCACAATTGCACTCTCACCATTTCTTGCACGAAGCCACGCATTCAGGCGTTCAGTCTCATTCATATTGGAATGCAGCACATCCATTTCTACATTAAAACGAGCTTTAAAACGCTGAATAGTTTGCGGTGTTAAACCAATTTCAGGCACCAGCACAAGTACCTGCTCGCCACGATTAAGTGCACTTTCAATTGTCTGCAAATAGATTTCAGTTTTTCCAGAACCTGTCACACCATTGAGCAAAAAAGTTTCAAACCCGTTGCGAATACTCAAACGGCTGACGACTAAAGTCTGTTGCTTATTCAATACCAAGCGATTTGAGCTATTCACAAGAGGTCGATTTCCCAATTTTTCTTGCCAAGATTGGGGAATAAATAGCATATCGACTTTTTCGATGAAGCCTTTTTCAATCAATCCTTTCCACGCGGAGGGGCTACAAGCGGTCGGTTTTTCAAACAAATTTGCCAATTGTGCCAATTCATTTAGCAAATCTTGCTGCTTTTTCGCCCGCTTAAGCTCACCTAATTCAAGAGCGGAATATCCGAGTTCAGAGACAATAAAATAGTCTGGCTGAGTACGCTCGGTTGAATCACCTTGACGAAGTTTTACAGGTAACGCACTAGTCAATACTTCTCCAATTGGAGCGTGGTAATAGCTCGAAGCCCAGTTGAGTAGTTTAAATATCTCTTCATCAAAAATTGGTTCTAAATCTAACACTGCTTTGATGGGTTTAAGTTTTTCGACAGGAATGTCACTTGTTTCAGGAAAATCAATCACAATGCCGACTTTGGTTTGTGAACCAAAAGGCACGCTGACTCTCGCTCCTTTTGTCACAGAGAAAAAATCAGGCAAAAGGTAGTCGAAATAGCGATTTAACGGTACGGGTAAAGCAACGCGGATTAGTTTCATAGCTATATATAAAAATAAACCCTGTACTAAACAGGGTTTGTAACTTATTTAAAAAATTACTCTTCAGTCGTCTCAGAACGGTTTTCTGTTTCTGTTCCCTCTGAGTGTTCAATTTCATCGTCCTCTTCAGGCTCACAAATACGTTCAAGACTCACGACTTGCTCATCTTCTGCGGTACGAATAATGCGAACACCTTGCGTATTACGACCAACCAGGCTTACTTCTGAAACACGAGTGCGAACTAATGTGCCTGCATCGGTAATCAACATAATTTGGTCAGTTTCTTCTACTTGAACGGCTGCAACTACTTTGCCGTTACGTTCGTTCACTTTAATTGAAACTACGCCTTTGGTTGCACGTGATTTCACAGGGTATTCCACAAGCACCGTACGTTTACCATAGCCGTTTTGTGTGACGGTTAATATATCGCCTTCAGCGCGTGGAATGACGAGTGAAACGACTTTATCAGTGTTGAGGTTGATGCTTTCATCGTTCTCTTCGCTTTCGATATCAACGATTTCCGCTTCTTCCACGTCATCACTGATTTCTTTGGTTGCCAGTTTAATGCCGCGAACACCTGTTGCAGCTCGCCCCATTGCACGTACCGCTTTTTCTTCGAAACGAACCACACGACCTTGTGCAGAGAACAACATAATTTCGCTTTCGCCGTTGGTAATATCAACACCGATAAGTTCATCGCCATCACGCAGTGTTAGTGCAATGAGACCGTTCGCACGCACATTGCTAAATGCATCTAATGCGACTTTCTTCACTACGCCACTTGCGGTTGCCATAAAGACGAATTTATCTGCCGAGAATTCGCCATTTGGAATTGGTAAAATCGCTGTAATACGCTCATTTTCTTCTTTCACAAGCGGTAGAATATTCACAATTGGTGTACCACGTGCCCCACGGCTAGCTTGTGGTAATTGATACACCTTCAATTGATATAAACGACCACGGCTTGAGAAGCAAAGGATAGTGTCGTGGGTATTTGCCACCAATAATTTCTCGATGAAGTCATCTTCTTTCATCTTCGTGGCTGATTTACCTTTACCGCCACGGCGTTGTGCTTCATAGTCTGAAAGTGGTTGATATTTCACATAACCTGCGTGAGAAAGTGTGACTACGACATCTTCTTGGGCGATTAAGTCTTCAATATTAATATCACCTGATGCAGCAGTTATTTCAGTACGACGCTCATCTCCGAAAGAGGATTTTACCGTTTCGAGTTCTTCACGGATCACTTCCATTAAGCGTTCAGCGTTGTTTAGAATGTGTAATAATTCTGCAATTTCAGTGAGTAATTCTTTGTATTCATCAACGATTTTTTCGTGCTCTAAACCAGTTAAACGATGTAAGCGTAACTCTAAAATCGCACGTGCTTGTACTTCTGATAAGTAATATTCACCATCACGCACGCCTAAATGTTCAGGGAGATCTTCAGGGCGAGATGCATCCCCACCTACTGCATCCAACATTGCTGTAACATTACCTAACGCCCAAGAACGAGAAAGCAAGCCTTCACGTGCTTCATCTGCTGTTTTAGAGTGGCGGATTAACTCAATAACGGGATCGATATTTGCTAATGCAATTGCCAAGCCTTCTAAGATATGTGCTCTTTCGCGTGCTTTACGAAGTTCAAAAATAGTACGACGTGTAACTACTTCACGGCGGTGTTTGATAAAGGCAGCAATGATCTGCTTTAGGTTCAACACTTTTGGCTGACCGTTGTCTAGTGCGACCATATTGATACCAAAAGTCACCTGCATTTGGGTAAGTGCATAAAGGTGATTTAGTACTACTTCAGCTACTGCATCAGATTTCACTTTAATCTCAATTTTAATGCCTGAGCGTTGTGATAAATCCTTAACCTCTGAAATACCAGTAATTTTCTTTTCGTCTGAAAGTTCTTCAATTTTTTTTACTAAGTCAGCTTTATTGACTTGGTAAGGTAGTTCTGAAACGATGATTGTTTCAGCTCCTTTTGCACTCGTTTCAATGGTTGCTTTTGCTCGCACGTAAACTTTACCACGACCTGTATGGTAAGCATCTACAATTCCTTTACGACCATTGATTAATGCTCCTGTTGGGAAATCAGGACCTGGAATGTATTGCATTAACTCATCAATCGAAATTTCTTCATTTTCGATATAGGCTAAGCAGCCATCTAATACTTCATTTAAATTGTGTGGTGGAATGTTGGTCGCCATACCAACCGCAATCCCTGATGAACCATTCACTAATAACGCAGGAATTTTGGTTGGAAGCACGTCGGGGATCATCTCTTTGCCATCATAGTTTGGCGAGAAATCGACAGTTTCTTTATCTAAATCAGTGAGCAATTCCTGAGTGATTTTTTGCATACGCACTTCGGTATAACGCATAGCAGCGGCTGCGTCGCCATCAATTGAACCAAAGTTACCTTGCCCATCGACTAACATATAACGAAGTGAGAATGGCTGTGCCATACGCACAATAGTGTCATACACTGCGGAGTCACCGTGTGGGTGGTATTTACCGATTACATCCCCCACAACACGAGCTGATTTTACGTGTGGGCGGTTAAATGTGTTGCTATTTCTATCCATTGAGAATAACACACGACGGTGAACGGGTTTTAATCCATCACGTACATCTGGCAATGCACGTCCAACAATTACGGACATAGCATAGTCGAGATAAGACGTTTTAAGTTCGTCTTCGATACTGACGGGGGTAATATCTTTGGCTAATTCGCTCATTGAAATTTCCTAATCATATTTAAAAAAGAATGTCTTAAATCATAAGGCTAAAATTGAGCAAGATTATAGCATAAAAAGCTGATAAAAGAGCGATTTTATTCCGTGTATCTTCCCTTACAACATGAATTAATCAACTAGCCTCTTTACAATCAACAGGCATTCAATCGGATAAATTTCTGTATTTTTGTGATTTTCTATCAAACTTATTTCTAGTGGTGGAGTAGCACGGTAGTCAGTGGTGGTAAAAATAAATTTGCCATGCCGACCATATTATCATAATCCACTACCGAGACATCTTTGGGAATCCACAAAGGGAGAGAGGAATACCGAGCAAAATGAAGTGTAAATCTCATTTTTTGTAAGTTTTCCTCTAAATTTAATCGCTTATTGTGAAGTTCGTCACATATTTTTTTTTATAAATCTTCTATACTTCCTCCAAAAATTCTCTAGGGATATGATTATGAGTGAACAATTTGTTTTAAACGACCATCCGCATCGCCGTTTCAACCCGTTAAAAAATCAATGGATTTTAGTCTCGCCACATCGTGCAAAACGTCCATGGCAAGGGCAACAAGAAGAAATGGTCGCTGATAATAAACCGAGTTACGATCCAACTTGCTATCTTTGCCCGGGCAATAAACGCATTACAGGTGAGCAAAATCCGCAATATACCCAACCTTTTGTGTTCAAAAACGATTTCTCTGCATTGCTTGCAGACACACCAGCACCAGAGAAAAATGATGATCCACTGTTCCAAATTTCGCATACACAAGGTGAAAGCCGTGTGATCTGTTTTTCTCCAGACCATAGCAAAACCTTACCTCAACTTAACGTGCCAGAAATTGAGCAAGTGATCCAAGTATGGCAACAACAGGTTCGCGAGCTTAAACAGCGCTACCAATGGGTACAAATTTTTGAGAACAAAGGCTCAATGATGGGCTGTTCAAACCCGCATCCGCACGGTCAAATCTGGGCAAGTAATTTTTTACCGAATGAAATTACGATTGAAGATGAATGCCAAGCGGAATATTTCAAAAAACAGGGCTCACCATTGCTAGTTGATTACGCGAAACGTGAATTAGAAAAACGCGAACGTATTGTCGCTGAAACTGAAGATTGGATTGCAGTTGTGCCTTATTGGGCAGCTTGGCCGTTTGAAACTTTGCTATTACCAAAAGCAAAACAATTCAAATCGATTGAAGATTTAAACCAAGCGGAACGTGAAGATTTAGCATTGGCGTTGAAAAAATTAACGACACGTTACGATAACTTATTTAACATCAGCTTCCCATATTCTATGGGCTTCCATTTTGCTCCATTTAATGGTGAAGAAAACGCTCACTGGCAGTTGCACGCTCATTTCTATCCGCCACTTTTACGTTCAGCAACCGTGCGTAAATTTATGGTGGGCTATGAAATGATGGCAGAAAGCCAACGCGATTTAACCCCAGAACAAGCAGCAGAACGTTTAAATGCAGTAAGCGATAGCGTTCACTATAAAGATAAAAAATAAGGAGATAGCCAATGACCCCACAACAACTTTCTCAACAAAAATTCACTGAGCATTATGGCTATAACGCAGAACAAACTGTTTTCGCACCAGGTCGCGTAAATATTATTGGCGAGCATACTGATTACAACGATGGCTTTGTCATGCCTTGTGCGATCAACTACGGAATGGCGGTCAGCTTCGCAAAACGCAACGATAGTATTTGGCGTGTGTATGCGATTGATATTAACGAACAAGACGAATTCGATTTAAGCCAAGATTTTACCCAAAGCGAACACAAATGGGCAAATTATGTGCGTGGCGTGGTGAAATATGTGCAAGAACAATGCCCAGAATTTAAACAAGGGGCGGATTTAGTGATGACCAGCGATGTGCCGATGTCATCAGGCTTAAGTTCTTCTGCCGCACTTGAGATTTCTATCGGCAAAACCTGTCAAGTGTTAGGCAACTTACCGCTTTCGCTTGCTCAAATTGCCCTTATCGGACAAAAAGCAGAGAATAAATTTGTGGGTGCAAACTGCGGTAATATGGATCAACTTACCTCTGCATTAGGGCACAAAGACCACTTAATTATGATTGACTGCCGCAGCCTTGAGATTACCCCAACGCCTGTGCCGCACGGCTATTCCATTGCGATTATCAACTCTAACGTGAAACACGATTTAGTCACAGGTGAATACAACAGCCGTCGTCAAGAATGCGAACAAGCGGCTAAATTCTTTGGCGTAAAAGCTCTTCGAGATGTAACGCCTGAGCAATTCCACGCACGCGAAAATGAGTTAAAAGCTGAAAGCGAATTGGCTTATAAACGTGCAAAACACGTGGTTTATGAAGATCAACGCGTGTTGGATGCAGTTGCAGCCTTAAAAGCGAATGATATGGTGAAACTTGGTCAATTGATGGGCGAATCACACGATTCAATGCGTGATGATTTTGAAATTACCATTCCTGAAATTGACTACTTGGTAGAACTCGCACAAGTTGCGATTGGCAAAAACGGTGGTGCTCGTATGACGGGCGGCGGCTTTGGCGGTTGTATCGTCTGCCTTGTGCCAAATGAGAAAGTGGAGGCGTTACGCCAATTGATTGCCGACAACTACGAAAAACAAACAGGCATTAAAGAAACCTTCTATCTCTGCACTGCGGGTGATGGAGTGAGAGTGGTTTCATAAACTAAAATAAAATAATTTTTCCGTTTTTTCTTCTGCCAAATCTCTCCTACTCCTCTTTGTCAAAGAGGGGGGAAATCTTAGGAGATTTTTAGATTATCTTTCTATACCACTAAATGTATATGAGGCTGTATCTCTTTTTTTACTAAAGAATCCCCCTCTTTAGCAAAGAGGGGTAGGGGAGATTTGACAGTACTTATTTACGGAGAAATTAGTATATACAGCCTTTATTCTTTGAAAAGAAGTTCTCTATGAAAACCTTTACCCTCGAAAACAATCATCTCAAAATTACCCTTTCCAACTTTGGTGCTTCTTGGCTCTCTTGCGTTGTCAAACACCCAAAAGGTGATCGCGAAGTGTTAGTTACAACTACACCAGAACGTTGGGCAGAGCAGTCTGCTTATTTTGGTGCAACCGTTGGACGTTATGCGAACCGCATCGCAAATGGTAAATATGAACTGAATGGTAAAGTGTACCAACTGGCGAAAAATAATGGAGAGAACAATCTGCACGGCGGCGTGAAAGGGGCGAGTTTTGTGGAATGGCAAGTGCTAGAACAGAGCCCGCAAGCGGTTAAATTTGGTTACACTTTTGCAGATGGCGAAGAGGGATTTGGCGGAGAAGTAAAAGCAACGGTAACTTATCGTCTAACTGATAATCAGCTTGAAGTCTATTTTGATGCACTAAGCGACCAAGCAACCCCACTTTGCTTAACCAATCACGCCTATTTTAACTTAGATGGCAGCACCACCATTCACCATCATAGCTTGCAAATCAACGCATCGCACTATTTACCCGTTGGCGAGAATGGCATTCCAAACGGCTTATTAAAAGCAGTAGACAGCACCAGTTTTGACTTCCGCCAACCTAAAGCGATTGAGGAAGATTTGCTTGCCGATACAGACCAACGTGTGGTACGAGGCTACGATCACGCCTTTTTAATTGCAAAAGAAAACCAAAATTTCACCGCTTGTTTAAGTGTGGAAGACTTGCAATTACGCCTTGAAACGTCAATGCCAGCGGTGCAACTTTACACAGGTAACTGGCTTGCTGGGCAGCCTCGTGGCGAGAGTGATGCTTGTGAAGATTATGCAGGCGTAGCGTTAGAACCCGAGTTTTTCCCAGACAGCCCAAATCACCCAGAACTTGCAGCATTTGGTGGGATTTCGCAAGCAAACGAGCCGTATCACCATAGTGTTTATTATCGGTTTGTTTACTAAATTTCTTGCTTAATTTTTCGTAGGGACGGGGGTTATCCTCGTCCAATTAAACGTAGGCATAGAGAAGGACAAGCATAAAGCCGATCCCTACAACAATATTTGGTGAAATAGATTTTCTTATGGCTTTACCGTATTACTCCCAAGACTCAAACACGTCTCACATCAAAACCACACCTATTTTATTCCGCATTAATCTCTGCAAACCACGAGTTCATGTGAGCAGTCGCCTTATTTTACGCTTTTCAACAGCGATTCGGATTTCAACTATTATGAAAATAATCACTATTTGCTATTTTTATTTTGTTTTGGCTTAAAAACTTGTTTTACCTCAAAATGTTTAATGAAAAGATGTGTTAAACTTTACTTAAACAGGACAAAAGGAAAGGAGAAAAAAATGTCTGAAGTTTTCCATTTAGGTTTAACCAAGCCGATGTTAAAAGGGGCAACGCTTGCGATTATTCCAGGTGATCCTGCGCGTAGCGAACGTATCGCCAAACAATTAGCAAATCCAGAATTCTTGGCAAGTCATCGCGAATTTAACTCGTGGTTAGGTTTTATTGGTGACCAAGCTGTTGTGGTTTGCTCAACAGGGATTGGCGGACCATCTACCTCAATCTGTGTTGAAGAGCTTGCTCAACTTGGTATCCGCACCTTCTTGCGTGTGGGCACAACTGGGGCAATCCAACCGCATATTGAAGTGGGGAATTTGTTAGTGACCACAGGTTCAGTTCGTTTAGACGGTGCAAGCCAACATTTCGCACCACTTGCTTACCCAGCAGTTGCCGATTTTGAATGTACGACTGCACTTTATCAAGCAGCCCAAAAACAAGGCGTGAAAACTTTTGTAGGAATAACTGCTTCATCGGATACTTTCTACCCAGGGCAAGAACGTTACGACACCTATACAGGCAAAGTGTGTGCTCAATTTAGAGGTACACTCAAAGAGTGGCAGGATTTACATGTCATGAACTATGAAATGGAATCCGCAACGCTGCTTACAATGTGTTCAGCATTAGGTTTACGTGCAGGGATGGTTGCAGGCGTAATTGTAAACCGCACACAACAAGAGATTCCAAATGAAGCTACAATGAAAGCAACTGAAGAAGCAGCGGTTGCTACGGTAGTAGAAGCAGCGAGAATTTTGCTTGCTCAATAATACATTTTCCTAAGCTAGAGCCACGCATTGCGTGGCTTATTTCTATAATTAGAAAAGCCTTGTCAAAGATTGTAAAATCGCTCTAAAATCTTACCGCTTATTTTGCATTTTACAGGAAATTATATGTCAGACACTTTATTCTCAAATTTAGAAACTAAACTTGTCCATGCAGGGCGTAAACCTCGCTATACACAAGGCTCGGTGAATACTGTCGTTCAACGTGCTTCATCACTTGTTTTTCCAACTGTTGCTGATAAAAAACACGCAACCAAAAACCGTTACAAAGGTGAGTTATTTTATGGTCGCCGCGGTACGTTGACTCACTTCGCCCTCCAAGACGCGATGTGCGAACTTGAAGGCGGAGCAGGTTGTTATCTCTATCCTTGTGGGGCGGCAGCGGTAACTAATGCGATTTTAGCTTTTGTAGCACAAAGCGATCATGTATTGATGACGGGGGCAGCATATGAACCCACCCAGGATTTCTGCAATGTGATTTTAAAAAACATGGGCGTGGCGACGACTTATTACGATCCAATGATTGGCGAGGGGATTCGTGAGCTCATTCAGCCAAACACAAAGGTGCTTTTCTTAGAAAGTCCTAGCTCACTTACGATGGAAGTGCCTGATATTCCAACTCTCGTGCGAGTGGCTCGTGAAGTGAATCCTGAAATCGTGATTATGATTGATAACACTTGGGGCGGTGGCGTGTTGTTCCCTGCACTTTCACACGGGATCGATATTTCTATTCAAGCAGGTACTAAATATTTAGTTGGGCATTCAGATGTAATGATTGGTACGGCAGTTTCTAACGAACGTTGTTGGGATCAACTTCGAGAACGCTCTTATTTAATGGGGCAAATGGTGGATGCGGATTCGGCTTATATGACGGCTCGTGGTTTACGTACATTGGGAATTCGCTTAAAAGAACATGGTGAACGCTCGCTTCAAATTGCCGAGTGGTTAGCTCAACGCCCAGAAGTAAAAGCGGTGTTCCATCCTGCGTTGCCTAGTTGCCCTGGTCACGAATTTTTCAAGCGTGATTTTAGCGGTGCAAGCGGTCTTTTTTCGTTTGAACTTCACCAAAAACTAAGCGATGAGCAGTTGGCAAACTTCCTTGACCATTTTGAACTCTTTACGATGGCATACTCTTGGGGCGGTTTTGAATCACTTATTTTGGCAAATCAACCAGCGGAAATCGCACGTATTCGTCCTGGTATTGAACGTAAATTAACTGGCACATTGATTCGTATTCATGTCGGTTTAGAAGCAGTGGAAGACTTAATTGCCGATTTAGAAAAAGGGTTTGAACGCTTAAAATAAATTTCCCACCTAATTAGATCTAAAATGTAATAATTTTGTGACTTACTTCACAATTTTATTACATTTTGTTTTTTTCTACTTCAGTTTATGTATATATTAAGTCATCTTTTTGCTATTTAGCTGTGGGGGACTTTATGGATACTAATCTAAGCTCAATTAAAAAAGTAAACACTCGTAATAATCTGATTTTTATTGCTGATGTGGTACTCTTTTTTATTCTTTTGAATACTTTACCTTTTACACCTGAAGCCAATAAAAGTTTGGCGTTGCTCGTGTTTATTGCGATTTTATGGCTTACTGAAGCACTTAACGTAACAGTAACGGCATTGCTTGTGCCTATTCTAGGTATTTTGCTTGGCTTGGTGAAATCTAAAGAGGCTCTTGCCGCTTTCGCTGATCCAACCATCTTCTTATTCTTTGGTGGCTTTGCACTCGCAACTGCACTTCATATTCAAAATTTGGATCGCTTGATTGCCAATAAAATCATGGCAATGTCGCATGGAAAGCTCTCTGTGGCTGCGATTTACCTCTTTTCTGTTACTGCATTCCTTTCAATGTGGATGAGCAATACAGCAACTGCAGCAATGATGTTACCGCTTGCAATGGGAATTTTAAGCAAACTCGACTCGAAACGCGATCACAACACTTATGTTTTCGTGCTGCTTGGTATTGCTTATAGTGCAAGTATTGGCGGTATGGGTACACTTGTTGGTAGCCCTCCAAATGGGATTGTCGCAACGCAATTAGGCGTTTCATTTGCAGAATGGATGAAATATGGTTTGCCAATTATGCTGATTTTAATGCCATTGATGATAGGCGTGCTTTATGTCGTTTTTCGCCCTCGTTTTGATGTTAAATTTGAACAATCTTTCGAGAAAATTGAGCTAACGCCAACTCGCATCTTAACCTTAATTATTTTCGCATTAACAGCAACTGGTTGGATTTTTAGCTCAAAAATTAATCCAGCACTTTCAAGTTTACTTGGATTACAAGGCAAAATTGCAAGTTTCGATACCATTATTGCTTTAATTTCTACAGCGGTTATTTGTATCACTCGCATAGCAACGTGGAAACAAATTCAAGAAGGTACAGAATGGGGCGTGTTATTCCTCTTCGGGGGCGGCTTAACCTTAAGTGCGATTTTAGGGCATACTGGTGCAAGCAAAATTATGGCAGATGGTATTGTATCCTTTATTGAAGGCGGTCATTATTACATCATTGGTTTAATTGTAGCAACCTTCATTATCTTCTTGACTGAGTTTACCTCAAATACCGCTAGTGCGGCATTGCTTGTGCCAATTTTTATCTCAATCGCTGAGGCCTTAAATATTCAATCGCTTGGCTTAGCATTGATTATCGGTTTAGGTGCATCTTGTGCCTTTATGTTGCCAGTTGCCACTCCACCAAATGCGATCGTATTCGGTACGGGAATGATCAAACAGACTGAGATGGTTAAGGCTGGTTTTGGGCTTAATATTATCTGTGTGTTTGTGATTGGCACAATTGGGTATTTATTCTGGTTCTAATCTTTTCGAATACGCGTATTCAACCAACTTTTTAAGAGGATTTTGCAAAAAATCCTCTTATTTTTACCGCTTATTTGCTACACTTCCTACCGTTTACAAACGGTAAGCGGTTGATTTTACTTTGCCGTTTGCAATTCCTTTCTTTATGTCATCAACGAGGATCTTATGCTCAAAATTTACAATACGCTAAAACGTGAAAAAGAAGAATTTAAACCGATTAATCCCAACCAAGTTGGGATGTATGTCTGTGGTGTAACGGTTTACGATCTTTGTCATTTTGGGCACGGTCGTACCTTTGTCTCTTTTGATGTGATCGCACGCTATCTTCGCTATTCTGGCTATAACTTGCATTATGTACGTAACATTACCGATGTGGATGATAAAATCATCAAACGTGCGATTGAAAATAATGAAACTTGCGATCAGCTAGTTGATCGAATGATTGCCGAAATGCACAAAGATTTTGATGCGTTAAACATTCTTCGCCCAGATGTTGAGCCACGTGCAACCCATCATATTCCTGAAATTATTGCGATGGTGGAAAAGCTTATCGCCAACGGTCATGCCTATGTGGCAGCAGATGGCGATGTGATGTTTGATGTGGAATCTTTCCCGAAATATGGGGCTCTTTCTCGCCAAAATTTAGACCAGCTCCAAGCAGGTGCACGTGTGGAAATTAAATCCGTGAAGAAAAATCCGATGGATTTCGTGCTTTGGAAAATGTCGAAAGAGAATGAACCAAGTTGGGAAAGCCCTTGGGGCAAAGGTCGCCCTGGTTGGCATATCGAATGTTCTGCAATGAACAGTAAAGAACTGGGTGAACATTTTGATATTCACGGCGGAGGTTCAGATTTAATGTTCCCTCACCACGAAAACGAAATCGCCCAATCTTGCTGTGCTCATCACGGCGATTATGTGAATTACTGGCTACATACGGGTATGCTCACAATTGATAGAGAGAAGATGTCAAAATCGCTCGGTAACTTCTTTAGCATTCGTTATATGCTTGATTTATACGATGCTGAAAGCCTACGTTATTTCTTCTTAACAGCACATTATCGCAGCTTGCTTGATTACAGCATTGATAACTTAAATTTAGCACGTTCGGCACTAGAACGTTTATACACGGCATTGCGTGGGTGCGATCTAACGGTTCCTGCAAAGGGCGGAGAGCAATATGTTGAAGCGTTCAAAATCGCAATGGATGATGATTTCAACACACCAGGAGCATTAGCCGTTTTATTCGAAATCGCTCGTGAAGTGAATAAACTTAAAACAGAAGATGCCGAAACAGCGAATGGTTTAGCAGTTTGCTTAAAAGAGTTGGCGGGAGTGCTTGGTTTATTAGAGCAAGATCCAGAAACCTTCTTAAAAGGGGGGGCGAATGATGATGAAGCAGCGGAAATCGAAGCTTTAATCAAACAACGTAATGAAGCGAAAGCAGCGAAAAATTGGGCTATAGCGGATGAAGTACGTGATAAATTAAAAGCAATGAATATCGTACTTGAAGATACGCCAAATGGGACTACGTGGCGTAAGGCTTAAGAACCTTGTATTTCGTTTTTTCATTGAATTGCTCGGGCACGGCTTTGGGGTGTTGTGGCGACTGTGATGCCACTTTTTCCCAATAAAATTGGCTTGTGCCCACCAATAAAAGCTCGAAAATGCGCCAGTCGATTAAACGTTTGGAAATCAGAACCAAAGCGAGTTCTTACGTTTTTCTATCGGAGCGTTTTCTGTATTGACGTGTTTTGCGTTTACAATGGATTTGAACGGTAAAGATTGTTAAAATTATCGCCATTAAAACCACTCATATAACAGGCATCGCAACTATTTTGTCTACTATGCCTGTTAATTACATCTGTATTAATAAGGCGTATAAATTTAAAAATCTCTACGCCCTAAAATAATAAATAGGTCAAGTATTACGCTTCTAACACCTCTTTCAAGAGTGCAATCCCTTTCTCAATCTGTTCATCGTTGATAATCAACGGCGGTAATAAGCGTAACTTGGTTTTAGCCGTTAGGAAAAGCACGCCTTTTTCGATACATTTTGCAACAATATCCGCAGCTTTTGTGCCTTCTTCAAACTCTACACCAATCATCAAGCCTAAGCCTGAAACGGATTTTACTTTTGGCAATGCTGCTAATGCTTTTTGCAATTTTTCGCCTTTGCGTTTGATTTCAGCTAAAAATGCATCATCAATTTTCGCAAGCACCGCATTCGCTCCTGCACAACTTACAGGGTTTGCCCCGAAAGTGGAGCCGTGATCGCTCTTGCCAAGTGTATCTTGCACTTTCTCGCCCAATACAAACGCCCCGATAGGTAAGCCACCGCCCAAGCCTTTGGCAAGCGTAATGATATCTGGTGTTAAACCAAATTGTTGGTAGGCAAACATTGTGCCCGTACGGCCAATCCCCGTTTGCACTTCATCAATAATCAACAGCACATCATATTGATGACAGAGAGCTTGTACGCCTTGCAAATATTCGTGATCTAACGAGCAAACTCCACCTTCACCTTGCACGACTTCCAAAATAATGGCACACACATCTTTTTGTCCTAAACGCGTTTCAAGTGCTCGTAGTTCATTGGCTGGCGTGTGATCGAAACCTTTGGTGAATGGGAAAAAATGTTGGTGGAATACCTCTTGTCCTGTAGCAGAAAGGGTTGAAATGGTGCGTCCATGAAAAGAATTGACTAGCGTTAAAACGGTTGCACGATCTTTTCCATATTTATCGTGGCTATATTTACGTGCAGTTTTGATCGCCCCTTCGTTCGCTTCTGCACCAGAGTTGGCAAAGAAGACACGTTTTAGACCGCTTGCTTCTGCCAATTTTTTAGCTAAACGAGAAGAAGGCTCGGTGAAGAATAAGTTTGAAGTGTGGGCAAGTGAGCTTGCTTGGTGTACAACCGCTTTTAGCCAATCTTCATCTGCCCAACCAAGGCTGTTTACGCCGATACCGCTGGTAAAGTCTAAATATTCGTTGCCTTCAAAATCCCACACTTGGCAGCCTTTGCCGTGTGAGAGTGCAAGGTTAAATCTGCCGTAAGTTTGGGCGATGTAATCGCTGTCTAATTGTTTTATTTCATTGCTGGTTGTGTTTGTCATTGTGTTTTTTCCTTTAAAATTTCACCGCTTATTTATAGCTCCCCTCTTTAGCAAAGAGGGGCTGGGGGAGATTTGGCAGAAGGTATTACCGAAGAAAGCGGTTAATTTTTCGATAATGTTTGCAAAATTAAGCTACATAGAGGAAATCGATATCGCAATCAAATCTCCCCTAACCCCTCTTTTCTAAAGAAGGGGATTTTTACGCATAAAACCTTGTGCTGTTGCCTTTGTCGCTCAACATTTCAAGCAAAATGGCGTGTTCTACTCGCCCGTCAATAATTGAAGCCTCTTTGCCACCTGCTTGGATAAAATCCATACAGCAAGCAATTTTCGGGATCATTCCGCCTGCGATAATGCCCTCATCAATGAGGGCGTGTATGTCTTCGACATTCACTTCGGGAATGAGCGTACTCTCATCAAAACGATCACGTAATAACCCTGCAATATCAGTCATACTCACTAATTTTTCCGCTTTCAATGCCATTGCAATTTCACTTGCGGCGGTGTCGGCATTGATATTATAAATTTGACCGCTTGTATCTACACCGACCGTTGAAATCACGGGAATCAGGTTGGCGTTCAGTGCCAGTTCCAACAACTGAGTATTCACTTTGGTGATATTGCCCACAAAGCCGTAATCCACATCCGCTTGCAATTTCTCGCACTCAATCATTGCACCGTCTGCCCCGCATAGCCCCACGCCTTTGCCTTTAAGCAAAGCAACAAGGCTTTTATTCACTTTTCCTGCCAACATTTGTAGCACCACGTCGATGGTTTCTTTATCGGTAACACGTAATCCGTTGATAAATTGCGGTTCCTTGCCGAGTAACTTAATACCTTGAGAAATTTCAGGGCCACCGCCGTGTACCAGTACGATTTTTACACCTAATTGATTGAGTAATAAAATATCTTTCATTACTGCTTGTTTGAGCATTTCATTGATCATCGCATTGCCGCCATATTTCACCACGAGGGTTTTACCTTGCCATTTTGCGAGGTAAGCGGTCGATTTTTCTAATAGATTTGCGAATTGGATAATCTCTTCTGTTTGCATATTTTTCCTTAAAGTTCAAGCCCAGCGGTTTCTTCACGCCCAAGCATAATATTCATACATTGCACCGCTGCCCCCGATGCACCTTTACCCAAATTATCAAAGCGAGCAACCAATAACAGCTGAGTCTCGTTACCATAAACAAAAATTTCGAGGTTATCTTTACCGCTTAATTGGTTCGACGCAAGCATATTATCCTCTGGCATTTCTGCATAATTATGCACACCAATCAGTTTAGAATCTTGATAATAATCCGCCAATAATTTTGCAACATCTTCGCCATTTTTGACCGCTTGTAAGGCAATGATTGGTACAGGTACGCTAACCAACATTCCGCTATAATAGTCTGCCACCACAGGAGTAAAAATTGGTGGTTGGCTCGCCCCTGTCATCACTTGCATTTCAGGCAAGTGTTTGTGCTTTAAGCTCAAGCCATACACGCGCGGGGCATCATATTTTTCAGCACGCTTTGCATCTGCATATTCCGCAATCATCCCTTTACCACCACCCGAATAGCCTGTTAAAGAGTGGCAAGAAAGTGGGTAATCTTCAGGCAAAATACCTTTTTCAATCAATGGGCGAACCAAAGCAATATAGCCTGTCGCGTGGCAACCTGGCACAGCAACGCGGTTCGCATTTTTGAGTTTTTCACGCTGCCCTGAAAGTTCTGCAAACCCATAAACCCAATCAGGATTAACCCGATGAGCCGTTGAAGTATCGCAAATACGAGCGTTCACAGGCACGTGAGCGACAAGCTCTTTTGAGGCTTTATCTGGCAAGCAAAGAAAAGTTAAATCCGCCTCAGCTACTTTTGCCACACGAGCATTCAAATCTTTGCGTTGTTCCTCTGGTAAGGTCAGTAATTCAATATCGTCCGCTTGTCCTAAGCGATCGAAAATGCGTAAACCTGTTGTGCCGACAGCACCATCGACGAAAATTTTGTATTTGCTCATATTGGCTTCCTGTTTTTTTGAATTTTGGGTAGTTTATACTGAATTGAATTTCATCACAATAAAATTGCATAATTATGCAAAATATTGAGTAAATAGCAGATATAAAAATCCCCCAAACTTTCGTTTGAGGGATAATTCAATCAATTATTGTTGGTCACCAATTAACACAGATTCTAATGCGATTTCAATCATACCGTTAAAGGTTAATTGACGTTCTTCTGCACTAGTCACTTCGTGCGTACGAATGTGGTCAGATACTGTACAAATTGCTAATGCTTTTGCACCGTATTCAGCAGCTACCGCATACACGCCAGCCGCTTCCATTTCAACACCTACGATGCCGTATTTTTCCATCAAGTCGAACATTTCAACGTCTGGTGTGTAGAATAAATCAGCACTAAATAAGTTACCCACTTTCACTTCGATACCTTTTTGTTTTGCCGCTTCAACCGCTGCCATAGTCATACCAAAGTCTGCGATTGGTGCGAAGTCGTTATCTTTGAAACGGATACGGTTTACTTTTGAGTCTGTGCAAGCTCCTAAACCGATTACTACATCATAAACGTGTACATCTGGGCGTACTGCACCACAAGTACCAACACGGATAATTTTTTTTACGCCGTATTCGGTGATTAACTCTTTGGTGTAGATAGATGCTGAAGGAATTCCCATACCGTGTCCCATTACAGAGATGCGGCGACCTTTGTAAGTACCTGTGTAACCAAACATGTTACGAACGTCAGTCACTAATTTCGCATCGTCTAAGAATTTTTCTGCAATGTATTTAGCACGAAGTGGGTCACCTGGCATAATTACAACATCAGCAAAAGCACCTTCAGGAGCATTAATATGTGGAGTCATTTTTCTTTCCTCTTTATATATAAAAACATTCTCAAGTGAGAATTGATGAAAACTTAAGCAAACGTTTTCGGTTGCTATAAAGTATAACACCACGTTAACCGTGGTGTTATGTAGATTAAATTTTGATTATGCGATCGAACCGCCTAAACCGATAAATAAGCCTGCAATGGTTGCACTCATTAAGTTAGCCAATGAACCGGCAATAACCGCCTTGATACCAAGACGAGCAATATCACCACGACGATTTGGTGCCATACCACCTAAACCACCAATTAAGATTGCAATTGAACTGAAGTTTGCAAAACCACACAATGCAAAGGTAATAATTGCTTTAGTTTTATCGGTTAGCATTACAGGAGCTTCAGGAGATAAGTATTTAGTAAACTCTAAATAACCGACGAATTCGTTGATTGCTAATTTCGTACCAATCATTTGACCTGCAATGTGTGCTTCTTCCCATGGTACACCGATTACCCATGCAAGCGGTCGGAAAATGTAGCCGAAAAGCATACCTAATGAAAGCTCTGGCATACCAATCCAACCACCGATACCGCCTAAGATACCGTTTAATAATGCGATTAATGCGACGAATGCGATTAACATTGCACCAACGTTTAATGCAAGTTGCATACCTGCACCTGCACCCGCAGCAGCAGCATCAAGGATATTCGCAGGTTGTTCCATTTCAACCTTCGCCATGTCATCGTTAAATGATTCAGTTTGTGGTACTAAAATTTTTGCAAATAATAAACCTGCTGGTGCTGCCATAAATGATGCTGCAATTAAGTAGGTTAATGGCACACCCATACCTGCATAACCTGCCATTACAGAACCTGCAATAGAAGCAAGACCACCTGCCATTACTGCAAATAACTCAGATTCAGTCATTTTGCTGATGTAAGGTTTTACGATCAAAGGTGCTTCAGTTTGACCTACGAAAATGTTAGCCGCTGCAGACATAGATTCTGCTTTTGAAGTGCCTAATAATTTTTGTAAGCCGCCACCAATAATTTTGATGATCCATTGCATTACGCCAATGTAATAAAGAAGAGAGATTAATGCAGAGAAGAATACGATTGAAGGGAGAACACGAACTGCGAAAATAAAACCATCACCGCCCATTACTTCGAAAATTTTATCGCTTGCTAAGCCACCAAATACGAATTTAATACCTTCAAAGCCATAACCGATTACGTTATTTACGCCATCAGCCAATGCTTGTAATACATGGCGGCCTGCGGGAACGTAAAGAATTAATGCACCAAGCCCAACTTGTAAACCCAACGCACCTAATACAGTTCGATAATTAATTGCTTTTTTATTTGAAGAAAGTAAAAAGGCAATTAAAAGCAATACAACAATACCTAAAAGGCTGTTTAAAGCGTCCATAAAAACCTCAAAAAAGTGAAATATTAATCGTTTTTTACTTAAAAAAACGAAGTGGTAAAAAAGTTTGGTTACTATAACGACTTTTTAAAAAAAAATCTTCTGATTTTTATCAAACTTTTATGCTATTGATTAAAAAATCTTAATTATTTTTTATTCCGAAATATTATAAAAATACAATTTGTTTATGCTATATTATTTTCAACGACTAAAACAATTTTATCGCTACACATTATGTCGAAAAAAACGCCTATTCCACTTATGCCTTGGGCAGCCAAGCATCAATGGCAAATCGAACCTACCAATTTGCTGATTATCTCTATTGCTATGGCAATTATGGGCATTGGCGAAGGCTTGCTTGTTTCTGCTAAATTAGGTAATGCACCTTGGACGGTGCTTTCGCAAGGTTTAGCCTTACAAACAGGAATGTCCATTGGTTGGGCAATTGCATTAATTAGTGTGATTGTTCTCCTATTTTGGATCCCTTTCAAACTTAAATTTGGTTTAGGGACGATTCTCAACGTACTCATCATCTCCTTTTTTATCGATCAAACAACCAAATGGGTAGAACCGCCTGAACTCTTATCTACTCGTATTTTTTATATGATCTTCGGTATTATCATCTTCAGCATTGGTACAGCTTTCTATCTTTCCTGCAAATTAGGCACTGGTCCTCGTGATGGGTTAATGGTAGGTATTTGCCAAAAATATGGTTGGAATGTAGGTCGTGTTCGGACAGCTATTGAAATTAGTGTTTGCTGTTTCGGCATTTTTATGGGGGGAACCTTTGGCATCAGCACGATCCTTTTTGCTTTAACCGTTGGTTGGATTATTCAGGGCACTTATTTACTATTGGAAAGACGATTTTCAGTTCTATAATACAAGGTACATTTTTCTATTCATTACAAACAAAAGAATAACGAGGGATTTATGTCAAATATTCGTGAAATTTATTTAGCGGGTGGCTGCTTTTGGGGAACTGAAGCCTTTATGCAACGTATTAACGGTGTGATTGATGCTCAATCAGGCTATGCCAATGGCAGCACCGAAAATCCAAGCTATCAAGATGTATGCTCAGGAAGTGGACATGCAGAAGTGGTAAAAGTAACTTATGATGCGAATAAAATTAGCCTTGAAACTTTGCTAGATTACTATTTTAAAGTGATTGATCCAATCAGTATCAATCAACAAGGCGAAGATAAAGGTATTCAATATCGCACGGGCATTTATTACAGCAATTTAGCCGATAAAGATGTGGTTACTCAGGCTTTAAATTCACTGCAAGCACAATATAATCAGCCACTTGCTGTTGAAAATAAACCGCTTGAGCACTATTTCCCTGCGGAAGAGTATCATCAAGATTATTTAGATAAAAATCCAAATGGCTATTGCCACATTGATATTCAATTGATGAATGAGATTTTGAATAATCAAAAATAAGAAGAGAGGTGGAATGATGACTGATTTTTCCGCCTCCAACATTTTCGTTTAATCTCTAATCTCCATAAACTTCGCATCCAACACTTTCGCTAAATCTTGTGGGGCGAGTTCTACGTCTAAACCACGTTTTCCGCCTGAAACAAACATTGTTGCAAACAGCGTTGCCGATTCATCGATCACCGTAGGTAAACGTTTTTTCTGCCCAAGTGGACTAATACCCCCAAGCAGATAGCCTGTTATTTTTTGTGCGATTTCTTTATCTGCCATTTCTACTTTTTTTACGCCTAAGGCGTGAGCCGCTTTTTTCAAATTTAACGTGCTTGAAACGGGCACAACCATCACAGCAAGTTTCTTCTGATCGCCATTTTCTGCCACTAACAACGTTTTAAACGTCTGATTTGCATCAATGCCTAATTTTTCGACCGCTTCTTGCCCAAAATTCGTGTTATTCGGATCGTGTTCGTATGGGTGTAGTTGGAAAGCAATTTTCTGTTTTTTCAAAAGATTTACCGCTGGTGTCATCACTCGCTCCTTGAAATTAGGTTATAATCATGCTTTATACACTTTAAATGCAAATAAGGAAGATAAAATGTCTCAAATTTATCTCGCCATTGCCGCTGATTTTACCCTAGCTGAAAAATTACTTGAAGCATTAGAAAACAGTAATTTGACCTTTGATAAAGTTTCTGCGGTTGAAATCGAACCTTTTGGCGAAGAGCAAAACCTCCGTTTCGGCACGAAAGCCGTTGAGCAATTTGAATTAGATAATCTTGATTGGTCGCAATTTACCCATGTGTTATTTGCTGCCCCAATGGCTCAAGCAGAAACCTTAGCAAAAGCCGCTCAAGCGGGCTGTATTATTCTCGATCTGTTTGGCATTACCTCGCTGATTGGTAATGTGCCAGTGATTGTGCCAAATGTGAATAATGAAGCCCTCATTAACCTTCGTGAACACAACATTGTGGCATTGGCTAATCCGCAAATTTCGCAATTAGTGCTTGCATTACAACCGATTTTAGATCAACAACTTAGCCAGATTTTCGTGACTTCACTTCTGCCATCAGCCTATTTTGGTGAAGAAAAAGTGAAAGAATTAGCAGGGCAAACCGCACGTTTATTAAACGGTATCCCGTTTGATGAAAATGCAGAACGCATTGCCTTTGATGTTGTGCCTGCAAATGTACAAGGCAAAGAAAAACAACTGCCATTCTCTCGTGTGTTTGAATTGCAACTCGCAAAAGTTTTGCCAAATTTAACCGCTTTCGTGACTTTCCACTCAGTACAAGTGCCTGTGTTCTATGGCGTATCACAAATGGTTTCCGTCCAGTCTGAATATGAATTAGATGTGGAAGCATTAAGTGCCGATTGGGAAAACAATGCTTGGATTCATTTCAGCGAAAATGAAGTACAAACGCCGGTGAAAAATGGTGAAAATGAAGAGCAAAATGCATTGCAAATCAGCCAGTTACTTGCAAAAGAGGAAAATGCTTTGCAATTCTGGTCTGTTGCCGATGAACAAAAATTTAGCCTTGCATTTTTAGCGGTTGAATTATTGGCATTGGTGTTAGATTACTAATTGAGGCAAAGAGAATGCTAGAAAAATTATTCGCATTAAAAGAGAAAGGCAGTAATGCTAAAACTGAAGTGATTGCGGGGATTACCACTTTCTTCACGATGGTTTATATCGTGTTTGTGAACCCATCGATCTTAGGCATTACAGGAATGGATACGCAAGTGGTATTCGTAACCACCTGTTTAATTGCAGCGTTCGGTACGATTGCCATGGGATTATTCAGTAATCTTCCAATCGCACTTGCACCCGCGATGGGCTTGAATGCCTTTTTTGCGTTTGTTGTCGTGCAAAAATTGGGTTACTCGTGGCAAGTCGGGATGGGGGCAATTTTCTTAGGCTCGGTCGGCTTATTCTTGCTTACCTTGCTTAAAATTCGCTACTGGTTTATGGCATCAATTCCGCACGGTTTGCGTGTTGGGATTGGTGCGGGTATCGGCTTGTTTATTGCTTTAATCGGCTTTAAAAATATGGGCATTGTTGTGCCGAATGCTGATACCTTAGTTGCTTTGGGCGATTTGCACGATCCAAAAGTCTTGTTAGGTGTGCTCGGTTTCTTTGTGATTGTGATTTTATCCGCCAAAGGCATTCATTCAGGCGTATTAATTTCCATCGCACTCATCACAGGGCTTGCCTTGATTTTCGATCCTGCAGTAGCTTTCCACGGTATTGTTTCTATGCCACCAAGTTTAGATTCTGTTGTTGGGCAAGTGGATGTTGCTGGTGCGTTTGATTTAGGTTTATTTGGTATCATTTTCTCATTTTTACTTGTTAACCTTTTTGATAGCTCAGGCACGCTAATTGCAGTAACGACCAAAGCAGGCTTTGCTGATAAACAAGGGCGTTTTCCTCGGATGAAACAAGCACTTTTTGTAGATAGCACTGCAGCAATGGCAGGCTCGTTAATGGGCACATCGGCGGTTAGTACTTACATTGAAAGCGGTTCAGGCGTATCAGTTGGTGGTCGAACAGGCTTAACGGCGGTTGTGATTGGCGTGCTCTTCTTGCTGACCATTTTCTTCTCTCCACTGGCAAGTGTTGTGCCTGCTTATGCAACCGCTGGAGCATTGGTGTTTGTGGGCATTTTAATGGCTTCAAGCCTGATTGAAGTGAAATGGGATGACTTAACCGAAGCCACCCCTGCATTCATCACTACTGCGATGATGCCATTTACTTACTCAATTACGGAAGGCATTGCTTTCGGATTTATCAGCTATTGCGTAATGAAGGCTTGTACAGGCAGATTTAAAGAGATCAACCCTTCTGTTGCAGTAGTATCGATCTTGTTTTTGATTAAATTTGTTTGGGTTGGATAACCGATTTACTATCAATGTAATTTCTTCGCTAATTAAAACTGCCAAATCTCCCCTACCCCTCTTTGCTAAAGAGGGGGATTTTTTATAAAAATAGAATAATTGGCTCATACATATTTTAGTGGTTTGGAAAGAGAATATTGAAATTCCCAGAGAGAAAATCCCCTCTTTAGCAAAGAGGGGTAGGGGAGATTTGGCAGAAGTGAATTAATCTCATATTTAATTAGACATAATATTAAATTATTTACTTGACTGAAAAAATTGAATTGCTAGAATTCTGGCATTCTTTTTCATAAAGAACTGTTCGGATGAAGGTAGCTGGAGAGAAATGAATTAACATTTCACCGACGAGGTAAAATCTTTCAGGTGCACATTGTGCGAGGACTGTTACTGGACGAACCCTTGGAGAGATCCAATCTGCAATGCAGAAAATGGACGCCGAAGGCGAAAATGCTTAACGCCCGTTAAGTGTGAAACGCTCAGGCAAAAGGACAGGGGAGAAAAGTTATTCCATAAACAAGCGGTAGCATTTTGCCATTTTTTGCAAAAAACGACCGCTTGCTTTCGCTTTTCTTTCCTTGTAAGTAAAATTTACGAGGAACATCAAATGTCAATTGACACTATTCTTAACCAAATTAGCAGTTTTATCTGGGGAGCACCGTTATTGATTTTGCTCTCTGGTGTAGGTGTTTATTTCACGCTTAGCCTTAAGGGTATTCAAATCACGCAACTTTTCCGTGCGTTCGTCTATATGTTTAAGCCTGAAAAAGGGCAAGGACAAACAGGCGATATTTCCGCATTTGCCGCACTGTCTACCGCATTAGCGGCAACTATTGGTACGGGTAACATTGTGGGTGTAGCAACAGCAATTCATTCGGGCGGGCCTGGTGCACTCTTTTGGATGTGGCTGATTGCATTATTCGGTATGGCAACCAAATATGCTGAAGGCTTGCTCGCTATCAAATTCCGCGGACGTGATCGCTCTGGTTTCGTTGCTGGTGGACCGATGTATTACATCGAAATGGGGATGGGTAAAAAGTGGAAATGGCTTGCTAAAGCATTCGCCTTCTTTGGTGTTTTAGTGGCTTTGCTTGGCATCGGAACATTCCCACAAGTGAACGGAATTACTCACGCATTACAATCCACTTTTGATATTCCTGTTGTACTTACCGCCGTTGTGCTTACGTTAATTGTTATTGCTATTGTTTTTGGCGGCGTTAAACGTATCTCAAAAATCGCAAGCGTCGTGGTGCCATTTATGGCGATTGCTTATGTGATTGCCGCTGCGAGTGTGTTAGTGCTTAATGCAGAGAAAATTCCAGAAGCGATTAAATTGATTGTTTATGCGGCATTTAATCCAGAAGCCGCGTTAGGAGGAGCATTTGGCTTTACCGTAATGCAAGCCATCCAATTGGGTGTTGCTCGTGGTATTTTCTCGAATGAGTCGGGTTTAGGTTCTGCTCCCATTGCAGCAGCTGCGGCTCAAACTAAAGAACCTGTGCGTCAAGGCTTAATTTCAATGACAGGCACGTTCTTGGACACGATTCTTGTCTGTACGATGACAGGACTTGTGATTGTGATTACAGGGGCTTGGACACAAGGTGTACAAGGTGCAGAGCTGACCAATCTTGCCTTTAATCAAGGGTTAGAGAGCAACGTTGGTTCATTTATTGTGACTATCGGTTTAGTGTTCTTCGCATTCACGACTATTTTAGGTTGGTGTTATTACGGCGAGCGTTGTTTTGTTTACTTAACGAAAGGTCGCACTAAAGGGATTAAATTCTACCGCTTGTTATTTGTGGTGTTAATTGCTTCTGCACCATTCTTGGAATTGCAAACTATCTGGACGATTGCCGACATTGTAAATGGTTTAATGGCATTTCCAAACTTAATCGCATTGATTGCATTGCGTAAAGTGATTATTGGTGAAACAAAAGCGTATTTTGCGAGCTTGAAGGCGGGTAAGATTTAAAAAGAGAAAGAAGCAGAATGATGTCGCAGTTGCACCAGTAAACCATTATCTTGATGCTCTTGTGAATGGGGCGTTTATCTCTGCCTCGAAGTATCAAAGGCGGATTTAAATCCGCCTTATATTTGGCATTAAGCTGGATTATCAATATCCACAAAAGTAACATCAAGTTGATAGGTTTTTGCTAACCACTCACCAAGTGCTTTTACGCCATCACGTTCGGTTGCGTGGTGCCCTGCGGCAAAGAAATAAATGCCTTGTTCACGAGCGGAGTGTGTGGTTTGTTCCGAGATTTCCCCTGTAATAAAAGCATCAATGCCTTTGTTTGCTGCAAGATCAATGTAGCCTTGCCCCCCACCTGTGCAAATTGCCACAGTTTTAATCAATTTATGCGGATAATCTGCAATAAATTCATCACATAAGATAGGCTGACGATTTAATGTCTTTTCAATACGTTTTGCCATTTCTTGAGCAGAAATTGGTGTCTCAAGCTCGCCATAAACAGGAATCGAATTAGGTTTATCTTCTAATCCCATTAAATTACGCACACCAAGATGATTAGCTAATTGAGCGTTATTACCAAGTTCTGGATGAATATCAAGTGGGAGGTGATAACTAAATAGATTGATGTCGTTTACAAGCAGCTGTTTAATACGTTTGCCTTTCATACCACGAATACAAGGTGTTTCGCTTTTCCAAAAATAGCCGTGATGAACTAAAATAGCATCGGCATTTAATTCAATTGCTTTTTCAATCAATGGAAGTGTGGCGGTTACGCCTGTGACGATTTTCTGAATCTGCTTACGCCCTTCAACTTGCAAACCGTTTGGTGCATAGTCAGAAATTTGCTTTGCATTCAATTTTGTATCTAAAATCTGTTCAAGTTCAATATTGGTTAACATAATAAATCCTTAGTTTAGTGTCTGTTTTGAGTATAGCAGATTTTCGTTTTTCTGGTATCTTGTGCAACTGTAACATAATGCCGCATTTTTCTATTCTTCCGCGAGTTGCTCAATGGCAGTTAAACACTTTATCTTGCGAAATTCCGTCTCTTGAATTTGTTGCTGATAGAGTATAACTTCTTCTTTATTTGCCCGATTTTCCGCTTGATATTGTTTTTCAGTAAGCCAACAAATTTTCTCATTTAAAGCTCGTAACGCTTTGCGGTATTCTACTAATCTTTTTTCTTTAGGGAGAGAATGCACATTACGGGGCGGGCGATAGGGAGAGATAAAACGTTCAACTTTTTTTGTTTTTCGAATTTTTTGGATCGCTTTTTGCAGAGCATCAATTTGATCTAGCAGTTTTTTGGCATAAATTTCCGCATAAGCCACTTCGGTTTGTTGCTGTAATCGCTGAGCAGTTTGGCGGATTTCTCCAATAAAAAAGGCAACAGAAGCCTCTGATTTCGTAAAAAAATGCTCTGAAATAACCGCTTGTTCGTTTTTAAACGGTATAAATGGATGAATATTTTGCTCAAATTTTTCAATAAATGATTGCATAAGAAAGCGTAAAAAAAGAATTTTGGCTATTATAACTTGCTTTCTTTTGGATTCAATCCTCCAGAAATAGCCAATGAACTCAACTAAATGCCAAAAATGTGAAGTAGTTCACAAAATATTTTTTATTTTTCATTGAACTTTATTTTAATTTTAAAATTAATTAAAAATGCTTTATTTATCAATTGGTTAGGTGTTTGTTTTATTCTGGAGTAGAATGTAAAAAAGGTTCAATAAAAACTCCATTTTTTTGTAAATTATTGATTTTAAAGGGTAAAAGTTTATTTTGGAATCATTATTGAACTATTGACAGTCTGTCCACTTTTTGCCATTATGCGTTTGCACAAACATTTCCCGTATATCGGTTTGAAATGTTTGCCGTTTTTAGAATGGTTCTTTAGTCATAAAGGACGTATTATTAAAACAAACCTTATAAGATAGGTGGTCATTATGAAAAAAACATTAGTTGCATTAACAGTGGCAGCATTTGCAGCTTCTTCTGCTCACGCAGTAACCGTATTAGATGCAAATGGTACAAAAGTAGATTTTGATGGTTCATTACGTTTGGCTTTGGGTAAAACTAAAGAAACAACAACAGATTTAAAAAGTAATAAGGTAGAGAAAACGTCAGAATCAGCATTAAAAAATGATGGTTCACGTTTTCGTGTAAAAGTAAAACACACCTTAGCACAAGATTTCTACGGATTAGCTGGTTTAGAGTTACGTTTCCTTCCAGGTACTTCTCGTGATGAGTTTGGGAATGTTTATGCACATCGAGCTTTTGCAGGTTTAGGTAGCAAACAATACGGTGAATTGACTTTCGGTCGCCGTACAACCATTGCAGATGATTTAATCCAAACAAATGACTATGATTTTGGACTTGTTTCAACAAGTGGCTATATTCCTAGCTCAGGCACAGGTGTAGTGCGTTATGACTATAAGGGAGTGGAAGGGTTAACATTAAGTGCAAACTACAACTTTGGTCAAAATGAAACTGAAAAACAACGTCCAGTAAAACCAGCTGCTCTTAAAAATGCTTATGCAGCAGGGGCTTTATTTGCACAAGATAACTTCGATGTTCGTTTTGCTTACGGTCATTCTAACTATGAAACAGGTTCAGTGAAAACCCTTCGTAGAGATGGTTACTTAGCTTCTGCAAGTTACCAATTAGGTGATTTAACTTTAATCAGTGACTTTGGTTATGCTCATGAGAAAAATGAAGCGACTGCAGCAAAAACTAATAAATTCTATGTAGCACCAGGTTTTGAGTATCAAGTTGTTCCAGCTTCTAAAGTATATGGTAACTACTTCTATCAGCGTTCAGCAACTAAAAAGAATGATGTAAATACTTCTAAAGCTAAAAAACATGGTTTCTTACTTGGTGTTGACTACAAATTCCACAAACAAGTAGTGGCATTCGTAGAAGGTGCATATTCTCGCACTAAATCATTGGATGCAAATGCTCAAGGTGTTTATAGTCCTAAAAATAAAGTGGTTGAGAAATCAATCGGCACAGGTTTACGTGTATACTGGTAATCTTTAGATTATTAAAATCTAACAGGACCCTCAATTAGAAATGATCTGCACCCCAAAAGTTGGATTAAATAACCAACTGACTAAGGTGCAGATTTTTTATGACTACATATAACACACTTTTCAAACAACAATTCATCGAATTTTATCTTCAAAATGGTAAAAATCGTTCACTTACCCGTAAATATTTTCAACTTGCCGAAACAACATTAGAACGTTGGATCAGCTAATTTAATCATAGCGGAATCGCTGCCAAGTCTAACTTTTTGGGGCAGAACATATCGGAGCTATTTTATATCGCCAAAAATCCCGCTAAAATGACCGCTTTTAACGATCTTTCAATTGCAAAATGAGGAGAAAATGAGCGAATTTGATGCCAAAGCGTTTTTAGCTAATGTGCCACATCTGCCTGGGGTCTATCGGATGTATGATAGCAAAGGAACAATTATCTATGTGGGCAAGGCGAAAGATTTGAAAAAACGTTTGTCGAGCTATTTTCGCACCAACCTCGCCAGCCGAAAAACGGAAGCATTAGTTTCACAAATTGCCCATATTGAAACCACCATTACCCATTCTGAAACAGAAGCCCTGTTGCTGGAACATAATTACATCAAGGAAAATCAGCCTCGCTACAATGTATTGCTCCGCGATGATAAATCTTACCCTTATATTTTGCTTACCAAACATAAGCATCCGAGATTAGCGAGTTTCCGTGGCAGTAAAAAAATTGCAGGCGAATATTTCGGCCCTTATCCGAATGCAGGTGCAGTGCGAGAAACGTTGAATTTACTGCAAAAAATTTTCCCGATTCGACAATGTGAAGATAATTTCTACAAAAACCGCTTCCGCCCTTGCTTACAATATCAAATTGGGCGTTGTCTTGCTCCGTGCGTGGAAGGGTATTATTCGCAGCAGGAATACGATCAACAGGTGCAGCTTGTTCGTTTGTTTTTACAGGGCAAAGATAGCCAAGTGGTTGAACATTTAATCGGCAAAATGGAAAAGGCTGCGGAAGATCTGGATTTTGAAGTGGCAGCACGTTTTCGCGATCAAATCCAACAGGTGCGAGCGGTCACGGAGAAACAATTTGTGTCTAACGAACGTTTAGACGATTTGGATATTATCTCCATCGCTTATCAGCACGGCATTGCTTGCGTGCATATTTTATTTGTGCGTCAGGGTAAGATTTTAGGAAATCGAAGTTACTTCCCGAAAGTGCCAAGCCATACCGAATTTGAAGAGCTGAGTGATACCTTTATCGGGCAATTTTATTTGCAGATGAACCAGCATCGCACCATTCCGAACCAGATTATTATTGATCATAAAGTAAGTGAAGCGAAAGCATTGGAAGAAGTGCTGTCTGAGCAAGCAGGGCATAAAGTGAGCATTGCGGCAAATGTGCGTGGTGAAAAAAGTCGTTATCTTGCCTTGGCAAAAACCAACGCCCAAGCGGCACTGACACTGCAATTACAACAAGATGCTCACATTAAAACCCGCTACGAAGCCTTACAAGCGGTGCTTTCTTTGCCGAAAATTGCAAGAATGGAGTGCTTTGATATTAGCCATACAATGGGCAATCAAACTGTTGCCTCTTGCGTAGTGTTTGATGAAAATGGGCCACTTAAATCCGATTACCGTCGCTTTAATATTGAAGGTATCACAGGCGGAGACGATTACGCTGCAATGGAACAAGCCTTGCTGAAACGTTATGATAAGCCACTTGAGCCAGAGAAAATCCCAGATATTATTTTTATTGATGGTGGCAAAGGGCAACTAAACCGTGCATTGGAAACTTTTGCCAATTTGAAGGTGTCGTGGGATAAATCAAAACCGCTTTTAATTGGTGTGGCAAAAGGTGTTGAACGTAAAGCGGGTTTGGAAACCTTGTTGATTAGTAAGTGGGATAAGGAAATTCATCTCCCGCCCGACAGCCCCGCATTGCATTTAATTCAGCACATTCGCGATGAATCGCACAACCACGCCATTACAGGACACCGCAAAAAACGCCAAAAAGCCTTTACCGAAAGCGGATTAGAAGCCATTGTGGGCGTTGGAGCCAAACGCCGCCAAGCGTTGTTAAAATATTTAGGCGGCATACAAGGTGTGAAATCGGCAACGTTGGAAGAAATAGAATCTGTACCAGGGATTTCCAAAGCCTTGGCGGAAGTGATTTTTGATACGTTGCAGAATGGGTAAATTACACTCATTTCTCTGTAAATAGTAGATATTCACAAGTTTATCAAATGAAAATAAAACTCTATCACTACACCATCCCTTGTCGCACTGGTGTCGTGCTTCGCAAACAGCCTTTAACCGAGCGGCAAGGCTTGATTATTCGCCTAGAGAAAAATGGCAAAATCGGCTGGGGAGAAATCGCCCCACTACCGACTTTTAGCCGTGAAACCTTGTCAGAATGTGAAGCCCAAGTTCGCCAATGGTTTGAAAATCCAACTGACTTGATGGATAACTTCGCCCCTTCTGTTGCCTTTGGCATCAGCTGTGCATTGGCAGAATTAAACGGAACATTACAGCCCGAAGGCGATTTTCGCTCTGCGATTTTATGCGATGGTGATGTTGCAAAATTTTCAGCAAAATTAACCGCTTGTCAGGCTCATTTAGGCAAAATCAAAATCGGGTTTAATGCGGAGAAAGAGGGAGAGCTTGCCAATTTGTTGCTTATGCAGTTCCCTGATTTACAACTCAGATTAGATGCAAATCGTGCTTTCTCGCTCGAACAAGCGGTAAAATTTGCCGAGAAAATTGCAAAGCCACTGCGATCTCGCATTCAATTTATTGAAGAACCTTGCCAAACACCCGCCCTTTCCCGCCAATTTGCAGAGATGACGGGCATCCATATTGCATGGGATGAAAGTGTACGTGAACCTCATTTTTTAGTAAAAGACGAACCTAATTTGACCGCTATAGTGATTAAACCAACATTAACGGGTTCGCTTGAAAAATGCGTTTCACTCATTCAACAAGCCCATTCACAAGGGATAAGTGTGGTAATTAGCTCCAGCATTGAAAGCAGTTTGGGCTTAACGAAGTTGGCTCGTATTGCTAAACAATATACGCCTGACATGGTGGCAGGGTTGGATACGTTACATTTGATGCAGTGGCAATTGTTACGACAATGGCAAGGATCAGATTTGCCTTTAATAGATGAAAACAGCGAATTTTTGCGTTTAATTTTAGAAAGTGAAGATTAAGGCGTATAATAAATTCAATTGAAATAAAAATAAGAGAACAGAATGCGTTTAGATAAATTTATTGCGGAAAACACAGGCTTAACCCGCTCACAGGCGGCGAAGGTGTTGAAAAACGGTTTAGTGACTGTGAATGATGAAATTGTGAAAAGTGGTTCGGTTAAAATTACCAAACAAGATCAGATTTGCTACGAGGGTGAGCCACTTGAGTGGATGGAAGAAGGGCAATATTTTATGCTCTACAAACCACAGGGCTATATTTGTTCGAATGATGATGGTGAATATCCAACCGTTTATCAATTTTTTGATTATCCGTTGATGACGAAACTACACACTGCTGGGCGTTTGGATGTTGATACTACAGGTTTGGTGCTTTTAACCGATGATGGTAAATGGTCGCACCGTGCTACTTCTCCGAAGCATCATTGTGAGAAAACCTATTTGGTCACATTGGCTGATCCTGTTGAAGATTTTTATGCTGAAAAATTAGCAGAGGGAATTTTATTACGTGGCGAGAAAGAACCGTGCTTGCCTGCTCAATTGGAAATTATTGATGACTATAACGTAAACTTAACCATCAGCGAAGGGCGTTACCATCAAGTAAAACGAATGTTTGCCGCCTTGGGCAATAAGGTAGAAGCCTTGCACCGTTGGCGAATTGGCGATGTGGTTTTAGATGAAACATTAGAAGAAGGTGAATTCCGCCCGCTTACAGACGAAGAAATTGGGAGTTTTTAATGAGTGAGAAAAAACCGCATCCGTGTTTTTTTATTATTTTAGGAATGATGGCAATGCTTCCACCGCTTGCCATTGATATGTATTTACCGTCATTTTTAGATATTGCGAGAGATTTAGCTGTTTCCCAAGAAAAGGTGCAAACCACCTTAGCGGTCTTTACCTTTGGCTTTGCAGTCGGTCAGCTTTTCTGGGGGCCTGTTGCCGATAGCCTTGGGCGTAAACCGATTATTTTGATTGGTTTGGCAGGTGCAGCATTAGCTGCCTATTTTTTAACGCAAGTAGAAGATATTAATACCTTCTATTTTTTACGTTTAACCCAAGGCTTGTTTGGAGCTGCACCTGCTGTGGTACTTGGGGCGTTGGTTCGAGATTTGTTTGAGCGTAACCGCTTTGCACAAATGATGTCTGTAATTATGATTATTACCTTGCTTGCCCCGCTCGTTGCCCCTGTATTGGGCGGTTATATTGCTAAATATCTGCATTGGCACTCTATTTTCTATACGCTGGTTGCAATGGGGATTGCTTGTGTAGTGTTGGTGGCGTGGAAAATCCCAGAAACGTTAGTGCCTGAAAAACGCCAACCAATAAATTTTAAACAGGTTCTCATCAACTATGCAAAACTGCTTTCGCATAAACCAACTTTGGGTTATGTGATTGTAGGCGGGCTTACTTTTGCTGGGATGTTTTGTTTCTTAACTTCTGGCTCGTTGGTTTACATTGGAATCTACGGTGTTTCGCAAGAGCACTTTGGCTACTTCTTTATGCTCAATATGGTGGTGATGATTTCCATGACGGCAATTAACGGTAAGTTAGTCACTAAACTTGGCTCTGAAACCATGCTCCGAATTGGTTTAATCACCATGTTAACAGCAGGTATTTGGTTGGCGATTGTGGCAACCTTTGAATTGAATTTCTGGTTAATGGTGGTAGCTGTGCCGTTCTATGTCGGGATGCTTTCAACCGTCGGCAGTAATGCAACGGCAGCGGTGTTAGATAAATTTCCGCAAATGGCAGGCACGGCAAATGCGGTTGCTGGTACGATGCGATTTGGTATTGGCTCTCTTGTTGGTGCATTGCTTTCACAAATTGCGGTTACCAGTTCAAAACCAATGCTTTATGCAATGGCACTTTGTGTCGTCTTGGCGTCAGTGATCTATTATGTTTGCTGTATGAAACCAGGTAAAAGATAGAAACAATCTCCATAAAATTACTAAAAAGCGGGGGCATTCCCCGCGTCTAAGTTGAAAAGGAATCGACCTATAGGCTTTGGATAATTCATTTTGGAAAAATGATCAACCGTCAACGTCCTCTCCTGTTTCATCCCATTTGAAATTGAGAGCAACAGAATTTAAGCAAAAACGTAAGCCTGTTGGTTCTGGACCATCATGAAATACGTGTCCTAAATGCGAATCGCACGTACCACAACGAATTTCTGTACGATGACGACCCAGGCTGTAATCGTCTAAATAACGCAGAGCATTATCTGATATTGCTTCATAAAAACTTGGCCAACCACAACCAGCATCAAATTTAGTATCGGAACGGAAAAGGGCATTATGGCATCTTACACAACGATATGTTCCTATCCGATCCTCATTTAAAAATTTTCCTGTAAAAGGTAACTCTGTACCCGCATTAATCAATACATCTATTTGCTCATCAGAAAGCTCGTCTATATCTTTAATCATTGGTTATCTCCTCAAAAACTTATTTCAGATTCTACAATTTTTTATCTAAAAAGTGTGAGAAATCTGAAAATTTTGACATAGATCATATAAAAATAATCTGATATATTGAGAACCATTCTTTTTTGTTGTCAAAACAACGAGATGGTGTGTTATAATCCAACTGTCTTGATACCTCTTTGAGGTGAGAGAACAAATTTGTTTAACTTTAATATAGGTGTAAAATCTTATGGCAATTAAAATTGGTATTAACGGCTTCGGTCGTATCGGTCGTATCGTATTCCGTGCAGCTCAACTTCGTGATGATATCGAAGTTGTAGGTATCAACGACTTAATCGACGTTGATTACATGGCTTACATGTTAAAATACGATTCAACTCACGGTCGTTTCAACGGTACTGTTGAAGTTAAAGATGGTCAATTAGTTGTAAACGGCAAAACAATCCGTGTAACTTCTGAGCGTGATCCAGCTAACTTAAAATGGGACGAAATCGGTGTTGATATTGCAGTTGAAGCAACAGGTTTATTCTTAACGGATGAAACTGCTCGTAAACACATCACAGCAGGTGCGAAAAAAGTTGTATTAACTGGTCCATCTAAAGATGCTACACCTATGTTCGTTAACGGTGTAAACTTCAACGAATATGCGGGTCAAGACATCGTTTCTAACGCTTCATGTACAACAAACTGCTTAGCACCATTAGCTAAAGTAATCCACGCTAAATTCGGTATTAAAGAAGGTTTAATGACAACCGTTCACGCAACTACAGCAACTCAAAAAACTGTAGATGGTCCTTCAGCAAAAGACTGGCGTGGTGGTCGTGGAGCTTCACAAAACATCATTCCTTCATCAACAGGTGCAGCGAAAGCAGTAGGTAAAGTATTACCAGCATTAAACGGTAAATTAACTGGTATGGCATTCCGTGTTCCTACAGCAAACGTTTCTGTTGTTGACTTAACTGTAAACTTAGAAAAACCAGCAACTTACGCTGAAATCTGTGCAGAAATTAAACGTGCCTCAGAAAATGAAATGAAAGGCGTTTTAGGTTACACAGAAGATGCTGTAGTATCAACAGATTTCAACGGTGCTGTGGAAACTTCTGTATTTGATGCGGCTGCAGGTATCGCATTAACAGATACTTTCGTTAAATTAGTATCTTGGTACGATAACGAAACTGGTTACTCAAACAAAGTATTAGACTTAGTAGCTCACGTTTACAATTATAAAGGCTAATATCTAAAGTAAAATTAAACACTTTAAAAGTCTTTTAAAATCAACGTCTTGCAGTAAAATGCAAGGCGTTTTTGTTTTTCTAGTGGCGATTAAGTGGAGACTATAAATTTTTCTATAAGGTAAAAAAATGAGTAATAACCTTTTCAGAAATTACAGAAAACAACATCGCAACAAGGTTAGAAAACACGCTAAAACACTTAGAACCGCATTTAAAAATCCAAAAGCAACTTGATGCGATTGTGCCTTCTTCGATTCGTGAAATAACAGAACAACAAAAACGCTGGAGCGAATTAAGCGGTGCACCTCTTTTTGATCTGCCCCCCCAAAAAAAACCTGAACACCTAATTTGAGGTGCAGATTATGTCCTACTCTTATCAATTTCGTTTGAAAATTATCAAACTCGTCATCGAACAGGATTATGGTATCCGTGAGGTGGCTAAACTTCATCAAATTTCCCACGCTCTCGTCATTTATTGGCTAAAAGCATTTCGAGAAAGAGGGCTTGATGGCGTAAAATCGCCTTATACAAACCTTCAAACACCGAAAATAGTGAAGCCAAAGATGAAAAAGAAAGATATTGAAATTCCAGAAACCACAGACTTTTCACCTAAAGCGTTTAAAAAGCTGCAGCGAGAGCTCGCCTTGGCTCGTGCGGAGATTGCTTACCTAAAGGAGTTGGAGGCGCTCGACCGTCAAAAACAACGACAGAAAAAAGAAAAATCATTGAAAGATTGAAGCCAAACCACGCGTTAAATGATTTACTTCTTGTGGCTAAAATGCCTCGCTCAAGCTTTTACTATAAAGAGATTAAGCGAGATTATCACAAGGTAAAAGAGGCTATCTTATCGCTGTATAAAAAGAACAGAAAACGAGATGGTTATCGCCCCATGACGTGTAAATTACGCCAAATAGGTTTTAATTTGAATCATAAAACGGTGTTAAAGCTGATGAACGAGTTAGGTATTCATTCCATTTTACGCCAAAAAAGACATGGAAAACGTGGAAAAACATCGCATATTGCCCCAAATTTACTGAATCGTGATTTTACCGCAACGGCACTCAATCAAAAATGGGTAACGGATGTGACGGAATTTCATGTCGGGCAAGAAAAGCTTTATTTTTCACCGTTGATGGACTTAGCTAACCGAGAAATTATTGCCTATAACTTTTCAACACGCCCCAAATTTTCATTGGTGAAAAAGATGTTAGCACAAGGGCTTAGTCGGCTTAAACCGACAGAATGCCCGATTATTCATAGCGACCAAGGCGTATTGTATGGCACGGCGGAATGGGGGAAAATGTTGGAGGGTAAAGCGGTGCAAAGTATGAGCCGCCGAGGAAATTGCTACGATAATGCGGTGATTGAGAGCTTTTTTGCGATATTAAAATCAGAGTGTTTTTACTCACGGACTTATCATTCAATTGCTGAATTACAGGCTGAAATTGAAGAATATTTAGTGTATTACAACCAAAAACGAATTAAACTTGGTTTCAAAGGATTGAACCCAGTGCAATACCGAGCTCAATATTTAAGTTAACTAACTGTCCAACTTTTTGGGGGCAGATCATGGGCAATTATTTCTCTTGTTCTTTTTCGTTTAACTCTCGATATTTATCACACCCTTCTTGGCTGCGTAAATCGCAGGCATCACCAAAATATGTTTTCGCTTTAGCTTTATCTTTTTCCAACTCGCCTAGCTTGATTAACACTTTCGGATCTTTACTTAATACCAACTCTTCTTTAATTGCTTCAATTTTTTCTTGAAGATCGGGCTGTTTTGGCTAATCAAAAACACACTAAGACAAGGCGAAAATATGCTTGCTAATCCTGGCTGCCAATTATGCTTTGAACCATGATGGGGAACTTGCTAGCAATAAACCCAATAAAAGGCTGGGGCGTCTCCCATTTGAATACGCCCACTTGAAAATAACCCTTGCCCTACATTCCAAAATTCGCATTGTAAAGTTGGCATTAGAGTTCCCCTCTATTTAACTTACCATAATATTCGCAACCTTCTTGATCGCCATTATCACAAGCCTTGCCAAACCATTCTTTGGCTAAAGCTTTATTTCGTTGAACACCTTTTCCCAAAATATATAAGAATCCTAATAGAACTTGAGCATTTGCATTCCCCTGCTCCGCTACTTTGCGATACCATTTCACCGCTTCAAAATAATCTTGTTTGACGCCTTTTCCGTTATCATACATATTGCCCAAATTAAATTGAGCCTTTGCATTCCCCTGCTCCGCCGCTTGACGATACCATTTCACCGCTTCAAAATAATCTTGTTTGATGCCTTGTCCGTTATCATACATATTGCCCAAATTAAATTGAGCATCTGCATCCCCCTGCTCAGCCAAAGGTAACCAAAGTTTAAAGGCAGTTTGATAATCGCCCCTTTTGTAGCTTCAAAACCTTGTTGGAATTGCTGTTCTGGCGTATCCGCCCAAGCGGTGGATTGAAAAGAAAATACAGAAGCACCGAAAAGTGCGGTGGTAAGAAGTGTTTTTGTGAATCGCATAGAAATTGTCCATTTATTAACCAATCATTCATCTCTCTAAACATGTTTATTGTTTAGCAATATGTTTTGTTAGTATCTCTGTAAAGAGATACTAACAGGCAGTATACTGCCTCGCGAAAGGTTAAAAATTGAACTAAAAGAAAGGTAATCAGAAGGAAAAAACAAGCGGTCAGATTATTCTCACGTGTTGCAAATGGTGAGAGAAATTTGACCGCTTGACTAAGGTTCTACTCTGTTATCTTTATTTTGATGAATAACTGCTTTTTTTCGGATCGCTATTTTGCTGATCCTAGCAAAATGTACCTAAGCCAAATCCAACCCCATTTGCCAAAACGCAATTTCCATTCTAGTTGCAGTGGTGAAAATCTGTTGAATCTCGGCAAGTTGGCTTGGGTTTAGTGGTTTGCAAAGTGCGGTAAGAAAATCAACGGTTTCTTGGGCGGCTTGTTGAAATTCCTCACTCGCATAGGTATCAATCCACGTTTGATAAGGGTTGTTCGGTAAGCGAGGATAATGCTGAGTAATGTAACGAGCAACTTGAGCGTAACCCAAAGCACAAGGGGTTACAGCTGCATAAAGCTCAGCCAAACTGCCCGTCATGCCACAATCAAGCAAATAGCGAGTATAAGCAATGCAAGCGGCACTTTCTTGAGTAGCAAAAATCTCTTGCTCACTAATTCCCCACTCACGGCAATAATTTAAATGTAGTTGAATTTCTTGGCAAAGAATCTCTAAGGTTTTACGAGGTGTTTCCATTTCAGCGAAATTTTTTGCCTTGAATACACCTAAGGCAAAGGCTCGGCTGTAATGAAAAAGATAGAGATAATCCTGCTTCAAATAATGCTGAAAACAAGCTTTTGGTAGCGTACCTTTTGCGAGCTGTTGCACAAATTCGTGTTCAATATATTGTTGCCAATAAGGCTGAGCTTGTTGAATGAGTTGTTCAATCATCTTTTTTCCTTATTCAATTTCTACCGCATATTCTTTCAACGCTAAGGCTTTTGGAATTAAGCCTTTTTGTTGCATAAATTCTGCCATTTGTTGATAACGTTTAGCGTCTAATTGGCGAGGTTTATTGGCTAAGAAAGGGAGCGTGTCTTTCCACGCCAGTTGGTTTAATGGCGTGTTGAGTTCGTTCGGTTTATAGCTGACAAAGGCTTGCCACGCTTCATTAGGGTGAGCTTGTAGATAGTCGGTGGCTTGTTCAAGTGCGGTCAAAAATGCCGATGTTTTTTTATCTGTTACGCTGTTTTTATTAGCAACTAAAATCAACTCATCATAAGCAGGCACGCCATATTGTTCAGGGAAGAATGCGATACCTTCTTGCTTTTCTAAAGCAAGCTGATTGAGTTCAAAATTACGAAATGCACCAATCACAGCATCCACTTGTCCAGTTAAAAGAGAGGGCGAAAGCGACCAATTTACATTCACTAATTCCACATCTTTATTGCTTAAACCAATAGAATGAAGCATTGTATCAAGTAATCCATCTTCAAAACCGCTGACAGAATACCCCACTTTTTTACCTTTTAAATCAGCAAGGCTTTTCAAATTGCTCTTTTTTAGTACCACTACGCTATTTAATGGATTTGAAATCAGTGAACCCACCCGCACTAAAGGCAAGCCTTCTGCCACTTGTTGATAAAGCTGAGGCTGATAACTCACGGCTAAATCAACTTTTCCTGCCGCCGCTAATTTCGGCGGTAATGCAGGATCAGCAGGTTCGATAATTTCAACCTCAAGGTTATTTTTCTCAAAAAAGCCTTTTTGTTGAGCCACAATGATGGCTGCATGATCGGGGTTTACATACCAATCTAGCATTACGCTGATTTTCTCTTTTGCAAAGCTAGGAAGCGTGAGCATTAGCCCCATTACAAAGCTGAAATAACGGATGATTGTCTTCATTTTTTCTCCTTTAATGAAAAGTTAAACAGACCAAATAAAACGGTGTAATAGCCAATCAATGCTGAAATATAAACAGAGTGAAATTGACACTAAAATCAGTAAGGCGGCAAACATTAAATCGACTTGCATTCTGGCATTGGCGTGAATCATCAAATACCCCAAGCCTTCAGATGAACCTACCCATTCACCTACCACCGCACCAATCGGGGCGACCGAAACGGCAATTCGCAAGCCCGAAGCAAAAGCAGGCAAAGCCGCAGGTAATCGCACTTTAAGCAATAAACGCAAGGGGGAAATGTTAAAGGTTTTCGCCAAATCGAGCCACGCTTGTGGGGTGTTGCGTAGTCCATCATAACAAGCTGCCGTGACGGGGAAGTAGATAATCAGCACTGACATCACAATTTTGGATGCCATTCCATAGCCAAACCACAACACCAACAACGGCGCAATAGCAAACACGGGAATCGCTTGCGAAATGACCAAAATCGGCAATAACACGGCAGAAATTTGACGAAAAAATGAGAGCAACAACGCCGAAATCAACCCAAATAGAAAGCCTAACAACAGCCCTAAGCAGATTTCTAACAACGTGACTTGCGTATGCTGCCAAAGCAGTTCAGCGTGTGTGAATAACTGCTGCCCGACAGCTTGTGGTGAGGGAAAAATGTAGTGTGGGAAGCTGCCCAAGGTTGCGACCATTTGCCAGATCATCAACAACACGCCAACAATTAAAAGCGGTTTAAGTAGGCGAATTTTCATTATTCGCCCCCTAATTCCCGCAATAATTGTTGCTGCAACGCCCATAAATTGGCTTGATGCAACTCACGCGGGGCGTTACCTTCTGGCAAAATTACCTCCGATAATGCTGTTTGATGAGATTCAGGCGAACGCAACACAAAAATACGCTGACTTAGCCGTAATGCCTCTTGCGGATCGTGGGTCACGAGCAGCACTGATTTATCTTCGAGCAGTTCAAAGGCTAAATCTTGAAGTTGATGGCGACTGATGGCATCAAGAGCGGAAAAAGGCTCATCAAGCAAAATCAAATCCGCCTCTTGCATTAAGGTGCGTGCCAAGGCAACCCGCTGTTTTTGCCCGCCCGAAAGCTGCGAACAAGGCTTGTGCCAATGTGCTGCCATTCCCACTTTTTCAAGCAACATTGTAGCTTTTTCAGTGGTTTTTGCAGATTTTCGCCCAAATAAGACCGCTTGCAACTGCACGTTATCGACAATTGATAGCCACGGATAAAGTGTCTCTTTTTGAGGCAACCACGCAATACGAATTTTCGGTTCAAATAGGATTTTCCCCTGCACCACACCTTGTGTTTCAATGCCCGCTAGTAGTCGCAAAAGTGTCGATTTTCCCACGCCTGAACTGCCCAACAAGCTTACCCATTCGTTTGGCAACAGGGTTAAATTAAGATGCTCAAATAACGTTTGTTCATTAAAGGCAAGACTCAAATCTTGAATACGCACCATCGTTCACCTCAACAATCAAAGAGAACGGGCGAGCAAGACGAAATGATGAAAAATAGGATGAAAAGAGAATGGATTTTTTGACATATTAGTTTCCTACGTCAGTGCTAACTGTTTCAGGTTCACGGGTATCATCTCAGCCTTTCGGCACCCCGACTAAAAATTGTTGGTAAGTTTACGCTTGTTTGGTAGAAAAAACAAGCGGTCAACTTCTTCTCACGTTTTGCAAAATAGTGAGGGAATTTAACCGCTTAGATTCTTAAAGAAGCGTTGACTTTAACAAATCGCGTTTAATGTGATGAATGACAAAACTACGCCAAGATATTCTTCGCAATCACATCACCCATTTCGCTGGTGGAAATTGGGGCAGTGTTGTCTGCTAAATCGCCAGTGCGGTAGCCGTCAGCGAGGGCTTTTTGGATTGCTTGTTCAATCGCATCAGCCGCCTCGTTGAGGTTGAAGCTATAACGCAGCATCATTGCCGCAGAAAGAATTTGTGCGATTGGATTGGCGATGTTTTTGCCTGCGATATCTGGTGCAGAACCGCCAGCTGGCTCATATAAACCGAAACCATCTTCGTTGAGACTGGCAGATGGGAGCATCCCCATTGAGCCTGTAATCATCGCTGCTTCATCGGAAATAATATCACCGAAGATGTTTGAGCAAAGTAAGATGTCGAACGACTCTGGTGCTTTGATAAGCTGCATTGTGGCATTGTCAATATACATATGCTCAAGGGTCACTTCTGGGAACTCTGTTGCCACTTCGTTTACCGTTTCACGCCATAAAATTGAGCTTTGTAACACGTTTGCTTTGTCGATTGAAGTAACGTGTTTTCTGCGTTTCATTGCAGATTCAAATGCCACACGTGCAATGCGTTCAATTTCATATTTGTAATAGACTTCAGTGTCGAATGCTTTGGTTTGTGCACCTTCGCCTTCACGACCTTTTGGCTGACCGAAGTAGATACCGCCTGTTAATTCACGCACGACCACCATATCGAACCCTTTTGCAGCGATGTCTGCACGCAATGGGCAGAATTTTTCTAAGCCTTGATAAAGTGCTGCTGGGCGGAGGTTGCAGAATAGTTTGAAATGTTTGCGAAGTGGTAATAATGAACCACGCTCTGGTTGTTCATCTGGCGGTAAATGTGTCCATTTCGGGCCACCTACTGAACCGAATAAAATAGCGTCCGCTTCTTCACAGCCTTTTAAAGTGTTCTCTGGTAAGGCTTTACCTTGGGCATCAATTGCCGCACCGCCAATGTTGAAGTGGTTGAAATTCAATTTAAAACCAAATTTTTGTTGTGTCGCTTCAAGCACTTTAATCGCTTGTGCCATAATTTCAGGACCAATTCCGTCCCCTGCTAACACTGCAATGTTGTAAGTTTGCATAAAATCCTCTGTTGTTATCAATAAAATAAGGGGTATTCTACCCAAATATGGTTTAATTCAAAAGTGGCTTTCTTTTATTATTTCTCTTTCCAATATTATTTCTCTTTCCAATACCCCAACCACTCTTTAAGCAACTGCATCATATTATCCATTGCGCCCGATTGCGGGACGAAATACATAAAATTGATATATTCCCAAGGCGTTTTGCCATAGCCTACGCCAGCTGGCAGCACCTCAAAACCTTGCTGTTCATAAAGCATTTTTGCTCGTTTCATATGCCAGTTTTGGGTGACTAAAATAATTTTATTGATGCCTTCTTTTTCAAGCATTTGCTTGGTGTAGAGCGCATTTTCTTTGGTGGTTTTTGCTTCACTCTCTTCCCATCTGGTTGGTACATCAAAGAATTGTTGGAACTCTTTGGCAATCACTTTTGCTTCTGAATTACCGTTTGGTGATCTGCCTGTGGCTAAAATCGGCAAGCCTGTTTCGTTGTGTAAAAACGCAGCATAACGCATTCGTTCCAGTTCGTTATTGGTCACCGTAATATTTCCATACAACTCTGTGCTATCGCGCAAACCACCACCAAGCACGACTATCGCTTGTGCTTGGTGGTAATCTTGTAGCGTGAGTTTATTCTCTTCAATCAAAGAATTGCTGAGCATCGTTGCCATAAAAGGCGTGCTGAAAAGATAGAGCATCGCAATGCCAAAAATAGTCAGAAAGCGGCTTATTTTCTTGTAATGCAAGCGGTTTAAAATGAGCGAAAAAATCCAAATCACCGCAATGTTAAAGGGAGGGAGGGCAATTGCGGTTAGAATTTTAGTTAGATAAAAAAACATAGACACCTCAAAAAGATTTTTGCGTATTTTGCGTGAATTATTGCTAAAATGCACCATTATTTTGAGAGTTTTTAGAACGCTTTTGCGTGAGCGTGGTCTTATCCTCGCTCATTTTTTTATTTTACTTTTTGAGAGATTACGATGAATCAAGTGCTTTTGGCATTAAAACAACAATTAAAACAGATTGAAGAAAAAATTATTGATAAAAATGATGTGCTTTATTTTGACTATCCGCTACATCAAAATGTCGGGGATCTATTGATTTACGCAGGCACGGAACAATTTTTCAAGGATTACCAAATCAACATTCGCTTACGTCGCTGTTTGCAAGCTTTTAACTTAGAGGAAGTGCGTAAATTCGTGCATCCAAACACAACAATTTTATGCCACGGTGGCGGTAACTTTGGCGATCTTTATCCAAGCATTCAAAAAATGCGTGAAGATTTGGTGCAAGCTTTTCCAAATAATCGTATTATTTTGTTGCCACAAACAGCACATTTTTCAAATGAAGCTGCGATGAAAAAATCAGCATCTATTTTTTCTCAACATAAAGATTTGCATCTTTTTTCTCGTGATACAAATACTTTTGAGATGATGAAAGCACATTTTTCACCTAATGTCGCATTATCGCCTGATATGGCTCATCAGCTTTATGGCACATTACCACAAAAAGAAGAAACTTCTGGTAAGAATACACTTTATTTCTTACGTAAAGATATTGAAAAGAGCCATATTGAATCGGAAATTCAAGCGACATTACCTGATTTAAATAATGTTAAAGATTGGGATGATCTTTTATTACCTTCTGATATGAAATTTGAATTATGGTGTAGCCGTTTTTCTGTTTTAGCGAATAAATTTAATTTAGGTTTTGTAAAAGATAAAATTAATGATGTGTGGTATCGTCATTCAATGGATGTTATTACCCGTTGTCAAAATATCTTTTTAAACTACGATAATATTATTACAAGTCGTTTACACGGACATATTTTTGCTTGTCTTTTAGGTATCCAAAACGAAGTTTGTGATAATTCTTATGGAAAAAATTCTGGGTATTACAACCAATGGACAAAAGATATTTCTTTTGCAAAATTATATGAACACAAATCGTAATCTAATTCATCTCATTATTGTTACCCTATTAGGTATGGGATTAACAATGGTAAGTACACTGATACTTGCCCGATTATTATCAGTTGATGATCGCGGAGCTCACCAACTCTTTATTACATCTGTATCTTATGCGGTAACTTTTGCAACGGGCGGGGCAGGCTTCTCATTTGCTCTTTCAATGCGAAATCAACAATATTGGGGATGGCGAAAATATTTTATCGCATTCCTATTATTAGCCTTAATTGCCTCTACAATCGCAACAACATTTTTTAATATCACAACATTTCATCTCTTATTTGTTATCAATGTTTTATTAACAGCTATTATTACCATTACGCTAGAAAAAAGTAAAATTGATGAAAGCCTAAAAATTTATCGTGCAATCAATCTTCAGCAACCGATATTTTTAGTGCTTGTTTATGGAACGGCTTATTTATTTGGGGGTGAGCAACCTCTTGAGGTTGTTATTTATCTTTTAACTTTATATAGCATTATTCAATCTATTACTTGCTTATTTTATTTACATAAAATAGAAAGTAAATTCAAAAAGAAAGAAAATATACAACCGATAGAGCGTAAATTTTTCTTAAAAACGTGGATTAAACAGAATTTATATCAAACCTTTGGTGCAACTACTGCAAGTATTGATAAATTTTTAATTGTTGCTCTGCTAGGTCATTATACTTTGGGACTTTATACTGTTTGTATTACATTTGATTCATTAGTTACAAAATTTATTAATATGCTTACTGATTACTATTATTCAGGTTTATTAAATAACTTAAATAGATTAAAAACAGTATTGGCAATTATTGCTTTGATGAGTTTAGGTGCTATTATTCTTGTCCCTCTTTTAGCAGAACCCGTGATTAAGTTCTTTTTTAGTGCTAAATATATAGAGGTTGCACCAGTCCTTATTTTCTTTGTTATCAACTCTATTATTGCAGGCTTATCTTGGCTATTTTCACAAAATATGCTCATTCAAGGAAAACAAGTTCTATTATTTATTAGTCAGATTATTTCCATTGCAGTCTTTGTGAGTTTATTCTACCTATTCAAAGGGCATCAATTATATGGCGTAGCCTATGCCTTGTTAGGGGCAAGTTTTACGAGACTGATCATCTCAACTATTTATTATTTTAAATATCCTATCGAAAAGTATAAAATTCTAGGCAAATAAAATGAAAAAATATTTAATTTCATTAGAGAAAGATGTAAAAAGACGAGAACTATTTTTCGCTCAACCTGACACCTCTGATTTTGAAATCTTTCGTGCTATCAACACAATGGCGTTAGAAGAAACAGAGTTACAGAATAGATTTAACTTTGAGAAATTTAAACAACGCTATCACCGCCTAGTCACTAAGGGGGAAATTGGTTGTACATTAAGCCATTTAGCTGTTTATCAACTGATTACAGAAGATCAAACTATCAATGCTGGCGATTATGTTTTAGTATGTGAAGATGATGCACTCTTCGCTGCAAATTTTCAGCAAAATTTAACCGCTTTATTACAGCAAAATCTACAAGCGGATATTGTTTTAGTTGGACAATCAAAAATCCCTACTTTTAATGATGTAGAACTAAAAATTAACTATCCAAGTACATTTAAATGCTGGCAAAAACGAATTGAAAATACAGGCTACACTTACTCTTATCCTTACAAAAATTATTTTGCAGGCACAGTAGCTTATTTAATTAAAAAATCTGCAGCATTACGTTTTCTTGCAGAGTTAAAAACTCATAAGCCATATTGGTTAGCGGACGATTTTATTCTATTTGGACAAGATTTTAATTTAGATATTTTTGTTATTCGCCCGTTAATGGTTATTGAAAACCCGAATCTTGCGAGTAATTTAGAAGACTTACGTGGTTCATTAAAAAATAATCTATTTAAAAAATTATTAAAACTACCGCTTAAAAAAGCGTTAGCCATTAAGAGAAATTTATAATGAGTGCTTTAGTAAGTCTTTTTTATTTATACGATCCGTGGTTTTTACATTTTATCCGAATGGGGCTAATAACAGGCTCCATCGCACTGCTATTTTTAGCCTATAAATGGTGCAATAAAAGCCAAAAAAGCGTGGTTATTCCTAAAGATAGCCTGATTGCTTGTATCGCATTGCTAATTATTTCTGCGATTCCGCTCATTATTAACGGTACGAAAGAAATAGGCGTATTAAGTATGTATGCCAAATCGTTGTTTGTGTTTATCTTGGGGATGACGATTTATAACCTGTTCTACCAACACGAAAATGGTAAATCGCAACTTATCCGCGACTTAAAAATTGGTATTGGCGTGCAAGCATTTATTGGATTTTTTGCTTTGGTTGGCGTGCCATTTATGATTGATTTTGCGATTAATACAAACTCCTATATGGGCGGTCATTTAGCACGTTTTATTGGTTCAGAGCAGGAATATCGGCTCTATAATTTAACCTCCGCAGCATTTTTCCCGCTTAGCGTATTTTATGTGCTATTACTACATTTTCTGCTTGCTTATCACGCGAAAACTCAAGTACTAAATCCAATCTGGCTCTTCTTGCTTTTATGTATCGGGCTGATTGCGGGGCGATTATTTTTAACCTTTTCATTAGTAAGTTGCTTGCTTTATTTCCGCTGGCGTTATCTACCCGCATTACTTGCATTTGTTGCATTAGTGCTCTATTTGGCTTATTTCCATGCGGAAAATCGCTATGTTGAACACGCACTCGAACCCGTTATTAACCTGATTAACGGCGGAGAACGACTAAGTTCTTCAACCGATACTCTTATGAACAAACATCTTTTTATGCCAACAAATAAACAGCTCTTAATGGGCGATGGCTTATATTATCAACCGAATGGCTGGAGTTATTACGGTGGCTCTGATTCTGGTTTTATTCGCCAAGCTTTATATGGCGGCATTGGTTATATGTTAGCTTGCTTTGCTTTCACCGCTTATTTTGTAAAAAGAGTGGCTGATAACTGGTTCAACGGCAGTTGGTTGTTTATTTTATCAACATTAGGCTTAATGACCATCTGGAACATTAAAGCAGATACTTACGCTTATCCAAGCGTAATGTTTGGCTTGCTGATGTTCCTCTCCCTATTTGGTACAAGCGGTAAAAATTTTATTATTTATTGCAAGAAAAAAGAGGAAGAAAATGTTTAGTATTATTGTCCCTTCCTATAATCGCAACACGGAAGTGCTTGAATTACTTGGGAGTTTAAAGGCCCAAACGGTTTATAATTTTGAAGTGATTATTGTTGATGACTGCTCACTACAAACTGTGGTTATTGAGCCAAACTATCCTTTTGAAGTGAAGGTTTTTCGAAACGAAATAAATCAAGGGGCAGCTGGTAGCCGTAATGTTGGTGCACAACTTGCTTCACAAGAGTGGCTCTTATTTTTAGATGACGATGACCGCTTTGCCAATAATAAATGCGAAGTGATTAGCCAATATATTGAACAACATCCACAAGTAAATTTTATTTACCATTCTGCCAAGTGTGAAATGGTAAATGAAAAATTCCAATATTTTACTAATCCAATTGAGCCAAATAAAATCAATTTAGATAATATTTTATTAGCCAATAAATTGGGCGGAATGCCAATGATGGGGATTAAAAAATCCTTTTTCATCGCCTTGGAAGGATTAAATTCAGAATTAAAATCATTGGAAGATTATGAATTTGCATTAAAAGTAGCAGATAGCCCCAATTTAAAAGCAGGATTTATCAATCAACCTTTGAGTATTTGTTACTTCCATACTAAACGCTCAAGTGTTTCAACCAATACGGAGAACACCGAAAAGGCGATTGAATATATTGAGCATAAATATGTCAAAACAGAAAAGCAAAAACAAAACTTTGCCATTAACTCACTTTATATTCTCTCTTATATTTATGCGATGAATTTATCTCGCAAGGCGGCAAATTATTATTTTAAAATTTTTAAACGTAGCCATAATATAAAGCATTTTGCTATTGCAATTATTAGCTTTATTTCGCCTAAATTAGCAATCAATATGAAAAGGTTTTTCTAATGGAATTTTCAGTATTAATGTCTCTTTATATTAAAGAGAATCCACAATATCTTAAAGAATGTTTTGAAAGTTTAAAAAATCAAACCCTACCCGCAACCGAAATAGTCGTATTATTTGATGGTGCTGTAACAACTGAATTAGAGGCAATTGTGACCGAATATGAGGCGATTTTGCCAATAAAAGCGGTGAAATTCCCTCAGAATCGTGGTTTAGGTAAAACACTTAATGATGGCTTAAATTATTGTCGCCACGAATGGGTTTTCCGTATGGATACCGACGATATTTGCGTGCCAGAACGTTTTGAAAAACAAGCAAAATTTATTCAACAGCATCCAGATGTCATTATGCTCGGGGGGCAAATTGCTGAATTTGGTGAAAATATCAATGACATTGTGGCTTATCGTAACGTGCCCACCTCGCAGGAGGAGATTGTGCGTTTTACCCGCTTACGTTGCCCGTTCAACCATATGACCGTGGCTTATAAAAAATCGAAAGTGCTTGAATGTGGTGGTTATCAAGGTTTGCAAGAAGATTACACGCTTTGGATTAAAATGCTGGCAACAGGCTTAAATGTAGCAAATTTATCAGATATTTTAGTTTATGCTCGCGTGGGAAATGGAATGGTAGGTCGCCGTCGTGGTTGGAAACAGTTCCAATACGAATGGGAGCTTTATAGACTCAAAAACCAAGTCAAAATCCAAAGTCCCATTTCAGGGATTGCAATCTTCTTTATGCGTGCAATTCCAAGAATTTTGCCGTTAAGTTTGCTTCAGAGAGTTTATAAACTCCTAAGAAAATAATCTAATACCTTTTCTATTTTTCAGCTTACAGTTGTTCTCTTTTTCTGGATTTCCAGTTTCAAATCCAGTATATTAGCGAACAATTGTTAGCTGAAATATTAAGGTATTATTAGATGTCTGCTTTAGATTTTCATTTTGTTAACCGTCTTCGTTTTCAAGCAAAAAATTTCGCAAATTGCACCGCTTTACGTTTCCAAGAACAAGGAAAATGGTGCAATATGGAATGGTCAACCTTTCAACAAGAGATTGATAACATCTCGCTTGCTTTAATTGCTCAAGGTATTGAAATTCAAGATAAAATTGGCATTTTTGCTCACAATATGCCACGCTGGAGCATTGCCGATTTTGGGGCAATGCAAGCACGTGTTGTGACCGTGCCAATTTACGCCACCAACACGCCTCCCCAAGTTGAATATATTATCAACGATGCTGATATTAGAATTCTCTTTGTGGGCGAACAAGCTCAAATGGATTGTGCTATTCAAATAGCGAACAACTGTACACAATTAATCAAAATTGTGGCAATGAAATCAAGTATCAATCTTCATAATCATCCTCTCGCTTGCCATTGGGAAAACTTCATTCAAGTTGACAAAAATATGATCGTACTTGAAGCTCGTCTTGCATCGAAACGTTTGGATGATCTCTTTACGCTGATTTATACCTCTGGTACAACGGGCGATCCAAAAGGTGTGATGTTGGATTATGCAAATTTGGCTCATCAGCTTCAATCGCATGATCAGGCTCTCAATATTAGCGAGCAAGATATTTCACTCTCATTTTTACCGCTTTCACATATTTTCGAACGTGCTTGGGTTGCCTATATTTTCCATCGTGGGACAACTAACTGCTATTTAGAAAATACCGACCAAATTCGTCAAGCACTGGTTGAAACCAAACCTACGGTGATGTGTGCTGTACCTCGATTCTATGAAAAAATTTATGCTGCAGTGTTAGATAAGGTTGAAAAAGCACCATTTATCCGCAGAACGCTTTTCCATTGGGCGATACAAGCGGGCGAAAAACATTATCAATCTGCCAAACCTTCTCGCTGGTTAAAATGGCAACATAAATGGGCAGACAAACTTGTGCTTTCAAAACTACGTGCCTTATTAGGTGGACAAGTACGAATGATGCCTTGTGGCGGAGCGAAATTAGAACCTACCATCGGTAAGTTTTTCCATAGCTTAGGCGTAAATGTCAAATTAGGCTATGGAATGACTGAAACCACCGCAACCGTTTCTTGCTGGGAAGATCACGGTTTCAACCCTAATTCCATTGGTAAATTAATGCCAAATACGGAAGTGAAAATTGGCGAAAACAACGAAATTTTAGTCCGTGGCGGAATGGTAATGCGAGGCTATTATAAAAAGCCTGAAGAAACCGCTAATGCCTTTACTGAAGATGGTTTCTTAAAAACAGGCGATGCGGGCGAGATAGATGAGCACGGCAATTTGCACATTACCGACCGTATTAAAGAGTTAATGAAAACTTCAAATGGCAAATATATCGCACCACAATATATCGAAGGAAAAATTGGCAAAGATAAATTTATTGAGCAAATTGCGATTATTGCTGATGCGAAAAAATATGTTTCAGCCTTGATTGTGCCATGCTTTGATAGCCTTGAAGAGTATGCGAAGCAGTTGAATATTAAATATCAGGATAGATTAGAGCTGATTAAACACGCTGAGATTATCCAAATGTTCGAAAAACGCTTACATGAAATACAAAAAGAGCTGGCAAGTTTTGAGCAAGTAAAGAAATTTACTCTGTTGCCTCAAGCCTTTACCCAAGCAATGGAAGAAATTACTCCAACGCTAAAATTACGCCGTAAGGTGATTATGCAGCGTTATCGAGAGCAGATTGAGAAAATGTATGTTGCATAAAAATTGGTATAGTAGACACCATTGTTAGTAAAAAGTAAAAAAAATGACATTTACCGTCGTTTGTATACTTGATTTATAAAACATGAGGATTTTTAAATAAAAACAGTTGCTGATGTTTTGAACAATAAACATCAGCAACTGTTTGTCTATATGATATAGTTTTCAACTATTTTGTCAACTATGCCTTTTTATGGATGACTAGTTATATCTAAATATAACTTCTGGCTATTCTTCGCTTAACAATTTAAGCTCACGGCCACGAACTTGGTTTTTCAAGATTTCAGCAAATTCTTCTACTTTGAATGTACCTAAATCTGCCCCTTTACGGGTACGTACAGCAATTTTTCCTTCAGCGATTTCTTTATCACCACACACGAGCATATATGGTACGCGGCGTAAGGTGTGTTCACGGATTTTGAAACCCACTTTTTCGTTACGCAGGTCTGCTTTCACGCGTAGGCCTGCATCTGAAAGGGTTTTCACTACTTGTTGAACGTAGTCCGCTTGGCTGTCAGTAATGTTCATCACCACTGCTTGCGTTGGAGCTAACCAGGCTGGGAAGAAACCAGCATATTCTTCAGTAATGATACCGATGAAACGTTCGATTGAGCCTAAAATTGCACGGTGGATCATTACAGGCGTGCGACGACTATTGTCTTCCGCCACATAAGAAGCATCTAAACGACCTGGAAGAGCAAAGTCTAATTGCACCGTACCACATTGCCATTCACGACCTAAGCAGTCACGCAAGGCGAACTCAATTTTCGGTCCATAGAATGCACCTTCACCTTCTTGAATTTCATATTCTAAACCGTTGTGGGCAAGTGCTGCGGCTAAACCTGCTTCAGCACGATCCCACATTTCATCTGAACCGATGCGGTTTTCAGGGCGAGTAGAGAGTTTTACAGCAATGTTGGTAAAGCCGAAAGTGCTGTAAATGTCGTAAACCATACGAATACAGCTGGTTACTTCAGATTCGATTTGATCTTCGGTACAGAAAATGTGGGCATCATCCTGGGTGAAGCCACGCACACGCATCAAGCCGTGTAAAGAACCTGATGGCTCGTTACGGTGGCAAGAACCAAATTCTGCCATACGAATTGGTAAGTCGCGGTAAGATTTCAAACCTTGGTTGAAGATTTGAACGTGACCAGGGCAGTTCATTGGTTTAATCGCATATTCACGGTTTTCAGATTGCGTTGTGAACATTAAATCAGCGTAATTTTGCCAGTGACCTGTTCTTTCCCACAATACACGATCCATCATAAACGGACCTTTTACCTCTTGGTAATCGTACTCTTTTAATTTGGTACGTACGAAGGTTTCAAGTTCACGGAAAATTGTCCAACCGTCATTATGCCAGAATACCATACCAGGTGCTTCTTCTTGCATATGGTATAAGTCTAACGCTTTACCGATTTTACGGTGGTCACGTTTTGCTGCTTCTTCTAAGCGTTGTAAATATTCGGCTAATTGTTTTTTATCAGCCCAAGCTGTGCCGTAAATACGTTGCAGCATTTTATTTTTGCTGTCGCCACGCCAGTAAGCCCCCGCCACTTTTTGAAGTTTGAAGTGGTGGCAGAAACGCATATTTGGCACATGCGGACCACGGCACATATCAATATATTCTTGGTGATGATATAACGCAGGCGTTGCTGTGCGTTCGATGTTCTCATCTAAAATTGCCATTTTGTATGGCTCGCGACGTTGCTCGAAGGTGTCGCGTGCTTCTTGCCAGCTCACACGTTTTTTCACTACATCATAGTTGGTTTTTGCCAACTCAAGCATACGTTTTTCAATCGCATCAATATCTTCTTGGGTTAAAGAGCGATCTAAATCCACGTCGTAATAGAAGCCGTTTTCAATCGTTGGACCGATTGCCATTTTCACATCTGGAAATAATTGTTTGATGGCGTGACCTAACAAGTGAGCACAAGAGTGGCGGATAATTTCTAAACCGTCTTCATCTTTTGCAGTAATGATTTCTAATGTTGCATCTTGATCGATAATATCGCACGCATCACGGCGTTCACCGTTTACACGACCCGCGATAGTCGCTTTGGCAAGACCCGTACCGATAGATTGAGCAACCTCTAAAACAGAAATAGGATTGTCAAATTGGCGTTGTGAGCCATCTGGTAAAGTAATAATTGGCATTTTTTTATCCTTACAGTGGTAACCCATACGACAGGCTACTTGTTAAATTTGAAAAAATTTCGAAAGAAAAAACCGCTTGCAAGCGGTCAATTTATTAGTCTGATTTGCAATGCGCATTATTTCCCGTACTAATGGGGAATAAGAGCGAGGGTATTTTAGCATAAAGATGACAAAAAATAATCTTTCCTATTTAAGCTATTTTTATCATATAAATCAAAATTCAGCCTCTGCCATAAACGTCAGTCTCTCTCCCGTTATTGGGTGAGTAATCGTTAAACTCTCAGCGTGCAAGCAAAGTCTTGGAGCAAGGCTTTTGGCTAATGGGTTGGCATAGAACTTATCGCCTAGAATAGGATGTCCTAATGCCAAAGAATGCACTCTCAACTGGTGAGAACGCCCTGTAATAGGAGTGAGTTTTACTCTTGTGGTATTGTTTGGCAAATGAGCTAACACCTCATATTGGGTTATCGCTTTTTTACCTCGCTCGTAACAGATTTTTTGACGTGGGCGATTTTCCCAGTCGCAAATCAACGGGAAATTCATCTCGCCTGTATCACCCACTTTCTCGCCCAATTTTCCCCATAACAACGCAATATAGTGCTTTTTCGGCTCACGTTCGCGAAATTGACGTTTCAGTTCTTTTTCTGCTGATTTACTTAATGCAAATAATAAAATACCGCTTGTCGCCATATCCAAACGGTGAGCGGGTTCAGTAAAGCCATATTTTTTCTGTACGCGAGTCATCGCACTGTCAAAATATTCAGGGCGATTACCAGGAACAGAAAGCAACCCGCTTGGTTTGTTAATCACTAAAATATGATTATCGCGGTAAACCTCATCTAAAAAGGGCTCAAGCGGTGGATGATATTCAATAAGTGCCATAATTATTCCTGATTACTCACAATCACTCGTAAACTATCCAATCGCCAATTTGCCAGTTCAAGATGTGCAAGTGTTTCATTCAATTGCTGTTCAAGAGCTTGGATCTCATCATCACGGATATTCTTATTCACCGATTTCAACGCCTCCAAGCGGTGTAATTCGGCTTGTAATTTACTATTCGCCTCTACTTTCGCTTGAGCAATAATGCCTGGTGCTTGTTCCATCACTTTTTGCTCGCTCAGCTTAATCAATTTTTCAATATTACGACGTGCCATTTTCACAATTTGGTTTGCCATTTGACGGTTGACAGGCTTAAGCTGTTTTTCTAAACCATTAAACGACACTTGTACTGCCAAGTTATTACCCTTCACATCCAACAACACACGAATTGGTGTTGGCGGTAAGAAACGCGTAAGATTCAAGCCTTTTGGTGCCTGCGTTTCCACCACAAAAATAGTTTCGAGCAACAAGGTGCCCGCTGGCAAATTTTTATTAATCAACAACGATACCGCTGATTTACCAATATCGCCAGAGGTAATCAAATCAATACCGTTACGGATCATCGGATGATCCCACGTTAAGAATTCAAGCTCTTCACGCATTAACGCTAATTGACGATTAAAAGTTACCGTATTCCCCTCTTCCGAAAGTCCAGGAAAATCAGGTACCAGCATATGCCCTGTTGGGCGGATTACAATACTCTGCTCGCCTAAATCCTCTTGTTCCACACCAATCACATCAAACAAATTCAAGGCAAAATTTACCAATTGTGGCTGATTATCTTGCTTACCAATTTCCTCGGCTAACTGTTGGGCTTGTTCACCACCATTGGAATTAAGTTCCAGCAATCGATCGCGTCCACGCTCTAGTTCAGCTTTCAAGGCTTTTTGGCGTTTATTGGTTTTTGCAATTAATTCTGCAAATCCGTCCGCTTGTGAGTTGAGGAAATAGCCCCCTAAGGCTTCACCAAATTCACGGTAAAGTGCCGTGCCCATCGGACAAGTTTCTTCAAAAGCATTCAAACCTTGGTGATACCAATCAGCAAGTACCGATTGTGCAGAATTTTCGAAACAAGGCACATGAATTTTGATGTCATTTTTCTGACCGATTCGGTCTAAACGCCCGATACTTTGTTCCAATAAGTCAGGGTTATCTGGCAAACCAAATAGCACTAAATTGCTAGCAAATTGGAAGTTTCGCCCTTCCGAGCCAATGCTAGAACTAATAAGCACCTGTGCCCCCTCTTCTTGTTGTGCAAAGTAAGCAGAGGCTTTATCACGTTCCACAATCGACATTTTCTCGTGGAATACCGCTGAGCGAATTGCCTCTTTTTCACGTAAAATTTGCTCAAGTGCAATTGCCGTTTCTGCATGTTTACAAATCACTAAGATTTTCTCATCGCGGTGATTTTTCAGGAAAGTGATCAACCATTCCACACGCGGGTCAAACTCTGTCCAACGTGCATTTGGATTGAAACGTTGGAACAAACTCTCTGGGTAAAGACGATCGCTCATCTGTAACGCCCCCATTGTGCCCATCACTTTTAACGCATTCGCATATTGGTTCGGTAATTCAAGGCTAATTTGATAATATTCTCGACGAGGGAAGCCTTTCACGCCTTGGCGTGTATTACGGAACAATACGCGGCTTGTGCCGTGACGGTCAATCAACTCTTTAATGAGTTCTTGGCGAACTTGCAAGCGATCAGATTCTGCCGATTTTTTGCTATTGATAATCTTAAACATCGGCTCGGTGTCTTCTTCGCTCAATAATTCTGTAATAGCATTCTGCTCCGTATCGCTTAACAGCTTGTCATTCAATAAAGTCGCCACTGCGTCTGCCACAGGTTGATACGCATTTTGTTCTTGTTCAAAGGCAGAATAATCATAAAAACGATCGGAATCTAACAAAGCGAGGCGAGCAAAATGACTCTCTTGCCCAAGCTGTTCAGGCGTCGCTGTAAGCAGTAAGACAGACGGAATCTGTTTTGCCAGTTTTTCCACCAATTGATAGGCAACCGAAGGTGCATCTTCTGACCACTCAAGGTGATGTGCCTCATCGACAATCAACATATCCCACTCGCATTCCAACACTTGTTTGGCTCGATTTGGCATAGCTTCTAGCCAATCGATGGAAGCAATCACCATCGATTCACTCTCAAATGGATTTTCGCTTGCATCGTTGCCATCTTCGTCCGCTTTGTCGAAATCCGCACAACGCTCTTCATCAAACAGCGAAAAACGCAAGTTGAAACGACGAAGCATTTCCACCAGCCACTGATGTTGCAAGCTTTCAGGCACAAGCACTAACACACGTTCAGCACGTCCTGCAAAAATTTGTTGTTGTAAAATCATCCCTGCTTCGATGGTTTTCCCTAAACCTACTTCATCAGCAAGTAATACACGTGGCGAGAGACGTTGCCCCACTTCTTTGGCAATATGCAATTGATGCGGAATCAGACTGGCACGAATGCCTCGCAAACCGCGCAACGGAGATTGGAACTGTGCTTGTTGATGCTGCAAAGCTCGATAGCGGAGCGAAAAACGATCTGAACGGTCAATCTGTGCCGAAAATAAACGGTCTTGCGGGCGGCTAAAACTAACTTTGTGATCAAGCAACATTTCAGGCAAAACGCTTTCTTCTTGGTTATCCGTTCGTTTGCCTAAATAAAACGCCACACCTTGATTATCCATCACTTGTGTCACCTGCATTTTCCAACCTTCTTGAGCGGTAATCACATCCCCCACTTGGAACTGAACGCGGGTAAGCGGTGCATTTGAAACCGCATAAATTCGCTCATCTTCCGCAGCAGGGAATTGAATAGTCACCGTGCGGTTATCTACATTTGAAACTAAACCTAAACCTAAATTATTTTCGGATTCGCTAATCCATCTTTGCCCAACGACAAACATTTTCGCCTCTTTTTTTCTGTATTCATTAAGGCAATATTTTAGCAAATTTAAGCTTTGCATTCACGCAGAGAAAAGCAATCAGAGCCTGATATTGCATTCTCTAAGCGACAAATGTACAATCTTTTGTACAACTTTTCTGAAGGAATTTATATGCAAGCTATTTCTTATTCACAAGCCCGTCAAACTTTAGCCAAAACAATGACTTCAGTCGTGGAAAATTATGAACCTGTGCTAATCACTCGCACTACGGGCGAAGATTGTGTGCTTATTTCTCTAGCACATTATCGTTCACTAGAGGAAACTGCTTATTTGCTTCGTTCGCCTGCCAATGCTCAACACTTACTTTCAGCCATTGAGCAACTTCACCAAAATGAAGGGCAAGAGAGGGAATTGATTGAATGAAATTGACCTTTGCCGACACCGCTTGGGAAGATTATTTATATTGGCAAGCCACCGACAAAAAACAACTAAAACGCACCAATAATCTCATCAAGGATATTCAACGAACGCCTTTTGAAGGTATAGGAAAACCTGAATCATTGAAGTTTCATTTAAGTGGTTTTTGGTCTCGTCGAATTGATGAAAAACACAGGCTGGTTTATGCCGTAACTGATGAAGCAATTTTAATTGCTTCTTGTCGTTATCATTACTAATTTATTCTATTTTATGGCTCTTTTTTATACTCCTAATACTGCAAAGCACTCTGCAAAAATATCCCCAAAATCTACCACTCGTCAAACGGTAAAAATTCAATCTTTAGATTATCAAGGTTTAGGGGTGGCAAAACTCAATGGCAAAACCTGGTTTATTGAAAATGCCTTGCCCGATGAAGAGGTAGAAATTCAAACGCTGGAAGAAAAGCGTCAATATGGGCGAGCGAAAGCGGTCAAAATATTGGAAAAATCTGCAAAACGTCAAACACCTTTTTGCCAATATTATGCCAAGTGTGGCGGCTGTCAAATGCAACACATCGACCTTGAATTGCAACGCAAGGCAAAGCAAAAAGCACTATTTCATCGCCTGCAAAAATTGCAAGCTACACCTATTGATTTTCAACCTATGATTGTTGGAAGCGACAAATATTACCGCCGCCGAGCTCGATTGAGCATTACTCAACAAAAAAATGAGTGGGTGATGGGCTTTAGGCTACAAAATTCTAACCAAATCATACCGCTTGAACGTTGCGATATTTTAGAGAAACCACTTGCCGATTTACTGCCGAAACTGCAACAGCTTGTGGTGATGTGGCAAAACAAAAAATTGCTTGGGCATATTGAGCTCGTGCTTGCTGATAATGGCATTGCAATGTTTTTACGCCACTTAGGCGAAATTAATGAGAAAAACCGCACAACGCTGCTTCAATTCGCAGAAAAGGAACAACTTTCTTTATTTATAATGATGGAAGAGAATCAGCTGGAACACTGGTTTGGCGAGCTTCCTTACTATCAAATCAATGGCTTAACGCTTCATTTCGGGATTCGTGATTTTATTCAGGTAAACCGTGAATTAAATCAAAAAATGGTTGAAACCGCCTTGGATTGGCTTGATATCCAATCGCAAGATCGCATTTTAGATCTCTTCTGCGGAATGGGAAATTTCACGCTACCGATCGCGCAAAAAGCGAATTATGCTGTGGGCGTAGAAGGTGTCGAAGAAATGGTTAATCAAGCAAAAGCGAACGCCAAAACAAACAACTTAAGTAATGTTGAATTTTTCCAAACCAACCTGGATGAACGCTTCGCCGATCAACCTTGGGCAACAGAACCGTTCAATAAAGTATTATTAGATCCTGCTCGCAACGGTGCTCTATTTGCCTTAGAGCACTTATGCGAACTCAATCCTGAGCGTATTGTTTATGTCTCTTGCAATCCTGCCACTTTGGTTCGAGATGCCGAAAAACTGATTCAAGCGGGCTATAAATTAGCAAAATCGGCAATGATTGATATGTTTCCGCATACAGGTCATTTGGAATCGGTGTCAATGTTTGTAAAACATTCATAAGCTATATGCCTAGCAAATAATCGACCATCATCCCCGCAATATCTTTGCCAGAAACTGTTTCAATCCCTTCCAAACCAGGGCTCGCATTCACTTCTAGAATCATCGGGCCTTGCTTGGAGCGGATTAAATCAACGCCTGCAACATCTAATCCAATGGCTTTTGTTGCTTGAATAGCAATCTGCTTTTCTTCCTCTGTCAGTTCAATGCTTTCAGCTTTGCCACCTTGGTGTAAATTTGCACGAAAATCCCCATTCCCTGCTATGCGTTGCATACTTGCGACTACTTGATCACCAATAACAAAAGCACGAATATCTTGCCCTCGGGTTTCGACTATAAAATCTTGTACTAAGGCTTTTTCACCCACTTGCTTTAGCATTTTTAACTTATTTAAGGCTGTGCTTGTCTCCTCATATAATTCTACACCAGTACCTTGCATACCGACTAATGTCTTAAGTACGACTGCAGGAAAATGCAAAGCCAATTGTGAAGAGCTTTCAACTAATTCGCCAATGTAACTTGTTGAAGGAATAGGCAAACCGTAAGCTGCGAGCAATTGCAAACTTTGCCATTTGTCTCGAGCTAATCGGAAAGCTTGGGCACTATTTAGTACCTTTGTTTTTTTGATTTCAAAATGCTGCAACACATAACAGCCCATCTCTGTGCTTGTTGCTCCGAAACGAGGAAGCACAGCGTGATATTCATCAAGCTGTAACTCTTGTTCGGACGTCTGATAGAATAATCTAGCGGTCGATTTTCCTCCAACATTTGCAAGTTTAAGTAACATTCGATTGGGATCGAGTATATTGAGGGAAATACCACGCTGTTCGCACGCAGTTTTAATCCGTTGGCAGCTATATAAACGTGGCTCACGGCAAAGCATTAACCATTTAATAGAGGAATTCACCATTACAAATTGCCTAAAATATCTAACGCATCACTGAGTTTTTTCACGCCAAAAACTTCCATTCCCTTAATCGATTTTTTAGGCATATTCCCAAAAGGCACAATGGCACGCTTGAAACCGTGTTTAGCAGCCTCAGAAATACGTTCTTGACCACTTGGCACAGGACGAATTTCGCCTGCTAAGCCCACTTCGCCAAATATCACGAGATCTTGCGGAAGTGGTCGGTTTCTAAAGCTAGAAATTAAGGCGAGAATTAAGGCTAAGTCTGCACTAGTTTCTGTCACTTTTACGCCGCCCACTACGTTGACAAATACATCTTGGTCTGACATTTGCAATCCACCGTGGCGGTGTAAAACAGCAAGCAATAGTGATAAGCGATTGTGATCTAAACCCACAGCAACACGGCGCGGGTTGGCAAGCATTGAATGATCGACTAAGGCTTGAATTTCTACCAAGAGCGGGCGAGTTCCTTCCCAAAGCACAACCACAGAACTGCCTGAAACCAACTCATCGCTACGGCTTAAAAAGATTGCAGATGGGTTTTTGACTTCACGAAGTCCTTGTTCTGTCATCGCAAACACACCTAGCTCATTTACGGCACCAAAACGGTTTTTTTGGCTGCGCAAAGTACGATAGCGAGAGTCCGATTCGCCTTCTAACAAGAGTGAAGCATCAATCGCGTGCTCTAAAACTTTAGGTCCAGCAAGCGTACCATCTTTGGTTACGTGCCCCACCATAATAATTGCCACTTGGCGGGTTTTCGCATAGCGTGTGAGGAATGAAGCACATTCACGCACTTGAGAAACCGAACCTGGTGAAGATTGAATATCTGAAAGGTGCATCACTTGAATAGAGTCAATCACCATAATTTGGGGTTTTTCTTGATCGGCAATGTTACAAATATGCTCAACCGAGGTTTCAGAAAGCATTTTGAGGTGCTCTGTTGGTAAACCTAAACGGTTAGCACGCATTGCGACTTGTTGGAGCGATTCCTCGCCTGTCACATATAGCGTCGGAATTTCTTTAGATAATCCGCACATCACTTGGAGTAGCAACGTGCTTTTCCCCGCACCAGGGTGACCACCAATCAGAATAGCAGAACCTGGCACAACTCCACCACCAAGCACGCGATCGAGTTCGTTAAATCCACTGCTAAAGCGCGGTACTTCTTGCAAGCTAATCTCAGAGAGTGCTTGCACTTTGCCAGAAGTTTCGCCCGCATAGCCACTAAAACGGTCGTTTTTTTTACTTTCTTTAGCAGAAACTAAACGAATTTCGCTGATAGTGTTCCACGCATAGCACTCTTTACATTGCCCCATCCACTTAGAGTATTCTGCGCCACAATCGCTACACACATAAGCCGTTTTTGGTGTCTTTGCCATATTAAACCTTAATTTTAAACTGAAAAATTGACGAAATACTAGCAAAAAATACTGAATAAATAAACACTGAAATTTTTATTTTTTCGAGCACGCTCGAAAATTTAAACATTGATACTCGCCAAAACAGAAAAAATCCGCAAACTTTAAGGGCGTGAATAACACGCATATTGATTTAAAAGGAAATTTAACGAATGAAATCTTTAACAAAAAAGCCTCTTTTTCTTAAGCCTACAAAGGCATTTACCTTGATTGAATTGATGATTGTGATTGCCATCATTGCCATTCTAGCGACCATTGCGATCCCTTCTTATACCACTTATACGCAAAAAGCAGCTCTCTCTGAGCTACTAAGGGCTTCTGCTTCGTATAAATCCGATGTAGAGGTTTGTATTTACAACACTGGTGAGGTAACGAATTGTTCAGGCGGTTCAAATGGTGTACAAGCAAACAAAGCCTCAAGTGACGAAACCAAATACTTGAAATCTGTTTCTGTTGCGAGCGGGGTAATTACGGTAGCAGGTAAAGGCAATATTGATGGATTTGGCTATACTATGACGCCAACCTTTAGCTCCAATACGATTAGTTGGAAAACGACTTGTACGGGTTCTGATATAAGTTTATTCCCTGCAAATTTCTGCTCTACAAGCTCAACAAACTAATAGAAGCATTCTCAAGCGGTCAATTTTGACCGCTCTTTTGCTAATAAATCACTTATAACAAAAAACTATGACTTACACTGTTTGCGATTTAAACACTCAAAATATTTTTGAAATCTCTGAGCACCAATGGCAGAAAAATTGCGAAGAGAAAACGATTCTTTTACGTTATTTAGCCATTCCCGTGAAAGAAGATAAAGAGAAATTATGGCTTGCTATTGATGATTTGAATAATCTGACCGCTTATGAGATCTTTTCCTTTATTGCTCATAAAGAGATTGAGCCCATTTTAATTTCTACTGAGGAATTAAAATACCTATTAAATGAGCTTTCGCCTAAAAAAGATATTATTTATGAAACAACGGAAATTATTTATTCGGAAAACAACCAGCAAGTAGAATTAGACCATACTGATCCAGTAATTCATCTGCTAGATGAATTATTTAATGATTGTCTACAGAAAAATGTTTCCGATATTCATTTAGAACCACAGAAAAATAGATTTATGATCCGCTTGCGGATTGATGGCGTTTTGCATATTTATAAAACGCTATCTCTGAATTTATCTAGTCGAATTATTTCCAGATTAAAAATTCTCGCAAAATTGGATATTAGCGAAACTCGTTTACCGCAAGATGGACAATTCCACTTTAAAACAACAATTTCTGATACTTTAGATTTTCGTGTTTCTACATTGCCAACTCATTTTGGTGAAAAAATAGTACTGCGTTTGCAAAAAAATAAACCTATTAATTTAGATTTTTTAGAACTCGGATTTAATCAAAACCAGAAAACAATTTTATTAGATGCATTAAATCAACCACAAGGTTTAATATTGGTGACAGGTCCAACAGGTAGCGGAAAAAGTATTACATTATATAGTGCACTTAGTTATTTAAATCAGAGTGAAAAACATATTCTAACAGCTGAAGATCCAATAGAAATAGAAATTGAAGGCATCATTCAAACGCAAGTTGATCGTGGTATTGGGTTAGATTTCAGCCAATTATTACGCACCTTTTTACGCCAAGATCCCGATATTATTATGTTTGGTGAAATTCGAGATGAAGAAAGTGCTCAAATGGCACTTCGAGCCTCACAAACAGGGCATTTAGTGCTTTCAACGCTTCACACTAACGATGCACTATCAGCGGTGGAACGACTTTTGCAACTTGGAATTAAAGAGTTTGAACTAAGAAACAGTTTGCAATTAGTCATTGCTCAACGTTTAGTTAGGAAAATCTGCACATATTGTCAAAGTCATGGCTGTGAACATTGCTATCAGGGTTACAAAGGACGAATTGGTGTGTATCAATTACTTTCAAAAAATGGAAAAGAATTTGAAAAATCGACCGCTTATTTAGATTTTTCTACTTTAGCGGAAAGTGCAATGCAAAAATATCAAGAAAATAAAACTAATTTATCAGAAATACAACGAGTATTAGGCTATGTTTAAGGTATATGAGTTTCATTGGAAAGCGGTAAATCGTTTTCAGAAAAAACAAAAAGGAAAATTATTAGCTAGAAATCAAGAAGAATTAGAACAAAAGCTAATAAAAAAAGGATTCCAACAAATTAAAATTAGTCGGAATTTTATTTTACCTAAAAATCCAAAATCGGAAGAGGTGACTCAACTTATTTCTCAACTTGCTTTACTAATTAACGCAAAACTTCCCTTAAAACAAGCGTTATCAATCATTTTAGAAAATACACAAAATATAAAACTCTATTTATGGATTGAAGAAATAATACGTTCAGTTGAGTTAGGTTATTCTTTTTCAACATCATTAGAAAATTTAAATCGCTATTTAGATAACCAGGAAATTCAGCTTATCAAAATGGGGGAGATGAGTGGAAAATTAGGAACAATACTTGAAAATATAGCTAAATCCAGATCTGAAAGTGAGAAATTATTTTCGAAAGTAAAGAAGATTATGTTTTATCCTGTAATGGTATTAGTTATTGCTTTAACTCTTTCAATTGGAATGTTAGTACTCATTGTGCCTAAATTTGCAGAATTATATAGTGCGAAAGATAAAACATTGCCTTTTATCACTGAAGCACTCTTTTTTCTCTCTAATTTATTAATTGATAATTATATATTTATACTTTTTTTATTTGTGCTGAGTGGCTGTTTTTTCTCTTTTTTAGATAAAAAAACAACAATAATTAAAAAGTTTAAATACTATATTTTAAGTAATTTTCCTGTGTTTAAAAATATCATAGGTCAATCCCGTATTATTTATTTCACTCAAAATATAGCCTTAATGTTAAATGCTAGCCTTCGATTAGATCTTATTTTAGAAACTTTTCTATCAAATAAACAGGCAGATCCCATTTTACAACAAGAGTGTCAGTCGGTATTAACACTGATTAAACAAGGTTACGCTTTTTCCGAGTGTTTAAATACAGATGTATTTGAAAGCCAAACTGTACAGATGTTATCTGTTGGTGAAAGAAGCGGAAAATTGGCTGAAATGAGTGAATATGTTAGCCAAATCTATAAAAAGAAATTAGATGATCAGCTTGATATTCTATCGCAGTTGCTTGAACCTGCATTAATGGTGATTCTTGGTGGTATTGTTGGCACTATTATTGTTGGGCTTTATTTACCTATTTTTGATATGGGATCTTTAGTTGAATAAAATAAAATGGATTTAGTAAAATTTTTTGAATTTTTAACCGCTATATTATTCGCTTTCTGGTTTAGAAGAGAAATTCCTCTTTTTGCCAAGCGAATCAACCAACAAACTTATGATGAATTTTATTCTCTAGTGGATTTTCAGCTAGATTATCATAATTTTGAAAAACAATCTAATTTAAAAGTAAAACAAAGTAAATTATCTATTCTGTTTTTCTTTATTTTTCCTTTAGTTACTTGGTTAAGTCAAGATTATCTTATTTCAGTAGTAATTATTATTTTATGTTTTCTTACTGTATTGGATATCCTTTATTATCTTACTGATATTCGATATTTAGCCATTTTATTTTTACTTACGCTATACAGTGGTAATCTAGAAACATTTTATTTTACAGTCTTTTTTTTTATTTTAATTCACTTTTTTTCTATTTTCACTTTCCAGAAGGAAGGCTTTGGGTTGGGAGACAGTTTATTGTTAATTGCTTTATCACCTCTTTTTATGTTAGAGCAGATGTTACAACTTGTGCTTATCGCCTCAGTGCTAGGGATAACATACTACCTAGCAGAACGACGCATTACTTCACAAAAACGTCAAAAATTGCCTTTTATTCCGTTTATTAGTGTGGCGACTTTTATTATAATTTACCTCAACTAATCATAAATTGAGGATAAAAAATGCCTTATGTTGTTGGGTTAACGGGCGGAATTGGAAGTGGAAAAAGCACCATGGGCGATCTGTTTTTAGCTCTTGGCGTGCCTGTGATTGATGCCGATATTATTGCCCGTCAAGTCGTTGAAAAAGGCTCACCATTATTAGCAGAATTAAGTAATCACTTTGGTACTGATGTTCTAACAGAACAAGGGGAATTAAATCGAGCTAAATTACGCGAAATTATTTTCTCTCACCCTGATGAAAAAGCCTGGCTTAATCAATTGCTTCATCCTGCTATTAGAAATGAAATGCTTGCTCAAGTAGAACGATGCCTGCAGCCTTATGTGATTTTAATGGTACCATTATTGATTGAAAATAATTTGACCCATTTGTGTAATCGTATTTTAGTTGTAGATGTGCTGCCTGAAACACAAATAGAAAGAGCTATAAAACGCGATAACCATAAAGCAGAGATAATTAGAAATATTATAGCATCACAAGTTTCTAGAGAAAAAAGATTAAGTTATGCTGATGATATTATTGATAATAATAAACCGCTTGAACAAAGTTTAGAAAAAATAAAAATGCAAATAAATGAACTTCACCAAATTTATCTGAAAAAAGCAGAGGAAAAGCAATGTCAGAATTAGTTGTAGAATGCCCAACTTGTCAAAAAAAAGTAGAATGGAAAGCCGAAAATAAATATCGCCCATTTTGTAGTGAGCGTTGTAAACTCATTGATTTTGGTGAATGGGCTAATGAAGAAAAACGCATTGTAGGTGTTGAATATGATATTTTTTCTGAAGATTTAGAGAAATATTAAAAACTCTGCTAATAAAGTAGACATATATTTCTGTATGCTTATACTTAGATATAACCAATCACTCATAAAAAGTAAAATGGAGCAAAATAATTTGCTCCATTTTTATTCCCTATTGATTTTCGATCACCAAATTTTCATCTTGGTAATCCACCACAACAGGGCGGTTTGGTAATAATTTACCGCCAAGGATTTGTTGAGCAAGTGGATTTTCAAGCTCTTGTTGGATTGCACGTTTAAGTGGACGTGCACCGAACAATGGATCAAATCCAGCTTTGCCAATGTGATCGATAGCTGCATCAGTAATGGTTACTTCATAACCACGTTCAGCAATACGTTTAATCAAGCGTTCTAATTGAATGCGGGCGATTGAACGAATGTGTTCTTGACCAAGTGAATGGAACACAACGGTTTCATCAATACGGTTAATGAACTCTGGGCGGAAGTGTTGGCTTACCACCGACATCACTACTTCTTTCAATTCACCATAGGTTGCCTCTGGCATTTCTTGAATGAGGTGTGAGCCTAAGTTTGAAGTCATAATCACCACGGTATTGCGGAAATCCACGGTTCTGCCTTGTCCATCGGTTAATCGTCCATCATCTAACACTTGCAGTAAGATGTTGAACACGTCTGGATGGGCTTTTTCCACTTCGTCTAATAACACGACAGAGTATGGACGACGGCGTACGGCTTCAGTTAAGTAACCGCCTTCTTCATAGCCAACATAACCTGGAGATGCACCGACCAAGCGAGAGACGCTGTGTTTTTCCATAAATTCTGACATATCAATGCGTACCATCGCATCAGGATCATCGAATAAGAAATTCGCTAAGGTTTTGCAAAGTTCGGTTTTACCTACCCCTGTTGGTCCTAAGAACAAGAATGAACCAATCGGTTTGTTCGGGTCTGATAAACCTGCACGGCTACGGCGAATGGCATTCGAGACCGCTTCCACCGCTTCATTTTGTCCAATCACTCGCGCGTGCAACACGCTTTCCATACGAAGTAATTTGTCTTTTTCGCCTTCCATCATTTTGGACACTGGAATACCTGTTGCTTTAGAAAGGACTTCTGCAATTTCTTCGTCTGTGACTTTTGTGCGCAGTAAGTGGTTTTCGCCGCCTTCTTCTTCCCGTTTTACCGCCTCTTGAAGTTGTTTTTCAAGGGCTGGAATTTTACCGTATTGTAACTCAGACATTTTTTCTAAGTTGTTTTCACGGCGTGCTTGTTCCATCGCAATGCGAGCGTTTTCTAGCTCAGTTTTAATGTGTTGTGTGCCAAGTAAAGCTGATTTTTCAGCTTTCCAAACTTCTTCCAACTCGGAATATTCACGCTCTTTAGCGGTCAATTCTTCATCTAATTTTGCAAGGCGTTGGCGGCTCGCTTCATCTTCTTCTTTTTGTAACGCTTGGCGTTCCAATTTTAATTGAATAATACGGCGTTCCAATTTATCTAGTGGTTCTGGTTTAGAATCAATTTCCATACGTAAGCTAGATGCCGCTTCATCAATTAAGTCGATGGCTTTATCTGGCAATTGACGGTCGCTGATATAACGGTGTGAAAGCACAGCTGCCGCTACAATTGCAGGGTCGGTAATTTGAACGTGATGATGGATTTCATAACGCTCTTTTAAACCACGCAAAATTGCAATCGTATCTTCAACACTTGGTTCATCAACTAATACTTTTTGGAAACGACGTTCTAATGCCGCGTCTTTTTCAATATACTGGCGATATTCGTCTAAGGTTGTCGCCCCAACACAGTGCAATTCACCGCGAGCAAGAGAAGGTTTGAGCAAGTTGCCTGCATCCATTGCACCATCGGTTTTACCTGCTCCAACCATTGTGTGAATTTCATCAATAAAGAGGATTACCTGTCCTTCTTCTTTCGCCAATTCGTTTAACACAGCTTTTAAACGTTCTTCAAATTCACCGCGATATTTCGCACCAGCAATCAATGCTCCCATATCAAGGGAAAGTACGCGTTTGTTTTTCAACCCTTCAGGCACTTCACCGTTTACAATACGTTGTGCTAAACCTTCTACAATCGCAGTTTTACCCACCCCTGGTTCACCAATTAACACCGGGTTATTTTTAGTTCGGCGTTGTAGTACTTGCACTGCACGGCGGATCTCTTCATCACGACCAATCACAGGGTCTAATTTGCCTGCTTTGGCACGTTCAGTTAGGTCAATAGTATATTTTTGTAATGCTTGTCTGGTTTCTTCTGCGTTTTGATTATTCACGGTTTCTCCTCCACGAATTTGGCTAATTGCTTGTGTAATTTTTTCTTTTGTTAAGCCAAATTTTTTCAATAATTTTCCTAAATCGCCACTGTCTTCAATGGCAGCAAGCACGAACAATTCAGATGAAATAAAGCTATCGCCGAATTGTTGTGATAATTTATCTGCTTGATTTAATAAGCGAATAGTTTGTTGCGAAAGTTGTGTTGTGCCACCCTGAACTTGTGGTAAGCGGTCTAAAATTGCGGATAATTCACTTTCTAACTGTTTTGGTTGAACGTTTAATGCAGTAAAAAGTGGAGCAATTGAACCATCTGCTTGTTTTAATAAAGCGTAAAGTAAATGGGCTGGTTCAATGTATCCGTTATCTTTGCCGACGGCTAAAGACTGAGCTTCAGCTAAGGCTTCTTGTAATTTTGTTGTGAATTTTTCAAAGTTCATATTCTTTCCTCTTTCTTTGAATTTGTACCCGTTTCACATTAGCGTGAAACTTTAGCACTACACTAAATGGAGCTTGACAAATGAATTTCAAGAGAAAAATGTGAACTAGATCACTTTTTTTGCGTTTATTTTCTTTTTATGCTAGCAAATGTTAAGAAGTTGATCATTATCAAGAAATTTTATTCTTAAATCGTTAGACTAGCACATATTACCCCTTAAGGGGTATGGATTATAATAAAAACAAATAACCAGAAGGGACTTTATAATGAAAAAAACAGCATTAGCACTTATGTTAGGTGGGGTATTATTAGCAGGAACAGCTACAGCGATTCGGCAGCTCGCCCTCATATCGGTGCAGGATTGAACTATACTCGTTTCTACCATGCAAGATCAGTTCACCCAGCGGTCACTAATTTACAAGTGAAAAAACATTCATTTTGATTCAAAATCCAAAGAAGAACACAAATCAAGAGCGGTCAATTTTAAGCGGAATTTTACAAACCAAACGGAGGCTCATTTCTTTGAGCTTCCGTTTTCCCTATATTACTTTCGGAAACGTCAAAATCTCTTCTGGCAAGCGTAAGCCTGAGATTTCAATCACCATAACTCTTTGCTGAATTGCATTAATTCTTCGGTGGTAAACTTCACCGCATCGCCCCTAAGTTATCTATTAAGTAATACCTTGACGGTCATGATCATGTGCTTGGCAACGATGTGCTTTTTACTTTTTCCTACTGTGATAATTTAGATTGTGGTAACGAGAATTTTGCGGGCAGTGTTATAAATATAAAATAAAAATTAACCTCGTTAAATAAAATTTAAACGAGGTTTTATCATTTAGAATGTATTATTCCGAAACAAAGTTATTCATGGAAATTTATTCTACTTTTTCTTCAACAATTTTTTGATCTTTAATATTATCTAATTTGATATCTTTTACAAAACCTTTGTTATCAAAATAAACAAGTAATGTGCGGCGGATTGGATCATTATGCCCTTCACGCTTGATAAAAACATAATCCCAACGATTTTGAGCAAAAACATCGCGAAGTAGTGGCGTACCAAGTAAATATTGAACTTGCTCTTGATTCATTCCTACTTTTAATTGGTCAATTTTATCTTGCTCTAAATAGTTACCTTGTGGAACATCAATGCGATAGACCACTTTATTAACCGTTGAACACGCTGTGATCCCCATTGCAACGAAAGCAATGGCTAAAAGAGATTTCATTTTCATATCTATACCCTAAATTAAAATTATTACAAATCATACCGAAATTATTCGGAAAAAACTATTACTTATTGCGTTCAAGCTGATCACGTAAGTTAGCGGGTAATCCTTTGATTGTTAAAGTATCATTTAGTTCATCCCAAATTAAACGCGTACCTAATAATTCCGCATTAAAACTGATCGTTACGCCCTTTCCTGAGCCTGAATATTTGGTTAAGCCTTTTAACGCATTTCGAACGGGGGGAATTGATTCTTCCAAACAGTACTCTTTCTCTTGAGTAAATTGAGCAAAATTTAATTCATTTAAGGTTGGTAAAGATTCAGAAAGCTCGTTGATCGCAATCTCTTCCCCTTGATTGATTTGTCCTTTACAATATTCAAACGCTTGTTTTTTAACTTCTCGAGTTTGCGATGCAGAAAGTTCACCTTGCTCGCAAAAATCATTTACCGCTTGCAATAAGGTTTGGTTTTGCACCTGTGGGTTTAGTCCCTCTTCGGCACTTAAAAAATCCATAAAGAAATCGGCAACTTTACGCCCTACTCGCCCTTTAATAAAGGTAAGATAACGGTTTGAAGTGGCATTAATACGGAGTTCCGTCAAGTTAATGCGGCAAGCAATATCGTATTGAGTAATGTCCAAATATTGTGTGCTTTTTACCTCTAAATGCTCATCTACCAAAATAGAAGAGCGACTATCTATTAACGCAATAAAGAGATAATCAGTCGCTAAAAAATTATATCGACAGAGAATAAAGGTACCGCCAGAAGCAAAAGGATATTTTACCAATTCAGTCGCTAACATATTGGCAGATTGATGGCTAAATAGCAGAAAATCTGTCTCTTTTTCCAAAAAACGATTAAGCTGTTGTGCAAATACAGATTCACTCTTGAACACGCCATAACCCTTCGCTTTGTTCTGATACGCTTGGTGTAATTGCAACATCATTTGCTCGGCAGCAGGGCCAATTGGCAGTAATTCCTCGCGTAACACCGTTTTGAGTTCAACATTCTCGCCTTCTACCTGATGTTGAATTTGGTGTAAAACAATTTCTTCTAAATTTATACTCATATTTTTATTGTGTTAGATATAAAAATGGGATTAAAACAATTTAATCCCTGAAATAATGTTAAATATATTCTACTTCTATAATATCAAACTCAACCTTACCACCTGGGGTTGTAATAGTTACCGAGTCATCCACTTCTTTGCCAACTAAACCACGAGCGATAGGCGAATTAACTGAAATTAAACCTTCTTTAATATTTGCTTCATCATCGCCTACGATGCGATAAGTGACTTCTTCATCGGTTTCAACATTAGTTAATGTTACCGTTGCACCAAAAATGACTTTGCCATTATTTTGCATTTTGGTCACATCAATAATTTGGGCACTGCCTAATTTTCCTTCGATTTCTTGAATACGACCTTCACAGAATCCTTGCTGTTCGCGAGCAGCGTGATATTCCGCATTTTCTTTTAAATCACCATGTTCGCGGGCTTCAGCAATGGCAGCAATAATTTGTGGACGGCGTACATTTTTGAGGAAATCTAACTCTTCTCGTAGTTGCTCTGCACCACGTACCGTCATTGGAATTTGTTTCATGCTCTACCTCTTAGCATTTCTCATAAAATAAAGGTGTTATTATTCAATTTCTTGGCAAAAATAGCAATAGGCGATTGCAAGAGGTCAATTTTTTGCCTCAGCCTACTACTTATTAAGAGGTAATTAACTTGTGGTAAATCAAACCAATCTCTGTAATTATTTGCACCACTTTCGTCTATTCGCTAGAATGGGCGAAATTTTCTTTTATTTTTTATTGTGGGACACATTGTAGGTAAGAATGACTATTCTAGCATTAGGCATTAACCATAAAACTGCTTCAGTGAATTTGCGTGGAAAGGTAGCGTTTGATGAACAAAAACGCCAACTTGCTTTAATGCAGGTTCAACAACAGAATTTGGCTGAGAGCGTAGTTATTCTTTCCACTTGTAACCGAACCGAACTCTATTTCCACAATTCTGAAATTACCCCTCAAGAAGAGAACGAAGAGAACCAGGCGTGGCGTGAACGTTGCTTTGAATGGTTTGCTAACATTCATCAGCTTGAACATACCGAACTTCGCGAATGTCTCTATTTCAAACAAAATATGCAAGCCGCACAGCATTTAATGCGAGTCGCTTGTGGCTTAGACTCGCTCATTTTAGGTGAGCCGCAAATTTTAGGGCAAGTAAAACAAGCCTATCACGCTAGCGAAGATTTTTACCAAGCAAAAGGTGGGATTTCTACAAAACTTTCCCGATTGTTCCAACGTACATTTGCAACCGCAAAACGCGTACGAACCGAGACAGACATTGGTGCAAGTGCTGTTTCTGTCGCTTATGCTGCCTGTGGTTTGGCTCGCCAAATTTTCGATAATTTCGGCAAATTACGCTTTTTATTAGTCGGAGCGGGAGAAACAATTGAACTTGTGGCACGTTATTTAATCCAGCACGGTGCGAAAAATATAATGATAGCTAACCGTACGGCTCAACGTGCGGAACAGCTTTCAGAAAAGCTTGAAACGCCGATGCAGATTTTATCGCTAAGTGCATTGCAAATTGGTTTGAATCAGGCTGATGTGGTCATTAGCTCAACGGGTAGCCCAGATACGCTGATTACACAATCGATGGTAAAAGAGGCACAAAAAAATCGCCAATTCGCTCCAATGCTTTTGATTGATATTGCCGTGCCGCGTGATATTGATGAAAAAGCGGGCGATGTAGATGCGGTTTATTCTTATAGCGTAGATGATTTACAAAATATTATTCAACGAAATCTTGCCCAACGCCAACAAGCGGCAGAGCAAGCGGCTGAAATTGTCGATGAAGAGTGCAAAGCCTTTTTTGAATGGTTAAAACAACAACAATCAAGTGACTTAATCAAACGTTATCGCCAAGATGCGGAAGCATTACGCCAAGAGCTACTTGCAAAAGCGATTCAAGATTTAACTTTAGGGCGAGACAGCGAAAAAGTACTTCATGATTTAAGCTATAAATTAACTAATCACCTCCTTCACGCCCCAACACAAGCCTTACAAGAGATGGCAAAAAAAGGTAATTCACAAGGGTTGCAGAGTTTTTCGAGAGCATTGAAATTGTCCTAGATACAAAGAGGAGATAAAGTAACTTATCTCCTTTTGCTCTAATCATGGCTAATTGATGCTACTTTTGTAGTAGGAAACCCACCTAAATCCTTCAATCTATTGACCATTTTACAAAACAACTCAGTGGTTTTTTCAGTGTCATATAACGCTGAATGTGCCTGCTTGCCATCGAAGCTAATTTGTGCTTCTTTACATGCTTTAACTAAAACAGTTTGCCCATACATAAAACCTGCAAGTGTTGCGGTATCAAACATCGCAAACGGATGGAATGGGTCGCGTTTGGCGTTAATACGTTTAACTGCCGCTTGCAAAAATCCTTGGTCAAACGCAGCATTGTGTGCCACGATTACCGCCCTCTGACAACCTTGCTCTTTCATTGCTTTACGAACCATTTTAAACATTTCAGGAATAGCAATTACCTCTGGCACAGCACCACGTTCAGGATTATCAATATCAATACCATTTACCTTTAGAGATTCAGGATTAATATTTGCACCTTCAAAAGGTTGAATATGGTAGTGACATTTTTGATCTTCGACTAAATAGCCGTTTTCATCCATTTTTACTGTTATTGCGGCAAGTTCTAACAGTGCATCTGTTTGTGCATTGAGCCCTGCAGTTTCAACATCAATAATTACGGGTAAATAGCCCCGGAAACGGTTTTTAATTAAATTGTAATCAGTCATTTGTTCCATAATGCACATCATATAAAAACTAAAAAAGGCACAAGCGAACTTGTGCCTCATTATTCATTATTAAAAAATTAATTTCCTAATGCATCTTGAGTTTGTTTATTTTCGATAAACTCAATTTTGTAACCATCTGGATCTTCTGCAAATGCAATCACGGTTTTACCACCTAAAACAGGGCCAGGTTCACGAGTGATTTTCCCTCCCGCCACGCGAATAGACTCAATGGTTTCATAAATGTTATCTACGCCTAGTGCAATATGTCCATAAGCCGTGCCTAAGTCGTAGCTTTCTACACCCCAGTTATAAGTCAATTCAATTTCAGCACTTTCAGGATCATTTTCATAACCAACAAATGCTAACGTATATTTATATTCCGTATTTTCACTCGTACGGAGTAATTTCATCCCTAATACTTCTGTATAGAATTTAATTGAACGTTCTAAGTCACCTACACGTAACATAGTATGTAAAATTTTCATCATATTAACCCCCTTAATCATTAAAAAAGCTTGAGTATTATGGCATAATTTCAGTATAAAGTCATTTTTAAAATTTATGCTATGTCTCACGATCACAATTCTCAAAAAAAATATGAAATTGCAATACACGCATTACTCCCGCTGGTGACAATGCTTTTTGTACAAATGTTGCTAAATTACACCACAGCTCCTGCCAATATGATTTTTATCTCACCTTATTTATTGGCATTTTTGGTAGCCATTGTTATCAGTATTTTTGTGCTTTGGAAAGGACAAATCTGCCCAGGGCAAGCGGGGCGATTGCTTTTTGTCTTTAAATTTTTCCTCATTTTTGCAGTGGGAAATCTAGCCTATTCGATTGCCTTCACGCCTAAACACATCCCTATGGCGATGGTATCAATTGCCGCTATTCTCATTTCGTTAATCTATTGGAATGTCAGCAATACCGAACGTCTAGCCAATGCAGTCGCTTACGGTTGTTTTACCATTTGTGGCTTGGCGATTGTGCAATATTTAGTAATTTATTGGGTAGAAATCCCTTCTTTATTCAACGGCATTCGTGCCAATAATTTTGCTCAATTATTGCTGGGCATTTTATTGGCGGGTTGGTATTTAATGCTTGCCAAAAGCCGTTTAGACGGTTTCTTTAAGTTACTCGTGCAACTTGCCCTGCTTATGCTCATTTTGAACTATGTTTGGGTTGCTTTTGTACTTTATCAACAGCTTCAAATGATGCCTGAAATGTCTCTTGTGCCTTATCTTATCTACTTCGGCATTCAGTTTGTGATTTTTGCGATTTTAGCTTGGTTACTACTTGGTAAAGGCGATAAGCAGATCAAAAATCCGCTTGGCTGGTCAGCTGCACTTGCCTTGGCGATGCTGTATCCCTTCACCAATATTTAACCGCTTGTGACAATGTTAAAACGCCTAGCAATTGGTTTGATGGCAATGATGGCTCTGCTCATGGTGAGTGGAGCACTTTTCATTTCTAGCCCTGTTTTTTTCAGCTCCGTGAATCGTTTTATGCCTGAAGGTTGGACAATTCAGCGCCTCGAACGAAATTTTTCACTGGAAAACCAATCAGTGCTGTTGCCCGCTTTTTCGGTGAATTTTCAAACTTGCTCGGTGGTAGAGATCGCCCCGATTCAATTCCATTGGCTATCGCCTAAAATGGTTTCAAGCGAAAAAGTCACGCTTGACTATCAATGCTTGCGGGATTTACCCTCTTCAGAAAGTCAAACCCGCGAATTTTCGCTTGCTCCTATTTTGGCGTTAATGCCAGAGATGATGCTAGAAGTGAACCAAATTGCGTGGAAAAATCTCCCCGAAACACTTTTGCCTAGAATTAAACAATTGCTTACTGAACCCGCTCAACTTAAAGCAAGCTATTTAAACGGCACGTTATCCGCAGAACTCGATCAGCAAGCGGTCAAATTCGACGGAAAACTTGCCGATCTCGTTTTTACGGGCAACCTGTCTTACCAGCCAAGTGAAACAGAAAAACACAATCTCTTTTTTACCACTCAACTTAATGAAAACTTACTTGATTTACCTAGCAAGTTTGAGGGCGATTATCACTGGGCTTATCCATCGAATTTCGTTGAAGATCCAATTTTGAGAGAAGGCAGCGCTCTATTAAATTGGTCACCCAACGAAGAAAATGCCTTGGTTGGCACAGCACAAGTCAGCTTTGAAAAAGAACCGAAAAACACCCTTAACTTGCCATTTAAATTCGATTTTAAATCGCTTTACGTTTATCAGGGGAAATTCAACTGGGAATGGCTGCCTGATTTTCCGCTCAACGGCTCAACTACCGCCACTTTTACGCCAAAATCGATTATGCAAGGCAAGATTTTTCCGCTTGAAACCGAATTTCGTTTAAACCTGTTCTCACACGATAAAAATACGCTTAGCCTTGCAACGACGAAAGGCATTATCAAAGATCAAGAGACTTTTGAGTTACCTTTCACGCTGTCTGGCAATGTAAAATATAACAGTTTTATTCTTACTAGCCTTTCAACCATTTATGCAAATGAAAAGGGGATGAGATTCTCGCCGAAGTCAGTCTTTAATATCATTAGCGGTAAAGAGCGTTTTATTACTATTAACGAACTCAAGATTCCACTTGGCGATATTGAGTTTAACCGCTATGGCGTGACTGGGCGTTTTCAAGCCAATTTTAAAGGTGAAACACCTGATTTTAGGGGGATTGAACTCAATTTAGACGGTTCTGCAAAAAATTTTAAAATGGGCTTTTTAGACTATTTTGATGATTTTAACGGCAAGCAGAATGGGCAAGATATCTGGCAATGGCAGCTCAATGGCAAAGCACATTTGAACGCATTAAACAGCCAAATTGACTTGCAGGGTCGCGGGCAGTGGCACGCAGATTTAGTGCAAATTGATCAGTTAGATGGTCTATTGGCGGATGTCAAGAAACCCTCAATGGTACTAGAAAAAACGCAACTATCATTGAATAAACCGATCAAATTTAATACTGAAAAATGGACGTTAGACGGAGAGGCTAAACTTAAAAGCCCCGCATTGCGTTTTGATTATGGTGGAAAACTCACCAACACGGAGGCAATGTTAAATATTAATGGCGAAATTGAGAAACTCAATTTTAAAGGCAAGTTACAAGCGGGCAAAATTGGGCCAATTTTTGTTAATGGGCATCGAGAGTTAACTGAACAGACACAAAGCAGTCTTTTCCACGGCAAACTGACTTGGAAAGCACAGCCTGCTGATGTGTTTCAGCCACTCATTCCTGAGCATACGGATTGGATTATCAAAAATGGAACAGTGTCTGGCAATACGGTGTTTAGCACAAAACCAACAGGCGGCATCAATGCAAGCGGTCAAATTTCGATAAAAAATGGCGGTATTTCGATGCCGAAAGGCGAGATTAACGGCATTGAGTTTACCTTGCCTTATCAACTTAACGATACGCAACTAAAATTTGGGCGGAACAAACCAATTGCAGTCAATATTGATGAAGTGAATGTTGGCTTGCCAATTCGTAATATTCGCGTGAATGTATCGGGCTATTATCCTTACAGCCGAAATCAACCGCTCAATTTAAATAAGCTCACAATGAATTTGTTAGATGGCGAATTGAAAGTGGAATCTTTTGCTCTGCCACAAGGCAAACCCGCATATCTGGAGTTAGAACATATTCGTTTTGAATCAATTTTAGAGGTAGCACAATACCAACAGATTGATTTACGCGGACGGGCAAGTGCTCGCTTGCCTTTCTGGCTAAATGGCTTACCTTGCTATATCTGCAATGGCGAACTTCAGCAAGAATCACCTTCAACGCTTAAAATGTCTAAAGAGATTATGGATGCAATTACAAAAAGTAGCGGATATTCCGAGCAGATTCTGGTCTATTTATTAAATGATACAACCATTAACGAACTCAAAAGTCGCCTTCATTTAACAAAATCGGGCGATTTAACACTCAAATCCCAACTAAAAATGAAGTTAAATCAACAAGCAAATGCCCGCTTGAATTTTAATTACAATCATAAAGAAAACTTGTTTCAGCTCTGGCATTTGATCAATACAGGTTCTTATGTGGAACAGGATATTGAAAATCGCCTTTATCAGAAACTAGATAATCAGAAATTGGATAACCTAAAATGAGAATATTTACCCTAATTGCATTTGCAAGCATTCCGCTTTTTTTAACCGCTTGCACCCCCAAAATTCAACTGGAGACCCCCAAAGAAGGGATTACCATCAATATGAATGTAGTAGTGGATCATAAAATTGAAGTGAAGATGGACGAGAGATCGAGAGCGATAATTAGCTCAGTTGAGGATAAAGAAAGTAAATAAGCCTTGTTAGAGATAAACAAGGCTTATATTTGATTAAAGTGCTCTTAACACATTTACCATTTCTACCGCACCTAAAGCACATTCAGCCCCTTTATTGCCTGCTTTTGTGCCTGCACGCTCAATCGCTTGCTCAATGCTTTCAGTGGTTAATACGCCAAACATTACTGGCACGCCAGTTTGTAATGCCACTGCACCAATGCCTTTTGCTGCTTCGTTACAAACGTAGTCGTAGTGAGTAGTTGAGCCACGGATTACTGTACCTAAACAGATTACCGCATCGTATTTGCCGCTTTCTGCCATTTTTTTCGCCACCAGTGGAATTTCAAACGCACCTGGCACCCACACGGTGTCGATGTCTTCTTCTGCAGCACCGTGACGCACTAGTGCATCTATCGCACCGCTTAATAATTTGTCATTGATGAAATCGTTGAAACGAGCCGTTACAATACCGAATTTAATGCCCGTTGCCACTAAGTTGCCTGTAATTTTTGCCATTTAGAAGTTCCTTGTTGAAATAAAAATTAAACTATTTTTAGAATACGTGAATTGGAGAATCCACACCTCACTTTGTAAAATATATCGGAAACTATACCGCTTGCGTGCATGAATTTTTTAAACTCATACCCCCTACATTTTTTCGCTCATTAAAAATTAAACATATGTCCCATTTTGACTTGTTTAACCTTCAAATAATCAATATCGTTTTTATTCGGTTCTACGATAATTGGTTCACGAGCGACAATGTTCATCCCTTGCTCTTTTAGACCTTCGATTTTCGCTGGATTATTAGTTAATAAGCGAAGAGATTTTACGCCAAGATTCTGTAGCATTTGTGCACCAATATAGTATTCTCGCTCATCTTCTTTAAAACCTAATGCCACATTCGCTTCAACCGTGTCCATACCTTTATCTTGCAATTCGTAGGCTCGCAGTTTGTTGATTAAACCAATGCCTCGTCCTTCTTGGCGAAGATAAAGTACCACGCCTCGCCCTTCTTTTTCGATTTGGGTCATAGCTGCAGCGAATTGTTGCCCGCAATCGCAGCGTTGTGAGCCAAACGCATCGCCAGTTAAACATTCTGAGTGAATGCGGGTAAGCACGTTTTCTCCATCGGCAATATCGCCTTTCACCAAGGCAACATGTTCTTTGCCCGAAATAATTTCCACAAAGCTATGTGCTATAAATTCGCCATATTTGGTTGGCATTTTTACCACAGAAACTTGTTTGACCAAACAGTCGTGTTTACGGCGATATTCTTGCAGCTGGGCAATGGTAATAAATGGCATATTGTGTTTAGTTGCGAATTTTTGCAGATCAGGCATTGTCATCATTGTGCCATCTTCAGCCATAATTTCGCAGCATAAGCCCGCAGGTTTTAGCCCCGCTAAACGTGCTAAATCTACAGTCGCCTCGGTGTGACCATTGCGAACCAATACGCCTCCATCTTTCGCAATAAGCGGGAACATATGCCCAGGACGACGAAAATCGGTCGCTTTCGCATTATCGTCCATCATTTTTAACACGGTTAATGAACGATCAAAGGCAGAAATGCCTGTGCCAGTATCAATGTGGTCAATTGCCACTGTGAAAGCAGTTTCGTGATTGTCGGTATTTTTGGTCACCATCGGGTGCAAGTCTAATTTGTTGGCTAATTCTTGCGAAATTGGCATACAAATCAAGCCCTTACCGTGCGTTGCCATAAAGTTGATATTTTCAGGTGTTGCAAACTCTGCCGCACAGATAAAATCGCCTTCATTTTCGCGATCTTCATCATCTGTTACTAAAATAATTTTACCTTCAGCTATCGCTTTGAGGGCTTCTTCTACGGTTGAAAATTGGAACATAATCTTTCTCTCTTTTTAATCTAGCGTTAAACCACGCTATCAATCAATTCTTGGGTGGATAAAATCAACGCAAATTCTTCGTTTAATGTTGCAATGTTGATTTTATGAACTTGATCAGCATAAATTTCTTCACCATCTGGCATTTTTAATGGGAAGGAAGCGGTCGCATTTTCAATCAGTTTTACCAAAAAGCCGTAATTGGCTGCCGTTCTGGTCGTGGTAGAAACACAATGCGGTAAAGTTAACCCCGCAATCGCCAACTCCGTAATGCCTTGGTTTTTCAAATAATCTAGCAACGCCGTGCCAATAAATGCACTATTTACCTTTTTCTGAAAAACAGGTTCATTGGCTAATGGTTCAAACCCAGCTTGAAATGCCTGCGTTTCACCTTGATAAAACAGCGAATTTGGGTTATCTGAAACGTGCTGAATATGAATAATCTTTCGTTTTTTTACACGAAAATGTTGCAACAATCGCAACATATTTTGCTCTGCATTCGGATTGTTCCGCTTACCCCATTTAGGGTCGAAAAAGGCATTTTGCACATCAATCAACATCAAGGCTTGCATTTTGTTTCCTTAAAACCCTGCATTTTTTAGAAAATCGACCGTTAATTGGCGTGGTGGATTTTCAGGTTCTTTTTTCAGTAAAAACTGCTCAATATATTTGCCGACAATATCGTTTTCCAAGTTCACAAGGCTGCCGATTTTTTTCGTGCCTAAATTGGTCTCTGCAATGGTGTGCGGAATAATTGACACGCGGAATGAAGTTTCATCGGTATCCACCACCGTAAGGCTGATGCCATCAATGGTAATCGAGCCTTTTTCGATAATATAACGCATCAATTTGGGGGCAGCTTTAATGCGATACCACGTCGAATTATGTGCAGGTTTAATTTCCACCACTTCGCCTGTGCCGTCAATATGCCCTGAAACGATATGTCCACCAAAACGTCCATTTGCTGCCATCGCGCGCTCTAAATTCACAGGACTGCTCGGTTTTAGCTCGCCAAGTGAAGTGCGTTTTAAAGTTTCCGACATTACGTCTGCGGTAAATTGGTTTTCCGTAAATGAAGTGACGGTTAAACACACACCGTTTACCGCGATACTGTCGCCTAAATGCACGTCTTGAAGCACTTTGCTGGCTTGAATAGTCACGACCGCAAATTCGCCTTGTTTGTTGATTTGCGTAATTTTTCCCACTTCTTCGATAATGCCTGTAAACATCATTCCACCTCATAATCAATCAAAATATCTTCCCCAACCATTTCCATTGAAACTAGCTTCAACTTCACGGCTTGGGATAAATCACCAATACCTTCTCCACCAATCGGCGTTTTCGCCTGTTTACCGCCGACCAATTTCGGGGCGATGTAACAATGCACACGGTTTACCACACCACTTTCTAAAGCGCTGAAATTAAGGATGGAACCGCCTTCAATCAAAAGACTGTCGATCTGCATTTCGCCGAGCTTTTGCAAAAGATCGTCTAAATCCACCCGCTTGTTTCTGGCTTTGCAAACCATCACATCCACTCCAAGCGGTCGATATTGCTCAATCTTTTGCAAATCCTCACAAACTGTCGCAATTACTGTACGGTATTCCTTGGCGGTTTGCACTAATTGGCAATCTAGCGGAGTGCGTAATTGGCTATCGCACACTATGCGAACAGGCTGTTTCGCATTCGGTATTCGGGCATTCAGCATCGGATTATCGGCTAACACGGTTTCCACACCGACCATAATCGCACTATATTGGTGGCGGGTTTGTTGCACTTTGGTACGAGCCGTTTCGCCTGTAATCCATTTGGATTCGCCCGTACTGGTTGCGATTTTGCCATCAGCCGTCATCGCATATTTCAACAATACATAAGGGCGCTTGGTTTGAATATAGTGGAAAAAAATTGGGTTAAGTTTATCGCACTCTTCACGCATAAAATCTTCTACCACTTCTATGCCTGCTGCACGCAATTGTTTAGCCCCTTTGCCAGAGACCAACGGATTTGGATCACGAGAGCCGATAAAGACTTTTTTAATGCCATGTTCAATCAATAAATCAGAACAAGGTGGTGTGCGACCATGATGACAACAAGGCTCAAGGGTCACATAAGCTGTCGCACCACTAAGGTCAGTATCACTATTTAAAATCGCATTTCGCTCAGCGTGCCAGCCCCCGATTTTTTCGTGGTAGCCTTCGGCAACAATTTTACCATTTTTGACAATCACACACCCCACCAGTGGGTTTGGACTTGTCCAGCCTCTGCCCTGTTCGGCAAGGCTGATGGCTCGTTGCATATAGTTTGCGTCAGTCATATATTCTAATTTTATAAAATAGATTTCTAAGGGGTGTTACATACCCCCTCTTTATTCAAGGCTGGATTAGGCGTGTACAACACGTCCAAAAATGCTAGATAGAAATGAAAAAACCTCGAAATCTTTCGATCTCAAGGCTTGCAAAAAAGACATAGAAAACCACCGCTTACACGGGTTATTTTTACGCTCTTCTTCCATCCAGACTATACTGTCGGTACTGGAATTTCACCAGTTCCTGCTAAGTGTTTTGCTTAGCTCGCGGACTTTACCGCCGATCGGGAATTTCACCCTGCCCTGAAGATTTATAAATTGCTAAGAATTTTGCTCGCCTTTTCTCCAAATGTCAAGGTTTTGCGATTATACATTCGACTATTGGTTTAATAAATAACACAATCGCCTTTAGCAGTTTAACCGCAATATTTAAAAATAAACATTAGCAACAATTTAGCCCATTATACAGACCAAAAGCCTATGATCATTTCAAATTTAACACTTTTACCAATGCCTCAAACAAGCGATCATTTTCTGCAGGTAATCCGATACTAATTCGCAAATGATTTGGCATGCCATAACCTGCAATTGGGCGAACAATTACCCCTTCACGTAATAAAGCATCATAAATTGGTTGAGCGACTTGTTTGAAATCGATAGTAATGAAATTCCCTTTTGATGGGATATATTCCAAACCATATTGCTGACAGAACGCCTCATAACGTTGCATTTCCAAGCGGTTGTTTTCTGCTACCTTTTCGACAAATGCATCATCATTCATTACAGCAACGGCAGAAGCTAATGCGAGGCTATTGCAGTTAAATGGCTGGCGAACACGGTTAAGTAAATCCGCAATTTCAGGGTTTGATACTGCATAACCGATTCGCAAGCCTGCTAATCCATACGCTTTAGAAAGTGAGCGAGAAATAATCAAGTTCGGATATTTTTGTAATAATCCAAAGGAATCCACCCGCTCTTCTGTCTTAGTGAATTCGGTATAGGCTTCATCTAGTACTATAATGATATGACTTGGTACTTTCTCTAAGAAAGCATCAATTTCCTCTTCAGTTAAGAAATTACCTGTTGGGTTATTTGGATTCGCAATAAAAATAAGCTTGGTTTTATCATTGATGGCTGCTTCAAAAGCATTCAAATCATGTCCCCAATTTTTAGCAGGAATTTCACGTGCTACAGCGTTAATCGCTTTAGTAACAAGCGGGTAAACAATGAACGCATATTGCGAATAGATAATCTCATCACACTCGCTAGCAAAGGTATGGGCTAAAAGTTCAAGCAAGTCATTCGAACCATTGCCAAGAGTGATTTGATTAGGTTGCACGCCAAATTTTTTCGATACCGCGGCTTTAAGCTCAAAACCATTAGCATCTGGATAACGAGTAAGTTGGTCAAGTTGGTTAATAATCGCCTGTTTCGCACTTTCTGGAAAGCCAAACGGGTTTTCATTAGAAGCTAATTTGATGATATTGGTAATACCCAGTTCACGTTCCAACTCTTCTATTGGCTTACCTGCTTGATATGGAGAAAGGGATTTCACGCCTTCGTTTGCGATGTTGATGTATTGCATTTTATGTCCTTAATTATTAAGTTATTTTATGAGATATGAAACTTGTAGTTTAGCCTAATTTTTATAATATACAATTAGAGCGAGTATTTATTCCCTCTCCGCCACCACAACAGGCTCAAACTCAGCCTTTCGATTTACGTTTACTTCTCTAAAGTTAATCGGGAAATAGCAAGCAAATTCGCGTTGTTTAAACTTTTTAAGCGGTGGTTTTTGAATACATTTTTTCTGAGCAAAAGGGCAACGTGGCCCTAAACGACAGCCGATTGGCATCTCTTGTAGCATAGGAATACTGCCTTTGAGCGTGTTCAAATGGCTTTTGCTCACAAGCGGGTGCGAGAAATCAGGAATACTGTTGAGCAACGCTGATGTATAAGGATGTAAAGGCTTAGTAAGAATATCCTCTTTATCGCCAATTTCTACCGTCTGTCCGCAATAGAGCACGTTAAACGAATCTACCCACGGAGCGATATTTTTCATATCGCTGCTCACCAGCAAAATAGAGGTGCCTAGGTTTTTATTCATACTGGAAAGCAAGCGGTAGATTTGTAGCTGCGTTGTTGCTTCCATCGTATTGGTCGGCTCGTCTGCCACCAATAATCGCGGCTGGTTGGCAATTGCCATTGCAATCATGACTTTTTGTGCTTCACCTTCGGTAATATCACTTGGGTAGCTTCGCATAATATCTTTATGATCGCGAATTCCCACACGGTGCAGCAGCTCAATCGCTCTTTTCTTTTTCCAACCAAACCATTGCCACCATTTACCTTTAAATTGCACGGTTTTAATCAATTGTTTGCCGATCGTTTCACTCGGATCTAAGCTTAACAACGCATCTTGAAAGACCATTGAAATCTGCTCACCCACCACTTTTCGGCGTTGTGTCACTGGTAGTTTGAGCAATTCAATATCATTAAAACGGAAGCGATCTGCAGTAACAAGCCACTCATCTTTGAGTACACCACAAATCACTTTGGCTATCAAACTTTTACCCGACCCCGATTCGCCCACCAAGCCACACACCTCACCTTCATCCAAGGTAAGGTTGATATTATCTACCATTTTAACGCGTCCGTTTGGTGTGTTGATCTCAATGCTGAGATGTCGAATATCTAAAAGTGCCATTCACTACCATCCATACACGATTAAAAATAGGAAGATGCTCGATGTTTTTTAAGCACACGGATCAAGCTGTTACTTAACAAGGTAATAATCAAAATGCTAAAGGTAATCGCAAGCCCTGGCAACACAATCGTCCACGGAGCGATGTAAACCAATTCAGCTGAATCACGGAGCATTACGCCCCACTCTGGCGTACCGCTTTTTGCCCCAAGGGCGATAAAACTCAATGCGGTAATGTCCAAAATACTAAAGATAAAATAGACTGAAATTTCTTTAATTGCCACTACAGTTAAATTAGGCAAAATCACCTCGCGAATAAGCGTTTTTTTGTTCGCACCGTCTAAGCGTAAAGTGACCGCATATTCTCGTTTTAGCTCCAATTGGGTTACCTGATAAATACGGTGGATAAAGTGCGGCAAAAGTGCCAAGAAAATCGCGAACATTGCATTTTGCAAGCTGGTTTCCATTAGTGCTGCGATAATAATCGTAATCAGCAATACGGGAATGAACGAGAAAATATCGAATAAATGACTTAGAAACGACATCGATCTTCCTTGGTTTAAGCCTACAAAAACACCAATAATACTGCCAATAACGCCAATCGCAAGACAAACCAACAGAGAAGCTCCAACCGTATAATAAAAACCTGCAATAATACGACTGAAAATATCTCGCCCTAAGTCATCTGTGCCAAAAAAGTGGCGAATTTGACCGCTTGCATCCCACGAAGGCGGTTGCAATTCCAACCCGACAAATTGTTGCTCGTAGTGATAAGGTGCGATAAATGCCCCGCCAAATACTAACACTAACAAGGCAAGAAAAAGATAGAGGCTGATAAGTGCGATTTTATCTTCGCGAAAGCTCTGCCAAAATGAACGGAAAGAGTGACTTTCGCGGAAATATTCTGGTTCTTTATTTTGTGTTGCGATCATTTCGTGTACCAATCCTTTTTCTGTGAGGGATCTAACAGCGTTTTGAGAAAACTGGTAAAGAGATCTATCAAAAGTACAAATCCGCCAATGACCACCACGCCTGCGGAAATCGCATTGTAATCTTGTTCCGCTAAAGCGTTAATCAGCCAGCGTCCAATGCCGCCCCAGCTAAAGATATTTTCAATCAACATGCCAAAGGCAAAAATTACCGTAAAATGGCGAGCAATAGTTGGAATGAGTGCAGGTAAGGAGTTACCAAGCACATGACTACGGAAGATGCGAAACGCTGACCAACCTCGTGTTTGTGCCACTTTGATATAGTTCTGTTTCATCACATAATTTGCTCGTTCTTGAGTGAATCGCATTACTTCCAAAATGGAAGGAATACCGAGCACTAGCGTTGGTAAAATTAGGTGATGTAAAGCACTCTGTATCATTTTAAGCTGATGAGGCGAATCAGTTGAGAGAATATCCAGGATACGGAAGCCTGTAAGCGGTTGAATTGCATAAATTGGATGCAAATCACCGACGGCGGCAATTTCCCAACGGTTGATGGAAGCACTATAAAGTAGCAACAACGCCAGCCAAAACACGGGCACTGAAAAGCTTAATGAACCCAACCAAGTCATCACTTTACCTAGCGTACTTTTTTGAATATACGCCACCCAAAAGCCAAGCGGTAAGCCAATTAACAGCGAAAGTAACAAAGCTGCCACGCACAACGTGATGGTTGCAGGAAACACGCTCAACACCTGCACCGTTAAAGGCTCGCCATTGATGTAACTAATTCCTAAATCTGCTTGTAATAAGCTTGCCACATAACGGAAATAACCCGTCATCACACCAATACCGTTGAGCGAGTTTAACGGATCGCGAAGCAAAATGTTGTAGCTGATCATTGAAAGGATGATAAGCGTAATCAGCGTTAATAAAAATTTTCGTAAGAGAGCAATAAGCATTGTTTTATCACTTTATTTATGATGTTTTTTTAACCGAATCTCCGACAATTTCACTTGCCCCATCGCGTTAATCGCAATGCTGCTCACGCTATCGCTTACCAACAATAAGCGTTTGGCATTCACAAGCGGTAAAATTGGCAGCTCTTGTTGCAAAATGGACTGACTGAGATGGTAGAGCATATTTTGTGTTGCTTTACTTGACGTGGTTTTAGCCAGGTTAATCAACAAATCAAAATAAGGGTTACACCAGTTTGCTAAATTGGTCACATCATGTTTAGCATCACAGGATAAAATCGGTTTTAAAAAGCCATTTAAGTCTGCATTATTAGCAAGCCACCCCGTTAAAATCAGATCGTAATCTGCCTTGCCATTTGCCAGTTGTTGTGCAATATAGGCTTGATTAACAGGAATGAGCGTGGTGAGAATCCCTTTTTGTGCAAGGTCGAAACGCAGCATTTCCGCCATTTTCATCGGATGCAAATTAAACACCCGCTTTTCATCGACCACCCAAAATTTGAGTGGTTTTTGCAAATAAGGAAGTGCGTGGCTAGTCGCGTAATCAAAAGGCACTTTACCGTATGGATCTTGCCATAACACTTCGGGTAACACTTGATCAGCGACGTGGGCTGTGCCAAAAAATAAGCTTCCAACCAAACGGTGGCGATCAACAGCTTGAACAATGGCTTGACGAAGCGTGATATTTTGCATCACTGAGCTTTGCATATTAAATGCTAAAAATGCCAAATTTGCTCCATCAGTTTCAATGTGCTGCTCGGTTGGAATTTGCGAAAGCTGGCTTGGTTCTGGAAACACGACCACATCACACTCCTTATTCAAAAATTTTGCTAATCTGCCTGTACCGTCAGAGGAAAAGTCGACCACTATATTTTCAATATGTGCTTTTTTCCCCCAATATTTTTGGTGTGGTTGCAGGCGGATATAATCCGATTGAGTCAGGCTAGTAAGCTGATACGGACCTGTTCCAACAGGCAAAAGATCAAGCTGAGGCAAGTTCTCGTCCGCATTAAGTTGCAAAGCATATTCTTTGGATAAAATTACTGCATATTGGCTCGCCAAGTGCGATAACAACGCCTGATCAGGCTCGGTAAGTGTGATTTGCACCGTGTGAGCATTAATGTCTTTTATTTGAGCAATTTTTTGCTTCAATGCAATGCTCTCAAAATAGGGATAATGCGCCAAATTCGCCTTGGTACGATATGCCATTGCTTGAGCGTGGTGAAATTCACCACTTCCGCTACTTTCACGGTTTAAGGCAGGTAAATCGCCCACGATACCCATCATTCGATTCAGCGAAAAAATTACATCTTCCGCATTGAATTTGCGGGTGGGCGTGAACCAGCGAGTATTGTGAAACGACACATTTTTGCGTAAATACAACGTGATTGTCAGCCCATCCGAACTAACATTGTAATGTTCGACGAGCATTGGTTTTAGCTGATTAGTTTTTGGATCAAGTTCAAATAGCTTATCGTAGAGCTGATCGGTCACCACATTTACGTTTGCCCCCATATCTGCCTGTTGTGGATTGAGCGAAAAGCTAGAGGCATTCGTGCAATAAATCAAACTGCTATCACGCAACTCATCTGGAATACTAGGTGCGGAATAAGCGGTCGAATTTATCCCAAGAATTGCAAAACTACAGAGAAATTGTACCGCTTGTACAAAAGATTTCATAACCCATCCTATTTGCTATTGATTCCATATGCTCGCAATTTATTAGCAATGGCAGTGTGTGAAATGCCAAGCCGTTGGGCGAGTTTCCGAGTGCTCGGATATTCAGCATAAAATTTGCGTAATAGCTCGGCTTCATATTGAGCCATCATTTCATCTAGTGTGCCTGTTTCGGGAAAATAAGTTACGATTTCAGTTGAACTTAACATCGTATTGGGTAAATTGAGATCTTTAACAGATAAACGATAGCTATGTGCTAAAGTACAAGCTCGGTAAAGCACATTGTGCAACTCACGCAGATTACCTGCCCAGCTATAGCGAGAAAGGGTATTTAAAAAGATACGATCATACTCCAATGTAGAGACACCAAGCTGGTTACTGATTTCGCTAACAAAATGCTCTACCAATAACGGTAAATCGTCCAAGCGTTCACGCAATGGCGGTAACTTAAGAGTGAGCACGTTTAAGCGGTAATATAAATCCTTTCGCACTTTGCCCTCCACCACCAACTGATTAAGTGGTTTTTGGCTAGTACAAATCACCCGAACATCCACTTTTCGCTCTTGATCTTCGCCTACACGACGAAATGAACCATCGTTCAAAAAACGTAACAGCTTCGCCTGCATTTCAAGCGAAAGCTCCGACACGGCATCAAGCAACACTGTGCCGCCATTCGCATATTCAAAAAAGCCTACACTCTCATTTTTCACTCCTCGATGACCAAACATCTCCGTTTCAGCTTCCTCTTCAGGTAACCCCGCACAATTCACTGCAATGAATTTTTGTTCTGCACGATGACTAAATTGATGGCAAGCTTTAGCAATTAAGTCTTTGCCCGTACCCGTTTCCCCCTCAATCAATAAAGGGGCATTCAGCAAGGCGAATTTTTTGGCTTGTTCGATTGCCTGTTGCATATTAGAAGATTGGGTTAAGATTTGGTCAAATGGCGTAGTGTTCTGAGTTGCGTTCATAGTGAAATCCTCAAAATTGATGGAAAGATAATACCCTGAAAATCTATTTTTGGAAAGTTTTGTTTACAGCCTAAAATAATTTAATCTACTCTTTTTATGTTTACATTCCCCAGACAATCTTCTAGACTTTGCACGCTTATTTACCTAACAAGCGGTGAATTTTTGCCGTTTTGTTGCATTTTCAAGGAATTTCTATGTATTTAGATCAAATTAAAGCAGAATTACAAGAAGCTGCCGATGTGCTTGATAAATTTATGCACGATGAGAAAAACATTCAGCTTATTCAAGATGCGGCATTGTTAATTTCAAATAGCTTCAAACAAGGTGGTAAAGTACTTTCTTGTGGTAACGGTGGTTCACACTGTGATGCAATGCACTTTGCAGAAGAATTAACTGGACGTTACCGCGAAAATCGCCCAGGTTATCCAGCCATTGCGATTTCAGACGTAAGTCATTTAAGCTGTGTCAGTAACGATTTCGGTTATGAATATGTGTTCTCTCGCTATATTGAAGCGGTCGGTCAAAAAGGCGATGTGCTTTTCGGTTTATCGACTTCAGGCAACTCTAAAAACGTCTTAAATGCAATCAAAGCCGCCAAAGAGAAAGGGATGAAAGTGATTGCAATGACAGGTAAAGATGGTGGTCAAATGGCTGGTCTTGCGGATGTAGAAATCCGTGTGCCACACTTCCGTTATGCAGACCGCACGCAAGAAATCCATATTAAAGTCATCCACATTTTAATGATGTTGATTGAGTTTGAGATGGCGAAAGAAGCGTAAGATTTTCCTTAACAAACTGAGATTGTAAAAAATCTACACATTTTAGGAGAGCATAATTCATAGAATATTAATGAGTTATGCTTTTTCTTTAGAAAAAATATTGCAGAAAATAAATTACAAAAAATATGACAGATCCGACCGCTTAACTCACTTTTTTCATAAAAAATAGATTAAAATCGCAAAATTCAATTTTATAGAAATTAACGAAAAAGGAGATTTTATGTTATTTCTTATCCTTGCCGTATTTTGTAGCGTTGCAGTTTCAGTGCTATTAAAAGTGGCTCGCTCTAAACAAATTGTGATTGAACAGGCAATTGCCTTTAACTATATTACGGCAATTTCACTTTGCTATTTCTTACTTCAACCTGATTTCAAAGGCTTAGGATTCACAGAATTTTTCCTTGAAAGCGAAGCACAACCGATTTTCCTTTCATTGGGTATATTGTTACCTTCTGTGTTTGTGTTTATGTCCAAGGCAGTCGAATACGCTGGGATTGTTCGTGCAGATGCTGCACAGCGTTTAGCGTTATTCTTGCAAATCATTGCTGCCGTTTTCCTCTTTCATGAAGAGTTAAGCCATTTACGCATTGTGGGCGTGGTCATTGCTTTCCTTGCGTTATTCTGCTTACTTTCTAAACCCACTAAAGAGATGGGCAACGCAGGCAAAGCGGTGCTTTTCTTAGGGTTAGTTTGGCTGGGTTACGGCACAATCGGCATTTTATTCAAACAGATCGCGAAAATGGGTGGGGCATTCCCAACTACGCTCTTTATCTCGTTTGTACTCGCAGGTGCGATTATGTTTATCTATCTCATGCTTAAACGCACACAATGGAACGTGCCAAGTTTCTTAGGCGGCATTTTGCTAGGCGTGTTGAACTTCTTTAATATTCTTTTCTACATCAAAGCACACCAACATATGAGCGACAGCCCAACCATCGTATTTGCAGGAATGGATCTCGGTGTCATCTGTTTAGGTGCACTCACAGGGGCATTTATCTTTAAAGAGAAAATCAGCAAGTTGAATGCTGTTGGTATTGGCTTGGGCGTGATTGCAATTTTATGTATGTACGCAGAGAAATTGTTTGGTTAATACATAATGGGTATCTTCAAAAAGTGTAGCGAAAACTACGTAAACTGGGTTATTAAGCTTGGCAAAATTCGTTCGGCTATTTTGGGTTTTGTCGTGCTTGCTGTTTCGGCTATTTTGCTACAATTTTTTCTTGATTATCTATTTCTAGGCGAGGTACTCGCCATTGATATTCTTCGTTCGGTACTCTTTGGGCTGATCTCAGCCCCTTTTGTGCTCTATTTTTTCAACGTTATCGTGGAAAAATTAGAAAAATCACGGATTAAATTAGAACAAAATGTGTTTGAATTAGGGCGTTTACGTGAGCAAGATTTTGTGCTGAATAAACGTCTTGAAAAGAATAGCCAAGATAAAACGCAGTTGATGGCAACCATTAGCCACGAGCTTCGTACACCGCTAAACGGCATCATTGGGCTTAGCCGTATTTTACTTGATGGAGGATTGAACGCTGAGCAACAGAGGGAGTATCTAAAAACGATCAATATGAGTGCGATGTCGCTGAGCAATATTTTTAGCGATATTATTGACCTCGAAAAAATCGACAGTAAACGCATTGAGTTGTTTAACAAGCCTGTTGAAATGATGCAAATCATCCATGATATCAACCATTTTGCTCAGTTGATGGCGGGTAAGAAAGCGATTCAATTTGAGTTGAATTATGCAAAAAACTTGCCTGAATTTATTTTGACTGACAATGCTCGCCTCAGCCAAATTCTTTGGAATTTGCTCAGCAATGCAGTGAAATTTACCCCTGAAGGTGGCTCAATTCGCTTAAATATTGAAAGCCACTCGCCCGAATATTTGCAATTTAGTGTGCAAGATACAGGATTTGGCATTGCAGCGAGCGAGCAAGAAAAGATCTTCCAGATGTTCTACCAATCGGAAAATTCTAACGGATACAAAGCACAAGGCAGTGGGATTGGCTTAGCGGTTTCAAAACAGATTGCCCAGTTAATGCAAGGCGATCTTACCGTACAGAGTGAGTTGGGCAAGGGCTCAACGTTTACACTTTTCATCAAAGCGGAAGAAGTGGTGAACGATCTGCAAATTCAAACTGCCGATTTAGGCTTGGAGGTTTTGCTAGTTGAAGATGTGGAAGTGAATGTTATCGTTGCTAAAACGATGCTTGAAAAATTTGGATGTAAAGTAGATGTCGCAATGACACGAGCAGAAGCTTTCCAAAAATTTGAGCACAATAGCTATGATTTAATTTTACTTGATATTCAACTGCCAGATACAACAGGCACTGCAATTGCACAAGAGTTACTTCGCCGTTATAAAGCTGAAGAGCTTGATTACTTGCCTCTGATGATCGCTTTAACGGCCAATATTATGCAGACCAAAGCTGATTACCAACAGCAAGGCATGGATGATGTGCTCCGCAAGCCCCTTTCATTGGAATCACTTTCAACCTGCTTGCACGAACATTTTGGCGATATGATTTTGCCAATTACTGCCGAAAATCCACCGCTTGTTGATGTCCCTTCTTTACCTTATAACCCACAAATGGTTCAGGAGCTGTTAAGTGTAATGGGAAAACAAGGTGTTTTAGATAATCTTGTGCTATTCGAGCAATTGATACCTAACTATTTAAAAGAACTGAACGATAATTTTGCTCGTTGGCAACAAGATAATTCATCAGAAAATCGTAAAAAAGTGGCGGATCAAGCACATAAAATCAAAGGGGCATTTGCTTCTGTGGGGCTAAATCGCTTACAAGAAATTGCCCAGTTAGCACAAACTGATGATGGGGAGCACTGGGAGAATCAGATAGAAAATTGGATAAAGCAAATCCAGAAAGAGTGGAAAGATAATTTACAAGAATTGAAATGGACAATTGAAAAAAACGATTGATTTCTTTGCTTATTTTTACTACCAAATCACCCATTCCTTCTTTTTAAAGAGGGGATTTTATCGTAGTACATTTAAATTTTATCTTTTTACTTCAACACCTAAAAATGAAAATGAGCCAGATAAATTTTATTTCATAAAGAATAATTCCCCTCTTTAGCAAAAAAAGGTAGGGAAAATTTTGCAGAATAGAATCCAACCTCATATATAAATGTTTACATCAGAGAAAAATATGAAAACCAGTATTATTGTTGCACGAACTCTAAACCACGTTATCGGTAAAGATAACACTATGCCGTGGCATTTACCTGTTGATTTAGCGTGGTTCCGTCAAAATACCATCGGTAAGCCCGTGATTATGGGACGAAAAACCTACGAATCTATCGGAAGATTACTGCCAAAACGCCCGAATATTATTCTTTCTCGTTCAGGCTTTGAGGCTGAAGGAGCTTATTCTGCTTCTAACCTTGCACAAGCGATGGAATTAGCCAAAACATTTGCAAATGTAGATGAAATTATGATTATTGGTGGCGGAGAGTTGTTCAAGCAAGCCTTGCCCCAAGCGGATACGCTCTATCTCACGGAAATTCAAGCCAACATCGAGGGGGACACATTTTTTGAATTTAATGCGGAGAACTGGGCATTGCAATCAGAACAATATTCAGATATTGATATGCAAAATCCATATCAATGTCGGTTTATGATTTGGAAGAAAGTGGATTAGCCAAATACAAGAAAGCCCCAACCTAGGGGCTTTATTTTCAACCTTTTTTTATCTTCTCAAAACAAGCGGTCAATTTCGTAAAATCTTTTACACCTTTACTACTTTCCACGCCTGAATTTAAATCTACCCCCAAACAGCCTTGTTGAAGTGCCTGTTCAATATTCTCTGGACTAATACCGCCAGCGAGTAACGATTTTACTTTAATGTTTTCTGGAATAAGCGACCAATCAAAAACCTTGCCCGTGCCGCCTTGTTGATTGCCTGATTTGCTGTCGAGCACAAAACGGTCGATTTGCGAGTTATCATCAATGACCACATTGTCGGCATTCAAATCAATAGAAATTGCTTTCCAAATTTGGATTGTGCCTGCCAGACGCTGATGTAGTTCGTTGATGTAATCTTCATCTTCATTTCCGTGCAGTTGCACTGCAAAGAGTTCTAATTGTTTTGCTATTTTTTCGACAAAATCGACCGCTTGATTTTGGAATACACCTACATAGCGAAGGGGAGCATTCACGACCAACTCTTGAGCTTGACGAAGCGAGAGTTGGCGTGGTGAACCTTCGGCAAAAATTAACCCACCATAAAGCCCGCCCAATTCATACACAGCTTTGACATCTTGCGGTCGGGTTAATCCACACACTTTGTTTTCGCCAAAAATAATCGCACGCACTGCATTGTTCAAATCCTCACTTCCCATCAAACTACTACCGATTAAAAAAGCATGCGCATAAGGCTGAATTTGTTGCACTTGGCGGTGGTTGTACACGCCAGATTCAGAGATTAAACGAACGTCAGCAGGAATGCGGTCGCGGTATTTTTCCACCAAACGCACAATGCGGTTCATATCAATGGTGAGTGTGTGTAAATAGCGGTTGTTCACGCCAATGATTTTTGCCCCTAGTGTTAAGGCTCTTTCGAACTCTTCTTCTGTGCTAGTTTCCGTCAGCACGCCCATTCCCAATGAGTGAGCAAGATTGGCAAGCTCAGTGTAAGTAGCATCATCAACCACAGAGAGCATCAATAAAATCGCATCTGCATTAAAATAGCGAGCAAGGTAAACTTGATATGCCGAGATCATAAAATCTTTGCATAAAATCGGCTGTGTAGTTTGCTGTTTAACTTGGTTGATGTAGCGAAAATCACCTTGGAAATATTGTTCATCGGTAAGTACTGAAATGGCAGAGGCGTAGTGTTTATAGATATTTGCGATCGCATCTAAATCGAACTCGGCACGGATTAATCCTTTAGATGGTGAAGCTTTTTTGCATTCCAAAATATAAGCGGGCTGATTGTGTGAACCTTTTGCTAATTCAGCATAAAAATGGCGATCGCTTGGTTTGATATGTGGAAGAATTTGCTCAAGGGATAATTCTTTTTGTTTATTTTCTACCCAAATTGCTTTATCTTGCACAATTTTTTGAAGAATAGTTGGTTGGTTGGTTTGCATATTTACCTTCTGTTGCTCGTCTTAATTGGATTTTTACAAAAAGTTTACTCTAAGCTGTCTAAAATAGGAAGAAAATAGACTAAAATACTATTATTTAATGCAATAGATTTTTGATGATGAAAACCAAAATTAGACAACATTTAACCGATTTACAAATCGCAATGCGAACCCACGAAGTTTGGGAAACTACTCCGCCTTCTGCGGAAGCTTTAGCAAATCCGCAGCCTTTCTGTATTGAAACGCTCACACCAACGCAATGGCTACAATGGATTTTTATCCCACGTATGCATGCCCTATTAGATAGCAATGCGGACTTACCACGCAATTTTTCCATTACGCCTTATTTAGAAGAAGCCTTAAAAGAAGAGGGCTACTTAAAGGCAATTCACTCACCCGTCTTGCAAATTGAGTTGCTGTTAAAAGATTGATATGGAATTAGAGATTTTATATCGCGATGAGGAGCTAATTGCGATTAACAAGCCTGCAGGAATGTTGGTGCATCGAAGTTGGTTAGACAAAGCCGAAACGGTATTTGCGATGCAAACCTTGCGGGATCAAATTGGTCAGCACGTTTTCCCTCTGCACCGTTTAGATCGCCCTACTTCGGGCGTGTTGCTGTTTGCCTTGAATAGCGAAATGGCGAAAATAATGTGTGAATTATTTGAAAATCATCAAATGGAAAAAGGTTATTTGGCGGTGGTTCGAGGTTATTTGCAAGGACAAGCGAGAGTGGACTATCCGCTCAAAGTGATTTTAGATAAAGTGGCGGATAAATTTTCTCAAGAAAAGGAAGCACAAGAAGCGATAACCGACTATCAAGGTTTAGCAACGGTGGAAATGCCATATCCTGTGGGTAAACATCAAACCGCACGTTATTCATTGGTCGAACTTTTCCCGCAAACAGGGCGAAAACATCAGCTAAGACGCCACTTGAAGCATCTTTTTCACCCGATTATGGGGGATACTAAATATGGCGATTTGCATCAAAACCGTGCCTTAGGCGAACATTCTGGCGTAAACCGACTGATGTTACATTCTCATTTTTTGCATTTTATTCACCCAAAAACTTCGCAAAAAATTACCATAAAAGCACCGCTTGATGAACAATGGAAAATGCTTTTTCAGTTCTTTGATTGGAATTTTCCTGATTTTTAATTAGACAAAAAAAACAAAGATCTAGTAATACCAACGGAGTAGAGCCGTTTTCCGTTCCGAAACTATTGCGTATTTTAGCGTTTTTTGTAGTAGAAAAATCAATAAGTTACAAAATAGTTTCGGAACACTTTTTCTGATTTTAGTTGCATAATGATTCTATTTTTTTAAGTAGTAGTTCTGGGTAATATGTAATACACCATTATAAATATGGGAACGGTGTATTTTGCAGATGTCGATAGGACGTTGTCCGATGAGGTACATAATCTGCAAAATATCTTGCATTTGTCCATCAGCACACTCTATCAATTTCTCCAGTAGGTAATCTTCAATGTAAACATCTCTGAATTTAACTGGATATTTTTTACGCCTTGTGATGGGCTGGTTAACTTGGTATATCCCCATTCACGGGCTTTGTTCCAAATGTGGCTCAATAATCCTACTTCGTTGTTGGCTGAAGGTGGGTTGTTTTTTCTCCATTGTAGATACTGACTGATGTGTTTTGGCTCGATTTTTTCTAAGGCAACAGGTGGATTACCGAAAAATCGGCAAAGCCATTTAATAGCGGTGTGATTAGCAAGTTGTGTGCTTTTGCTTTTTGTGGGCACGACTTCCAATTCATACCGTTTAGCGACATCAATAAATAGCACGATTTCAGAAACTTGGTGGGATGCCATGTTGAGCTTGGCGGCTTCAAGGACGGCGTGATATTTATCTGAACCGAGTGATTTTTCTTTGCCATTAGCAAGGATGTAGTAAAAGTATTCGACAATTTGACCGCTTGCCCGTTTGCGTCTGCGACAGAGTAGGTTTGGGGGCAAGCCTTGGTTTTGTCTTTTGTGGTGTAATACCGCTAATCCATGAGTGCCTGAATATTTGTATTGTGCAATCCAACATCTAACGCTTTTTGCCGCTAAGTTGAAATGCTTCAATGTGAAAGCAAGGTTTTCGTGATGTTCGAAATAGAAATTCACGACTTGTTGTTTGAAAAGTTGATTGTATTTATTCATAAAAAATCTGCACCTTAGTGAGTTGATTGTTTAGTCCAACTTTTGGGGTGCAGATCAAATATCTAAGAGCCGTTGATAATTCATTTCATTTTTTATGATTAGAGGATTTCCTCTTTTTGTGATAGATTATGCAAATTTTTTGAATAATTAACAAAATAAATAAAAGGGCATTTTATGTCAAAAAGCAAAATCGGGTTAGTATCACTTACTGCACTAGTGCTGAGTTCAATGATTGGTTCGGGTATTTTTAGCCTACCACAAAATATGGCTGCAGTTGCAAGTGCGGAAGCTTTGCTCACAGGTTGGGCTATCACAGGTTTGGGGATTCTTTTCCTTGGACTCTCTTTTTTCTTTCTCTCCCGATTGCGTCCTGATTTAGATGGCGGTATTTATACCTATGCCCGTGAAGGCTTTGGCGATTTTATCGGCGGACTTGCAGCATGGGGCTACTGGCTCTGTACATCTATTGGCAGCGTAAGTTATCTTGTTGTAGCATTTAGTGGCTTTGGACTCTTTTTGGATAGCGAGCAATTTACTCTCTTTGGAGATGGCACTTCGCTGATGTCGATTTTATCTGCCTCTTTGGTAGTGTGGTTGATCCATATTTTGATCGCAAAGGGCGTAAAAGAAGCCGCCTATGTGAATTTGATTGCAACGATCGTTAAAGTACTTCCATTAATTGTTTTTATTGTATTAGCGATAATCTTTTTCTCTCCAACTCAATTTATGCAAGATTTCCACGGCGAAAGTTTGCAAATGCCGCTATTAGATCAAATCAAAAGCACAATGCTCATTACCCTTTGGGTTTTTGTGGGCGTGGAAGGTGCAAACGGTTCTTTCCGCTCACGCGAAAAAGAAAAACGATGTGGGTATTGCGACTATCCTCGGCATTTTAATCGCCCTGATTCTTTATGTAGCGATTACTGCTCTTTCACTTGGTATTTTGCCGCGTGAAGTGATTGCTGCTATGCCGAATCCTTCAATGACGGGCATTATGGAGCATATGATCGGCACAAGCGGTAAAATTTTGATTACTTTTTGCTTAATTGTATCTGTACTTGCATCTTATATGAGCTGGACAATGTTTTCAGCAGAAGTGATGTATCAAGCATCTAAAACACAAGTATTCCCACGTTTTTTGAATAAAAAGAATGAAAATGACACACCAATTAGCTCACTCTGGTTTACTAACATCGTTATTCAAATTATCTTGGTGCTCGTTTTTTTTACCAGCAAAGGGTATGATGTGCTCATTCAGTTAGCAACCACAATGATTCTAGTACCTTATTTTTTAGTCGGTACTTATTTACTTCGTCTCGCATTTAAAATTGGGGCTGTTTGGTATATCAAGCTAACAGGAATTATTGCAACCCTTTACGGTTTCTGGTTAGTTTACGCTGCTGGAATGGAGTATTTGCTCTTTTCGGTGATTTTATACACACCTGGGGCAATTCTCTTTTTCTACACACGTTATCAGAAAACGGGTAAATTTGATTTTTCACGTAATGAAACGGTTGCTCTTGGTTGTACCATTCTTTTATCCATTGGCTCTATTTATGCCTTTTTGTAGTACGCTTTTATAAGATGAAATATCTCACCCTAATCTTTAATTTCTTGGTTTCGATTTCTCAAAATACTCGCCACTACTTTAAAAGTGGCTCTTTTGCGATAGCGGTTTATCCCTATTTAATGCATCCTTGCTTTAAGAAAATGGCGATGATTTTAACCGTTATGTTCGGTGGATTAATGGCTTATGCGGGAGTATTTTATCTTTTTGGTGAACACGTTGCGATTCTATTTAGTGAACGTTCCATCACCACTTATTTTCATCATTCAACATTAGAACTTTTTTTTCCGATTGGAAGTGTGATTGATGGTAAAGAAAGCTCGCTTTCCAACTTACCGCATATTATGCGAGCATTGTTTAGCTACCAAAGCTACATCGTCGTGCCGTTCTATTTTATTTGCCTTTATCCAATTTCACACAAACGCCTCTGGCTGGTTGAGCTTTTGCTCGCACTGCTTTTTGCTATCGGTACGGCATTAGTATCCGAGATTACAAGCGGTCGCTATTCAGAGGGTAATTTGCAAAATTTCGGCTTAAGCCTCACCATTATTATCGGTAATTTAATGTTGCTTTTTATAGGGCTAGATTTAGACAAAACCCTTACACCACGCCTTAAAAAATCAAGTCTCTGGCTTGGTTTTATTGGGTTGATTTGCGTAAGTATTACAATGGTTTATCCCACGTTATTTTCACCAATATTAGAGCGTATCAGCCTTTATACCATAATGATTTGGGAAATAATTGCGGGTTTTGCCGTTATAAGAAATATCATAAGTTATCGCCAACAAGAGGGAGAAGATGATGAAATTTATTGATCGCTATTCACAACTTATTGCCATCCCGACTATTTCAAGCCTTGAAGCATTTGAAGATCAGTCGAACAAACCGCTGATTGAATTATTGGCAAACTGGCTCAATGATTTAGGCTTTCACACCGAGATTTTAGCGGTTGAAAATAGCCGAGATAAATACAATTTACTGGCAACTTATGGTGAAGGCGAAGGCGGCTTATTACTAGCAGGGCACACCGACACAGTCCCTTTTGATGAGGGAAAATGGACGTTTAATCCATTTAATGTTACTGAAAAAGAAGGGAAATTTTACGGCTTAGGTACGGCAGATATGAAAGGCTTTTTTGCTTTCATTGTGGATGTAGTAAGCCAACTTGACTTAAGTCAAGTAAAAAAACCGCTCCGAATTTTAGCCACAGCCGATGAAGAAACGACAATGATCGGAGCAAGAACATTTGCACAATATAGCCATATTCGTCCAGAATGTGCCATTATTGGCGAGCCAACTTCACTTAAGCCAATTCGAGCACACAAAGGGCATATGGGCAAAGCAATTCGTATCACGGGCAGAAGTGGGCATTCAAGCGATCCAGAACGTGGTATCAATGCAATTGAATTGATGCACGAAGCCACAAGTCACTTAATCGCGATGCGTAATGAACTAAAAACCAAATTCCGCAACGATTTCTTTAAAGTGCCTTATCCAACAATGAACTTTGGTAACATTCACGGTGGCGATGCAATTAACCGTATTTGTGCTTGCTGTGAATTGCAATTGGATATGCGCCCGCTCCCAGGTTTAGCGATGGAAGATTTACATCATTTGATGCTAGAAAATCTCGCCCCGATGCTAGAAAAATATAGCGATTTAATCGAAATTCGCCAGCTGCACGGTGGCATCCCAGGCTATGAATGCGAGCATTCTGCTCAAATTGTGCAAGTGGTGGAAAAATTGTTGGGCGAAAAATGTGAGTCGGCGAACTATTGCACCGAAGCACCTTATATCCAGCAACTCTGCCCAACGCTAGTGCTTGGTCCTGGTTCGATTGAACAAGCTCATCAGCCTGATGAGTTTTTAGAAACGAAGTTTATTGAGCCCACAAGAGAGCTATTGACGAAGTTAATTCAGCATTTTTGTTTTTAAATTATGAAAAAACTCTTCTTTTTACTTTCTTTGCTCTTTTTCTGGCAAATTTCACCGCTTGTAATAGCGAAAACAGAGCGAACCATTGGTTGTAAAGTTGTGGGTATCAGCGATGGCGATACCCTCACTTGCTTACAAAATCGCACAGAACTTAAAGTACGATTGCTTTATATCGATGCCCCCGAGTCATCTCAACCCTTTGGTAATAAAGCGAAGCAAGCCTTATCTACCTTAGCGTTTAAAAAGCAAGTGACGTTGCAAAGCACAGGATATGATAAATATGGGCGAGTGTTAGCGGTGGTTTATGACCATAACACAAACGTCAATTTAAAACTGGTTGAGCAAGGAATGGCGTGGGCATATCGCCAAACACAGCCAATTTATGAGCAAGCTCAAGAACAGGCTCGCAGTAGAAAAATCGGTTTGTGGAACGATCTCCGCCCTGTTGAACCAACCGAATGGCGTAAATTAAAAGGCATTGGGTATCAGCATTCAAATAATGGTGGGATGGTGCAAATTCGCTCAGCCGAATTCTCTGGCTCGATAGGAGGAGTGGATTGTTCTCAAAGATTAACCTGCAAAGATTTTACCAATTACTCCGATGCCGAGCGTTATTATCGCCAATGCAACGCCAAACGAATGGATGGTGATAGTGACAATATTCCGTGCAATAGCCTCTATAACAAAATGAGAAAACATCGATAAGGAAAATTCCGATGAGCCAAATTAACCAGAAATTTCGCCAACATTTTCCGTTTTTCCGCCAATCTCCTGATTGGGCGTATTTAGACAGTGCTGCGACCACGCTAAAACCGCAAGTGTTGATTGATGCAACGCAGCATTTTTACAGTTCAGCTGGCTCGGTGCATCGTAGCCAATATGATTTGTCTCAAACTCAACAATATGAACAAGCTCGTAGTTTAGTCGCTGAACGTTTTAACGCGAAGCGAGAAGAGGTCATTTGGACCAGTGGCACAACTCACAGCCTGAATTTAGTCGCTTACGGGCTAGAAGATCAAATCCAAGCAGGCGATGAGATTGTGATTTCTGTTGCTGAACATCACGCCAATTTTATTCCGTGGCAGCAACTTGCCAAACGTAAACAGGCAAAATTGATTGTATTGCCGTTAAATGTGGATTACCAAATCGATCAGCAGGCTTTAACGAAAGCATTATCAGCAAAAACTAAAATTGTTGCCTTTAATTTAGTCTCGAATGTAACAGGCGTTCGCCAACCAGCAGAACAGATTATCTCCATTATTCGTGAGCATTCTTCTGCTCAAATTGTAGTGGATATGGCACAAGTAGTCTGTTCTGAGCAAGTGGATGTACAAAAAATCGGAGCGGATTTCTATGCCTTCTCTGCACATAAAATGTATGGGCCAAATGGCGTTGGTGTTTTGATTGGGAAATTCGACCGCTTGCAAGTCTTAAAACCGCTCTTTTATGGCGGGAAGATGTTACAAAATGTCACTGAAACCGCACTTACGTTAGCAGAGCTGCCTTATCGTTTAGAAGCAGGCACGCCAAATATTGCTGGCATTATTGGTTTTGGCGAAGTGTTACAATGGCTAAAAGAATGGGATTTTGAAGCGTTAAATCAGTCGCTTTATCAGCTTGCCGAAAGCACTCGCAAGCGGTTAAAAAATTATAAAAATTTGCAAATTTTAGGCAGTCAACATTCTCCGACTATCAGCTTTGTGATTGAAGGTGTACATCATGCGGATTTATCGGCTTTTTTCACGGAAAGTAAAGTGGCGATCCGTAGTGGAGAACATTGTGCGAAGCCTTATCTTCGCTATTTAAATCAAGCGGGAACGGTGCGGCTTTCACTGTCTCATTACAATACTGATGCGGATGTGGAGCAATTTTTCATAGCCCTTGATAAAGCGTTAGCAATTTTATTGGATTAGATCAAAAAATAACGATTTTATGGTAGAATTCGCCCGCAAAAAGGCGTAATCTCTCGCTCAATTGAATTTTTTAATTTTTAAATAAGGTGTCAAAATGGCTAAAGAAATCAAACGTATTGCCGTATTAACAAGCGGTGGCGATGCACCAGGTATGAATGCCGCTATCCGCGGTGTGGTGCGTGCAGCATTAAGCGAAGGTTTAGAAATCTATGGCGTTCGTGATGGTTACTACGGTTTATACCACGATAAATTAATAAAATTAGAGCGTCACTCTGTATCAGACGTAATTAACCGCGGTGGTACATTCTTAGGTTCTGCACGTTTCCCTGAATTTAAAGATCCAGCAGTTCGTGCAAAATGTGTTGAAGTGCTTAAAAAATATGAGATCGATGGCTTAGTAGTTATCGGCGGTGACGGTTCTTATATGGGTGCAAAGTTATTAACTGAAGAGCACGGTATTAACTGCATCGGTTTGCCAGGTACAATCGACAACGATGTAGCAGGTACGGATTACACTATTGGTTATCAAACAGCACTTGAAACGGCATTAGAAGCAATCGACCGCTTACGTGATACTTCAAGCTCACACCAACGTATTTCAATTGTTGAAATTATGGGGCGTCACTGTGGTGACTTAACCATCAGTGCCGCATTAGCAGGTGGTTGTGAATACATCGTGGTACCAGAAAAAGGCTTAGACAAAGAATCCCTTATGCGCAATATTGAAAGTGGTTTACGCAAAGGTAAACGCCACGCAATTATTGCTATTACAGAATTAATGACTGATGTACATCAATTAGCACGTGAAATTGAAGATAAATTTGGTCATGAAACCCGTGCAACCGTATTAGGTCACACACAACGCGGTGGTGTACCTTGTGCTTTCGACCGTATTTTAGGCTCACGTATGGGCGTTTATGCGGTAGAGTTATTACTTCAAGGCTTTGGTGGTCGCTGTGTAGGCATCCAAAACGAAAAATTGGTTCACCACGATATTATTGATGCCATCAATAATATGCGCCGTCCATTTAAAGAAGAATTATTTGAAACATCAAGAAAATTATTCTAATTTGATGTTATTATTCAAAAAATAAATGTATGAGGGGCGTGCTGAGCACGCCCTTTGCTATGATTAAAGGAAAAAGAATGTTTGAATTAAACCCGATCCGTACCCAACTTGCTGATCTCGCTGAACGCACCAATGTGCTTCGGGGGTATCTTTGACTTTGATGCCAAAGTCGAACGATTAGAAGAAGTGAATGCTGAATTAGAACAGCCAGAAATCTGGAATACGCCTGAAAAAGCACAAGCCTTAGGCAAAGAACGTTCTGCTCTTGAAATGGTGGTAAATACTATTAAAGCACTCGATCAAGGCATTGAAGATGTGGAAGGCTTAATTGAACTTGCCGTTGAAGCAGAAGATGAAGACACTTTCAATGAAGCACAAGCAGAAGCGGTCGAGTTAGAAGCAAAACTTGCAAAATTAGAGTTTCAACGAATGTTTAGTGGTCAGCACGATGCGCCTGATTGCTACGTGGATTTACAGGCAGGTTCGGGTGGTACGGAAGCACAAGACTGGACGGAAATGCTCCTACGTATGTATTTACGCTGGGCAGAAAGCAAAGGATTCAAGGCAGAGTTGATTGAGGTTTCAGACGGTGATGTTGCTGGATTAAAATCGGCAACAATTCGTGTTTCGGGCGAATATGCTTTCGGTTGGCTACGTACTGAAACAGGCATTCACCGATTAGTGCGTAAAAGTCCATTTGACTCAAATAACCGCCGCCACACCTCATTTGCTGCAGCTTTTGTTTATCCTGAAATTGATGATGATATTGATATTGAAATTAACCCAGCAGATCTTCGCATTGATGTTTACCGAGCATCGGGAGCGGGTGGTCAGCACGTAAATAAAACCGAATCAGCAGTACGAATTACTCATATGCCATCGGGAATTGTGGTGCAGTGCCAAAATGGTCGCTCACAACATCAAAATAAAGATCAGGCAATGAAACAGCTCAAAGCGAAATTATTTGAGATGGAAATGATGAAGAAAAATGCCGAAAAACAGGCGATGGAAGATAACAAATCCGATATCGGTTGGGGTAGCCAGATCCGCTCTTATGTGTTAGATGATAGCCGTATCAAAGATTTGCGTACTGGTGTGGAAAACCGAAATACTCAAGCTGTGCTCGATGGTGATTTAGACAAGTTTATTGAAGCTAGTCTTAAAGCTGGGTTGTAAGCAGATAATAATTACTACTTAATTTCTTCGTAAATAACGACTGCCAAATCTCCCTTCCCCCTCTTTGTTAAAGAGGGGATTGGATCTCTGGTGTTTTAAATTTTAATGTTCTACTTTGGTAAAGTTGATGAGCCAAATACTAATACCTACTAAAAGAATTCCTCCTCTTTAGCAAAGGGGTAGGGGAGATTTGGCAGAAGAAAATTCGAAGAAATTAATTTATAAATCCATAATAAAACTAATAAGGTTCCTATGCTCCCTCGTTTCGTTCACCTCAAAGTTCACAGTGATTTCTCAATGATTAACGGTTTAGCTAAAGTCAAACCGCTAGTAAAAAATGCTGTGGCAGACAATATGGTTGCGATGGCTCTTACCGATTTCAGCAACTTTTGTGGCTTGGTAAAATTCTATGGTGAAGCCCTCAGTTCGGGGTTAAAACCGATCATCGGGGCAGATATTCTCGTACGTGCCATACCAGAAACTGAAGAGCTGGACGAGCTCACTTTACTTGCCAAAAACAACAAAGGCTATCACAACATCACGATGCTCCTTTCTAAAGCCTACCAGCAGGGCTATGTCGACCTGCCCATAGTGGAAAAAGAGTGGCTGACCGAATACAACGAAGGCATTATCGTGCTTTCTGGCGGGCGTTTGGGCGATGTAGGCAAAGCTTTACTCAAAGAAAATGCAAAAGAAGCGGAAAATCTGACCGCTTTCTATCAACAATATTTCCCCGAACATTTCTATTTGTCGCTCTGTCGCACAGGGCGAACGGATGAAGAGAATTACATTAAAGCGGCTGTGCCCTTTGCCTCTCAGCATAACATTCCACTCGTTGCGGTCAATGATGTAGTGTTCTTAAAACCTGACGATTTTGATGCACACGAAATCCGCGTGGCTATTCACGATAGCTATACGTTAGACGATCCAAAACGTCCGAAAAAATATTCTGCACAGCAATATTTCCGCACCGAAGAAGAGATGTGTCGCCTATTTGCCGACATTCCGAGTGCTTTGGCAAATACAGTAGAAATTGCAAAACGTTGTTCAGTAACTATACGTTTGGGCGAATATTTCCTACCAAATTTCCCGACTGGTGAACTTTCCACCGAAGATTATTTAGTGCAAAAATCCCGAGAAGGCTTGGAAGAACGACTTGAATTTTTATTCCCAGATGAAGAAGAGCGTAAAAACAAGCGGTCGGTTTATGATGAACGTTTACAAGTTGAACTAGATGTCATTAACCAAATGGGCTTTCCTGGTTATTTCTTGATCGTGATGGAGTTCATTCAATGGTCGAAAGAAAATGGTATTCCTGTAGGACCTGGGCGCGGTTCGGGTGCAGGCTCGCTTGTAGCGTATGCGTTGAAAATTACCGACCTAGATCCACTTGAATTTGATTTGCTCTTTGAGCGTTTTTTAAACCCTGAACGTGTTTCGATGCCAGACTTCGACGTGGATTTTTGTATGGATGGTCGTGATCGAGTGATTGACCATGTGGCAGACACTTACGGTCGCCAAGCAGTATCGCAGATCATCACGTTCGGTACGATGGCGGCAAAAGCAGTAATCCGCGATGTGGGACGTGTGCTGGGGCATCCGTATAGCTTTGTGGATCGTATTTCAAAATTGATTCCGTTAGATCCAGGAATGACGCTCGAAAAAGCCTTTGCTGCCGAGCCAAAATTACCCGAGCTTTACGATAGCGATGAAGAAGTGAAAGCGTTGATCGATATGGCACGCAAGCTTGAAGGTGTTACTCGAAATGCGGGTAAACACGCAGGCGGCGTAGTAATTGCACCAACTGCAATTACCGATTTCTCTCCACTATATTGTGACTCGGAAGGGATGCATCCTGTAACCCACTTTGACAAAAACGATGTGGAATATGCGGGCTTGGTCAAATTCGACTTCTTGGGATTGCGTACGCTGACTATCATTAAGTGGGCGTTAGAAATGATTAACGCACGAATGCTATCAGAAGGTAAAGAGCCTGTACGGATTGAAAGTATTCCACTGGATGATAAAAAATCGTTTGATTTATTGTTGCAATCGAAAACCACGGCAGTATTCCAGTTAGAGTCTCGCGGGATGAAAGATCTCATTTCTCGTCTTAAGCCCGACTGCTTTGAAGATATTATCGCGTTGGTGGCATTGTTCCGCCCAGGTCCGTTAGAGTCAGGGATGGTGCAGAACTTTATTGACCGTAAACATGGCAAAGAAGAAGTCTCTTACCCTGATGCACAATATCAGCACGAATGCTTGAAACCGATTTTAGAGCCGACCTATGGCGTTATCGTTTACCAAGAACAGGTAATGCAGATTGCTCAAGAACTGGCGGGCTATACGCTTGGTGGGGCGGATTTATTGCGTCGTGCGATGGGTAAGAAAAAGCCAGAAGAGATGGCGGCACAGCGTGAAATTTTCGAAAAAGGAGCAATCAATAAAGGTATTGATGGTAATCTTGCGATGAAAATCTTCGACCTTGTGGAAAAATTCGCAGGCTATGGCTTTAACAAATCACACTCGGCAGCCTATGCTTTAGTTTCTTACCAAACACTTTGGCTTAAAGCTCACTTCCCTGCTGAATTTATGGCAGCGGTAATGTCTTCAGAGATGGATAATACCGACAAAATTGTGGGGCTTTATGATGAATGTATGAATATGGGCTTAACTGTTGTACCACCTGATATTAACAGCGGTAAGCATCGTTTTTCCGTAAATGAAAAAGGTGAAATTGTCTATGGCTTGGGTGCGATTAAAGGCGTGGGCGAAGGTCCGATTGATACGATTTTATCTGCTCGCCAACAAGATGGCATTTTCAAAGATCTGTTTGATTTAACTGCTCGTGTCGATCTGAAAAAAATCAACCGTCGCACCTTTGATGCGTTGATTATGTCGGGGAGCTTGGATAAACTCGGCCCGCACCGTGCAGCTTTAATGAAAAACTTAGAAGATGCTCTTAAAGCCTCAGATCAACATTCAAAAATGGAAGCGCTTGGGCAGAGTGATATGTTTGGTGTGCTTACTGAAACGCCAGAAGAGGTGCAAAATGCCTATGCGAATACGCCCAAATGGAGTGAACAAACTATTTTAGAGGGCGAACGAGCCACATTAGGCTTATATTTGAGCGGGCATCCAATCGGACGTTTCCTTAAAGAGCTGGCTCACTATGCCCCTGTTCGCTTAAATGAGCTGCAACCAACTTTTCGAGGACAAAATGCAACCGTGGCGGGTATGGTGGTGGGCTATCGTGTAGCCGTCACTAAACGAGGTAGTCGCATTGGCATTGCGACCATTGAAGATCGTTCAGGCAGGCTAGATATTACGCTTTTCTCTGAAGCTTTAGAAACTTACGGAGATTTAATTGAGAAAGATGGCATTATTATCGCCACAGGTTCGATACAGTTCGACGATTTTAGCGGAGGGTTAAAAATGTCCGCCCGCGAAATTATGACACTTGATGATGCACGTACTCGTAATGCCAAAAGCCTTGCTCTTGCAATCAATCAAGAACAATTAGATGCAAAATTTGTGAAAGAATTGACCGCTTGCATTGCACCTTACAAAGAAGGAACCTTACCTCTGCATTTCTACTACCAAAACGAACAAGGTAGAGCCTTGTTGAAAGGAGGCTTAGAATGGCGAGTGACACCAAGCGAAAAAATGCTCGTTGGGCTTCGAGCCTTGCTAGGGGAAAGTTCGGTAGAATTAGAGTTTGAGTAAAAGATAAAGGCATAGCAGAAAATGCTATGCCTTATGTTCTTGTATTCTCGCTCGAAAATATAGAAATTTATCCGCTTTTAAACATCCAACTCCGCTTCATCTCCGCGATTTTGAAGCCATTGTTTACGATCTTCTGCTCGTTTTTTCGCAAGTAGCATATCCATTGCCTCAATGGTGCTCTGTAGAGAGTCTGCTTCGTCTTCATTATTATCCGCTAACGTAAGCTGGATTAAACGGCGCGTGCTTGGATCCATTGTGGTTTCTCGCAGTTGGCTTGGGTTCATTTCGCCCAATCCTTTAAAGCGTTGCACATTTGGTTTGCCTTTTTTCTTCGCAAGGCGGGCTAAAATCGCCTCTTTTTCGGCTTCATCTAAGGCATAATGAACCTCATCTTTACCAATATCAATGCGGTAAAGCGGTGGCATTGCGACATAAACGTGTCCATTTTTCACCAAACTTGGGAAGTGGCGTAAGAATAAGGCACAAAGTAAAGTTGCGATATGTAAGCCGTCCGAGTCCGCATCAGCGAGAATACAGATTTTGCCATAACGTAGCTCTTCTAAATTATCGCTATCTGGATCCATCCCAATGGCAATTGCAATATTGTGCACTTCTTGTGAAGCCAATACTTGATCAGATGAAACCTCCCACGTATTCAAAATTTTCCCACGTAATGGCAAAATCGCTTGGTAATCTTTATCGCGAGCCGATTTTGCAGACCCTCCTGCCGAGTCCCCTTCTACAAGGAAAAGTTCGGTTTGGCTTAAATCTTGAGAGATACAATCCGCCAATTTTCCTGGTAAAGCAGGCCCATTAACCAATTTTTTACGCACTACTTTTTTCGCCGCACGCAAACGAGCCTGAGCTGAGCTAATTGCCATTTCAGCAATCTGTTTCCCCACTTGCACATTTTGATTTAGCCATAAACTAAACGCATCTTTAAGCGTGCTTTCTACGTAGCTTGAGGCTTGGCGAGAAGAGAGGCGTTCTTTCGTCTGTCCCGCAAATTGAGGCTCTTGAATTTTAAGTGAGAGCACATAAGCACAACGGTGCCAAACATCGTCCGCAGTTAATTTCACGTTTTTCGGCAATAAATTATGGATTTCGCAAAATTCTGTCATCGCTTTTAACAAACCGTTACGCAGACCATTAACGTGCGTACCACCTTGAGAAGTCGGGATTAAATTTACGTAACTTTCTGCCAATAATTCGCCTTCTGGCAGCCAAGTTAATGCCCAACTTACCGCTTCGGTTTCATCTACCACATCGCCAATAAATGGTGGATTTGGCAGACATTCATAACCATCTAAAGCTTCATTTAAATAGTCTGAAAGCCCATCTTCGTAATACCAAGTCTCTTCGGTTTTATTGATGTGATCTTTAAAATTGATCGTGAGTTTCGGGCAAAGCACAGCTTTGGCTTTAAGCAAATGGCGTAAACGGCTGACTGAAAAATTCGGTGAATCAAAATATTTTGGGTTTGGATAAAAACGAACGGTCGTGCCCGTTTGGCGTTTCGGGCAATTGCCCACCACTTTTAAATCTTCCGCTTTCACGCCGTTTTCAAACGCAATGGTATAAATTTCGCCATTACGTTTAATCGCAATTTCCACACGCTGTGAAAGGGCATTTACTACTGAAATCCCCACTCCGTGCAAACCGCCTGAGAATGTGTAATTTTTGTTTGAAAATTTACCACCTGCGTGTAGCTTAGTTAAAATTAATTCCACGCCAGAAATTTTTTCGGTTGAGTGAATATCCACCGGCATACCACGCCCATTATCAATCACTTCAAGCGAATTATCTTTGTGCAAAATAACATCAATTTGAGAAGCATAACCCGCCAACGCTTCGTCCACGCTGTTATCAATCACCTCTTGCCCTAAGTGGTTAGGGCGTGTTGTGTCGGTGTACATACCTGGTCGCATCTGTACGGGTTCAAGATCTTTTAACACCGTAATTTCATCTGCGTCATAACGTTTCTCTGCCATACTTCTCTTCTCTATTTTGCAACTATAAATGGAAATAAAGCCAGTATTTTACACGGAAATAACTGGCTTTTCTATTGCAATTTTTTAGTGAAATTTAACCGCTTGTTTTTGCAGGTTCATTCCAAGGTGCGACTTTAAATAACATCAACATTCCTGGAATTGCGACAAAGAAACAGATCCAGAAAAAGTGATAGTAGCCAAAAGCTTCCACCAGATGTCCCGTATAAGCCCCTAAGAATTTACTCGGTAAGGCGGCAAGGCTTGTGAAAATAGCCAATTGCATTGCAGTATAAAGAGGATTAGTTTCACGAGCCATAAAAGCAACGAAAGCGGCAGTGCCTAAGCCTACACCTAAGTATTCCCCCGCCATCACGAGTCCTAATTTTAAAAGCTCATTTGTGCTGATAGAAGCGGTTTCAAAATGCCCAAAACTTGCAAGATAGGCAAAGCCTAAGATGGTAATCAATTGCACGCTACCGAACAGCCACAAAGAACGGTTTACGCCAAGTTTAAGCATAGCTATGCCGCCCACAATACCGCCTCCGATACTACACCAAAGTGAAGTCGTTTTTACCACTGCGGCAATATGTGATTTGGTAAAGCCCATATCCAAAATAAATTTGGTTTGGAGCGAAGTGGCAAGCGAGTCGCCTAGTTTATAAAGAAAAATAAAGAGGATTAATCCCAAGGCTCCTATCACGCCTTTACGTGTGAAAAATTCCACAAAAGGATCTACAAAAGCGGTGTAAAAGGGTTTGCTTTTATCCACAAGAGAATGTTGCGGTTCTTTGGCAATCAGGGTAATCAACAAACAAGGCAACATAAAGCTTGCGGTGATAATAAACACCGTTTGCCAAGGGTAATGATCTGCTAAAAAGAGTGATAATCCGCCAGGAATGAGCCCCGCAATGCGATAAGCATTCACGTGAATAGAATTACCCAAACCGAGTTCATTATCGCTTAAAAGCTCACGGCGAAACGCATCAATCACAATATCTTGTGTCGCTGAGAGAAATGCCAACACAATCGAGAGTAGTGTAATGACGCCAATATCTTGCACAGGATCAAAAAAGCCGTAGCTAATTAAAATCAAGAATAGCCCAATTTGTGAGAGAAAAATCCAACTGCGACGACGCCCTAAAATTGGTGGGAAATAGCGATCTAATAAGGCAGCCCAAAGAAATTTCCAAGTGTACGGTAGCGAAGTTAATGTGAAAGCGGCAATGGTTTTTATATCCAAATTCATTGAAGTAAACCACGCAGGCAGCAGTTGGATTAACACAAACAGCGGCAAGCCAGAACAGAAGCCTGTATAAAGGCAAAGCAACATATTCTTCATAAAAATTTGTTGCCAGATGGACGATTGAGAAGATGGAGAAGCGGTCATTTTTTTCTTATATTCAAAAGAGAAATTATAGAAGGAAATATTAATGATGTTGCTTGTCGTAGGGACGGGGTTTATCCCCGTCCGATAAATTGGATAAGATTTTGTGTGGAGATAAACCCATCCCTACGATAATTACATTAGGACTAAACTATCCCTTATACCCATTCGGGTTATTTTTTTGCCAATTCCATGTATCACGCATCATTTCATCTAAGCCGTGTTGGGTTTTCCAACCAAGCTCTTCCCATGCTTTTTTCGGATTTGAATAGCAAGTCGCAATATCCCCTGGGCGGCGATCGACTAATTTGTATGGCACTTCAATATTGTTCGCTTTTTCGAATGCTTTCACCATATCTAACACAGAGTAGCCCACGCCTGTGCCAAGGTTATAGATGTGGCAACCTGCATCATATTGGTGTTTTTCTAACGCTTTTAAGTGACCTAACGCCAAATCTACCACGTGAATATAGTCACGCACACCTGTGCCATCGTGGGTATCGTAGTCGCTACCGAATACAGAGAGTTCTTTCAATTTACCAACTGCTACTTGGCTGATATATGGCAACAAGTTGTTTGGAATACCGTTTGGATCTTCACCAATCAAGCCGCTTGCGTGAGCACCGACTGGGTTGAAGTAACGTAAGATTACTGCACTCAATTGCGGGAATGCTTTTACTGTATCTTCTAAAATACGTTCTACCATATATTTTGACGTACCGTATGGGTTAGTTGTGCCACCTACTGGGCAAGATTCTACAATTGGAATAATTTGCGGATCGCCATACACCGTTGCTGATGAGCTGAATACAATCGTATTCACACCTGCTTTAAGCATCTCTTCAACTAATACAATAGAACCCGTTACATTATTTTGATAGTAACGTAATGGCTCACGCACGCTTTCGCCCACTGCTTTTAAACCTGCGAAATGGATCACCGATTCGATTTTATTTTCTGCAAAAATTTTGCGTAAGATGCCACGGTCTAACACATCACCTTTGTAAAAAGGCACTTTTTTGCCCGTGATTTTTTCAACACGCTCAAGTGAAATTTCAGATGAATTGCTTAAATTATCCAAAACCACTACTTCTCTGCTTGTATTCAATAATTCAACAATAGTATGCGAACCAATATAACCTGCACCACCAGTCACTAAAATTGCCATAAAAAACTCCTTGTATGAATAATTTGGCTTATTTTACCTTGGTTTTATTAAATAATCTTTGATTTTGTGCTAATTTAGTCACTCATTTTTTTACTCTGAGATCCCTATGTTAAAGCTACTCAAAGCACTCTACCGAGTGTTCCGCTATATCCGTGAAGGCGTGGTAACACTCTTCTTCCTACTGTTCGTAATGATCAGCTTTGCTTTTGTGTCATTGCTCAGTTCATTTAACGGCAAGGCTGAAACTGAAGCCATGTCAACCTTTGACCACGGTGCGTTAGTGCTCAATTTAAATGGTTATTTGGCAGATAATCGCGAAGAATACCCCGATTTCTACCGCTTGTTAGAAGCTGAAATGGGCAACGAGCAACCACAAAAATACTCTACTTTTGACGTTGCGAATGCTATTCGTCAAGCGAAAGTTGATGAAAAAATTACAGGACTGGTATTAGATTTAGCCAAATTCGAAGGTGGAGATTATCCTTCACTTGATTATCTTGGCAAGCTAATCAAAGATTTCCAAGCATCAGGCAAACCCGTAATTGCAATTGGTCACAGTTTCAGCCAAAAACAATATTATTTGGCGAGCTTTGCCGATCAAATTTACCTCAACAACGCTGGTGCGGTGGAGTTGGAAGGCTTGAAATACAGCACGCTCTATTTCAAATCGTTATTCGACAAAATTGAAGCAACGCCATATATTTTCCGTGTGGGCACTTACAAATCTGCCGTCGAGCCACTGATTCGCGATGAAATGTCTGCAGAAGCCAAGCAAAATGCGACCGCTTGGTTGTATCCAATGTGGCAAAATGTAAAAGAGACATTGGCAGAAAATCGAAAAATTTCTGCCGAAAATATCGTACCGCCATTAGATAAACTGATTGAGATGCGAAAACAAACACAAGGCAATGAAGCTGATTTTGCGTTAAAGCAACAATTTGTGACCCATATCAACAGTCAAGCGGAAATTCGTCAAGCACTTGCGGATAAATTCGGAGCAGACGACGAAAAAGGATTCAAATCCATTGATTACCAAGATTACGCAAGCGGTCTGATTGATCGTTTTAATCGCAAAGGCGAAAACAAAATCGCTGTAGTCAATATTGAGGGCGAAATCACAATGGGTGAAAGCCTAGAAAACACAGCGGGGGCAGACACCATCATTGCTCAACTGCAAAAAGTGAAGCAAGATAAAAGCGTACGAGGCTTAGTACTCCGTATCAACAGCCCTGGTGGCAGTGCTTTAGCTTCGGAGCTAATTCGCCAAGAAGTGGAGGCAATCCAAAAATCAGGCATCCCTGTAGTAAGCTCTATGGGCGGAATGGCTGCATCAGGTGGCTATTGGATTGCAGCAACTAGCGATAAAATTTTAGCCGACAAAAACACGCTCACAGGCTCAATTGGTATCTTTGGTGTGATGTTCAATTTAGAAAAAACCGCGAAAAATTTAGGCATACGAGAAGATGGTATTGCTACCTCACCATTAGCGGAAATCAGCAGTTTAAAACCGTTATCTGAAGAGCAGAAAATGCTGATTCAAATGAGCGTAGAACAAGGCTACCGCGAGTTTTTAGATTTGGTCAGCCGTGGGCGTAATATTGCCAAAGCAGATGTAGATAAAATCGCCCAAGGGCAAGTTTGGTTAGGTGCGGTTGCCAAAGAGAAAGGATTAGTAGACCAACTTGGTGATTTTGATAATGCATTATATGCAATGAGCGAGTTGCTGAAACAACAACGCTCAGAAGACACACCAGCTTACGAAAAATTGGTGCCACAATGGTTTGGCGACCGTGATGAGTCTCTTTTTGCCGAACTTTCACGCAGTTTCAACAGCAAAATACAAGTCAGCTTTGCCAAATGGTTAAACCTTCCGATCGCCAAACAAGCGGACGATTTTGCCCAAACTTTTGCAAAATTTAATGATCCACAATATCGTTATTTATATTGTTTGCAGTGTGGGGAAATCCATTAATAAATACTAAAAAGTAATTCTAAAAAGAGCAGATCATGATGATCTGCTCTTTGTATTTATTCTGCTTTTATTCTCTTTAGCGGTTAATGATCCAGCCCCATTGCAACATTAAATCGGTCATTTCAGGGAGAAGAAATTCAAGTGATAGGAATCCAACCACTGAAAGTACAATGGTGTATGGTAATGCCATCCACACCATTTTACCGTATGAAAGGCGAATAAGCGGTGCAAATGCTGAGGTTAAGAGGAATAAGAACGCTGCTTGACCATTTGGTGTTGCAACCGATGGCAAGTTTGTCCCTGTATTGATTGCCACTGCAATCATATCGAATTGTTCACGACCAATGATACCAGAGGTTAAGGCGTGTTTCGCTTCATTGATGTAAACCGTACCAACGAAAACGTTATCTGAAATCATTGAAAGTAAACCGTTGAAAATATAGAACAACGAGAGTTGTGAATGTGGTTCAGCCGCTAGTACAAAGTGGATGATTGGTTCGAAAAGTTTGAGATCGATAATAACCGCAACCACTGAGAAGAACACGATTAACAAGGCACAGAATGGCATTGATTCTTGGAAAGAGCGACCGAGAGAATGTTCATCAGTGACACCACAAAATGCGGTGGTGAGAATAATCACGGTTAAACCAATAATGCCTACATCAGCAAGATGAAGTGCTAAACCACAAATAAGCCATATACCTGCAACTGCTTGAATCGCCATTTTAAAGCGATCTTGCTTTGTCATTCGTTTTTCCTTGGTTTGATTATAGCGAGCAAGGATGACCCATACACGAAGTGGTAATTTTGCTCCATAGCCAAAGAGTTTAAAACGCTCAACGACTAAACAAGTAATGATACCTGAAATTAATACTGGAATGCTCACAGGCCCTACTCGAATTAAAAATTCTACGAACGGCCATTCTGCTTGCCCTGCGATAATTAAGTTTTGCGGCTCGCCAACCATTGTCATTACGCCGCCTAATGCAGAACCAACGCCTGCGTGCATCAATAAACTACGTAAGAATGCTCGGAATTCTTCTAAAATATATTTATGATTGGTGATTTTATCGTCATTGCTCACATCCAATTGCTCTTCAATTGAGGTATTGCCTGAAGCCACTTGGTGATAAACTGAATAGAAGCCCGTACCCACGCTCATAATCACGGCAATAACAGTTAAGGCATCAAGGAAAGCAGAAAGGAAAGCTGCACTTAAGCAGAATGTTAAAGCGAGAGCCTTTTTAGAACGAATAGAGAGAAGTAGTTTAGTAAAGATATAGAGCAGAAGCTGTTTCATAAAGTAGATGCCAGCCACCATAAACATAAGAAGCAAAATGACATCAAAGTTTGCCATAACTTCTTGCTTGATATGATGCGGACTAGTCATCCCAATTACAACCGCTTCTATCGCCAATAAACCACCAGGTTGAAGTGGATAACATTTCAATGCCATCGCAAGTGTGAAAATAAATTCAGCCACAAGCAACCAGCCTGCAACAAAGGGAGAAACAAAGAAATAAATGATTGGGTTAATAATAAGAAAACTGACGATTGCCAATTTGTACCAATTTGGACTTTTTCCTAAAAAAGTTTTGAAAAATACGTTTGCTCCTTTCATCAGGAACTCCCTGTACAATGAAGATAAGATAAAGAGTAAAAGGCTAATGTGAGTTTGCAATATAATAGAAATTAAGCGACAATACAATTCAATATCGTTGCTTATTTATGCGGTTTTTCTTAGAAAATTTGATAATAATTAAAAAAACGATAAATTTTATTTAGTTTTGCCATTGGGGGCATTTTGGATAACTCAACTATTTTAACTGCACAAAGCCCTGCTGCTTTAGCAGAAGAATATATTGTAAAAAGTATTTGGAATAATCACTTCCCTGCAGGTTCTGACCTACCAGCCGAACGAGAACTTGCCGAACGCATTGGCGTTACGCGCACTACCTTACGTGAGGTATTACAACGCTTAGCCCGCGATGGTTGGTTGCAGATTCAACACGGTAAGGCAACGCGGGTGAATAACATTTGGGAAACAGGTGGTCCAAACATTATCAAAACAATCATCAAATTAGACCGCTCTTATCTACCTATTATAATCTCTAATGTGGTTTCACTACGTACCCGAATGGTTGAATATTATGTGCGTGAAGCAGTAAAAATAGATGCAAAAGCCTCGGCAAATTTATTCTCTGAATTAGATAATTTAGAAAATACCGCTTTTGCTTATGCCTCTTTTGACTACACCCTCTTCCGTCAATTTACTTTTATTGCGAACAAACCTGTTTATGGATTAATTTTAAACAGCTTTAAAGAGATGTATATTCAAGTTGCAAGCCTATTTTTCCGCGAAGAAATTGCTCGCCTTAGCACATTTGAATTTTATAAAACGCTAAAAATACTTTGCGAACAAGGAGACGATGAAGCCGTACAACAATGTATCGCAAAAAATCGCCAACAAAGCGGTATTTATTGGACTAAGATTTTACAAGACTTGCCTGAAGATTTTGGAAAACAAGTTGCTAGCTAAACCCAAGATAAAAAGGAACAATTTTGAACGAAATTATCTTTACTCTTTCTCCTACCGATAACGCCCGCTTGCAATCGCTTTGTGGGGCGTTTGATGAGCATTTAGCTTTGATTGAAAAGAGTTTTAATCTCAGCATTGCTCGTCAAGGTTTTATGTTTACTATTATGGTTACGGAAGATACACACCATTCTGCTACATTATTGCCACAAGCAGCTAAACTTATTCAACAGCTCTATGTTGAAACTGCCCCAATTAAAGGAAAAATCAAAGAGCTCGATTTAGAAGATGTGCATCTTGCTATCCAAGAAAGCCGAATGTTGCTACAAAATCATTGGCAATCGTCTAACCACGGTGAAATTTCAATCAAAACCAAACGAGGCGTGATTAAACCTCGAGGTGAGCACCAACAAGCTTATTTACGTAATATTTTAACGCACGACATCAGCTTCGGGATTGGTCCAGCAGGGACGGGTAAAACCTTCTTAGCGGTGGCAGCAGCAATAGAATCACTGGAACGCCAAGAAATTCGCCGTATTTTGCTTACCCGCCCAGCGGTTGAAGCGGGCGAAAAATTAGGCTTTTTACCAGGGGATTTAGGGCAAAAAATTGAGCCTTATTTACGCCCGCTTTATGATGCCCTATTTGAAATGTTCGGCTTTGAACGTGCCCAAAAATTGATGGAACGAAGTGTGATCGAAATTGCACCGCTTGCCTATATGCGTGGTCGCACACTAAACGATGCTTTCATCATTTTAGATGAAAGTCAAAACACGACGACCGAACAAATGAAAATGTTTTTAACCCGTATTGGTTTTAATTCTAAGGCAGTCATTACAGGTGATGTTACTCAGGTTGATCTTCCTCGTAACCAAAAATCTGGCTTAAAACATGCTATGGAAGTGCTAAAAGATGTGCCAGAATTAAGTTTCAACTTCTTCGACAGTAAAGACATTGTTCGTCATCCTGTGGTTGCTAAAATTGTTCAAGCCTATGATATTTGGGAAGCGGAAGATGAAATTCGCCAGCAGGCATTAAAAGAAGAGCGTAAAGCTCAACGAGAATTAGCAAAATTGGAAGCAGAACAGCAAAAGATTTGGGAAGAAACGAAAGAACTATAAATAGGCGGCTTACCGCCTACTTAAAATAATGAAAAATTAACGAATATTTGCAATTTCTTTTAAGGTGTTGATATTTTTATCTAAATAATTTCTCATTTTCAAATATTCTTGTAATTCCACCACTTTATATCGCTTAAACTCAGAAAATTCGTGCACAAAAATTTGATAAATTTCTTCATCTGGATAAAGACGTAAATAATCAGCTAATTGCTGTTCCAGTGTATAATTTTTTTCTTTTTTGACCGCTTGTAAAATTTCTTGTTTAAAACGCTCAGGCCTGCCAACAATATAACCGCGTTGTGCTTTGCTTAAACTGCTTAACCACATTCCATTTAATTTGGGCATTTGCTCAATAAGCTGAAAAATATCCGCTAATGCTCCTGTTTTTAATTCAAATTCAAGCTCACAAATTTTTTCCGAACCGAATGGATTTTTTACTTCGCCTTGGTCGAGCACCACTTCAATTTGTGATTTGTTTATCTCAATTAACCATTGGTGGCGTAGAAAATCGGTGCTGAACGTTGGTTGAAGATTTGCTGAAACCTGTTCTGCTTGTTCAATTTGCAAATTAAAATGAGAAATCAACCGCTTAAAATCAGGCTTTTCATTCTCTAATGGCAGATTATATTCAGGACGAATATGCAAACCGCCTACAATCTCGCCTTTAGTTTTGAGCGTCATTTCATAATGCTGATTTTTCGATCGCACACGAAAGCCCATTTGATTAAGGGCAAAATATTGTTCTGGCGTATCGAAATAAGTGTTGCCTAATGCCGTTTCACTTTCATCTAGAACCCGTTGCATTGCAAGCCATTGCGTAATTGGCACAATGTTTTGTGCCTCAAGCATAATCTTTAATTCAATCTCATTTTCCATTTTTTGTTCTGCCTATTTTTGATATGATCGGAAGATTATTTTATCAGAAAACCTATTATGTTTAATCGAATTAAAAATGAACTCCAAACCTTAGTTCAACGTGGCTTAGATAACCACTTACGCTTGGCGATAACAGGATTAAGCCGAAGCGGAAAAACGGCGTTTATTACTAGCCTTGTCGATCAACTTTTGCATTCTCAAACAGCAAACCTTCCCCTATTTCAGGCAGTAAAATCGGGGCAAATTGTCTCGGTCAAACGCATTGAACAGGGGGATTTAACCATTCCTCGTTTTGAATATGATAAAAATCGTCAATGTTTAGAAGAAACGCCTGCACGTTGGTGTGATTCCACGCGTGGCATCAGTGAAATTCGCTTAGCCATTCGCTATAAACGTAAGGGCATTTCTCGCCATTTAGCAGAAGAAAATACGCTCTATCTAGATATTTTTGACTACCCAGGTGAATGGCTGCTGGATTTACCAATCTTAAATCAATCTTTTAAAGAATGGTGCGAAGCACAGCAATTAGTACACACTGGAAAACGTGCAGAGTTAGCGAAAGAATGGTTACAAGCGGTCGAAAATTTGGATCTTTTTACAAAAGCCGATGAAAACCAACTTGCAAATTTAAGTGAAAAATACACCGCTTATTTATTAGAATGCAAAGCAAATGGAATGCAGTATATTCAACCTGGGCGATTTGTGCTACCTGATCAAAATATGCAAGGTGCACCTGTTCTACAATTCTTTCCATTATTAAATTTAACGGAAACGGATTGGGGAAAATTAGAAAAAGCAGATAAAAATAGCACCTATAAAATGTTGGAAAAACGCTATTACCATTACCAGCAAAAAATAGTAAAACCGTTTTATGATCATTATTTTTCTCGTTTTGATCGTCAGGTAATTTTGGCTGATTGTTTAACGCCATTAAATCACGGTTATCATGAATTTATGGAGATGAAAATCGGCTTGCAGCAATTGTTTAAACATTTTCATTATGGCACGAGAAATTTATTTTCTCGCCTTTTTTCCGCACATATTGATAAATTGCTATTTTTAGCGACCAAAGCCGATCATATTACGCCAGAACAAATTCCGAATTTAGAAAGTTTAATGCGACAATTGGTTTTAGAAGGCGGAAATCACACCGCTTTTGAGGGCATTAAAGAGCTAGGCTATTATGCGATTTCAAGCATCAAAGCAACTGATGTAGTGAATGTGACCAAAGATGGGCAATCTTTCAAAGCGGTAAAAGGTGTGCGTTCCAATAATCCATCACAAGTGTCGGTCACTTATCCAGGTAGCGTACCGAGCCGTTTGCCGAATGCAAGTTATTGGCAATATAATCAGTTCGATTTTGACCAGTTTGAACCGAAACATATTGAATATGATGAGCCTATTCCACATTTACGGATGGATGCAGTGCTACAGTTTTTATTGGCTGATATGTTAGATTAGGGTAAAATCGGTTTTATTTTTAACAAGAATTGAATTATGGCAAAGAAACCAAAAGTAGCTTCGAATACTATCGCACTAAATAAGCGTGCTCGTCACGAATATTTTATCGAAGAGGAAATTGAAGCAGGCTTAGAATTACAAGGCTGGGAAGTAAAATCCTTACGTGCAGGAAAGGCAAATATTGGTGATAGCTATGTTACTTTCCGCAATGGTGAAGCCTTTTTATTTGGGGCGACCATCACCCCATTAAACGTGGCTTCCACCCATATTGTAGCAGATCCAACACGCACCCGTAAATTGTTGCTCAACAAACGTGAACTAGACTCTCTCTTTGGTAAAGTAAACCGTGATGGGATGACCGTTGTAGCACTTTCTGTTTACTGGAAAGCAGCCTGGGCAAAAGTGAAAATTGGTGTGGCGAAAGGTAAAAAACTGCACGATAAACGTGAAGATATTAAAGATCGCGAGTGGCAAGTTGCAAAACAACGCATTATGAAAAACGCTGCTCGTAGCTAACATTTTAAACAAAAGGAATACACAATGATCGACCAAAACCTTCTGCGTACTCACTTAGATGAAGTAGCAAACGCATTAAAAATAAAACGCAACTTTATTTTAGACGTTGAACAAGTAAAAGCGTTAGAAGAACAACGTAAAGTATTGCAAGTGAAAACGGAAACTTTACAGGCAGAACGCAATGCTCGTTCTAAAAATATCGGTGCAGCAAAAGCACGTGGCGAAGATATTTCTGTTTTATTGGCAGAAGTGGATAATATGGGCAATGAGCTTAATGAAGCGAAAAAAACTCTTGATGAAGTGCAAGTGAAAATTAAAGAGTTGCTTTTAAACGTACCAAATTTACCTGCGGAAGAAGTGCCATTAGGTAAAGACGATAGCGAAAACTTAGAAGTTGCTCGTTGGGGCGAACCACGTCAATTTGATTTTGAAATTAAAGATCACGTAACCCTAGGTGAAAACTTAGGCGGATTAGATTTTGGTGCTGGTGCAAAATTAACCGCAAGCCGTTTTGTGGTAATGAAAGGTAAATTAGCCCGCTTACACCGTGCGTTATCGCAATTTATGCTGGATTTACACACCGAACAACACGGTTATGTGGAAACAAATGTACCATTCTTAGTAAACCACGACAGCTTATTCGGCACAGGTCAATTGCCAAAATTTGGTGAAGATTTATTCCACACTCAACCATTAACAGGTCAAGATCCTAATGAGGTTCAACGCTCATTTAGCTTGATTCCAACCGCTGAAGTACCAGTGACGAACTTAGTACGGGATGAAATTATTGAAGAAGAAAAACTTCCGTTAAAATTGACCGCTCACACCCCTTGTTTCCGTTCAGAAGCAGGTTCTTACGGTCGCGATACTCGCGGTTTAATCCGTATGCACCAATTCGAAAAAGTGGAAATGGTACAAATTGTTGCACCTGAAAAATCAATGGAAGCGTTAGAAGAATTAACGGGACATGCTGAAAAAGTATTACAACTTTTAGGCTTACCGTACCGCAAAGTATTACTCTGCACGGGCGATATGGGCTTCGGTTCTTGTAAAACTTACGATTTAGAAGTGTGGTTACCTGCTCAAGATACTTACCGTGAAATTTCTTCTTGCTCAAATATGTGGGATTTCCAAGCGCGCCGTATGGCAGCTCGTTGCAAAGCAAAAAACGATAAGAAAACCCGTTTGGTTCACACCTTAAACGGTTCTGGTTTAGCGGTTGGTCGTACCCTTGTTGCAGTGTTAGAAAACTACCAAAACGCTGACGGTTCAATTACTGTGCCTGAAGTGTTACGCCCATATATGGGTGGGGTAGAAGTGATTACAGCTTAAGCCTTCTTAAACAAAACGCAGAAATTCTGAAAATTTCTGCGTTTTTATCTACTTTTCATTACACTGAAAATGGATACTGAATACTCTGGTGGTATTCATAGCCTTCTACTTTGAAATCATCGAGCGTAACCCAAGTTTCTAAATCTTCAAGTGATTTAATATCTGGGTTGATAATTAGTTTCGGTACAGACAGTGGTTCTCGCTTGAGCTGCACATCACGCATAAGCTCAAGTTGATCTTCATAAATATGTGCATTCACAATTTTATGGAATGCTTGCCCTGCTGTGTGTCCTGTGATTTGAGCCATTAACGCAAGGAAAGTGTAACATTGAATCATATTCCAGTTTAATCCAAGTGGCACATCGGCAGAACGTTGTGTACTATTTAAGTAGAGTTTACCGTCTAAAAGTGAGAAGTGATGGCTATGCAGGCAAGGGCGTAAGCAACCTAAATCAAACGCACCAGGATGATAGAAAGTATAAATTTCGCCACGATTATCAATACCGCGTTTTAAATCATCGACAATTTGACAAAGCAGATCGACAGAACCGCCATTAGGCTTTGGGAAGTTACGTCCAATTGCTCCATAAACTAATCCCATATCATCTTCACCTTTTCGATACGGGTTATTAAGCCAAGCTGTATTTTCATTAGCATTGGCATCCCAAGATTTTGTGCCTAAGGCACGGAAATCAACAGCATTACTGTAACCACGAATATAACCCAATAGTTCAGCAATAGCCGCTTTCCAGAAACTACGGCGAGTAGTAACAAGAGGAAATTCGCCATTTTCAACATTGTAGGTTAAATCAGCGTTAATTACTGTTAAACAACGCTTACCAGTGCGTTCATTGGCTACCCATTTGCCTTCATTCACGATACGATTACACAAATCAAGATACTGTTTCATTCAATCCTCAAGCAAAAATATTTTATTTCGGGTAGAATTGTATCAGTTTTAATATTTCCAAAAAAGAAATCAGGAGTAAAAATGAAAAACCTTGTAAAAATCTTTTTAATTTGCACAGTTGGTTTCCTTGCCGCTTGTTCCAATAAAAATACGACATTACCACGCTTAAGCGAAACTGAACTAGATCAAAAATCTTATGCCATTGCTTATAGCGTAACAGGGCAAACCTATAAAGATCGTGTTACCAAAGATTACGATATTGCTCAATTTACTCAAGGCGTAACAAATTGGTATTACAACCGTGTGCCAATGCCGATTGAGCAAATTCAAGCCTTAACCATCAACCGTTTAGTCGATCATAAAGAATATGCCTATAATAGCGGTGTGCTTTTTGCCGATGCTTTCCAACAAAAAGTGAATTATCTTGATCCAAGTTGTTGGGGCTTGCTACATAAGCCAAGTATGATCCAAGGGATTGATGATGCAATGCACGACTTGCAAAAAAGGAATCAAGTTCGTGATGATGAATATATCCGCAATGGTTCAGATCAAATTATTCAATTATGTGTAAAAACCATTGTTTATGATGAAAAACAGCCAAAAGAGAATATTAAAAAAACAACAAAATAGATAAAAGTTTGAAGGCAGAATATGAATTCTGCCTTTTTCTTAATTATACCCCATCATCTTCAATAAACTCTTCGTATACTCAATCGCCTCAATCCTATTTTCAACACCAATCTTTTGGTATAGGTTGCGTATGTGCGTTTTGATTGTGGTTATTGCAACGACTAATTCTTGAGAAATTTGTTCATTGCTATAACCTGCATAAATTAGCCCAAGCACTTGCCATTCGCGGGAAGTGAGCGGGCTTATTTTGAGCAGTTCAGGCAGCTGTGGATTTTTCAGTAAATGACTCACAAACTCTTCATCAAAATGGGCGAACTTATGACGATGATGCTGGTTAATGCTACGTAAAATAAATTTCGCTTTATGCGTCGATAAATCATCTAACACATTGATTTGCAGTAATTGGCGGATTTGTTCAGCCATCAATTCGCCTTCAATCACGAACGCACTAATAAAATTAGTTTGTTGGCTGAGATTTAAGGCTTGGATTAAATCGCGTTGAGCTAAATCGTACTGGTCTTGTTGATAATAAATGCGATTGCGTAAAATCAAAGCTCGTTGTGTATCACTAATTAAATTAAAGATTGCCGTGGTTTTTAATAAGCGGTTTACGATCTCTAATGCTTTATCAAACTGTGCTTGCAACAAATAGCAGCGGGCAATATTTCGCCATTGGCGTTGCAAGAAATGATTATGATCTTGAGTCGGGAATGTGGTTTGTGCCAACCACCCTTCAAGCGGTGCTTTTTCTTCGCTAATTTGCCAATAATAGAGCTGAACTTCATCAAAAGTCGTTAGCCAATCGCGATGAACAGAATGGCTAGCAAGTAGATTTTTACCTTGTTCAATTAAGCGGGAAGCATTCGTTAAATTTCCTTTAGTGAGAGAAATTTTTGCGATCAATGCCAAGCAATGGGCTTGTTCACTCTCTTTTTCAAGCACTTCTATCCCCGCATTTGCCATCTCCTCAGCTTCATCTAAGTGATGCCATTCCCACAAAATTTGTCCGCGTAAACGGAATAAAAATTCGTGCATCGGAATTTTGTGTAAAAGTTGAGCCTGTTGCGTCGTATCTTTCAGTAAATCATAAGCAGATTGTAGAAAACCTTGAGCGGAAAGCATTTCAGCTTGCTGTAATTTTGACCAGAGCCATTGATGATAAGCAGAGTGCTCTAACGCCATCTTTTCTACTTTTTGCATTCGCTGCAAACCTTCTTTGAGGTAACCTTGGCAATGTTGTGCTTCGCCAATAATAGAATTAGCGACAATTTGAGCATAGCCCACTTTAGAAGAAAAATGTACTAAAGCACGATTCGCAAGCTGGTAAGCTAAATCCTCATTGCCTTCATTAATCGCAACTTGAGCTTGCAAGGCTTCAAAATGAGCCTGTAAATCCTCTTCAAGCGGTTGATTTGGTTTAAAATTTTGCAAGATTCCCGAGACTTCTTGATAACGATGCTGGCTTTGTGATAGCCACGCTTTCAGCAGCACTAAATTCGAATCCTGCCAAATCTGCTCAGCAGGCATTAAATTTAAACACTCTTCGAGTAATTTTAATTGTCCTTGATGGAATAATTTCCAACCATATTCTTGCAATACTTTATAAAGTAATGCTGGCTCTTCTAAAATTTGAGCGTGATATAAGGCTTCTGTGCCATTACCTAGCTTTAGCCATTCTGTTATAGCAAGGTGATGTAATGTTCGCCAAGTTTGAGGGTGTTCCATTCGGCAACGTTGGCGTAAAAAATCAGATAAAATCGGGTGAAATTGCCACCACGTTTCGCCATTCTCATGAATATTACGTTGTACAAATAAGCCTTGTTTTTCTAATTCTGCAAGTTGATAAATCCCATTTTCTGCTTGCGTTAAAGCGAATACGAGGCGTTCATTCATCTTATGTAGCAGAGCACAACATTGCATAAAATATTGCGTTTGTGATGGAATGAAATGGAAGACTTCCTCGCTCAAATAATCTTCTATATATTGCTGACTCAGGCTAGCAAATAATTTCTCTGGTGTATTAAGCCATTCTAGGGAAGTTTTTAAACTAAAGCAAAGTAGTTGTAGTGCACTAATCCAACCTTGCGTGTGCTCATAGAGGAGATGAAGTGCTGTTTCACTTAGGGTAATATGCGTTGCTTGTTCAATCAATTGACGACTTTGTTCAAGATCGAAGGCTAAATCATTTACGCCTATTTCAAGCAATTTCTCACGCAATCGTAATTGTGTGATGCTGATGGGAGGAAGCGTACGAGAAAGCAGAATGAGATGCATCATTTCAGGCTGATGCTTTAGCCAAAATCGGATTGCTTCGTGAATTTCTGCATTTTCGATCAGATGATAATCATCCAAAATAAGATAAAAAGGGGAACGAATGCTTTGTAATTCAAGCAAGAGTTCATGAAAATAGCGGGTAAGATCATCTTGAAAGAGGCAATGACTAAAAGAGAGATGCGTTGCGTCCCGTAATGCTTGTGTAAAATAGCGAGCAAATTCGACCGCTTGATTATCACTTTTATCTAAACTTAACCAGCTAACTCGCTGATGTTTTGCAGTTTGAATAGCTTGCCATTCAGCCATTAAGGTCGTTTTGCCATAACCTGCTGGAGCAGCAAGTAGGGTGAGTGGATAATTTTTTGCTTTTTCTAATTTTGCCAATAAGGCAGGGCGTTCAATCTTATTTTCTTTTTTCGAAAAATGAGCGATAAATTTACTCGACATTAAACCCGAAATTAGAGCTGGCATCCTTTCTTTTCCTCTTTTTATGATGTATATCAGTTTGATTTTAGCAATTTTTTACAGAAAATGGGGGAGAAATTTCTGGTAACCAGAATATAAAAAAGCCATCACGGTGTTGCAGCAGTGATGGCAAAAGGATCATTATGATAAAAAGATAGGATTATTTAGATGAAACTTGCTGTAAGAAAATTTTACGAGGTTGAGTTAAGCCTAATTTTTCTGCTTCATTGACCAAGTTCATTGCTTTATTAATGTCATGATTTTTCAGCGCACTTTTCACCGCTTGGTTGAAATATTGCTCCGTAGTTTGCTCTACAGGCTGAGCAAGCGGTTCATTTTTAACGCTTTTTTGCATTTTGCTCGCCGTTGGTTTCGCCTCTCCCACGCTTTGCGTAGGTGCAGTTTGTGCTTTACTTTCAAAGATCGCACCGCCTTTAGCAATATTACCTAAACCGACAAATTGCGTTGATTGTATGCCATCCACTTCTAACTCGATTTTACCTGAATTGGTATGTTTGACCATAATATCGGCAATTGCTGGCGGTTGGTTGCCTTTTGCCTTTTCATAGAGTTTAGCAGGGTGGGTGAATTGGGTTTGCCCATTCAGATCTTGTTCAGTGGTGTAGAGAAGCACATAAACAAAATCTTGTCCTGAAACAGGGGTTAAGCTTAATTCAGCTTGTAATTGGTTACCTTCTAATCCTCGCTCTTCCGCTTTCTTAAATTGGGAGGCTGGATATTTGAGAGAAACATTGTAATCGCTATCAAGCACTAATACATTCGGTACAAAAATGTGGTTGTTATCTACGACCAAGCTTTTGATTTTGATATTTAATGTGCCTTGATTGGCAGGAATTTTGTAACCAATAACGGCACTCTCTGTGCCTGTAAGATTTTTAGCGAAGGCGACAATTTTTGCCTCGTTCACATCGCTGGTAATTTTTTGCGATAAATCGACCGCTTGCCAATTGAAATTAGCGAGTTCTGTTTTAGATGGTTCGTTTGCAAAAATAGCACTTGAAAGGGCAAGAGCGGAAAATAAAAGGGAGAGTTTGAATTTCATAAATTATCCCCTGAAATATTCATTGTAATAAATTGTAGGAGTAGGGTTTATCCCCGTCCAATAATACGAAAAGGACAGGGATAGCCCCTGTCCCTACGATATATGACGGTGTTAGATATTACCACCAAGCCTCAAATTGTACGCCACCGATAAATTCGCCATCTTTCGCTTTGTAACCTTGGTTAGTGCGAGCTGCGGTATTGAATTTATCATTCCAGTGTGCGTAAGTGCCGAATACACGGATTGCCGGGCGAGCCCAAATGCTGTTACCTGCTTGCCATTGTTGTGCAACAGTGTATTTCATTAAATCATTTTTCTTGCCAGTGGCTTGATCTTTAATGCGGTCGTAGCCCACTTCTAATAAAGTGCTCATCGTGTCTGTCCATTTATACATTGGACGGATGCCAGCAGAGTACCACGTTTTGCCTTGTTTGTTATCTAAATCATTTTTTTGATAGATTAAGGCATACATGACTTCTACTTTATCACTTGCTTGGAATGTACCTTGGTTGATTAAGCGAAGCATATTGCCGCGTTTATCTGCAGAACTACCACTAGCATGTCCCGCACCATCCACCATTGAGTCTTTTGCATATTGTACGGTAAATTTATTGAAGCCGCCGAAGAAGTTACCTTGGGTGTATTCTGCTGTACCCATATAGCCTTTTTTCACTGCGTTATCGTTAACGAAATGTGCATCATCTTTGGTGTGGGCTTTAGCATAATCGAAACCTAATTCTAATGAACCATCTTTCCATAATTCAATATTCGCTAAACGAACATCAAATACATCGTTATAAACCGATTTTTTCTGCTTACGATCGCTCTTATAGTTTTTGGTTGCGTGGTCATAATAGTAAGAGAATGCACCATCACGCTCAGTATTACGAGTTGCTGCTACAGATAATTTGCCAAAGCCTAAATCAATATTCTCAACCCCTGCACCAGGACCAGAAATATCCCAGTAGTAGAAGTCGTTCATATGCACATCGTGACGTTGGTAGAAGCGTTTACCTGCCCATAATGTTGCACCAGGTAACACATCTGCAAAGTTTTTAAATTGTGCATTTAATTCGCGTAGTGCTGGGCTAGTATCTGTCCAGTCGTTATCATTTAACGTACCGCCATAAGCAACGTTAGAATCAAAGTAGATAGATTTCTCACCTGATTTAAATAGTTCTTGACCTAATTTAAATTCTGCATAGGTATCAGATTCATTACCTAAACGGTATTTAGAACCACCACCATTTACCGAGAACGCAGATTGTTCACCACCGCCTGATGTCCAGCCAATGCCTGAACGAGCATAACCATGAAAATCAACAGCAAATGCTGTGCTAGAAAGTAATGCACCAGATACGATTGTCGCTAATACTGTTTTATTAAGGCTCATAATAAGCTCCTTTAGTTTTGTCATTATGTAAAAACAGGTTAAACACCCAACTCTTTATATAAACGTCTGCACGCTGAACCATCTTCGCGGAACAGGTGACATCGATTCGGATTGATACCGATTGCCATTTCATCGCCCTCTTTGACTAACACGATGTCATTTTGGCGATAAACAATATTTTGTTTAATTGCAGGTAATTCGAGATAAACTTGCGTTTCGTGCCCTAATTGTTCCACCACTTTTACCGTGCCTTTAATACAAATTTCGCTGTGTTCGCAAGGGAGTAAATGCTCTGGACGAATACCTAATGAAACGTTATCGCCCACATTTAAGCCCCTGCCTTCCACAGGAATCCAGAAACTCACGTGATCGGCATCAAGCATTTCAATTTTAACTGCGTCCTCTTTCACCTCTAACACACGCACAGGTAAAAAGTTCATTTTTGGTGAACCGATAAATCCCGCGACAAAACGGTTAGCAGGATAGTGATAAAGCTCTAATGGGCGCCCCACCTGAGCAACATTACTCTCAATGTTGTCGCTGTTTGCTTGTAATACCACGATCTTATCAGCGAGAGTCATGGCTTCGACTTGATCGTGGGTCACATAAATCATTGTGCGGTTGAGTTTTTTGTGGAGTTTAGAAATTTCTACCCGCATTTGTACACGTAATGCCGCATCAAGGTTAGAAAGGGGTTCATCAAGCAAAAAGACTTCTGGTTGTGAAACTAATGTACGCCCAATTGCGACACGCTGACGCTGACCGCCTGAAAGCTCTTTCGGTTTGCGGGTTAAAAGGTGAGCAAGTTGTAGAATTTCTGCTACTTGGTTCACGCGTTGCTCAATTTCCTCTTTTTTTGCCCCTGCTAATTTCAAGCCGAACGACATATTTTCCGCAATCGTTAAGTGCGGATAGAGTGCATAAGATTGGAATACCATCCCGATATTACGATTGGCGGGTGGCACATCATTCATTTTTTTATCGCCAATAAATAAATCACCTGAAGTGATTTCATCTAAACCTGCAATCATACGAAGAAGGGTTGATTTGCCGCAACCAGATGGACCGACGAAAACGACAAATTCACCATCTTTAATATCTAAATTGACGTTTTTAGAAATATGTACGTTGCCATAAGATTTGCAAACATTGACTAATCGAACATCGGTCATTTGGGAATCCTCACAAAGCGGTGGAATTTTTAGCTTAATTCGCACCTAACTGAACTTGTCGATAATTTAAGGATTTTTTAGGAGGAGTACATCATACTTTTGTAATTTTTTTGCATAGTGAAATAGAACTTTTTTACGCCATTTTTTGTGAACTAGATCACAGAATTTTACCTAAAAAATGTGACCCAGATCACAAAATGAGATGCAAGCGGTCAATTTTGTGAAGTAAATCAAGATTTTAGTCAGGGGGGCGTAGAGGGGGGGATGAGGAAAAGCCAATGTATTTTTTGCATTATGCGAGGCATAAAACCAAGTCAGATGGAATAAAAATGGCTTGGCAATTGATATAAACCTAAACGAGGACATTCCTATGAAAAAATTCACCAAAACCGCATTAGCATTATGTGTTGGATTCTTGATTGCCCAAGGCGTGCAAGCAAAAATTGTAGAAGGACAACTCAACATCTGGATCAGTGCCGATAAAGGCTACAACGGCTTAGCTGAAGTCGGTAAAAAATTTGAAAATGAAGCGGGCGTAAAAGTGACCGTTGAACACCCAGGAAAATTAGAAGAACTTTTCCCACAAGTGGCTTCAACAGGAGATGGTCCAGACATCATCATTTTCGCTCATGACCGTTTTGGTGGCTACGCACAAGCAGGTTTAATTGCAGAGGTGCAACCAAGTGCAGAATTTAAAGCGAAAATTTCTGACATCGGTTGGAATGCAAATAAATATAACGGCAAACAAATTGCTTACCCTATTGCGATTGAATCACTCTCTTTAATCTATAACAAAGACTTAGTGCCGAACCCACCAAAAACGTGGGAAGAGATCGAAGGCTTAGACAAAGAACTTCGTGCAAAAGGCAAAAATGCGATTATGTGGAACTTACAAGAACCCTACTTTACCTGGCCTGTGTCTTCTTCACAAGGGGCTTATGCCTTTAAAGTTACCCCAAACGGCTATGACGTGAAAAATGTAGGTGTGAACAACGAAGCAGCACAAAAAGGCTTACAATTCGTCGTCGATCTTGTGAAGAAAAAAGTGATCAATGCTGATGCTGATTACTCGGTTTCTGAAGCTTCATTTAACAAAGGTAATACCGCATTAACCATTAACGGCCCTTGGTCTTGGGCAAACATTGAGAAAAGTGGCATCAACTATGGTGTAGCGGTGCTTCCAACGTTAAACGGTAAAGCATCTAAACCATTCGTTGGCGTATTAAGTGCGGCAGTAAATGCTTCAAGCCCGAACAAAGACTTAGCAAAAGAGTTTTTAGAAAACTACCTCTTAACGGATAGTGGTTTAGATACTATGAACAAAGATGCACCATTAGGTGCGGTGGCATTAAAATCTTACCAAGCGAAATTAGCCTCAGATCCACGTATCGCAGCAACAATGAAAAATGCAGAAAATGGGGAGATAATGCCAAATATTCCTCAAATGAGTCGTTTCTGGTATTCAGAAAAAGCGGCCATTGTGAATGCAACTTCTGGTCGTCAATCTGTAAAAGCAGCGCTTGATGAAGCACAAGCGAAGATTGAAAAAGAGTAGTTATTATATCGTAGTAAGTGTAGGGGCGTGTTGCTCGTGCCCCTATGCTAAAGCAACACTATTGCTACAAAAAAATCATTTCTTTTCTATGAATATTGCATTTTCATAGACTTTTGCGAAAGCGGTTATTTTTCTAAATTCTTGCATTTTCTCAAACATTTGGGGATCTTTATGCTAAATACCAAACCACTCACTCCTTCTCAACTTTGGGTTAAACGCATCTTTTCAGGCTTGCTTTATCTCATTGCGTTTTATCTTGTTTTTACTATCTATCTACAAGGTGAAATTCTTTTCGCACTGCTCGTGTTAGTTGTGGTTACTTCAGGAATTTACATCTTTAGTAATCAAGCTACCTATCGCTGGCGTTATGTTTATCCAGGCGTTGCTGCAATGGGAATTTTCGTGCTGTTTCCACTGCTTTGTACGGTAGTAATTGCTTTTACAAACTACAGTGGCTCTAACCAGCTGAGCTATGAGCAGGTATTAAAACAGCTCCAAAGCCAAACCTATGCCGCAGGTGATCGTTTAGATTTTAAATTATTGGAAAATGGCGAGAACCAATACCAAATTGCCCTAACGAACAAAACTTCGCAAAAAAATTATCTTTCTGAACCGCTTGTATTAGGCAGTAATGAAGGTGAAGTGGCGGTAAAAGAAGTGGAACAACTGCCTGAAGCCAAAGTTGCACCACTGAAAGTAATTACGCAAAATCGTCAAGTATTACAAAGCCTTCAAGTAGTATTGCCGACGGAAGAACGTTTGAGTATGAGTTCTTTACGCCAATTTGCTGAGCAAAAACCACGTTATCGCTATGAAGACAGTTTACAAGATTTAACCAACCTAGAAACAGGCAAAGTTTATCGTGCGAATGATGCGATTGGTTTCTTTCAAGAAATCGATAATCAAGGCAATTTTGTTGGCGAGCGTTTAGAACCTGGTTATACCGTGGGTGTGGGCTGGAAAAACTTTGTGAAAATTTTAACCGATGAAGGCGTACAAGAACCTTTCCTTAAAATTTTCGTGTGGACGGTGGTTTTTGCCCTCTTAACTGTAGTGTTCACTACGATTATTGGTATGGTATTTGCCTCACTTGTGCAATGGGAGGCATTACGTGGCAAATCGGTTTATCGCTTACTGCTCATTTTGCCATATGCCGTACCTGGGTTTATTTCAATTTTGATTTTTAAAGGACTATTTAATCAAAGTTTCGGGGAAATCAACTTAATTCTGAATAACCTATTCGGTATTCGTCCAGAGTGGTTTAACAATCCATTCTTAGCCAAAACGATGTTGTTAATCGTAAATACTTGGCTAGGCTATCCATACATTATGATCGTGTGTATGGGCTTATTAAAAGCAATACCGCAAGACTTATATGAGGCTTCAGCAATTGATGGTGCAAGCGTATGGCAAAACTTCACCCGCATTACGATGCCGTTGTTGGTAAAACCATTAATGCCACTTTTGATTGCAAGCTTTGCCTTTAACTTTAATAACTTTGTATTAATTCAGCTTTTAACTAATGGTGGGCCAAACATGGTGGGAACAACTACTCCAGCAGGTCACACTGATTTGTTAGTAAGCTATACATATCGCATCGCTTTTGAAGGCAGCGGTACACAAGACTTCGGCTTAGCTGCAGCCATCGCCGTGATTATCTTCTTACTCGTGAGCGGATTAGCGTTGTTCCAAATTAGAATGACAAAACTTTCTCAGGATTAATGCTTTTACTCTCGTAGGGACAGGGTTTATCCCTGTCCAAAATTGCCAAGGACAGGCATAAAGCCTGTCCCTACAAAGGTTCTAAGGGAAATACAAAAGGATACAACCTATGGCTATTGTCCAACCTAAATCAATGAAACTGCGTTTATTTTCAACGCATCTGTTTTTAATCGGCTTTTGTGCTTTAATTTTATTCCCGATGTTTATGATCATCGGCATCTCACTTCGCCCTGGAAACTTGGCTTTAGGTGAGCTGATCCCAAGTGAAATCTCTCTCGAACACTGGAAATTAGCACTTGGTTTTAGTGTAACGCACTCTGATGGTACGGTAACACCACCACCGTTCCCAGTATTACTTTGGCTTTGGAACTCTGTGAAAGTAGCTGGCATTACCGCAATCATCACACTAATGCTTTCTACTACCGCAGCGTATGCCTTTGCACGCTTACGCTTTGTAGGCAAAAGTTTGCTTTTGAAATCGATGTTGATTTTCCAAATGTTCCCTGCAGTGCTTTCTCTTGTGGCGTTGTATGCTTTATTTGATCGCTTAAGCGACTACATTCCATTTTTAGGCTTGAATACCCACGGCGGCGTGATTTTTGCTTACCTTGGAGGGATTGCAATGCACGTTTGGACAATCAAAGGCTACTTTGAAACCATCGATAAATCGTTAGAAGAAGCCGCCGCTCTTGATGGTGCAACCCCGTGGCAAACTTTCCGCTTAATTTTGTTACCACTTTCAGTACCAATTTTAGCGGTAGTATTTATTCTCGCATTTATTTCCTCTATCATTGAAGTCCCTGTTGCTTCACTCTTATTACGTGATGTAGATAACTACACTTTAGCAGTGGGAATGCAACAATATCTTCATCCACAAAATTACCTCTGGGGCGACTTCGCGGCAGCGGCAATCCTTTCAGCAATTCCAATTACCCTTGTGTTTATTTTGGCACAACGTTGGTTGGTTGGCGGTCTCACAGCCGGTGGGGTGAAAGGGTAGAAAACATAGGGTGTGTGGATTAAAAAAATCCTCGCACACTTTGTCAATTTTTATGAAAAATAAACCGCTTGCGTGCGTGAAGCTTCATTTCACACACCCTACGGTACGATATATTTATATTTAGGAAAAGCAAATGAAACAAACTCACCCTTATTTAAACACTTATTTCTTCGATGAATATGGTCGTCGTCGTTATGCAAGCTCGGAAGTTTACCAAAAAATCGCGAAACGCCTTGGCTCGCCAAAAAGTCGCCAAATTCTACCGCTTGTTAAAGTGGTCAAGGCAGGACAAGCGGTCTATATTCCACTGCATATTGCAAACAGCAATCAAGACTTGCAGGCACACTGGCAACTTACGCTTGAAAATAACGAAATGCTGACAGGCAAAGTAAAACGCAATGCAATCAACTTGCCGAGTAATTTACCTCTAGGCTATCATGAGCTTTCTCTTCACACCGCAAAAGCAGCGTATCATTGCCGTGTGATTGTGACACCAGAAACCGCATTCCAACCAAAAGCGTTGCAAGCTCATCAGAAATTATGGGGAGCGATTTTACAGCTTTACACCTTACGTTCAGAGCAAAACTGGGGAATTGGCGATTTCAGTGATCTCAAAGCATTCTTAATCAAAGTAGCTGAAAAAGGGGGCGATTTTGTCGGTCTTAATCCAATTCACGCACTTTTCCCTGCGAATGCAGAAGGGGCAAGCCCTTACAGCCCATCTTCGCGTTTATGGATGAATATCGTCTATATTGATGTGAATGCAATTGAGGCATTCCAAAAATCAGTAGAAGCTCAAACGTGGTTTAATGATGCTGAAACGCAACGCCAATTAGCCGAACAGCGTGCGAAAGATTATGTCGATTATACGCAAGTAATGAGCTTGAAATTGCACGGTTTACGTTTAGCCTATTCTGCATTTTGTCGCCAAGATCAGACCGCTTTCGAGCAATTTATCGCTCAAAATGGCGAAGCGTTAAAAATCCAAGGTACGTTTGATGCATTACATAGTTGGCTCTCTGCACAATTTAGCGAACAATGGGGCTGGAATTTCTGGGCAGAACAATATCATGATTACCATTCGCCAGCAGTGGCACAATTCCAAGCGGAACAAAGCGATTTAGTACGTTTTTATATGTGGTTGCAATTTATTGCACAACAGCAATTACAACAATGCAACTTATTGGCGAAAGAGCTTGGAATGCCTGTGGGCTTTTACCGCGATTTAGCCGTAGGCGTAGCAGATAACGGCGCGGAAACCTGGGCAGATAAAGAGTTGTTTGTATTGGATGCTTCTGTGGGTGCTCCTCCAGATATTATGGCGCCAAACGGACAAAACTGGGGCTTATCGCCAATGCATCCAGAAGTATTACAAGCACGAGGTTATCAACCATTTATTGACTTATTACGTGCCAATATGAAAGATTGTGGTGCATTACGGATTGATCATATTTTAGGTTTGGCACGTATGTGGTGGGTAGCAAAAGGAGACTCTGCCAAAAACGGGGCTTATGTGCGTTATCCATTAGATGATTTACTTGCGATTCTGGCTCTTGAAAGCCAACGCCACCAATGTTTAATCATTGCTGAAGCGTTAGGCACTGTGCCGAAAGGTATGCTCAAAAAATTGGAAGAAAAAGGTATTTTAGCTTATAACATTTTTTATTTTGAAATGGATGCAAACGGAAGTAAACCGCTAGAGAACTATCCATACCAAGCAATGACCACGTTAAGCACACACGACTTACCAACGGTGCAAGGCTATTGGAAAGGCTACGACTTTGATTTAGGCGAGCAATTCGGGGTTTATCCGAGTAAAAAAGTACTGAATATTCTCAAACAAGGACGCAAAGAGGCAAAAGAGAAAATTCGACAAGCGGTTGAAAATGTGCAAGAACTTGCGAATACTGATACCAACGTAAGCAAAGAGTTCACACATCAATTGCAAGCCTATGTGGCAGACACAAATAGTGTGTTATTTGGTTCACAGCCTGAAGATTGGTTGAATATGCTTGATCCTGTCAATATTCCTGGAACAAGTATGGAATACCCAAACTGGCGACGTAAACTCAGCCACACTATTGAAGAGATTTTTGCAAATACAGAAATCAATCAGTTGCTAGACACAATTGAGAAGAAACGAAATAAGTAACACTTTACATTGAAAAATAGCCACGCATTTGCGTGGCTTTGTTTTAGTAGGAAGATGAAAATCTCTTCAAATGCTCATAAGTTCTTTGTGTTGCAATTCGCCCACGTGGAGTTCGTTGCAAGAAGCCTTGCTGGATTAAGTAAGGTTCTAACACATCTTCAATGGTATCACGCTCTTCTCCAATGGCAGCAGCAAGGTTATCTAAGCCTACAGGGCCGCCATCGAAGCGTTCAACAATGGCTTGTAAGAGTTTGATATCCATAAAGTCAAACCCTTCTGAGTCCACATCTAGCATTGAAAGAGCTTGTTTAGCAATTTCTGAGCTGACAATACCGTTATTGCGAACATCAGCATAATCTCTTACTCGGCGGAGTAAGCGGTTCGCAATACGTGGCGTGCCACGTGAACGCCGGGCAATTTCGTGAGCTCCATTTTCTGATAGGTCTAAATTTAAACACTCAGCACTACGTTGTACGATAGAAGTTAAATCTTCTACCGAATAAAACTCAAGGCGTTGCACAATGCCAAAACGGTCACGTAATGGTGAAGTTAAAGAACCCGCTCTTGTAGTTGCGCCGACTAAGGTAAATGGCGGTAAATCAAGCTTAATTGAGCGAGCGGCTGGGCCTTCACCGATCATAATATCAAGCTGATAATCTTCCATTGCAGGATAAAGCACCTCTTCAATTGCAGGAGACAAGCGGTGGATTTCGTCGATAAAAAGCACATCATAAGGCTCAAGGTTAGTAAGCATTGCGGCTAAATCACCTGCTTTTTCGAGCACAGGCCCAGAAGTAGAGCGAATATTCACGCCCATTTCGTTCGCCACAATATTGGCAAGCGTAGTTTTCCCTAAACCTGGTGGTCCAAAAATCAAAAGGTGGTCTAAGGCTTCATTTCGCAATTTAGCAGCTTGAATAAAAATATCCATTTGCTCCCGCACCGAAGGCTGTCCAACATAATCTGCTAGCAATTTCGGGCGAATAGCACGGTCAATCACTTCCTCTTCTTTTTTAGGTGAGGCACTAATTATTCTATCGGCTTCAATCATTTTTATTTGTCATTTATTAAAGAGAGTTTTTCAAGGCTTCACGAATTAGTTGCTCACTTGTTGCTCCAACTTTATTCACTTTCTTGATCATTTTTTCTGCATCTGCTGGCTTATAGCCTAATGCGATTAGAGCATCTCGTGCTTCATCAGCTGGATCAACTTGTGAGCTGACTACAATTTTATCGTGAGATTGCTCAACAAAGAAATCGCCTTGCGTCATCCCTTTAAACTTGCCTTTAAGCTCAACAAGTAAACGTTCTGCTGTTTTGCGACCTATGCCAGGGATTTTGGTTAGTTTCGCTAATTCTTCATTCTCAACTGCATTTGCAAATTGAGAAACAGACATTGCAGACAAAATCGCAAGGGCAAGTTTTGGGCCAACGCCATTGGTCTTGATGAGTTCTCGGAATAAGGTTCTGTCTTGTTTTTGGGCAAAGCCAAAGAGTAAATGTGCATCTTCACGAACGACAAGATGTGTAAAAATCGTTGTTTCTTCTCCCAGTTGTGGTAAATCGTAGAAACTGGTCATCGGTAGTAGGATTTCATAGCCTACGCCTTGTACATCTAGCACCATTTCAGGGGGCTGTTTTTCAATAATTTTACCGTGTAATCGACCGATCATAGCGTTCCTGTTTATTTGAGCATGAAAGCTTTTATGAGCCCCGTTTTCTCTGTCTGTCAAATCTCCCATCCCCCTCTTTGCTAAAGAGGGATTAGGTCTCTGAATAATAAAGCCCTATTGCTCTACTTTTAGATTAAGAATAATACCGTCGATATTTCTTTTATATAAAGAAAATCCCACTCTTTAACAAAGAGAAGAAGGGAAGATTTAGCAGTAGTGAATACCGAAGAAATTAATTTAAAATCTCACCACTTGAGAATATCTAGTCTATCATAAACTGTATAAAACATCATTGTTATTCCGTTTTAATATCTTTTCTAAACGACACCATCAACTGGTCAATTTTAAAATTCTCGGTGTCGATAATTTCAAATTTATATTGATCATACAGCACAAAATCAGTTTTCTTCGGAATTTTGCGGAGCATATACATCATAAATCCGCCGATGGTCTCATAATTTTCTGCGTGTGGAAACTCCTCAATTTCTAACGCACGCATTACATCTTCAAGCGGAGTCGCACCATCGATCAACCACGAATCTTCATCACGACGGACAATTTGCTCTTCTTCGGTGGAAACTAATTCGCCCATTACAATACTCATTACATCGTTAAGCGTGATAATGCCAACCACGAGAGCGTATTCATTCACAATCACAGCAAAATCTTCACCTGCAGATTTAAACAGCTCCAATACCTCATAGAGTGAAAGCGTATCTGGAATAAAAATGGTTTTACGCAATAAGCGTTGATCAGTAAGCGAGACATTCTCATTTTTAAGATATTGCGTGAGCAAATTGTGCGATTCAACATAGCCTAAAATTTTATCTAAACCATTATCGCAAATCAGCAATTTAGAATGTGAATCTTCACCAAGCGTTTGCAGCACTTGTTCTTTGTTATCAGTACGATCTAAAAAAACAATATTTTCACGCGTAGTCATTGTTGAAGTGACACGGCGTTCTTGCATCTCAAATACGTTTTCAATCAGATAATGCTCATGAGTGTTTAGAACACCAGCTTTGGCACCTGCATCTACTACCGCCACAATATCTTCAGTCGTCATATTCTCTTGACGAACAGTTGATACACCCAAAAGGCGGAAGAGCGAGTTGGCAATCCAATCAAAGAACATCACAATCGGTTTAAAAATGACGATGGCAAAGCTCATTATTCTAATTGTTCGAACAGCGACTTGCTCAGGATAAGTCATCGCAATACGTTTTGGCATTAAATCTGCAAAGAGCACAAAAGCTGAGGTAACCAATAAAAATGCAGTCCAAGAAGCCGCTGAATCAACCCAATCGGCATCAGAATATTCTCTAAAAAGCTGACTGAAGTAAGGGTTAATCGCACTTTCTCCCACAACACCGCCAAGAATAGCTATCATATTCAATCCAATTTGTACCACCGTGATAAATCGTCCTGGTTGTTCCTGCAATTTCATCACTCTTTCTGCACGTAAGTCGCCCGCATTTGCCATTGCTTGCAGTTTTAAGCGTCTCGCTCCAGCAAGTGCAATTTCCGATAATGAAATTACCGTACTGGTTAAAATCAATAAAATAATAATTAAAATAGCTTCAAATAAGCTCATAATTGCCTCTATTGTTGCTTTATTTGTTATAAAAACGGGTGAATTATACTCTATTTCTCCGCTTCAAGTTTACAAACTTTCTGCCAAATTTGACCGCTTTCAGGCAAGGCTTGCACGCAAAAATGCTCATTTTGATAATCAAATTCAAGCTGATAAGCGTGTAGGTAAACACGATCAGATTCTGAACCAGAATACAAACTATCACCTAGAATCGGGCTGCCCAAACTTTTCATTGCAACGCGTAATTGGTGCGTTTTGCCTGTTTTGGGTTGCAAAATAAAATTGCGAAGTGGTGGTTCAATAGAATGCGATCTAAATTGCGTAATCGCAGAATTTTCCTTGCTATGGCAGAGTTTCCACGCCCCATTTCTCGATTTTTGCATATCGCCCACAATTTTACCCTGTTTCTTTTTCGGTTTTTTGTCGCTAATCGCCCAATAGGTTTTCTGAATTTTATGTTGTTCAAACAGCGTATAGAAATTCGCAGCCGCCTCTTTATTTAAGGCTAGAATGAGCAAGCCCGAGGTAATTTTATCTAATCGATGCACGAGCCAAACTTGCTCTACACCTAGCTGTTTTGCAACTAATTCTGTTAATCCAACTGCTTGTTGATCTTTATGTACGCTGATGCCCGCAGGTTTGTTAATAATCACAAAATCCCGATGTTGCAGGCAGAGAGTAAAATGCAAATTCATGTTATAATTCCGAATCTTTTTTGGGCTATTTTAAAGGAAATGGGGATGGCACTAAATATTTATTTAATTCGGCACGGCAAAACCGTGTGGAATATTGAAGGACGCTTGCAAGGCTCGGGCGATTCGCCTTTGGTTGAAGAGGGCATTGAGGGAGCGAAAAAAGCAGGACAAGCGTTAAAAGCGGTTCAATTTTCTGCAGTATATTCCAGTATGCAAAAACGTGCTCAAGACACGGCAAACTATATTCTGAAGGAAAATGAGACGCAAAACATTCCGCACTTTCATCATTGGGGCTTGAATGAATTTGATTTCGGCATTTGGGAAGGAATGAAATCGGTCGATTTATACGAGAATGAAGAATATTGGGTAATGAAAAAAACACCTACTGAATATAAAGCTCTGGAAAATGGCGGAGAAACCTATGAACAGCTTTATCAACGTGCATTTCAGGTGTTTAATCAAATCGCGGAACTGCACAAAGATAACGAAAATGTGTTGATTGTTGCACACGGAATGACCTTAACTGTTTTGACCGCTGTGTTAAAAGGCTTGCATTGGTCAGAATGTCGTGATGAAGAGAAACATAAATTCGTGATGAATACCGCCATCAATATTGCTAAAGTTGAAAATGGCAAGGTAGAATTAGTTGAATTTAATAATATTGATCATTTAGTTTAATTTTTTGTAGGTTATATGGCACACTTTGGATTTCCTTTAGAAACAATTATTGTCTTTTTTGTGGTAATTCTTTTTTCCATTTATATGGATTTAGTTGCCCATAAAAATAGTGAAGAAATCACGGTGAAAAATGCGGCAATGTGGTCGTTATTTTGGATTTCATTAGCTGTTGCATTTTACGTTTATTTATATATTCGTTTTGACTCATCTTGGGCGGATTTATATTTAGCAGGCTATGTTTTAGAAAAAAGTTTATCAATTGATAACTTAATGGTCTTTGTCGCTATTTTTGCTTCATTCGGTATTACAGGTAAATTGCAACATCGCATTTTATACTGGGGCATTTTAGGGGCGTTAGTGTTCCGTGCGATTTTCGTCGTGCTCGGCACAGGCTTATTTGCTGCAAGCCCTTGGGTTGGCTTTATCTTTGCCTTGTTTGTATTATGGAGCGGCTGGAAAATGCTTACTGAAAAAGAAGAGAGAGAAGAAGAAATTGAAGATTATACTAATCACTGGAGCGTACGTTGGGTTGGAAAAATAATGCCTGTTTTACCAAAACTACACGGCTATAACTTCTTCGTTAAACATGCAGAATTAAAAGCGGAAGAGCTGGCAAATGTAACCCGCAAAGGCTTACGTTATGCAACGCCTGCATTTTTATGTTTAATCGCAATTGAAACCTCCGATGTTGCTTTTGCGTTTGATTCAGTACCAGCCGTGATTGCCGTAACACAAGAACCGCTCTTAGTTTATGCAGCAATGATTTTTGCTATTCTTGGTTTGCGTAGTCTCTATTTTATTTTAGCTGCACTTACAAAATATCTAGTGCATTTAGAAAAAGCAGTTATTGCATTATTATTCTTTATCGGTATTAAAATGGGTATTCAATCTTGGAACCACGCTGTATTCGATACGGGGTTCCATATTTCGCCAAATACCAGCTTATTTATTGTTTTAGGTGTGTTATTTATTGGTGTGATTGCTTCTCTTATTTTTCCAGAGAAAAAGCATAGATAATAAAATGAGCGTACATTACGCCCATTATTCTATAAAATTACCGCTAAATGCGTTATCCCTTCATAAATCAGTTTTAATCCAAATCCGATAAAAATTACTCCAGCAACATTATCAATATAGCGACTATTTTTTGCATAAATTTTGCGAATTGCTTTACGCGAAAATAATAGTGCAACTAAATAGAAATAGATAAAGGTTGAAAAAACAAATAAAAACAGCAATTCAAAAAGCTGATAAGTTTCAGTAAATTGGTCTAAAAATGCGGAAATAACGCTAGTAAAATAAACGCCTGCTTTGGCATTCATTATATTGATCATTAAACCTTTGCGAATTTCTGTGATGGAGTTTAATTCTAATAAAGCGGTCTTTTCTTCACTAAATTTTGCATTATCTTTCACCCGAACCATTTTCGAGCCTAAATAAGCTAAATAGCTACCGCCTAATAACATAATTACATATTGCAACACATTGCCAACGCTATGTTTTAACCACGCTAAGCCGAAAATTGCAAAAGCTGCCCAAAAGATAATTCCCATTGCAATTCCAACCGAAGCTAAAATACCCGCTCTGGTGGAATGGCTTGCTGATTGGCGAACCACATAAAAGAAATCAGGTCCTGGGCTTGCTAAGCCAACTAAATGAATCAATAAAATCGTTAGCATATTAGATTATCCAATAAATGATATATAACGAAATTAAAGCAAAAATAGCTGCAAGAATATCATCAACCATAATTCCCAGTCCACTTTCTAATTTTTCATCAAAATAACGAATTGGATAAGGTTTTAAAATATCAAAAATGCGGAAGCTTATAAAAGTAAGAATATAAGTAAACCAATTATATTCAGGTAAAAAGGCAAACATTAAAAATATGGCGACAATTTCATCCCAAACTATTCTTCCATCATCGTGTACGCCTAAATCATTGCTTGTTTTTTGGCAAAGATAGCAGCCAAAAATAAAAGAAATAACGGCGAGAAAAATAAAAAATAGGTTTGATTGGGTTATATTCCAAAGCAAAATAGAAAGCATTAAGCCTGCAAGCGTGCCCCAAGTGCCTGGTGCAGGCTTTAATAAGCCTGAGCCGAATCCGACTGCTAAAAAATGTACGGGATTTTTTAAGTTAATTTTTTTATCCATTCCTTTTCCTTTGCTTTAGCTAAAATGGTCAAAACCAATATGAGTAGGTAAAACCATTTTTTTGCCATTTTTAAGTAAATTTAGACCGCTTGTTTGAGGAAGGATTTTGCCGATGCAGGTCACTTTTATCCCCTGAGAACGTAAAACTTGCTCCATCTCTTCGCGTTTTTCTTCACTTACCGTAAAACAAAGCTCATAATCTTCCCCCCCCGTTAAAGCAAATTTTTCTGCTTGTGTTTGTTCGTATTGGGTGCATAAATGGCGTGAAAGCGGTAGATTTTCGAGATAAATTTCCGCACCAACTTGGCTACGTTCTAAAATATGTTCAAGATCAGCAAGTAATCCATCAGAAATATCCAATGCACAGCAAGAAAATGAGCGAAGGGCTAAACCGAGTTCGACACGAGGCGTTGGGTGCAGATGGCGTTGAATGAAATAGCGGTCAGATTCGTTCTCTATTTTGCGATTTTGTAAAAGTAAATCGAGCCCTACCGCACTATCACCCAAAAAGCCAGAAACAAAGATCCAATCGCCCACTTTGGCTTGGTGGCGGAATAAACCTTTATTTTCAGGCAAAAAACCTTGGGCAGTAAAGGTAATCGAAAGCGAGCCTTTAGTGGTATCCCCCCCAATTAAACTCACGCCATAGCGATCTAAAATGGCAAATAAACTTTGGCTAAATTCAGCTAACCATGCTTCTTTGATTTCGGGTAAGGTGAGTGCAAGCGACATCCAAGTAGGCTTTGCTCCCATCGCGGCTAAATCACTTAAGTTTACCGCAACGCTTTTATAAGCTAAATCGGCAGGAGAAATCGAAGGTAAGAAATGCGTGCCTTCTACCAAGGTATCTGTGGTAATCGCAAGTTGGTAGCCTGTAGGGATGCTGGTAATCGCACAATCATCCCCCACTGACAAAACCACATCATTTTGCAAACTTTTTCGCGAAAAGTACCGCTTGATCAGATCAAATTCGCCCATTTTGTTCTCTCAAATAATTATTCTCAAAATGAAAAAAGCGAGACTTTGCTCGCTTTAAAATAAGTAGATAAATTATTTCCGTCCAAGTGCTGGTGCTAATTTATCTAAGATTCCGTTGATGTATTTGTGACTGTCGTCTGAACCGAATGCTTTTGCTACTTCAATCGCCTCGTTAATCACCACTTTGTATGGGGTATCTTGTTCAAAATGTAATTCATAAGCCGCCATACGTAAAATACTACGCTCAATTAAATCGACATTTTCTTCGTTACGATCTAAAAACGGACGAAGTGAAGCATCAATTTCTTCAATATTTGCCACCGTGCCGCGTAATAAACGAGTAAATAATGCACGATCCACTTGACCTGTGCTTTCTGGATCTTCAGACGCAAAATTATCGGTTTGGAAAACTAATTCGATTTGTTCTACGCTATTTTGCGAAATTACCCAAGAATATAATGCTTGAACCGCACACTCTCTAGCACGGCGACGAGGGGAAAGTTTCATATAACCTCTAGTTAATTCGATAATCAAAAATATTGCCGAATTTTAGCATAATTTTGTGATACTTTCTTTATCGTTTTGGGCTTTTTTCTTTCGTTTTCGAGAAATCCACCGCAACATCTTTTGATTGCACAATATAAGGCGTCACAAAAATCACCAATTCACGTTTATTAATTTGATCTTTTTGATAGCTAAATAACCGCTTGATAAACGGAATTGAACCAAGCACAGGAATTTTATCGCTATCTTTTGATTTCAAATGTTGGAACACTCCACCAAGAACTATAGTTTCACCGTGTTTAGCGAATACTTGCGTATTCAGTTCTTGTTTATCAATCGCAATTACGGTGTTGCCTGAGTTAGAATTACCAACCGATTGCCCTTGCGAATTTTGGGTAACGACTAAATCCATCAAAATTTGATTATTTTCTGAAATATGCGGCGTCACCTCTAAGCCTAAAACCGCTTCTTTAAAAGAAATATCGTAGGTTTCCGATTTGCGATCATAAATTGTATAAGGGATTTCCGTTCCTTGTTTAATGCTTGCCAATTTTTTGTTAGTCGTCAGCAAACGGGGGCTTGCGATAATTTCTACACTGTTTTCTTGCTCAAGAGCAGAGAGTTCTAAATCCAATAATTTAGAATTGATGGAAGCGACTTGTAACGTCGCTGAAGCACCTGTAACCACGGGAAAATTCACGTTTAAATCTTGTATTCGCCCACTATTTCTTGCTACTCCTTCAATACGACTATCTGCGGAGAACATCCCCCAACGTACACCAAGTTCTTGCAAGTTTTTACTGCTGATGGTCACAATACGGGCTTCAATGGCAATTTGTTCTGTTGGTTTATCTAGCTCTTGAATTAAAGCTAACGTATTTTTAATGGATGCAGCATTTTCCTTAATAATTAAACTATTGCTTCGCTCATCAAAATGAATATAGCCACCATCATTTAAAAATGATCCACTTCCCTTAGTGAGTGAATCAATGACTTCGGAGGCTTTTGCATATTTTAATTTCACCGTACGAGTGACTAATTGTGGCTTTTGTTCTTCATTAATAAGCTTTATTTTTTCGTTTAAATCCTCTTTTGTTTTTTCACTAATATAATAGATGCCATTTTCTTGTTGAATATTGAGTTTATTGATTTTGGCAATGCTTTTTAAAATTGCATCAAACTGGCTATTTTCAATACGAATATTACTTTTACTTTCAATATCTTGATGCAATACAATATTTTTACCCATTTCACTGGCTAAATAAGAAACAACTTCGGCTGTCGGAGCATCCTTTAACACGAGCGAAACTTGGTTTGCTAATAGCGAGAGTGGAAAAACTGAAAATAATAATAGCCACTTTTTCATAAATATCCTGCTGAAAATTAGAGTTTTAATGTAATTTGATAAGGTCTGTTGCAATCATCAGTTAGATCCCAATTAGTATATTTTACTGCTTTGGTATTAATTTCATTGATTTGAATACTCTTATCCTTAATAAAATCATTCTGAGAAAAATCAAAAAGTTGGCTGTTTTTATTGATAAATAATGCCTTTGTTATATTATTATATTTCAGTACCCCAATTAATTTCAGTTCTTCAAATTCAATAGGAATATTGATGATATTGGCATTTTTAGGCAACTCACAAGAGATTGTTTTTACGCCCTTTTTTACAATAGTTGATTTTGTTTTTGATATACTTTCTTTTTCTTGTTCTTCTCCATAAAAAGGATCAGCAATACTATGTGAGGTATAAAATAGAGAGCAAAAGAGTAGCGGTATATACTTTTTCATTTTATTTTTCCATTAGCTGTAAAGTCGAATTTAATTGTACTAAATTTTTATAATCTAAACGGGTTAGCGTTACTTCTTTGTAAAAGAAAAAATCAAGTTGATTTAATTCTGATATAATATTAAACAAAGATTTTGCCTTTTGTGTAATTGTAATATGTAATAGCTTATCTTGATCTAACTCCCATTGCAGCCCGTTGATTTCTACATCATATTGATGAAAAAGCGTTTCTAGCTGCTGATTAACTTTTGTGGGAGTGAGTTTTGTATTATTGGCATTCCCTTTTCCTGCTAATTTTTCTGTTAAAGATTGTGATTTATTTTCAATCTCCATCTTAATAATATTTAGCTGATTTTCGTTATCTGTAATCTGCTGTGAAATCTTGACTAACTGAATAAGCGGATAAACAAGCAAAATAACAGCTAAAGAAATGGCAATCTGAAAAAAGTATTGATTGATTTTACTCAATAACTGATAGCCTGATTTGGTTGGATTAAAGTAATAGTGAGAAATACGCTTTTTCATCTTATTTATTTTCTTTATATACAATAATGCTAAAATCAGCTTTTGCTTTATTATTACTTTGTAAATATTCAATATTAACGCTAAAACCACTCTCTTTAAAGAAATCTTCTAGCTCTTCAAAATCTTGTTGATGTTGATAAGTGCCAGCAATCTTTAGCTTTAAACCTTGATCAACATAAAACCGAATAATGCTAATTCCCGCACTTTTTACAGGTAATTCTTCTAATAAATTAACCAAATTGTTTAGCTCCTCTTTTCTTAATACTTTTGTGTAGTTAATCGGTAGTGGTGTAAGATTTGTTAAACTTTGCTCAATTTGTGATAGCTGTTCTTGTTGTTCGATGAACTGTTGTGTAATCACTGAAAGTTCACTCTTACGGTTTTCTTGGTAAAAATTTAAACATAATAATAATCCGATAAGACAAAGAAATATAATTAGTAGCTTAAATATATTTTTTGTAGTTTTATCCACCCAGTTTTTCTGTAATAATGGACTTAAATTAATATTTCTTTTCATTTCCACAAACAAGCACCTAACGCAAGAATATATAGCTCTTTAGAAAATATATTTTCTGGAAAAACTAAATCATTCAGACTTAAATAATTTTCATTACATTCATTTTTAATGCTTAACTCATTTAATTTAAATGTAAAAAATTTCTCTTTATACGCATAATTTTGTCCATCTTGAGGTGGGGATTGCATTAAAAAATGAAATCCTCTTTGCCAGCATTGCAACTCGCAATCTAAAACAGTGTCTATATCTAGCAATAAAGGGTCAGCAAAACGTTTTCTCAGTGCATAAATAATAATTTGAGTAATTTTTTGAGCCTTATGAGGTAAAACTTGATAATCAAAATAGACTTCATCCATTGCAATAGGCAGCTCTTGTTTGATGGTTTGAATCACCTGACGAAAAATCGTTTCTTTATCCACATTCAACGGTTGAATCAGATATTTCCTCCAAATATAGTGATATGGCACAGGGCGAATAATCTGCTTCTTTTTGCCTGCAAAATCAGAAATTGTTGCTAAAATATCAATTAAAGCGGTCGATTTAGGATAAAAATTTACTATTGGTTGATCTTGCTCTAAATAGGAGACACAATAATGAGTTTCATCTTCTGCAATTCCGATGGGCAAACATTTTTGCGATTTTTTTGAGAAAAAGGTTGTAAGCAATGACATAAAAAATCCTTCATTCACTGATCAAAAAATTACATTTGCTTGACACTTTTAGCCATTTTTTCGTTTATACTTAGTTAACTTTACGCCAACATTATTGGTGATTTAATTTATTTGTCATTTAGGAAAAGAGATTTTTTCGATGAAGATCGCAAAAATAATATTTAGTGCTTTACTTACTCTGCTAATTGTGTCAGGGCTTGCGGGCGTTGTTGCCTACATTCATATTCGTGAAAGTTTGCCAGATGTTTCAACGCTGAAAACCGTTGAGTTACAACAGCCAATGCAAATTTTTACCTCTGATGGAAAATTGATTGGAGAGGTGGGCGAAGAACGTCGTATTCCTGTGAAATTAGCAGAGATTCCTCAACAGTTGATTGATGCTATTTTAGCGACGGAAGATGCTCGCTTTTATGAACATAAAGGGCTTGATCCAAAAGGGATTATGCGTGCACTTTATCGCTCCAGCCAAGGCGATACGCAAGGGGCAAGTACGATCACTCAACAACTTGCACGTAACTTTTTCTTAACACCTGAGCGTAATATTGAGCGAAAAATCAAAGAAGCTATTCTTGCTCTTGAGATTGAAAAAGTACTGACCAAAGATGAGATTTTAGAGCTTTATTTGAACAAAATTTATCTTGGTTATCGCTCTTACGGAGTAGCAGCAGCTGCAAAAACCTATTTTGGTAAAACGCTAGATCAGCTTACTTTAGGTGAAGTCGCGATTATTGCAGGCTTGCCAAAAGCACCTTCAACAATGAACCCGATTTATTCAGTTAAACGGGCGACAGACCGTCGTAATGTTGTGCTTGGGCGTATGCTTGAAGTAGGAAAAATTACCAAAGCACAGTATGAAACTGCGAAAAAAGAAGAAGTGAAATCCGCCTACTATGGAGCAACATTGGAATTTAGAGCTGATTATGTCACTGAGATGGTTCGCCAAGAGATGGTTAAACGTTATGGCGAAGATATTGCTTACAATAAAGGCTTTAAAGTCTATGCTACCGTAGTGTCTGATGACCAAAAAGCCGCACAAGATGCTGTACGGAATAACTTGATCCAATACGACCGTCGCCACGGCTGGCGTGGTGCTGCAAAACTTTGGACAGGAAAGACCGCTTGGGATGATGAGGCAATTATTGATTATTTAAGTAAGTTGCCAAATTCAGAACCTTTCACCGGCGTGGTAGTAACAGCCGTGAATAAAAATAGCTATACTCTGATGTTACCAAGCGGTGATAAAACAGAGATGAAGAAATCAAATGCGACGTTTGGTAAGCAGATTAAGTTGAATGCTGGCGATCTCATTTGGGTAAGTAAAGGCAAAAATGGCGAATGGATGTTAGGGCAAATTCCTGAAGCCAATTCTGCTTTAGTGTCGCTCAATAGTGATAACGGTGCAATTGAAGCGATTGTTGGCGGTTTTAGCTTTGAACAGAGCCGTTTTAACCGTGCAACACAATCATTAGTACAAATAGGTTCTTCAATTAAACCATTTATTTATGCGGCAGCAATGAATAAAGGCTTAAGCTTGTCTAGTACAATTAGCGATGATCCAATTACAATTACTAAACGTGGGCAAAAACCGTGGACACCAAAAAATGCAGATGGACGTTACGAAGGACAGCTTCGTATGCGCGTGGCATTAGGTAAATCAAAAAATATGGTATCTATCCGTATTTTACAAATGGCGGGGATTGATTATGTAGCAGGCTATTTGGAGCGTTTTGGCTTTAAACACGATCAATTTGTAGCAACGGAAGCATTAGCACTGGGAGCTGCTTCATTCACACCACTTGAAATGGCACGTGCTTATGCTGTATTCGATAATGGAGGTTTCTTAATCGATCCTTATATCATTGAACGTATTGAAGATAGCCAAGGTAATGAATTATTTAAGGCCAATCCGCCAATTGCTTGTATAGAATGTACAAACCTTCCACTTACTTATGCTGAACCAGAGCAATTTGACGGCGTGAAAATTCACGATGAAGAGCAATTCTTCCGCTCATTGAAAGCGAATGAGACAGTGAATGCCACAGAAACGGCAAGTAATTCTACAGAAGAGGGTACATCAAATAGTGAAGAGCCTGTTCTTGATACGATTATCCGAGAAAATGCACCTGATTTAATGAGCAATGTGCAAAATCAAACAGGTGAAATGATTTATGCACCACGTGTAATGAAACCCGAAATTGCATTTTTGATACGTAGTGCGTTAAATAGTGCAATTTATGGAGAACAAGGACAAGACTGGCGAGGCACAAGTCGTTCGCTTGCTAATGATTTTAAACGTAAAGATATTGGCGGAAAAACGGGGACGACCAACCAATCTAAAGTGACTTGGTATGCTGGGTTTGGTTCAAATATTGTGACTACAGTTTACGTGGGCTTTGATGACAATAAACGTGTTTTAGGTAAAGGGGAGTCAGGTGCTCGAACAGCAATGCCAGCGTGGCGCGATTATATGAAAGTCGCTCTTGCAGATAAAAAGGATCGCATACTGCCAACACCAACCAATATTGTAGAAGCTAAAATTGATGCTACTAGTGGCTTCCTAGGTAGCCAATTGACCGAGTACTTTATTAAAGGTACTGAACCAACCAAAAAATTTGTGGTAGAACAAGGTATTCTAGGCGAAGAATCGGGTAATCCTCGTGATGCAGGTGGTGGTATACGTTTGGGCTTGCCACCGAAAGGGATTCTCTCTTCGCCATCAGGTGCTGAATTATTCTAGTCTATAAATAAATTCAGCGATTAGATCGCTAAAGGTTGAAATTAGGTGTGATTTCTTGAGATAATCGCACCTAACTATTTTTAGGCGATTTGTGGTACTTTCTTAAAATTGAATAAAAGATTTTGTTATCTTTTTCAAAAAACAGACCGCTTGTTTTTACAAGCGGTCTGTTTTTCAACCCAAATCACAATGTTAAACTAATTTTTCAATGAGAATAAAATGGCAGAAAAACGTAATATTTTCTTAATTGGTCCTATGGGTGCAGGTAAAAGCACAATCGGTCGCCAACTAGCACAAATGCTCGGTATGGAATTTATGGATTCAGACTCAGTGATTGAAGAGCGAGCAGGTGCCGATATTGATTGGATTTTTGATGTAGAAGGTGAAGCGGGTTTTCGTAAGCGTGAGGAGCGTATTATCAACGAATTAACTCAAGGGCAAGGCATAGTGCTTTCAACGGGAGGCGGTTCTATTCTCTCTAAAGATAACCGCAATGTGCTTTCTGCTCGCGGGATTGTCATCTATCTTGAAACAACCATAGACAAGCAGTTCGAGCGTACTCAACGTGATAAAAAACGACCGCTTTTACAAAATGATGATCCACGTAAAACGCTCGAAGAGTTAGCTAAAATCCGTAATCCGCTTTATGAAGAAATTGCAGATATTACTCTTCAAACTGATGATCAAGCGGCAAAATTAGTTGCGACAAATATCATCGAAATGATCGATAATCTGCAATAAAAACAACAATAAAAAAATAAGGTAAACACAATGTTGCAAGTTAATGTAGAACTTAAAGAACGCCGTTATCCAATTCGGATTGCGGCAGGTTTATTAAACGAACCGAATAGTTATGCCCCATTAAAAGCGGGGGATAAGGTGATGATTGTTTCAAATCCAACCATTGCACCACATTATCTTGCAACGGTGGAAAAAGCCCTAACTAAGCTTGGCTGTAGCGTAGATTCCGTATTGATTCCTGATGGCGAAAAATACAAGAATTTGGAATCACTCAACTTAATTTTTACCGCTTTACTTGAAAAAAATCACAATCGTGATACCACTCTTATCGCTTTAGGGGGGGGCGTGATTGGCGATATTGCAGGCTATGCAGCAGCTTCTTATCAACGCGGTATTCGCTTTATCCAAATTCCAACCACCTTATTAGCTCAAGTTGATTCTTCTGTAGGTGGAAAAACAGCGGTAAACCATCCGCTTGGCAAAAATATGATTGGTGCATTTCATCAGCCAGTATCTGTCATTATTGATACCAATACTTTGCATACACTTGCTAAACGTGAAGTAAATGCTGGCTTAGCTGAAGTGATTAAGTATGGAGCGATTTTCGATGAGCAATTCTTTACGTGGTTAGAAGAAAATATTGATAAACTTGTTGCATTAGATCAACAAGCACTCGAATATTGCATTCAACATTGCTGCCAGCTGAAAGCGGATGTTGTTGCTCGTGATGAAACTGAAAAAGGCGATCGTGCCTTGCTTAATTTAGGGCACACATTTGGACATGCTATTGAAGCTCGTATGGGCTACGGCAATTGGTTACACGGCGAAGGTGTGGCGGTAGGAATGCTAGAAGCAGCTGAACTTTCCCGTATATTGGGTAACATTTCTGAATCCGATGTCGCTCGCCTTGAAAAACTGATTGCTCGCGCGGTATTGCCGACGACGTCGCCAGATGGAATGCAGCCGCAAGAATACTTACCTTATATGTGGCGAGATAAAAAAGTGCTAGCAGGTAAACTCCGTTTAATCTTATTGAAAGCACTTGGTCAAGCCTATGTTACAGCCGAAGCAACAGAAGACCAAGTGCTTGCAGCGATTGAAAAATTCACCCAAAAATAGACCGCTTACTGAATAAATCCTATGCAGGAAAAACAACGAGCCTTTTTAAAATGGGCAGGTGGAAAATATCGCCTTGCACAAGCCATTTCAGACCACTTGCCCCCAAGCATTCCGCAGGGGGCTTGTTTTGTTGAACCCTTTGTTGGTGCAGGCTCCGTGTTTTTAAATATGGATTTTGATCGCTATTTATTGGCAGATATTAACCCTGATTTAATCAATCTATTCAATGTCGTCAAAAACGATGTTGACCGTTATATTCAGCACGCCCAAGCACTTTTTTTGCATGAAAAAGCGAATAGCAAAGCGTTCTATTTGGCTCGCCGAGCAGAATTTAATTCCTCAAAAGATAAATTTCAACGCTCCGTGCTTTTCCTTTATCTAAATCGTTTTGGCTTCAACGGTTTATGCCGTTACAATCAAAAACGAGGTTATAACGTGCCTTTCGGTCGCTACAAAACACACTATTTCCCTGAAAAAGAACTTCATTTTTTTGCCGAAAAAGCACAAAAAGCAGAATTTATCTGTGCCGATTTCGAGCAAGTTTTTAACCGCTTGCAAAAGCAACCCGATCAATATGTAGTCTATTGCGATCCACCTTATGCTCCATTGCAACAAGATACTAATTTCACCCAATACGCAGGCGGCGGCTTTAGTCTTGAACAACAAAAAAGGTTAGCTGATTTAGCCCGAGAAATAGATTACCCTGTACTGATTTCAAACCACGATACGGAATTTACTCGCAAAATTTACCAAGGTGCAAAATTCAAAACCTTGCAGGTTAATCGCTCAATAGGGCAAAAAAGAGAATCACGAGGAAAGGTAGCAGAATTACTCGCCTTATTTACTTAGTTTATTACCCTCTATCATAGAAGGTAATAACAAATAGGGTTATTTATTCATTAAATATTTGCCTTTCTCCAACTCAGGCACATCTCCCAACAATACAGCATATTGAATGGTGTTGGGGCTAGATTCTAATGCAATTTTTAATGCCATAGTGAGAGGAACAGAAAGTAGCATTCCCACGGTGCCAAGCAACCAGCCCCAAAAAAGCAATGAAAGCGTGACGACTAATGTAGAAAGTCCGAGTGTTTTCCCCATCATTCTTGGTTCTAAAATATTCCCCACCAACATATTGATTGCGATGACACCAATCATTACCGCAATACCATCTGAAAAACCATTGAGCAGTAAAGCTTGAAGGACAATTGGGATGCCAGCCAATACCGAGCCAATATTGGGAATATAGTTTAGCAAGAACGCTAATACCGCCCAAAGAACGGAGTATTGCACATTGAAAATGTCTAAAACAACGTAAATTGCAATCCCTGTTAAGGCACTCATTAGAGTTTTTACGCCAAGATAGCGAATGATACTTTCCACGACACGGCTCAGGTGTTCCACTTCTTGGTTGAAATTAGATTTACCTCCGTTGAATGCTAACGTGATTTTGTACTTGATGACGGGTGATTCTAACAGCATAAAAACAACAACCAAAAGTAACATAAATACGTTGGATACTACGTTAGAAAAACTGAGTAAAACACGGCTAACCAGTTGCATCACCATACTTGGATCGAAGCTTTCTAATGCGGAAACATCTGGAATAGTTAGAGGAATATTCCACTCAGTAATGAACGTTTTGAGCGTTTCTAATCGAATTTGTAAGATTTCTTTATATTGTGGAATGGATGCGGTAAATTCGCGAATAGTGCTGTTGATCATTCCCGCTAAAAAGAGGAAAAGTATCACAATAAAAATCAGCATTAAGGTAATTGCCAGCCCTAATGGAATTTTTCGCTTGGTCATAAAGCGAATAGCGGGCGAGCAAATAATCGCGATAAATAAGGAAAGTAAAAAGGGGATCACAATTTCACTAGCAAGTTTTACGCCTGCCAGAATAATAACTAGCGAGGCGAAGGCGATTAAAAATCGAGTTAAGGGGAATGTTTGCATAAGAATAAAAGTAATGAAGTAGATACTGTCTCCCAAC